>OY764654.1:0-38439 GCA_963668285.1 uncultured Lewinella sp. | reverse complement strand
GCGCGTCTGGTACGCGGGCGCACAGGCACTTTCCTACACTACGCTGTTACTGTGGCTTTGCGTGTACGGGCGGTCAGGTGCTCGTGTGGGGGCGTAAGCTTAGGCTTGGTTTTGCCCGTTGAGAACTCTGCTGGGGGATGCAATTGCCGATACGTCGACCATAGAATTAATAAGGGACTCCAAGGAAACGGTAGCGAAGCGAGCGGCCCTCGTCGGAGATGCCATAGGGGATGACTACCTCACCGTTGTGGACGAGGCTGCCACAGCTGTACACGACATTCGGTACGTAGCCTTCCCTCTCATCTTCCTGGGGGGGATAGTAAGGGCTCTTCGAGGCGCTTAAGTACCTTGGTCGGATCGTTCAGGTCGAGGAGCATGGCTCCGAGGGCAGTAGCGGCGCATGGGCCCGACGCCGTGGGTGATGACCAGCCACCCGAACTCCGTTTCGATGGGGGACCCCACAGTTGCCGATCTGGTAGAGCTGCCACTCGAAGGCTGGTTCGGCCAGCAGCATGGCATCATCCCACACCTGGAGCTTATCGCTGCTGATGATGTAGTTGTTAATACCGTCGATGCGGCAAAGCGCGTAGTATTTACCATTGATCTTGCGGGGGAAGATGGCGTGGTTCTTGTTGACGGCGGCTTCCCCGTATACGGGGCGGATGGTGAAGTCGTAAAAATCCACCGTCTCGATCAGCATGGGGCGGATCTGTTTGCCATTGTAAGCCGTGTAAGTGCCGTAATAACTGATGGTATCGTCATCCTGCCGGAAAGCGGTGAAGCGGGCGTCTTCCATGCCCCGCATCTCGAAATCGATCATCGGGTAAAGGACGCGTTCGCTCAGGTCGGTATCTAGGCTAAACTGAATCTCGTAGTAGGCATTGGCCACGGTCATCAGGGAGTTGAGTTCGTCCCGCTCGGAGCTGTCTTCCTCGAAACCCTTCCAGAGTTGCCAGTAATGCTCGTATAGCTCGCGGTGATTGAAGTTTTCCGGAAGGTCCCCAACTAACTGCTGGAGCATACTTTCCCCTACGTCGGAGTCTTTGCGGGTGCGGTCGGCGAAATCGTGCTTTTCGTAGGTGCAATACTGAATATTCTTGGCCAGGCCGACGAAGCGGCTCACCGGCTCCGCCCGGGGGTTGTTATTGCGGTCCAGAATGATGTTGCGAAAAACTACGCTCGAGATGTGGCCTTCCCCAACCGCGCGCATACTCATGACCAATCGCAGCTCGCCTTCCTGAAGGTCCGTCTGATCGCGCGCCCGGTACGATGCTTGGGTTAAAGAAGGCGGCGGATTCGATGCTGTATTCGTGGGTAAAAAAGGCACCGATCAAAGCTCGCTTCTCTTCGCTGGCCCCGTGTACGGCCTCCTGTTTATCCGGTACGCGGGAGAGGGCGGCATCGAGGTGACGGCGGAAGATCTCGTTGATGTTACGGTGGCGGCCGGCGAACCCCCTCAGGGTTTTCATCAGCTGGTCGTGGACCTGCTCGTCGGTAAGGCCCAGTACGCGATCGATCAATTCTTTCGCTCGGTGAGAGCCCGCCCAGAAGAATCGACCGATAACCCGGGTGGAATCGCCATACAGGCGTAAATCTTTTCTATCTACGGCTACTTGCATAAGTCGGAAGGTACATACTTTGCTTATGTAATCGGGCCTATCCGACCTCGGGTTCGTTATAACGCAGAAATGGGAACAAAGCACTCGGCTTCGCTCCCATTCGCGTTAAAAAGTTACCCCGACCCGGTTACCGGAGGAAAGGATGGTTCTCATCCAGGTTCTGCCAGCCCTCGGGTAGGAACCCACTGTCGTATTGCCGTAAGGCCGTGACGGAGATCAGGCCTTTGGGAAGTTGGTACGAATGGGTTGATACACTATCCCGCTGCTCTACCCACGCGGGGGGCGAAGCCGTTTAGCATCGTTTTTAGCGTCTTTTGTTTATTGGGGGTGCCGCCTAGATTGCGGTTTGGTAACTGTTGGATGGCAACCGTACAGATGAGGTACGCCAGCAGACTTTCCGCACCCTGGTTTTTGTTGGCTCCAAAGGCGGTTAGGCCATCGTAGCACCCACCGGTAGCGGGGTCGATCATCTGCGCGGCCAAATCATTGTTACCGTAGAACCAGCTGTAGGCTACCCGCGCCCTGGCGGCCTCAACCGGGCGGCGGCTCTGGTCGTATGCCTCCAGGTAGAGCAGGACGTCGGCCATAAGCTCGAGCGGCTGCTGATCGAAGACGCTCGGCTCTTCACCCCGGTTACAAACGTCGTGGCAACCGACCGGCCGGGGGATGCCCCCCAGCAGCGTACGTCGACTGATGAAGGCGGATGACGCTTCGGCGATGGATTGAACGTGATCTTTGGGCAGTATACGCAGGGAACGGTACAGCGCCAGGGGCAGCAAGGCGTTATCGTAGGTCAGGTAGCTTTCGAACCAATCCCACCCCTCGCGGCGGCTATCGCGGTAATGATCTAAGAGGCGGTTAACGCTACGGTCCAGGAGGTTCCTCAGGTTTTCGTCGTCGCAGTCGGCTAAGTAGTCACTCAGCGCGATGATGCCGTAAGCTAACGTGCGCGGGCTGCTCTTTTGATCGAGGTGGCCGATGGCGCGTATGAAGCATTCCTGCGCCAGGTCGGCGAGGTCCTGCCGCGGCGGGCTGGTGATGCATTTTGCCAGCCCCCAGAGCGCGCGGCCGTAGCTATCCTCGCTTCCCTGCTCTTCGAGCCACTCGCGACCATAAGACATGAAGTTGCGAAAAGATCCATCCTTATGCTGTGCGTGGTAGATGTAGCCCAGGTAGATTTCACTGAGTTTGATCAGTTGCTGGCGGTCCGCCCGGCTGGTGCCCTGGCTTTCAAGTGCCATACAACTGAAGAGGAGGCCACGGCCGTTATCGTCCAGGCAGTAGCCCTCGAATCGGTTCGGCGTGGCGTATTTGGCGTGCTGGATCAACCCGCAGTCGTCCGTCATCCGGTAAAGGTGCTGAAGGTTCAGTTGGGGTAGGGGGGCGTTGACGCCAACCGCCGCGGTGGCTACCGGCCTGTTTGCCGTCAGGGCGTTCACGGTGAGGCGAGATTCGTGGGTGATGCGCGCGTCGGCGAATGCTTTGACGTATTCCTCACCGATCTCGGGCCAGAAAGTATCCGCGCCGTATTCGCCGGCCAAGTATTTCGTGCGCTGTAGTAACTGATTGTCACCCAGCAAGGTGAGTAACCGTTCCGACAACACGTCAGAATCATGGAAGGGGAAGAAGTGACCGCGCCCTTCATCGAGGATCTCGCTGGCGTGCCAGAAGGGGGTGCTCACTACTGCGGACCCCGCGCCTACCGCATACGCCAGCGTGCCGCTCGTGATTTGTGCTTCGTTGGGGTAGGGGATGACGTAGATATCGGCAGCCTTGAGGCATTCGAATAGGTACTGTTCACTTGCGAACTTGCTGATCATCAGTAAATTATCGCCAACACCCAGTTCTTCGGCGAGTTCGTGTAGCCATTCGCGGTATTCCTCACCGCAATCCCGGACGACGTTCGGGTGCGTTTCGCCAAGCACTACGTAGAGTGTATTAGGGTGTTGTTCCACGACCGCGGGTAGGGCGCGAATGACCGTTTCGATGCCCTTACCTCTGCTCAGCAGCCCGAAGGTGAAAAGTACGCGCCGGTCGCTCCAATCGAAGCGTTGGCGGAGGACCTCCCGGTCCGCCGTATCGATCTCCGGCACACCGTGCAGGATGACCTGAATCTTGTCGGTAGGGCAACTGTAGATATCGATCAGGAAGTGCCGCGCCATGTCGGACATCACGACAACGACGTCGGTACGCACGCAGAGGCGGCGAAGTACGTGACACTGGCCTTCGCTGGGGGCGCGCAGTACGGTGTGGCACGTCATCATCAGCGGGATGCGGAGGCGGTCCACCAAATCCAAGAGGTAAGAACCGTCATCACCGCCGAAGATGCCGTATTCGTGCTGTACGATGAGCAGGTCGAAGCCCCCGTTGTTGAGGTATTCCGCCGTCTTGACGTAGGCGCTCCGCTCGTTACGGGGTAGGATGCAACCCACTTCTTTGGGGTAATCGTGCTGACTGCCGGGGTCTTCGATAGCAATAATTTCGGCGAAGTCGGATATCTCATCCGTATTGAGGTTGGAAAGTATAGCCCGGGCCAAAGAATTGGTAAACGTGGCAATACCACAGGCCTTAGGTGGGTAGTTTCCTAAAATCGCGATTTTCATGTTTCTGGTTGAATACGGTGGGCGACAAAAAATGAGAAGAGTAACCCGCAAAAACGGATTTACTTGTGTATTAGTCGGTTGTACTTATACTAACTGGAAAAGAGCAGCTACTGTTCCCACCACTCACCCGGAAAGAAGCTTTTTAGACGTTGGTGTTCGGACACCAATTCCGTTTTAAAGCGTGGCCACCTATCGGGTAACGTGTTGACGTTTTTAACGTGGTCTAACAGCTAACGCGGTGCCACTAATAGTTTGCGTTTATCACTACGGGACGCGAATACCCCCGGGTGAAACCGCCCCGTTAGGAGGGGTAATAAACTTTCCCCTCGGTCCTTGGCTTTTGGTAGCGATCGGGAACCTTGCTATTCCCCCAATAACGCTTGCACCTGCGTCCTCGCAAAAAATACGCGAAGCGCTCTAATGACCATAACTTTTGACGGATAATCAACGGGCGGAACTGGCCCATTTGCGGTATTTGGTTCAGCTGGAACGGGACGAAGAGCGGCGGCTTCACCTCGAGGTCATTCAAGCCCTGCCGCTCGCCAAGCGCGTGAAAAAAGGGTACAGTTGGTACCCGCTACAGGTGACGGAAAGCAGCTACGGCGTAGGCGGCCGGCCCGTGGTCACCGTCGTCAGGGAAGGGGGAGGAGGCGCATCAATTCCGTGCGGGGACGAGCGTCAATTTATTCACCGCCAACGACGCTGCTACCGGAACGCAACGCACCGGCGTCATCAAATACGTCAAGAAAAACCGGATGAAGATCGTGCTCGGCGGCGAGGACCTGCCCGACTGGCTACAGGCCGGCGGGGTGGGGGTCGACCTGATGTTCGACGAGCGCACCTACGTTGAAATGGACCGTGCGCTTCAGCACCTGGAGACGGTAGAAAACGGCCGCCTGGCCGAACTGCGGGACGTATTGATGGGCACCCGAAAAGCTACCTACCGCCCCGCCCCGCTGGATGACGGTGCTCACTTGAGCGCACTCAACGACAGCCAACGCGCCGCGGTAGAGCACGTACTGGGCGCCGAGCACGTCGGGCTGATCCACGGCCCACCCGGGACGGGTAAGACCACCACGCTCGTAGCCGCCGTGCGGGAGCTGGTAAAAACGGAACACCGGGTGCTCTTCTGTACGCCGAGTAACTCCGCCGCCGACCTGGTTACGCTGCGCCTGGCCGAAGGCGGCCTCCGGGTAGTCCGCACGGGAAACATCAGCAGGGTGGAAGACGACGTGATGCAACATACGCTTGACGTGCAGATCGCCGACCACCCGGATAGCCAGCAAGTCAAAAAGCTACGCAGGGAGGCCGCCGCGCTGCGCAAGAAGGCATTACGCGCCAAAGGGAGGCAAAAGGGGCTGCTGTTTCGCGACGCGGGCCGGGCGAACGGATGGGCCAAGCAGTTGGAGGATCGGACGCTCAACCACCTATTGGATACGGCGGAAGTCATCGTCTGTACGCTGGTGGGGGCCGCCGCATCCATCCTCGCCGGCCACGATTTCCATACCTGCGTCATCGACGAAGCCGCGCAGGCACTCGAACCGGCGACGTGGATACCGATCAGTAAGGCCAACCGGGTGATCCTGGCGGGGGATCCGTTTCAACTGCCCCCGACCGTTAAGAGCAGGAAGGCGCAACGAGAGGGGTTCAGTGTCACGCTGCTCGAAAAATGCATCTTACCCGACGTTGCGGACAGGGCGGGGCTCGCCGAAGAATCCAACCGGGCAGCCGGGCTGACGAGTATGTTGTTGGAGATTCAGTACCGGATGAACGAGCCCATCATGGGCTACAGTAACGAATACTTTTACGACGGCCGGCTCCGCGCCGCCGACTTAGTGGCCAAACGGACGCTGCCCAGCGTACCGCTGGCGGAAGCCGTCGTGTTCATCGATACGGCGGGTACCGGCTTCGAGGAAAAGCTACACCCGCAATTCAAGAGCCGCTATAACGATGGCGAGGTGCACCTGCTTATCGAGCACCTACTCGATCTACGCGGCAACATACCCATCGACGAGCCACTACCCAGCGTAGCCATCATCAGCCCCTACCGCGAGCAGGTAGTGCGGGCGGAAGAACTGATAGAAGAAGAGACCCGGCTACGCGACTTTTCCATTACCATCAATACGGTGGATGGGTTTCAGGGGCGGGAGCGAGACGTGGTTTACGTCAGCCTCGTCCGATCGAACCCCCGCCAGGAAATCGGTTTTCTCGCGGATTATCGGCGGATGAACGTGGCGCTCACTCGCGCGCGTAAATACCTCGTTGTTATCGGGGATAGCGCTACCGTAGGGCAAGATGCCTTTTTCGCCGGTTTTCTGGCTTACGCTGAGCGCGTCGGGGCCTACCGTACCGGGTGGGAATACATGCAGGGTGACATGCCTCAGTAGCCGCGCGCGCTAATAGGTGAGGTGGTAGGTGTACTCTACCATTTCCAGGATCGGTACGCCCTTGTGGTCGTCCTGCTCGAGGAAGACATCGATCGTGATCGTCTCGTCTTCTTCCTTTTCGGTGCTGTCGAAGCGGACCTCCAGGGTACCGCTTTCACCGGGCTGGTAGACCTTGGAGTTGTTGTGCTCGATGGTCGTGCATTCGCAGGCCTGAATCAGCATGACCTTGGCGGGGGCGGGGCCATTATTGGTGAAGGTGACGGAGAACTCCCGGGTTTCGCCGTGGGGGACGTCCCCCAGGTTTACTTCCCGGCGGTCGAATTCCAAGATCGGCAGGCCGGAGACGTCCTCCTGACCGAATAGGCTACTGAAGCGGTTGATGGTCGGCGGATCGGTTTGGCGGACGGGAAGCGACTGCCGGTCGGGCGTATCCAGCCGGCGTTCGATGACGTCGCGGCGGATGATGATTTCCTCTGGCCCTTCGAGCACTTTGAATTCCGTACGGCGGTTAAGGCGGTGGGCGAATTCCTTGCGATCCCTCGGCAGGGCGGCGATGAAGGCATCGGTGATCACGTCCCCTTCGCCGAGCCATTCGATCCGATCGGCCAGGCGGGGGCTGACGGTTTGGGGGACGGTCTCCCCGTAGCCTTCCGTTTTGATGCGGGGGCCGGAGATGTTCCCGTTGATGATGAGCCACTTGCGGGCGCTGGCGGACCTGCGCTTGCTCAGGGCGAGGTTGTAATCGTCTTCACCGCGGGTATCCGTATGGGAGCTGAGTTCGATGACGAGCTCCGGGTATTGGTTCATGATCTCGACTACCTGTTGCAGGTCGCTTTCGGCTTCGGGCAGGATGTCGGACTCATCCAGGTTATAGAGGATGTTCTCGAGTACGACGGCCTCTTCGATCTCGATGGTATCGAAGAGGGGGGCTTGAATTTCCGGTTCGAGCTGAGAGGAATCCAGGCGGAGGAAAAAGATCTCCTGGAAGCTTTTGGATTCCTCCAACCCCAGCGTATTGACTTCGATGGAGTCGGGGAAGTAACCGGGGTGGGAGGCGACGACGAGGTACTGCGTTTCCAGGTCCAGGCCGAAGTCGAAGCGGTTGCCGTCATCGCGGGTGCGGGAGTCGGTGAGGCTGGCGCGGTCGCCATTAACGATGGGGTAGAGGCGGATGGTGCCGCTGTTCAGCGGCTCTTTGCCTTCGTCGAACAGGCCGACTACCAGGTTGGCGTACAGGGCGGCAACTTCGAAACCGTAGATGTCATCGCAGCAGGTCTTGCTCTTGACGGAGCGGCCACCTTCGCGGTTGGAGGTCATGAAGCCGACGAGGCCATCGCCGTAGACACTTAGGGATTTATCGTCGACGGTGCTGTTGAAGCCGGTACCCATGTTTTGGGCGTCGCTCCAGTTGTTTCCGTCCCAGGCGGCATAAAAGAGGTCTTTACCTCCCATCGTCGGCCGCCCGTCGGTAGACCAGTACAGGGTGCCGTCGAAGTAAAAGGGAGTGATATCGTCGCCGAGGGTATTGATCCCCTCGCCTAGGTTGACGGGGGTGGCGAAGCGCCCTTCGCCTTCGTAGTTGGCGTAGTAGATGTCGAGCCCACCGAAGCCACCGTCCATGTCGCTGACGAAGAAGAGGACTTCGCGGCCGAATAACTCACCGGCGGTAGGCTGTAGTACGAGAAAGTCGTCGCCGTTAATGCCGGAGACGGGGTTACCGCTTTTCCAGCCCTCGTCTTCGACGTCGCTCATGTATATTTTGGCTTCGACGATGCGGTTGCTTTCCAGGAGGAGCCGGTTGTAGTATAGGCGGCGGCCGTCGGCGCTTAAGGATGGGTTGGCGGTGCTGACGCCGGGGCGGTTGACTTCCTTATCGAGGGCTTCCGGCTTGCCCCACTCACCTTCTTCCTCGCGGGTGGCGCGGAAGATGCGGCTGTAATTGTCTTCGTCTCCGTTTTGCTCGACTACTTTCGAGCTTTCCCAGGTGGAGTAGTACAGCGTTTTGCCGTCCTCACTCAGCACGGGGGAATACTCGCTGAAGGAGCCGTTTATCTGACGGTCGAGAATTTCCAGGGCTACCTCGCTGGTTTCCTGGGGCGCGTCGCGGTAGAGCTCGATGCCTTCGAGCTCGAGGCGGGCGAACCGCTCCATACGTTCATCGGGATTGTGCTGTAGGAATTGCTCGAAGAAGGTACGGGCCTCGTCGTATTCGCCGGCCATCTTGAGGGATTGCCCGTAGTAGAAGCGGTGCTCGTTGAAGGTGGTGTCTACGCCTTCGATACGGCGGAAGACTTGTTTGTACTCCCGGTTGGCTCCCGCTACGTCACGCAGGCGAAAGTTCATCAGGCCGATCATCGGCCGGTAGACTTCCTCCTCGGTTTCGTCGTAGAGTTTTTCGTAGTTCTCCAGGGCGACGTACCAGTTCTGGTTGGCGCGGGCGGAATCCGCGGCCCATTCCAGCTGTTCCAGGTTAGAGGTGCCGCCGAGGGGCTGGGCGATGGCCGTGGCGCCACCGAGGAGCAATATTGCCGCGAAGAGTAACTGTCTCATTGACGTGGGGAGGTAGGCGGAGATAAATACTTTCAACTCACATTCCTTATTGCGTAGAGGGGGGGAGAGATTCGAGGGGTAGCGGGGCGCACGCATTAGATATCCGGGCAGAGGATGGTCGGCGTAACGTCGGGTTTCTTGTAGATATTGAAGATGTACATGGCCGATACTTCAAAAGACCCTTGCGAGCTATTGACGTTACGCGCCTGGCTGAGCGTCAGGTCATAACTGAGCGCCGTACGGAGCTGGCCGAAATCCATGCCGATGAGGAACTGCGCCGCGTCGGCCGTCCGGTAACCCAGGCCGAGCCGTAGGTCGAGGTTCTTTTTGAGGTTGCGTTGCCCCCAGGCCTGAACGCTAACGAAGTTGGAGTTTTGCGCGCTACCGAAGAGCAGCGTAGGTTGGAAGCGCCATTTATCGTTCATCGCCAGATCGAGGCGGGCGTGGGCCAGCAGGGTACTCTTTAGATCACCGAGGCTCCGCTCGCCCGACATCTGCGTGCTATCGATATCCTCCTGGCGAAAGATGGGGCGGCGCTCCGGGGAGAGCAGGTGCATCATCGTGACGCCCGCTTCGAGCACGTTGTCTTTCTTCGGGTCGAGGAGCAGCTTGAGCTTGACGCCGGCGTTGAGGTCGTTGACGGATTCGTTATTGCGTTCGCCGTCCGGGCTCATCATATTGGGCATGAATTCGTTAAAGCCGGCGTCCTGAAAGCCGGGGGCACCCATGATGTTGCCTTCCTGGCGGAGGGTACCGTTAAATTCAGCGCCGTAGGAGACGCTGCCGTACTGCGCGCCGATCGTCAGGATGTTCCGCCGCTTTTTATCGAGGCTGAGATGGTAGGCAGCGCTGAAGCCGAAGAAGTTTTGAACGATGTCAACCCCCGGCGCCTGGTCACCCATGCCAAATCCTTCGAAGGGGAAGCGGCTGTTGGTGAGGGTCATGCCGACGCCGATCCAGTCTTGCTTGCGCAGGCCGAAGGCCAGGGGGGCATCCACGTAAGCGGTCGGGCTCTGGATGCCCTCGATCGAATACCACTGGCCGCGGTAAACACCACCGACACGAACGGAACCATTAAAGGAGCCCGTGTTCGCCGGGTTCAGCCAGAGGGGCTGGTAGTCGTGCAGGGTAAAGAGCGCGTCCTGCGCCTGCCCGGCTACGGAGAACAAAAAGACTAAGCCAAAGAGTAAAAAACGGCAATGGCGCATGGGCTGGCTGGTTGTCGAGGGGGTCGTCCTGGGTGATAGGCGGGCCAAGATACAAACCTTTACCGCTTCCTGGGGGTAGGCTTTTTGTATACGGGGACCGTGCTACAGGGCTCTCCGAACATCAATGACTTCACGTGGGGGCGTAAGTGTTTGGTAACGTCCAGGTAAGCGGAAGCGGGCACGGGCCTATCCCCGCAACCCTTAATTACGATTCGCTTGCCGGCGAAGCTGGCGGCATCCAACGATTGTACCGCCTGGCGGTAGTGTTGGCGTAGGTACTCCGCCTCGGTGCCCAGGAATACATCGCGCGCATGTGCCGCCGCACTGGCCGCGACGAGCATGTACGCCCAGTTGGGAATGATGGCGTCGGCGGAGCAAAAGGCCAGCAACACTTTGTCCTGATACTGACTAAAATCATGCTCCTTGACCGCCTGGCGGAAGTCCTTTTCTTTCAGGATGAGCTCCATAAACAGGTAATCCTTCAAATCGAAGGTGGCAAAAGCGGCATCCGGCCAGTATTCTTCCAACTTGAGGGTGACGAGCCCGGAGGTGGCTACGCGGTTAACGAGATCTGCCATGGTGGTGATTTTGAGGTAAACAGGGTGGGGCGCGCGTTCGTTGAATCTGGATAGATGGCTTTCCTTGGTATAGGAATGGAGCGCGTTCATCGGAAAACGAGCCCGCCGGCCGGCCCGGCAAATAACTTCACCGAACCTCCACGCGTTGAAAAAATACTATGCGCAAAAAAATAACCGACTTCGCAAAGAAGCAACTAAAAGATTCCCTCATGGGGCCAAATAAAGATAAGAATCGCCACGCGGAAACCGTCATTCGCAACCACGTGCTCTGGAGTATGGGCGCCAGCTACATCATCCCGCTACCCATCGCAGACGTATTTGCCGTCTCCGCTTTACAACTGGATATGATCCGGCAAATGTGCCGGGTATACGATATCGACTTCGCCGAAACCCAGGGCAAGGCCATCGTTTCGGCCCTTACGACCAGCACCATGGCCCGCGCCGGCGCCCGTAGCTTGATCAAACTCGTCCCCGGCATTGGCACGATCGTCGGCGGCATCACCACGGCCGTCGTTAACGGCGCCAGCACCTACGCCCTCGGGGAAGTATTCAAAACCCACTTCGCCACCGGCGGCACCTTCCTGGATTTTGATACCGAACGACTCAAAAAGCTCTACCGCGAGAGCTTCGAGAAGGGTAAGAAAGTCGCCAAGGAATGGAAAGAGGAAGCGAGCGATACCGTAACCCCCGAGCCACCCCGGCCGACCACCGTCGTGCCGCCAACGCCCCCCGCCCCCACCGCCGTACCCGACCCGGCGATCACCGTACCGCCCCCCGTGGCCTCTACGGAGTTGATCGAAGACGCCGATGCCCCCGAGGTGGCGCCCTCACTGAGCGGCGCGACCAACGACGAGGCCATCCGCAAAATCAAGGAACTCGCTGAGATGAAAGCCCAGAACATCATCACCGAAGAGGAATTCGAAACTATGAAAAAGCGGATCCTGCAGTCGTAAAAGATACCTTTACGCCATGCAGTACCTGGCCCAACACATCGAAGCCGTCATCTTTGCCGCCCCCAGCCCCATCAGCCTAGAAGGCTTGCAGGAGGTGTTGCTGGAGAACTTCGGCGTCCGCTTCGCCCAAAAGGTGATGCTGGAAGCCATTGACGAACTGGAGCGACGCTACGATCGGGATGTACACAGCTTCGAGATCGTCGAAGTTGCCGGTGGCTACCAATTCATGTCCAAGGGCGCCTACCACGAAACGATCGGTACGCACCTGCGCATGCAAAGTACCCGCAAGCTCAGTCGTTCCGCCCTGGAAACCCTCAGCATTATCGCCTACAAACAACCCGTCACCAAAACGGAGCTGGAAAAGATCCGCGGGGTGAGCTGCGACTACGCCGTCCAAAAGCTGCTGGAAAAAGAACTCATCAACATCCTCGGCCGCGCCGAAGCCATCGGCAGGCCCCTGCTTTATGGCGTCACCGATCGCTTCCTCGACTACTTCGGCATCAAATCCCTCACCGACTTACCGCAACCCAAAGACTTCCGCGTGCCGGATAGTGTGATCGGAGAAGTGGTGGAGTAGGGCGGCTATCGCCTTTAGTCTATTAGGACGGCGGAACTAACGGACTAAAATACTAATAGACTAAAGCACCAAATGCCCACCATCCTAGCCATAGAATCCTCCTGCGACGACACCGGGGCGGCCATCGTCCGCGACGGGGAAGTGTTGAGTAATGTGACCGCGGGCCAGGCCATCCACGTCGAATACGGGGGGGTAGTGCCGGAGCACGCCAGCCGGGCGCACCAGCGGAATATCGTACCCACGGTCTCCGTCGCCTTACAGCGGGCCGGCGTCACGGCGGAAGAGGTAGAAGCCGTTGCCTTCACGCGCGGGCCCGGCTTGATCGGTTCGCTGATGGTCGGGGTGAGCTTTGCCAAGGCTTTCGCACTGGCGCGCGACTTGCCACTGATCGAAGTGGACCACATGCAGGCGCACGTGATGGCCCACTTCGCCGAAGACCCGAAGCCCCGCTTCCCATTCCTGTGCCTGACCGTATCCGGGGGGCATACGCAGCTCGTCGTCGTACGAAGCGCGCTGGATCAGGAGATCGTCGGCCGCACCATCGACGACGCGGCGGGGGAGGCCTTTGATAAAACGGGTAAGATGATCGGCCTCGACTACCCCGCCGGCCCGCAAATCGATCGCTTGGCAAAGTTGGGGCAACCCACCGTCGAGTTTGCGCGGCCGGACCCCGGCGGGCTCGACTTCTCCTTCAGCGGCCTCAAAACCAGTGTACTCTACACCCTGCAAAAGAAGCTGCGAACGCAACCCACTTTCGTGAAGGATAACCTGCCGGGCATCTGCGCGTCCATACAATCCGTCATCGTCGAGGTACTGCTCGGTAAGCTGGAGCGGGCCGTTGCCGAAACGGGGCTGACGCAAGTCGCGCTCGCCGGCGGGGTAAGTGCCAACAGTGCCCTACGCGAAAGATTTACTCGCTTGGGCGAAGCACGCGGCTGGCAGACGTACATCCCCCGCTTCGAATACTGTACGGACAATGCCGCCATGATCGGCGTTACGGGTACCTTTAAGTACGCAGCGGGTATTTTCGCGGGCCAATCCGTTGCCCCCGCCGCCCGCTTTTGACCGGGTCAATCTAATTCGCATTCAGCCCGCCCCCCAATCTACTACGTCGGCCTACGCGCAACTGCACGTCGCGGTGTTGCTGTGGGGCGGCACCGGGATATTGGGAGACCTCATCAGCCTCAACGCGCTCACCCTCGTTTGGTGGCGGGTAATGATGACCAGCATGGTGCTGCTTCCCTTCATCCGCCCGGGTCGGCTGTTACGCGACCTGGGCCGGCGGCAACTACTGATCTTCGTGGGCTTGGGCGTGCTGGTCGTTCTGCACTGGGTGACCTTTTACGGCGCCGTCAAGCTGGCCAATGCGAGCGTAGCTTTGATCTGCCTGGCGACCACCTCCTTCTTTTCCAGTCTGCTCGAGCCGGTCGTGGTGGGTGCGCGTTTCAGTTGGCGGGATACTTCGGTGGGCCTGGTCATCCTCCCCGGCATCTACCTGATCGCGGACGGCGTCGATCCGGCCATGACTTACGGCATCCTGGTCGGCCTGCTTTCCGCGGTCTTGGTCGCGCTCTTTACGACCTTTAACAAAAGGTACGTCGAGAAAACGGACCCCCTGCGCATCATTTGCCTGGAGCTGGGGGCGGGCGCGCTCTTTCTCACCCCCCTCCTCCCTTTCTTCGGCGGCACGGTCTGGCCGACGCCTACGGACTGGCTGTACTTGTGCGTATTGGCCTTCCTCTGCACCATCTTCACCAACTGGCTCTTCCTTCGGTCGTTGCGGGTACTATCCGCCTTCGCCGCCAACCTCACGGTTAACATGGAGGCGGTTTACGGCATCCTCCTGGCGTACTTCCTGCTCGACGACGCCCGGGAGTTGGAGCCGACTTTTTATTTGGGGACTGCGGTGATTATCGTCGCGGTGCTCGGGTATGGCTTTTTTTCTGCGAGGACGCAGGTGCAAGGAACGTAAGGGAATAGCAAGGCGCGTGTTACCCACCGCCGGCAACATTCGTAATGCCTTAAGCGACGAAATTTACCCGGCGGTGCGATAGCCGACACTTAAGGTGGCCGGGTATGATAACGAAAGGCCGTATTTTACCGTCGTTCTTACCTAGTATGTTCTTACGCCTTAACCTATTCCTGCAGCTTCTGCTATCGGGCTCCTTAGCGGTGCATGCGCAACGTATCGACCACGTGCCGGGGGAGCTGATCGTTGCCTTGGCTAGCGATGACGGGTTCGGGCAGTGGCGCAAGAATCACCCCGCCTTCATTACCGTCAGGCCGCTGATCAGGGAGACCAACTTATACCTGGCCACCTTCGACCACGATGCCGTACCGGAGGCGGATATTCTGCAAGCATTGCAGGCCGACCCGGCCGTATACCTGGTGCAGTACAACCACCCGGTAACCGCCCGCCGCCGCCCCGCCGACCCCCGCTACGACGAACTCTGGCAGTACCGTAACGTAGGTCAGCTGGACGGAAGGCCGGGCGACGACTTTGCCCTGGAAGATGCCTGGAATACCACTACGGGCGGGGTCACGATCAACGGCGATACCATCGTAGTCGCCGTTCTGGACGACGGGACGGACCTCGACCACGAAGACCTGGTGGCCAACCTCTGGCGCAACCACGACGAAATACCCGGTAACGGCATCGACGACGATGAGAATGGCTACGTCGATGACTACTTCGGCTTCGATACCGAAAACGACGACGGTAACCCGGATGCGTCGACTGCCCACGGTACGCCGGTAGCGGGCATCATCGGCGCGGTGGGAGATAACGACCTGGGCGTGACCGGCGTCAACTGGAAGGTGAAGTTGATGACCATCCGCAACGGCTTCCTTAGCTCCGAGGCCGAGGTGCTGCAAGCTTACGGCTACGCCCTGAACGCACGCCAGCGCTACAACGATACGGGTGGGCGGGAAGGCGCCTACGTGGTGGTGACCAACGCAAGCTGGGGGCGCAACTACGGCAACGTAGCGGACAGCCCGATCTGGTGCGACCTGTTCGACCGCCTGGGCGCCGTCGGCATCCTAAATGCCGGTGCCGCCGCCAACCTCAACATCGACGTGGATGAGCTTGGCGATCTGCCTACCAACTGCCCCTCGGACTTCCTGATCGGCGTAACCTCGCTGGGTACCCGAAGCGAGCGGGTAAGTAACGCTGCCTTCGGGTCGGCATCCGTCGACCTAGGCGCATACGGGCAGGATATACTGACTACCGACCTGGGGAACGGGTACGCCCCCGTCGGCGGTACTTCGTTCGCGACCCCCCACGTTGCCGGGGCCGCGGCGCTCCTGTACTCCGCCCCCTGCGCCGCTTTCGGTGAACTGCTGCGGTCCGACCCGGCGGCCGCCGCCAGGTACGTGCGCCGCGCCCTGCTGGAAAGCGTCAGGCCCAACCCGGACCTGAAGGATAAGACGACTACGGAGGGCCAGTTGGACATCGGTGCCGCCATGGCCAGCTTGATGGAGGATTGCGGCGACTGTTTCGCCCCGACTAGTTTTGAAGTAAGCCCGGTCGGCGGGAGTAGTAGCACCCTACGGATCAGCTATCAATCCATCGTAAGTATTACCCAGACTACCCTACGCTACCGAAGGGCCGGCGCGGAAGTGTGGACCGAACTAGAAAACCCCTCGCTACCGCTGGTCCTCGAGGGCCTCGCTGCGTGTACGGCATACGAATTCGAGCTGGCCGCCAGTTGTGGCGCGGTCGGCACCGCTACCCAGTCCGTGACGGTAAATACGGATGGCTGCTGCATCATACCGGATGACTTCCGGGTGCGCGCAGCGCCGGGCCTGCAGTTCCTAGCGAGCTGGAGCGAGCAGCTTGCGGGGCGGTCTTACCGCATCCGCTTCCGAAAGGTGGGGGCGACGAGCTGGACTACACGAACGTCTACCGGCGGCGTATTCGGCATCGGTGGCGGCATCTCTCCGTGTACCCCGTACGAATTTGAATTCTCTACCGATTGCGATACGACCAATACGGGCTTCGGTAAGCGCAAGACGGTCGTGAGCACCGGTTGCGGTGCGTGCCTGGAGGCTACTTACTGCTCGCCCCCCGGCTACGATAATTCCACGGACTGGATCGAGGAGGTCAATATCGGCAACATTCTGGTCAATCGTACGGCCCGGGAGGTACGGGGCTTCGGGGATTTCTCCGGCGCGGAGGGCATGACGGTGGTTCGCGGCGGCGCCTACCCGATGGTCTTGACCCCCGGGCGGTTGAGTAGTAACGACATTCAGGATTTCCGGGTGTACGCGGATTGGAACCACGACGGATTCTTCAGCTCCCGGGAAATTGTGGGGGAGGGGGATTCGCGGAGGGGCCGGCCGGCCGAGATCGATATGGTCGTGCCGGATGACGCACCGGAACTATCGACCCGGGTTCGGGTGCTGATGAATTTTTTGATCGTACGGGGTAGCGCCTGTAGTGGCCCGGCCCAGGGGGAATACGAAGACTATTGCATTGACGTAGTGGCGGCGGGCGGCTGCCCAGCCCCGAGTGCCTTGTTTGCCGACTTCGCCGAAAACGACGAAACGACGCGGCTGCGCTGGCGCGCCTCCCGGGCCCCCGGCGGGTCCTATCGATTGCGGTACCGACCGAGCGGAAGCGGAGAAGATTGGACGGAAAACGACGTTACCGGGGTATCGTTGGAGGTAGATAAGCTTAATTTGTGCCGGGCCTACGACGTGCAACTGGCTAGCGTATGCGGTGGTTCGCCGGGTGCCTATCGCACGTTCCGCTTTTCGGATAATTGTACGGATACCCGGCGGCCTTCGTTGCCGGATGCGGACTGGTGGCTATCTCCGAACCCGGCTACTACGTTTGCACGGGTCGACTTGGCTCCCGCATTGGGGGCTGGCACCATCCGGCTCTATTCCGCAGAGGGGCGCTTGCTGAGTACCCAGCGCACGGATGGCGGCATGACTACGCTAGTTCTTTCCTCGGTGGTTGCCGGTGTTTATTTGGTAGAGCTGAGGCTGACCGACGGCCGGCGGGGCGTGCGGAAGCTATTGGTCCGGTAGTCTGAACACTGATAAACCACTCCTTACGGCATGTATCGCTTCTTTCTGTTCTTTCTGATTATTGCCGCTTGCGTGGCCGGCCTGTTCTTTGGTTGGCCTTGGTACACGCCGGCCGTGGCGGGCTTTTTGTTTGCCGGCTTACTGCCGGTGTGGCGGCGGGGTGGCTTCTGGTTTGCCTACCTGGGGGCGTTTCTCGTATGGGGGGTGTATACCGGTTACCTTCACTTCGATTCGGAGGGGCGGCTGAGTGACCGCCTGGCGGTTACTTTCGGTTTGGCCTCCGGGTGGTTATTGGTGTTACTTACGGGCTTCGTCGGGGGGCTTACGGCTGGCCTGGGTGCTTTGTTCGGGGTGAGTTTACGGCGGGTATTCGTCAATAAGGCGGGCAGAAGCGAGTTGGCGGAAGAGTAATGAGCGTGAAGTAGCCGTTTGGCCGACCTGAGTTGATTTGATCGGTGGGTTATTGTGCTTTCCTTAATGAATACACCGTTTCGTGGGAAGGCATTTATTTGTTTCTTTACCTCGATTAAACCCTGACCATGGCTACCCTTTCCTCCGCTAACTTACCCGCGGATCAAAACATCTTCGGGCAGAAACCCGCCCTCTTCGTTCTATTCTTCACCGAGATGTGGGAACGGTTCTCTTACTACGGGATGCGGGTACTCCTGGTGGTGTTCCTCGTGGAGGTAGGCTTTGGTGATACGCCCTGGAGCCGGGCGGACGCTTTAGCCCTTTACGGTATCTACACCGGCTTCGTGTATTGTACGCCGATGATCGGTGGCATTCTTGCCGATAAAGTATTGGGCTATAGAAACGCGGTCATTTTAGGCGCTTTCATCATGACTCTGGGGCACGCCGCCATGGCGCTGGAGATGGAGTATTCCTTCTACCTGGGTCTCCTGCTTCTCATCATCGGTAATGGTTTTTTTAAGCCGAACATTTCCTCCATCGTAGGGCAGTTGTATCAGGACATCCCGGAGAAGAAAGACGGGGCCTACACTATTTTCTACATGGGCATCAACGCGGGTGCCTTCCTCGGAATACTGCTCTGTAGCTACTACGGAGAGAGTGATGATTACGGCTACGCCTATGGCTTCGGCTTGGCCGGCGTCTTTATGTTGATCGGGCTGCTACAATTCTATTTCGCGCAGGGCATCTTTGGTCGGATCGGACTATCCCCCAGCAAGACGGTGGATTACGATAACGAGCAGGGTAAGGGTATCTTCTTCGATAAAAGAGAGACTGCCGCGGTCGAACCGGAAGGGGCTACGACGGACATCCACCTGGTAGAAGGCACCGACGAAGTCGACGGTGAAGGCCACCCCGTTTCGAAGGGGGACGGAAAGGAAGGCAAGCGGGCGATTACCTGGGGCATCATAGGGTTGGTGACGACGGTGCTGATTTACGTCGCGGTACGCAGCGCCGCCGGGCCGCAGCCGAATCTTTTACAGACGGTCAGCCGCCACTTCATGGTACCGATCATCTTTGGTTCGGTGACCGGCTTTGTCGGGTGGATCCTGTCCGATAAGTCGCTTTACAAAGTGGAGCGGGATCGGGTTATTTCCATTTTCGTCTTTAGTTTCTTCATCATATTTTTTTGGTGGGCCTTCGAGCAGGCGGGTGGCTCGATGACCATCTTCGCGCTGGACTACACGGATCGGACGCTGGATGCCGACAGTGTGGGATTTTTCAGGACGGCGAACTTTCTGATCACCGTCATTCCCGTCGTTGTGCTCAGTTGGGTGCTGCTGAAGCTATTCGGCATCACCTTTAAGCAGTATAGTCTTGCCAACCTCATTTTGGCCTCCGCGTTCGTGATCGTTTGGATCCTGGTTGGCATCATGCTGTACGAGCAGTTCACCAGCGACTCACTGGAGGTGCCCGCCGGTTGGTTCCAGATATTCAACAGCCTCTTCATCATCTGTTTCGCGCCGGCTTTCGCTAAGCTTTGGGAGCAACGCTTCAAGCTCCTCCGCCGTGGCCCGGTGAAGTTCGCCCTCGGGTTGATCCTTTTGGGTATCGGTTTCGCCATTCTTGCATTGGGGGCCGCGGGCATACCGGAAGGGGCGCAGACGGCTAGCGTTAGTATGTTCTGGCTCATTGCGGCTTACCTGTTTCATACCCTGGGTGAGCTCTGCATTTCTCCGGTCGGTCTCAGCTACGTTTCCAAACTCGCCCCCGTCCGGTTAATAGGATTGATGTTCGGTATCTTCTTCGTAGCCAACTTCGCCGCCAACTTCCTGGGTGGCCTGACGGGAAGCTACATCGAACCCATCGCCGAGGAGATAGGGCTTAGTGGGTTCTTCCTGATTTTCGCCATCGTTCCGATCGCCGCCGGGCTCGTGTTCATTGCCATCAGCGGGTGGATGAAGAAGATGATGCACGGGGTGGAGTAGGTCGCTGCGCTCCCTCCCAGCCTGGGAGTGATGAAGTAAGCTCCCGGACTACCCCGCCCCCTGTAGCTCTACCAATCTGCGGTAAGCGCCGTCTTGGTTCAGCAGCGCGGCGTGCGTTCCGCGTTCTATGATGCGGCCCTCGTCGAGTACGAGGATCTCATCGGCGTGTTGGATGGTGCTGAGGCGGTGGGCGATGACCAGGGCGGTACGGCCGGCCATCAGATTCTGCAGGGCTTCCTGGACGAGGCGTTCCGATTCCGAATCGAGGGCGGAGGTGGCTTCGTCGAGGATGAGGATGTCGGGGTTACGCAGGATGGCGCGGGCAATGGTGAGGCGTTGCCGCTGGCCGCCGCTGAGTTTGCTGCCGCGGTCGCCGATGTTGGTTTGGTAGCCGTGGGGGGCGGCGGTGATGAAATCGTGGGCATTGGCTACGCGGGCGGCTTCTTCTACCTGCGCCGGGGTAACGCCCGCTAAGCCAAAAACGATGTTGTCGTAGATGGAGTCGTTGAAGAGAATTGCTTCTTGGGAGACGATGCCGAAGCGGGCGCGCAGTTCGCGTAGGTCGTAGGTACGTAGGTCCTGCCCGTCGAGCGTGATGCGGCCGGCGGTGGGGTCGTAAAAGCGGGGGAGAAGATCGGCGATCGTGGATTTGCCGCCGCCGCTACCACCGGCCAGCGCGACGACCTTTCCTTTGGGGATCTGAAAGGAGAGGTCGTGAAGTACCGGCGGCCCACCCTCCGTATAGCGGAAACTTACGTTTTCGAAGTGAATACCCGGCTGGCCGTTGGGGCGCGGAGCGCCGCCCTGCTCTTCACTATCCAAAGACTGCACCTGCGAACTCGCAAAAGAAATTTGCTTATCCGAGATTGAATTCGGAACATCTAGAACTGCCTCAACGCGCGATAGTGCCCCCAGGCCCTTCTGGATGTTGTAGTAAGCTTTGGAAAAATTCTTTGCGGGGTCGATGACCAGGTAGAACGCGAAGATGAAGGCCAGGAAGGCATCCGCATCGAGTACCTCGCTGAAAACGAGGCGGGAGCCGTACCACAGCAGCAGGGCAACGGTGCCGATACCGAGAAATTCGGTCAGCGGGCTACTCAGGTCGCGGCGCCAAAGGAGGCGGATCAGCGAGCGGCGGTAGTCATCATTGAGCTCACCGAAGCGCCGGGTCTGGTAATCCTCCGCGCCGAAGCTTTTGATGATGCGTAAGCCCCCCAGGCTTTCCTCGGTGCGGCTTACGATGTCGCCTAACTTCTCCTGCACCGCCGTGCTGCTGCGTTTCAACCGCTTGCCTATGCCGCCGATAACGATGCCGGTAAAGGCCATGAGGCCGAAGACAAACAACGTCAGGTAAGGACTGATGAAGAGCATATAACTGAGCGCACCGATAATGACGAAGGGCTCGCGAAAGACGGCTTCCAGCACGTTGAGGATGCTGCCCTCCACCTCCTGCACGTCAGTAGTTATGCGACTGAGTAGGTTGCCCTTGCGCTCTTCGGTGAAGTAAGCGAGCGGTAGGTGCAGCAGGTGGCCGTAAAGCTCGTTGCGCAGGTCGCGGATGATGCCGTTGCGTACCGGGGCCATGAAAAAGAGCGCTAGATAGCGGAAGAGATTCTTGAGTAAAAAGCTTAGGAGGATGAAGCCGCAGACGTAGGCCAGGGCCGTCTCTTTGCCGAGCGTCGTAATCTGCCGGCTGAGCCAGTAGTTGGCGTAGAGGGAAAGATCGTCGAAGTTGCTAAGTCGCTCCGGTGCCTCGGTGACCATATCAACCCGCTCGAAGAGTAGCTCGAGGAAGGGCTGAAAGAGGGGAATGGCAACGACCGTGAAGATGGCCGTCAATACATTACACACGATAGCGATGGCGACTAACCCGCGGTAATTGGTCAGGTACCTTAAAAGTCGGCGAAGCGAATTCATCGCGGCAAAGGTAAACCTTCGGGCTGCGTGAATAGTCTACCCAGCGTACGTACCATCAAACGACGACATGATCAAAAAATCTACGCTCACCTTCCTCAAGCAACTTGCTAAGAACAACGATCGCGATTGGTTTCAGGATAACAAAGCGCGTTACGAGGCAGCGCGGGAAGACGTAGCGGAATACGCTCAGGACGTGCTCGACGGGCTCGCTCAATCGGATGTGATCGCCACCCAGAATGGGAAGAAGTCCATGATGCGCATCTACCGTGACGTACGCTTCAGTAAGGATAAACGGCCCTACAAGGTGAACTTCGCCGGTGGCTTTAAGCGGGACGGCAAGTTGCGACGCGGTGGGTATCATTACCACATCGTCCCCGAAGGCGCGGTAGGTAGTTGGTCCAGCAGGACTGTTGTCGGCGGCGGCTTCTACAGCCCGGAACGCGACGATCTGAAGCGCATCCGTGAGGAGCTCGCCGCGGATGCCTCCGAGTTGCGGCAAATCATTGCCGATGACGAATTTACGCGGCTCTTCGGGGAATTACGCGGCGATCAACTGAAGACCGCCCCGAAAGGTTTCGTCCGCGACCACGAGAACATTGATCTACTTCGGTACAAGAACTTCTACGTATTCCGCCCCTTCACCGACGCTCAGGTGCTTTCGGATGATTTCGTCGATATGAGCGTGGAGGCTTACCTGGGTATTCGGCCCTTCTTCGATTACTTCTCCGAGGTGTTGACCACGGATGGGAACGGGGAGGTGGTGGTTTAGTCTGGGCGGTCCCGTCGCTGTCGCTTAAACTATAAGCTTTTCGCCTACCGCGCGAAGTTCACCGCCCGCTTCTCTCTGATCACCATTACTTTGATCTGGCCTGGGTACTGCATATTTTCCTGGATCTCCTGGCTAATCTTGAAACTGAGCTCCTCGGCGTGCTGATCGGAGACCTGCTCGGCTTCGACCATTACGCGCAGTTCGCGACCCGCCTGCATGGCGAAGGCGGAGCTTACGCCCTTGTTCTTTACGGCGATCTCTTCGAGTTCCTTGATGCGGTTGATGTAACCGTCGAGGACCTCACGGCGGGCGCCGGGGCGGGCACCGGAGATGGCGTCACAGGCTTGGATGATGTGCGAGAGGATGTTGTTCATCTCGATCTCATCGTGGTGCGCGCCGACGGCGTTGATCACCATCGGGTGCTCCTTATGTTTTTCGCAGACGGCCATACCGTAAAGGGCGTGGCTGAGTTCGCTATCCTCATCGGCTACCTTGCCAATATCGTGGAGGAGGCCGGCGCGTTTGGCGAGTTTGATGTTCTTTTTGCTCATGCCCATTTCGGCGGCCATGGTGGCGCAGAGGTGCGCCGTTTCTACGGAGTGGCGCAGGAGGTTCTGCCCGTAGCTGCTGCGGAAGCGCATGCGGCCGACGTAGCGAACGAGCTCGGTCGGCAAACCGTGGATGTCGAGCTCGACGACGGTTTTTTTACCGATCTCCTGGATCTGGTTGTTGAGTTCCTTTTTGGTTTTGTTGACCACCTCCTCGATGCGGGCGGGGTGGATGCGGCCGTCCGTTACGAGGCGTTTCAAGGATAGGCGGGCGATCTCGCGGCGGATGGGGTCGAAACTGGAGATGACGATCGTTTCGGGGGTATCGTCGACGACGAGTTCGACGCCGGTGGCGGCCTCGATGGCGCGGATGTTGCGCCCTTCACGGCCGATGATCTGGCCTTTGACGTTGTCGCTATCCAGGGCGAAGGTGCTGACGGTGTTTTCGATGGTCATCTCCGCGCCCATGCGCTGGATGGTGGTGACGACGATCTTACGGGCGTCTTTGGCCGCGTCGCTGCGGGCTTCTTCGAGCAGCTCACGCTTGAGGGCAAGGGCTTCGTTGGCGGTCTGTTGGCGTACGTCTTCCAACAGCCGTTGCTTGGCGTCGTCGATACTGAGGCCGGCGATCTTCTCTAATTCTTTTGTGAAGCTTTCGTGTTGGCTATCCAGTTCGTCCTGCTTCCTTTTGGCCCGCTCCAGTTCCTGGTCGAGTTGTTTGTTGCGTTCCGTTAGTTTCTGCTCGTCCTGTAGCAGTGCTTTTTGCTGCTTGGTGATTTCGTCGCGTTCGGATTTGAAGCCGGCCCGCTCTTCCTTCATGGCTTCGGCTTCCTCGCGGAGGGCGGCGCGCTTGTCTTTCAGCTCTACCAGCTCCTCGGCCTTTTCCTTCTTGAACTCTTCCCGGTACCGGTTAAACTTCTCTTTGCTTTCCCGGATCTTATCCTTCTTGAACGCTTCCTGCTGCTCTTTGTACTCCGCAAAAAGCTTTTGCGACTGTACTTCCGCATCGGCGAGTTGCTTCTCCGCCTTGAGTTTGGCTTCCGAGACCATCTTTTCGGACGTGAGCTGGGCGCTGTTGTCTTCTACCTTACGTTCCGCCAGTAGCTTGGTGCGTTGGCTGGCGCCGTAGAAGTACATGATGACCGCTCCGATGATTAGTCCGGCGGCGGCTAGTAAGTATTCCATTGTTTTTGTCGATTGTGGTGGTTTGACGGTCGCTGCGCTCCCTTGTGGTCTATCGGTACGTTCCGACTAACAGACTAGAAAACCAACAAACCAATAGCCTAACCCCATACCTACAGCATCCCTTCCACCAGCGTATTCAGCTCGGTGAGTCGGCTTTTGATGGCATCCGTTTCCGCGGCGCCCGTGTTGGGGGCGGGGCGGGTGCGAAGCTCATCGGCGTAAGTGAGCAGGGTCATGACCATGCAATCCAGCTCATCGCGGTCTTTGAACTTCACCTGATAGTCGCTATAGCGATCGTTGATTTCGCGGACCATGCTCTGTACGGCGCCTTCTTCCTTACGGTTGACGTGAAGGGTGAGCCGGCGGCCGGCGATGGTGATGGTAAGGGCGTGATGATCGGATGATGAGCCTGCCATAGCGTCAGTTTCGTTGGAGCCAGTCGAGGCACCGGTCGATTTCCTTGAGGCAGAATTCGATGGTGGCCCGGTCGGCTTTAGCTGGGGGAGCCTGGTCATCGCTGACGGCCTCCCCGGCGGCCGGTGGGCTCTGGGCTAGTTTATCTTTTAACGAGGTGACGATGCCGGTCTGGCGGTCGAGCTCTCGTTTTAGTTGTTGGTTCTCGGAGACGAGCCGCTCGTAGTCCGCCCGTTGGCGATCGGAGGAAGCGGCAAGTTGCCGGAGTTTGATTTCCAGGCCGTCGAGGAGGTCAAACGGTTCCATGGGTTAAGTATGAAGTGAATTCGCGGCTCGGAGCTTGCGAAAACACGTGTGTTAACGCGCAAGATACACGCAAGATTATTTAATACCGCCGTCCGCCGCAGTATTTAATTCTACGATCGGCATTCTTCACCGACGAACTTCGGCCCCGAGCTGACGTACGATGGCCTGCTCGATAGCGCGCATCGCTTTGTCGACTTGCTTGTCGGATAGCGTGCGCTCTTCGGAGGCCAGATGAAAGCTTACCGCGTAGCTTTTCTTGCCCGCGCCCAGCTGTTCCTCGCTCTCGTAGACGTCGAAAAGGTTGACGCCGGTGAGGATCTTCTTCTCGGCTTTACGCCCCAGCCTTTCGATGTCGGCGAAGGTGACGGAGCGGTCGACGATGAGGGCCAGGTCACGGCGCAGCGACGGGTACTTGCTCGGGGTACTTACTTGCAGGTGCTTTTTTGGTAGTACGCGAAGCAGGTTGTCCCAATTGAAGTCCGCATAGAAAACGTTGGATTTGATGTCCCGGCTGAGTCGGGATAGATGCTTTGAATGAACGGAACCGGCGTTGACCAGCACTAGCGGGCCTTTATGGTAGCGGATGCCGTACTGGAACTCCCCCGTATCCGGCTCAGCGGTGCGGTAGTTATCGACCCCGAGGCGTTGTAACACGAGCTCCACGGCGGCTTTGAGCGTGTAGAAGCCAGCTTGCTGGCCCTCCTTGTCCGTTTCGTGCCAGCTTTCGGGGTGGCGCCGGCCGGTAAGCGTCAGCGTAAGGTGGTTGACCTCGCGGTAGGGGGAGGGTGCATCGCGGTCGAGGTGGTACGTCCTGCCGAATTCGAACAGGCGTAAGTCTCGCTGCTGGCGGTTGTGGTTATGGGCGACGGCTTCGAGCGCGCTCTGGAGCATGCCGGGGCGCATCACGTCGAGGTGAACGTTGGAGGTATTGTTGATGTATACCACGTCCTCTAGTCGCTCCCCACCTTCCCCGTCAGTTTGCCGGTAGTATTTGCTTTCGTCCAGGCTAAGCCCCATCATTTCGTAGAAGCCGTTAGCGGAGAGTAGGTCGCCGATCAGCTCGCGCAAAGCGTTCGGGTCGGGCCGCGGAGCTACGACCATTGCCGTGGTGATCTCGCCCGGGATGGGCACGCGGTCGAATCCGTAAATGCGTAGGATCTCTTCGATCACGTCGATTTCCCGCGTTACGTCCGATTTATTGGTGGGCACCGCTACTTCGAAGCTGAGCTCATCGATGGCGCTCACCTTCATATCCATGCTTTCCAAGATTCCTTGCACCTGCGGCCTCGCCAAATTTGCTCCTATCACGTCACGAATACGCTGGTCACGCATCACGATCTTCAGGGGCTCGATGGGTTCCGGATACAGGTCGAGTAACTGACTGGCCACCCGCCCGCCGGCGACCTCCTGCAGTAAAAGCGCCGCCCTTTTGAGGGCGTATACGGTCACGTTCGGGTCGCTGCCTTTTTCGAATACCCGCGCCGCATCCGTCCGCAAGGTATGCCGCATGCTGCTGCGCCGGGTCGTGCCCGCCTCGAAGTGGGCGGACTCCAAAAAAAACGCGCGTGGTGGCATCCGTAACGCCGGAGCCGGCCCCACCGAATACGCCGGCGATGCACATCGGTTGGTGGTTGCCGTCGCAGATCATCAGGTCGTCCGCGCTGAGCGTCCGCTCTACTCCGTCGAGGGAAAGAAAGGGGGTACCCGCGGGCAGTTTTTCTACGTGAATTTCGCGGCCACCGATTCGGTCCAGATCGAAGGCATGCAGGGGCTGGCCGAGCTCGTGGAGGACGAAGTTGGTAACGTCGACCACGTTGTTGATCGGCCGCACCCCGATCGCCTGTAGGTGACGGCGAAGCCAATCCGGGCTAGGAGCGATCGACAGGCCCTCGATGACCAGGCCGGCGTAGCGTGGCGCCTGCGAAGCATCGGCTACCCGTACCGAAAAAGCTTTTTCGGTACCTTCTTTAAAGGAGGAAACATCCGGCCGGCTGACGCGGATGGCGGTATCGTTCAAGGTATTGACCGCCGCGGCCACGTCGAAAGCGACGCCCAAGTGATTGGTAGCGTCGGAGCGGTTGGGGGTAAGGCCGATCTCGTAAACGTAATCTTCCTGCAAATCGTAGACCTCACGCGCCGCGGTGCCGGGGGCGTAAGGTTTTTCCAGGACGATGATGCCGTCGTGGTCGCCGCCCAGGCCGAGTTCATCTTCGGCGCAGATCATGCCCGCGGAGGTCTCGCCGCGAATCTTCCCTTTTTTGATCTTAAACGGCTCTCCTTCGAGCGGGTGTAGCGTGGCACCTACGGTGGCGACCAGTACGTGCTGGCCGGCGGCGACATTGGGCGCGCCACAGACGATACTCAGTGGTTCTTGCCCGCCTACGTCGACGGTGGTTACGGAGAGGCGGTCGGCGTTGGGGTGCTTCGCGCAAGTCAGTACGTGGCCTACGATTACGCCCGCGAGGCCACCGGGGATGGATTCGACCTTTTCCATGCCTTCGACTTCGAGGCCGGTGCCGGTCAGGACGGCCCCGAGGCGCTCGGGTTCGAGGTCGATCGGCAAGTATTCACGGAGCCAGTTCAGGGAGACTTTCATGGGCAAATAAAATTGGCGCCAAAGGTAAGTCAAGCTTACCCTTCCCATACCCCAGCGTTAATTATTGTGTAAGAGACGCTGTTTTTTCGTTTTCCGTGATTTTATCTGCCATATTTGTTAACTTAAAGCACTATGGTAGAGTTAACCCTATGCAGGCTACTCTCTGCCACCCAGCTACCCCGCCTTATGAAGCCTGGTTTTACCCTCTTAACCCTATTGCTATCGCTGTGCTGTTTTGCGCAGTCGGGTGCTTTGCGCATCGAGCCGGCTAACGTCAATAAGGAAGTCGTGGTCGATGATATGCGGGATGGGTACCAGGATATTACGAACATTACCGTTACTAACACTTCTACCCGCACCATTAGCCTGGCGCGCGAACAGACGGTGGTAAGCAAGCCGAAAGACTGGGATTACGGAACTTTCAGTCGGCGCACGGAGACCGCCCCCTTCATCGTCCCCCGCACGGATGCGGATCAGGATAAGCCCATCCGCCTGGCCCCCGGCGAACGCGCTACCTTCACCGTAGTGCTCGATAGCGACGGCTCGACGGGCACCGGCTCGGTCGACATCGGCTTTACCGACGCCTCCGCCCCGGGGGTGACCCTCGGGTCGGCTACCTTTACTACCCGTATCGTACGGCGGGAGGCCAGCCCGGTAACGCCCCCGAAGCCGACTTCGGTAAAATTGTACCCCAACCCCGCCCGCGAGCAATTCTTCATCGACGTACCGCCGGATGTACGCCTGGGTAGGGTAGACGTATCTAACGCCCTCGGCAAACGCCTGCTGCGCTTCAACGATGCTGCCGGTAAGGACGGCTACAACATCGAGAAGCTACCCGATGGGCTCTACCTCATCTCCATCTTCGACGACCGTGGCCGTAAGCTGAAGACCCTCCGCTTACTACACCGGCGCTTCGGAGCTTAAGTGCAGGGTATATTTGTGGTATGACCTCCTCTACCGCAACCCCCACCATTAATTTAGAGCAGGAACTGACACGGCTTCGGCAGCACGCATTAGCGCTCAACAATGCCACCGGCGATCAGCTAAATACCTGCCTGCGCACCTTGGCCGACCTGACCGAAGCCAACATTCCGGCAGTCCTGGCCGCTAACGCGCTTGACCTGGCGCGGATGGAGCCGGAGAACCCGAAGTACGATCGGTTGCTGCTGAATGAAGATCGCCTGCGCGCTATCGCGGCCGATCTGCGCCGGGTAGCCGAGCTGCCCAGCCCACTGGGGGAGACCCTGGAGGAGCGAGAACTAGAAAATGGCTTGCGGCTGCAACGGGTAAGCGTACCCATCGGCGTCGTGGGCATCGTATTCGAATCCCGCCCGAACGTTACTTTCGACGTATTCGCGCTTAACCTGAAGAGCGGTAACGCCTCGGTACTGAAGGGCTCGCGGGACGCGCGGGATAGTAACCTGGCCATAAAGAAGCTGATCGACCGGGCGCTGATAGCCAGCGAGCTCCCCGCCGCCTGTCTGCTCGCACCCGCCGAACGGGAAGCTTTGCAGCCCATCCTCACCGCCGACGGTCTGGTGGACGTCATCATCCCCCGCGGCAGCCAGGGTTTGATCGACCACGTACGCGCAAACGCTACCGTCCCGGTGATCGAGACGGGGGCGGGCATCTGCCACACCTACGTCGACGCCCGGGCCAATACCGAGTGGGCGGCCGACATCATCACCAATGCTAAAAGCCGGCGCGTTAGCGTTTGTAACTCGTTGGACTGCATCGTCGTGCACCAGCAGCAACTCGGCCGGCTACCCGTCATGCTGGAGGGCCTCGGTAAGCACCACGCCTGTGAGGTCTTTGCCGATGCGCGGGCTTTGGCCGAACTCCGCGATAACTATCCGGCGCAACTACTACACCCCGCCGCCGAGGAGCATTTCGGAATGGAGTTCCTTTCGATGAAGCTTTCCGTGAAGACGGTAGATGACATCACCGAGGCGATCGGCCACGTCAATAGATTCGGAAGCCGACACAGCGAAACGATCGTCAGTGATAGTGCCGATAACGTCGAGCGCTACCTGCGGGAGGTCGACGCCGCGGTAGTCTACTCCAATGCTTCCACGGCCTTTACGGACGGCGGGCAGTTCGAGTTGGGGGCGGAGATCGGCATCAGCACCCAAAAGCTACACGCGCGGGGGCCCATGGGGCTAAAGGCGCTAACGAGCTATAAATGGTTGGTGAGGGGCAACGGACAAGTGCGGTAGTTCTGCCAGCACCTTACTTACCGGTAAACCTATGTAACGAGGCCTACGTTGCGGGGGCATGAACGACATCGAGCTCAACAATGGATTGAAGATGCCGCGGGTCGGCCTCGGCGTATACCAGAGCGGGAACGGCAAGGAAGCCATCGATGCCCTGCACTGGGCGCTGGAAGCCGGCTACCGCCACATCGATACCGCCATGATCTACAAGAACGAGGAGGCGGTAGGCAAAGCCCTCCGGCAAACCGACGTGCCCCGCGAAGCTATCTGGCTCACTACGAAAATTTGGAACGAAGACATCCGAAAAGGACGTACCCCGGCCGCCCTCGAAGAGTCACTCGAACGGCTCCAGCAGGATTACGTCGACCTACTCCTGCTGCACTGGCCGGTGGACGGCTACGAGAAAGCCTGGGCGGACCTCGAGGTAGCCTTGGCATCCGGCAAGGTCAGATCCATCGGCCTGAGCAACTTCATGCCGGAGCATCTGGATAGGGTGCTGGCCGCCGGCAGTACCGTACCGGCCGTCAACCAGATAGAGTACCACCCTTACCTCACTCAGGCGGAGGCAATTTCCGCCAGCGACGAGCACAACATCGCCATAACCGCCTGGAGCCCGCTCATGCAGGGGAAGTTCCTCGATGAGCCACTCTTCACCGAGGTCGCCAGGCGCTACGACAAGACGGCGGCTCAGGTCGTGCTGCGGTGGTGTTTACAGAACGACGCGATCGTCATCCCGAAAAGCACCAATAAGGGCCGTATCGAGGAGAACTTCGACTTATTCGATTTTGAGCTCGAGGAGAAGGATATGGTCGCGATCGACGAATTGGAAAGGGGGCAGCGCTTAGGCCCCGACCCTTACGATTTTGATTTTTAGATTTTTCCTTAACCACTCAGTCGATGATCTACACTTTCGCTCCGCTGACGGATACGACGACCGCCTTCTTTCACGAGCTGTTTCACTCTTCTCTGTATAAGCCACCGGGGGAGCCGGCGATACCGTTCGAGGACATTCGCCGCCCGGCGCTACGCCGCTACTACGAATACTGGGGCCGCCCGGGTGATCTAGGGTTCGTGATTCTACAGGACGGCGAGGAGATAGGGGGGATTTGGAGCCGCCGGTTCACCGAGGAAGCACCGGGGTACGGCTTCGTCAGCTCCAAGGTCGCCGAATTGGGGATCGCGATCAAGAAGGGCCACCGTGGAAATGGCATCGGTAACCACCTGATGGATCATTTCCTCGACGCGTTGCGGGAGCGTGGGGACGAGCAAGTTTCCCTGAGCGTCCACGGCGATAACCACGCCGCGCAGTGGTACCAGCGGATGGGCTTCCGCACCGTAGCCTTTGATGGGAAGAATATGAAGATGGTGCTGGATCTTTAAACTTCGCTACTCTACTTCCCGGCAAGGTACTTCCCGAATTTTTTCATCACAAAAGTGTGAGCGCGCGCCTGCGTTCCGACGTAAATGAACCACGGGAGGGCGGGGACGAACTCGTGAATGGCGGATATTACGTAGCGCCCTTCCAGCACCCTGCGGAACTCGAGCCAACCGTAATCCCGCCGCTTCACCAACTTCCCTCCGGTGATGTAGAATAGCTGACGCTCCTCATCACTGCGATCGGGAACGAACGTAAGCTTGAGCAGGGGTACGCCGCCGACGGTAAAGCGGGAAACATCCCCATCCGAATGCACCCGGATCAACGTGCGGAAGAAGATCGGCAACCAGCGCTGATAGATGCGCGCTACGTAGGTAGCCGTGTGCCGCCCCGGGTTCGGCAAGCGTTGGATGCTGCGAACGGTATTTTTCTCCCCCTCTTTGTCTATGCGCTCCGGTAGTGGTGGCAGCTTATCCTTACCCGAGAGTGCGCGCTGGGCTGACTCACGGAAGTTGGCCCGAACGGGGAACTGCTCCAAAAGCGCGTTCGGGGAGGCGACCATGTCGTGCTGCAGGCTATCGATCAAAGGGGAGACGAGCGCCGAGCTTTGGCCGGAGAAGGTGGCTACCCAGTATTTGGAAAGGCCCGGCGTGAAGAAGCGAACCGGCTGGATGATCCGGCGCTTACCCATTAGGTCGGCGACCGTCCTGATCATTTCCATATAACTGGTCGTATCCGACCCCCCGATATCGAAATGCCGGTTATAGGTATCCTCATTGCCGATGACGAATCGAATCATCTTCAGCGCGTCGTGCAGGTCTACCGGTTGGGTTGCGGATTGGCACCAGGCGGGGCAGATGAGCACGGGTATGCGCCGCACCAGCTTTTTGATCATGTTGAAGGATGACCCGCCGGCCCCTACGATGATGCCGGCGCGCAGGGCCGTAACGGGTACGCCGGCGCTGCCTAGGGTACGCTCTACCTCCCACCTACTCCTCAGGTGACGGCTTAGTTGGTCCATGGGTTCGTCATCGGGTAGCAAGCCCCCCATGAAGATGATCTGCCGAATGCCGCCGCTCGCCGCCGCCCTGCCGAAGTTGTCGGCGAGCAGCAGGTCCGTATCCTCGAATACGCCCTGGTGTAATCGGGTGTTGGGTTGCATGGAATGCACCAGATAGAGGGCGTAATCGGCCCCCTTTACCGACTTCTCCGTTGAGCTCAGGGAGTAGAGTTCTACTTGCCGCCATTCGGCTTTTTTATAGCCGGGTGCCGGGCGCATTTTGCTTCTGCTCAATGCGATGATGTGGAAATCCTCGTGGAATTGCTCGATGAACCAGCGGCCGATAAAGCCGGATGCCCCGGCGATGACAATGGAAGGTTTACCCATGCCATCCTAAGTAGAAAGGGGCGGGCATTGTTTTCCGCCCGCCCCTTTTGGTTCGTTACCACCAAGGCGGCTGCTATCAGAAGCGTAGGTCCTCGACGTGGTAGCCGGGGAATTCCGCTTCGTCGAAGGTGAAAGTCGAAGGGCTGAGGTCCGGATTGGCCTCCGTTTTGTCGAGATGAAAAGTGTACTGACTGCCGTCACGTGAGAAGGCCATGACGTTCAGTATCTCTCCGGCGGCTTCGTCGACCAAGAGGCGCATTTTCGTAAAATCGCTGGCGTCGCGGTCGACGGGCTTGAGCTCGATGACTTTTGCCGAACGGCCGCTCACGGATTCCTGGCCGGTAATGGCCAGCACGTAGTTGGCTCCTTCGTAGAAGCTGAAAAGCGTCTGGGGCGTTAGCACGCCCGTCAGCTCACCGGGCTCCGGTAGGTTGTTGATCATTACCTCCCGGTTACCGTGTTGGATGAGGTAAGCTGCTTCGTCGTTGATGATCCCCTCCTGATTGCCCAGTTTGAACCTCACTTTATCGCCCATCCTGCTGACCTGCCCGGCCTGCGATTCAACCCCCTGGCCGGGGAAGTCGATATCGAGGCGGAAGTCGGCGCGCAAGGTTTCGTAGCTGTCGTATTTAGCCCGTAGCGCCTGGAGTAAGGTGACTGCCTGCGGGTCGCTATCCTGCGCGCTAAGGTATTGGTTATCCTGCGCCTCGAGTACGAGTGGGCCGGTAACGGAGAAGAGCAGAAGAGCGAGAAGAATGCGCATAGGTGCCTGTGTGTTGCTTACCAGAAAAAACGCCGGGTAGCTGCTAAAGATGTTTGCCCGCGGTTAAACTATCGTTAATGGCGGGAGTGCGCCACAAATAATCAAACGGCTGTCAAAACGCTAACAAAATGTTGATAAATTCATGAAAGGAAGCTACATTTCTACCGTAAGTACTCTGTTGTGAAATATCTTTGATATTAGCATATTATTCGTGGGTTGTGGCTTCGATCCAAAATGGATGAATCCGCAGCGCCTCACATTTACTGTTGGCAGGAATTTTTTGCCGGGCAGACTAGTAACCTTCGCCTTTTTATAAACCAACTTCATGTCCGATCAACCTACCCGGCCCGGCTTTGTAGCCGACGGAGGAGATAAGATGCAGGATCTGCGTTACAACCTATCGCAATCGTGTAGCTGGATGAATAACCTTTCCCGGAAATTTCTCTCGCCTTTTGGAATCACCCCCAAGCAGTACAACATTCTAGCCATCCTGCACGGGAAGGGCGATGAGTCCTGCTCTATCCAGGAAGTGCGCGACAGCTTGGCGGACAAGATGTCTGACGCCAGCCGGCTCATCGACCGGTTAGAAAAGAAAGGCCTGTTGGACAAGTTTCCGTCGGATTTCGACCGCCGCAGCAATCGTGCCCGCATCAGCGCCCGCGGCCGCCAATTGCTCGATCGTATTTCCGTCCAGCGAAGGTCGTTCGACCAGGAGGTAGGCAAACGCCTGAGCGGAGCGGAGGTAAAGCAGCTTAACCAGCTTTTGAGCCGGTTGAAGTGATCGGCGCATAAATACGGTCTTCGAGGCAAGCCGGCACGCACTCGTATTGTTTGGCACCGCGCTACCTTTACGGCCAATGAACCTCCCCTCAAAAATGTCCTGGCGATACCTTTTCGCCCGGAAGTCGACGAATGCGATCAACATCATCACGTTCATCGCGGCGTTCGGCGTTACGGTTGGGGCGGCGGCGCTTACCATAGTACTCAGTGTCTTCAACGGCTTCGAAGATATGTTTCTCGATCTGTTTAACAACCTGAACCCCGACGTACGGATCACGGCCCTTAAGGGGAAAACCTTTGACGTCGACGATGAATTACGGGGCGGGCTCTACAAAATACCCGGTGTAGAGGTGGTATCGGAGACGCTGGAGGAAACGGCCATGTTTAGCTACGAGGACAAGCACAGCCCCGGCCGGATCAAAGGAGTCGACCACCGGTACCCCGCCATTAACGGCATCGATACCCTCGTACGTGACGGAAACTACGAATTATACATCGACGATCAGGCAAGCGGAAATGCCGCGATAATCGGAAATCAACTCGCGATGGTGCTCGGGGTAGACCCGCTGAATCAGTTCGAAGGCCTGCGCGTGTCCATGGCCCGCCCACAGCCCCGTGGCGGAGGGCTACTGACGACCGGTCGGAGCTCTTACCTGACACGTGACTTTCAACCGACCGGCATCATCCGCAGCCAGGAAACGCTGGAAAACGAAGGTGTGCTCGTCTCCATCGACCGTGCCCGTGATTTGCTGAGCGTATCCGATTCGACGGTCACCAGTCTTGAAATTCGTCTGAGGGCGGATAAGGACAACAAGCGCACCTATCGAGCGATACAAGACTTCGTCGGGGAACGCTTCGTAGTGAAGAACCGTCACCAGCAGGAGAGCAGCATACTGAAGCTGATGAAGGTAGAGAAATGGGTCGCTTTCGCCATCGTCATAATGATGATGATCCTGATCAGCTTCAACCTGATCGGGGCGCTTTGGATGATCGTGCTGGAAAAGAAGCGAGACATCGCCATCCTCCGTAGCCTCGGTATGACCGCTACCGATATCCGAAATATATTCCTGCGGGTCGGTCTGTTACTTACCGGGATCGGGTTGCTTACCGGCTTCGTACTCTCGTACGGTATCTACGTACTACAGAAGAACTTCGGCTTGGTAAGTATGTCAGATATGATGGCGGAGGCCTACCCGATTTCCTTTCGTTGGATGGACTTTCCGGTGATTGCCGCTACCGTGCTGATCATCGGGCTGATTGCCTCCCTGCTGCCGGCCCGGCGGGCGCAAACCGTCTCCCCCATCATCAGCGAGGAGTAGTTTTCTTACGCTTGCGTTTCGGGCTGGAGCTATCACCGGTTTTCAAGCGCGTCCAAGCCCAATCCCATTTGCTGTTTTCGATACCCGGGTGGTAGTAGTCGCGTTTGAGGTCGAAGTCCGATCCGTCTAGCATACCCTCCTCGGCCATCTTCCAGGGCGCGTGCAGGAGGGGGGCGGGCAGGTTTTGAAGCTCGGGAAGCCACGTTTTTACGTACTCGCCGCGTTTGTCGTACTTGAGCCCCTGCCACGGTGCGCTGGTGTAGTAAATTTCCAGTGCCTGCGTGTGCCAGTTGAACCAGTTGGCGCAGACCTCATAGTCGAGCAGGCGGTTCTCAAACCAGGCGGCACCCCAGCGCCAGTCTATTTTGTAGTCGCGGGTAAGGAAACTGGAACAGTTGACGCGGCCCCGGTTACTCATGAAGCCGGTTTGCTGTAGCTCACGCATGTGTGCATCCACGAAGGGCAGGCCGGTTCGTCCTTCGACCCAGCGTTGGAATAGGTCCGGGGCCTTTACCCATTCGTGCTTCCGTTCCTTGAAGCCGCCCGGGCGGAATAAGCGACTACCGTATTTCACCCCGAGGCACAGGAAGTAATCCCGCCACCGCATCTCGAACAGTACGTTATTCCCGGCACCCTTTTTGTGCGTGCTTTGGTACGCTTTAATGGCAGTATGGATGCGCCGGGGTGAAAGACAACCCAGTGCCAGGTAGGGGGAGAACTTAGTGGAATAATCCGGCCCGAGGCTGCGATTGCGGGTGGAACGATAGCGTTGCACCAGGTGGCTCTCTTCGAGGTAGTACCTCAGTCGGTCGAGCCCCGCTCGCTCACCGCCGGGGTAGGCCGGCGCAGCATTATTTTCGTAGCCGAGGTCGGTAAGTGTCGGCGTGGCCGGATAGGCGAATCCATCTATCGGGGGCAGTGCCTTTGGGGGCTCGAATTCTTCGCGAATAGCCTGCTTCTCTACCGCCCGCCGAAACTCGCGAAAGGGCTCCGGAATCTCCGCGGCGGGGAAGGGGAGCTCCTCCGGGTGGTACAGTGATTTGCCCCAAACGCGTATCAGTGGTACGTCTTCACTCCCCAGTGCCTCTTCAACCGCCCGCTCGTCCTCCAGCTCCTCCGTCATGATCTCCCGCTGGGTATAGACGGCCCTGGCGCTAAGCGAGGCAACCAACTCTTTTATCTTGCCCGCGATAAAGCCCTCCGTGTTACCTCTGTCTGAGGGGGAAGGAACGATGATGGCCACATCCGTACCCAGCGCTTTGGCTTGCCGTCGGAAGTCTTTTAGTGCAGCTAGTAAGAAGGCGGCTCGGTGCACGCCCATCTTGCGGAACCCTAGTTGCGGAAGCTCACGCAGTTCCCGGGGGTTGACGATGTAGACGAGCAGGACGCGATCGTGCGCTTCGAGGGCGCGCGTAAGCGTTTCGTTATCGTGGAAGCGTAGGTCGTTACGCAACCAATAGATCGCCGTATCGGGTATGGGTGGGGGTGCCAAAAGCAGGGTGGGCTATTGCGCCGCACCCAGAGGGGCAGGACGCAGGTTATGCGGAAACGCGCGCGCTTTCGTTCTGGTAGAACTCCCGGAAGCTGATCATGCGCTGCTTCTCTTCGTCCCAAAGCTTGTTGAACATCATCGGCAGACTCTGGAAGAAGGATATTTTAGTTACGTACTTCTGCAGGATGGGGTTCTCTTTGGCGCACCGCCGGAGGTTGTAATTAGGGATGCGGCTACTCAGGTGGTGGATGTGGTGGTAGCCGATGTTCCCGGTAAGGAAGTGCATCCAGCGTGGCAGCTTGTAGAAGGTAGCGCCCTTGATAGCGGCGGTCAGGTAATCCCAATTCTTCGTCCACTGCATGAACGTGTGCTCGTGCTGGTGCTGAACGTAGAAAAACCAGAATGCAATGATGCCGAAGAAAAAGATGATGGAACCCTGAACGATCAGGAAGGCTTTCCAGCCCAGAAAGAAGCCGAGGATGATGTAGACGGCGGCAATGGCGATGTTGTTAACGTGCTGGCGAATGTGTACGCCGCGCCAGCCCTTAAAGCTGATGCTGGGAAGACGCAGCATCACCCCAAGGTAGATGAAGGGAACCACGATAAACAGGATCACGGGGTTACGGAAGAGGCGGTACTTAAAACGCCCCCATTTGTCTAATTCGCGGTATTCCTCCACGGTCAGGAAGTCGATGTCACCGATGTCGCGATGCTCCAACTGGCCGGTATGACCGTGGTGGTAGCTGTGGACGCGCGCCCAGTAAGTGTAGGGGATGGAGCTGAAAAAGGAGCAGATGAAGCCCACCGCGTCGTTTACCTTCCGTTTGGAAAGGAAAGAGTAGTGCCCGCAATCGTGCTGAATGATGAAAATGCGCACTAGAAAAAACGCATTGATGGCACCCAGGCCGAGTGTCAGCCAGATAGAATATTCCAGGCTGAAGTACATAGCTACCCAAAGGGCTAGGAAAGGCCCGAAGCTGCTGAATAGTTGGCCGATTGCGCGGGGCGTGTTCGACTGCTGGTACTTAGCAACAATCAGCTTCCAGTGTCGCAGTCCGTCGTTAATTTCGTCCACGGTAGAGCCATTAGTGTTTTTCAAGTGGTCAGAGTTTATTGGCAGCTTGGGGCAAGCTTAAGTTGGAATTAAAGATAAGTGGTTTACTGAAGGACCCACAAGATAGCGGATAGCTAACGGATGGCGCGCGCTTACAACAGTACTTTATCCGATGGTCGAGCCATGGCTCAACTATAACGGGCGCCCGGTCGGGCTGTTCTCGATTTAAGAGCTTGTTGACACTTAATTGACTCGATCAGGCCGTTTTCTTTCGTCGCGCAGCCGCCGGTAGGTAGCTACCTGCTCCGGCGTAAGGATGGACTCGATGGCCTTCAGCTCATAGGCACGCAACTCGGCAAGCTGCGGGGAGGCGGCGGAAAGTTGGCCACTCTCTCGGAGGCCCGCCAGTCGGTCGG
>OY764653.1:0-111884 GCA_963668285.1 uncultured Lewinella sp. | reverse complement strand
TGTTATAGACGTCGGGGTGGGCTTTCTCGATCTCATCCAGCAGAATGACACTGTAAGGCTTACGGCGAACCTTCTCGGTCAGCTGACCGCCTTCTTCGTAGCCAACGTATCCGGGAGGCGCGCCGATGAGGCGGCTGACGCTGAACTTCTCCATGTACTCGGACATGTCGATACGGATCAGGCTATCCTCGCTGTCGAAAATGTATTTAGCCAGTGCCTTGGCGAGCTCCGTTTTACCTACACCGGTTGGCCCGAGGAAGATAAAGGTGCCGATCGGCTTCTTCGGGTCCTTAAGACCGACGCGGTTACGCTGGATGGCTTTGGTCACCTTACCGATGGCTTCGTCCTGGCCGATGATGTGCCCCTGAAGGTCGGTTTCCATGCTGACGAGCTTTTTGGACTCGTTCTGGGCTACTCGGCGGACGGGAATGCCGGTCATCATGCTAACGACCTCCGCGATATCGTCTTCCCCGACGGGGTAGCGTTTCGTTTTGGACTCCTCCTCCCACTGAACCTTCGCTTCTTCCAGGGCGCGTTGGAGTTTGCTTTCCTGATCACGTAGATCGGCCGCCTTTTCGTACTGCTGATTTTTTACGGCGGCGTTCTTCTGCTCCCGAACCTCCTCGATCTTAGCTTCCGCTTCCTCGATGTTTTCGGGGACGGTAATGTTCTTAAGGTGAGTACGGGCGCCTACTTCATCGAGTACGTCAATCGCCTTATCTGGCAAGAAACGATCAGTGATGTAGCGATCGGATAGCTTAACGCAGGCTTCGATGGCATCGTCGGAGTAGTTGACGTTGTGAAAGTCTTCGTACTTCGGCTTGATGTTATTGAGGATGTGAATGGCTTCGTCCGAACTCGGAGGGTTGACGAGAACCTTCTGGAAGCGGCGGTCGAGGGCACCGTCTTTTTCGATGTGCTGGCGGTACTCATCCAGGGTGGAGGCACCGATACACTGCAGCTCACCGCGGGCGAGCGCGGGCTTAAAGATGTTACTGGCATCCAACGAACCGGTGGCGCCACCCGCGCCGACGATGGTGTGTATCTCGTCGATGAAGAGAATGACGTCACGACTTTTTTCCAGCTCGGTCATAATGGCTTTCATACGCTCTTCGAACTGGCCCCGGTACTTGGTACCCGCCACGAGGGCCGCCAGGTCGAGCATCACGATGCGTTTGTCGAAGAGGGTGCGGCTGACCCGCTTCTCCTTGATGCGTAGTGCCAGGCCTTCGACGATGGCCGTCTTACCGACACCCGGCTCGCCGATCAATATCGGGTTATTCTTTTTGCGGCGGCTCAGGATCTGGCTGACGCGTTCTATCTCGTTTTCCCGGCCGATGATCGGATCCAGGCGGTTTTCTTCGGCGAGCGAGGTGATGTCACGGCCGAAGTTATCGAGGACGGGGGTGCGGCTCTTGGTATTGCCGCCCTTGCGCTGGCTGCCACTGCTGCGCCCGGAGTCGTCATCGTCGTAATCGCCGCCCTCTTCCGGGGCTTGGTTGGTTGGAATTTCGAGGTCTTCCGTAAAGTCTTTTTCGTCTTTCACGTAGTCAAGTTCTGCTTTATAGATATCGTACTCTACTTCGAATTGCCGAAGGATCTTTGCCGCGGGCAGCTCCTTGTTGCGTAGAATGGACAGGATTAAATGTTCGGGGCTGACCGTCGTGGTCTTCAGCGCTTTTGCCTCAAGAAACGTGACTTTAAGGACTCGGTCGGCTTTGTCGTTCAATGGCAATTGCGCGATGGTATTACCGCTCGCCTGGCCGCCGTTACGCTGAACGTTGTCACGAATGGTGTCCTTTAAAGCCGCGGTATCTACGCCGAGGTTCCTCAAGACGCGGTTAGCCAGCGCTCCGGGCATACTCAGAACGCCTAACAACAGGTGCTCCGGGCCCACGTAGGCATGGCCCATCTTTTCGGCTTCCATTTTCCCCCGGGCCATGGCCTTTTTTATTTCGGGGTTGAACTCCCGTTGACTAGGATTGGGCATTATGTATATTTTCGTTTTCGTGGTACAAGCTCCTACAAAAGAGGTAGAGCGATCGTAACTTCGGGCTAACCATCGCATGCACTGAATCAGCCGGGTAAACCCCAAAAGCTCTTATCTGCAACCTAAGCCGAATAGAGGAGCAATGCAAATTCTACCAGCTAAAGTGTATACGGAACTGGAATAACTATGCCACCGGTTCTACCTGACAAAACATCCTGCCATATCCGCCGGCGCAAAATCACTACTGGTCTTCTAGGGGTGAAGTGACGCTTAAGAAAACACCGTAGTGAAGAATTAGTTGGGAGTGGACCGGTGGTCGGTCTATTGGCGTTTAGGTGCCAACGGATCAACAGACCAATCTTCCTTACCTTCGCGCAAAATATCCACAACTATGAAGTTTAGCGTCGATAAGCAGGAGCGTTATACCCTGATCAAGCCGGAAGAAGAAAACTTGAACTCATCCGTCGCCCCGCAGCTAAAGTCTGAGTTTGTTATTCTAGCTAACGAAGGTATCAACAACCTGATCCTCGATCTGAGCTCCTGTAAGTACGTCGACAGCTCCGGGCTGAGTGCTATCCTGACCGCCCGCCGCCTCTGGTCGAACCTGGGCACCTTCGTGGTCACCGGTGTCGATCACCCCGCAGTAAAGCGACTCGTTGAAATTTCCAAAGTCGATTCGGTACTGACCATCCTACCCACCGTAACCGAGAGCTCCGACTACATCATGATGGAAGAGTTACAGCGCGACCTCGCCGCCGAAGGGCCCGAGGACGAGTAGGCACCGAGGTAGCGGCCCGACCCATTCACCCCTTCTATTTGTTTCCCAAGTGCATTTTGAACTCACCGTCCTCGGTACCTCCGGGGCCGTCCCCGCCTACGGTCGCTTCTGCTCATCCGTACTCCTGCGAACGGAGACGACCGACGTGCTCATCGACTGCGGGGAGGGAACGCAAATGCAACTTCAGAAAGCCGGCTTAGGACTGGGAAAGTGCACGACGATCCTCATCACCCATTTGCACGGGGATCACTACTTCGGCCTTCCCGGTTTGCTGAGCAGCTTGGCGTTGACCGGCAGAGCCGAACCAATTATTATCCACGGGCCCCCGCACCTGCGTCCTCGCATAAATGCCCTTTTTGAGTGGGGCCGTTACCCCATGCCTTACGAGGTACATTTCGAGGAAGTCATCGCCACTGAATTGCAACCGCTGACAGCCGTAAAGGACTTGCGTATAAGTACCTTCCCCCTGCAACACCGCACGCCGACCAACGGCTATTTGATCACGGAAGCCGAACGGCCGGCCAACCTGATCAAAGCCAAAATTAGGGAATACGACATCCCGTGGCAACAACTGGCGGCCATCAAAAAGGGCGCGGATTTCGTAAAGTCTGACGGCACCACCATCCCGAACGGCGAGTTGGTGACCCCGGCCCCGCCGCCGCGCTCCTTCGCTTACTGCTCCGATACACGCTACTTCCCGCAACTCGCCGACTACGTAAAGGGAGTGGACCTGCTCTACCACGAAGCCACCTTTTTATCGGACCTGCAGGAGGACGCCGTAAGGAAAGGCCACGCAACCGCCGCGGAAGCGGCCCGGGTAGCGCGCGACGGGCGGGTCGACACACTGGTCATGGGGCACTTTAGCTCCCGGTACCCCGACGTGAGCGCGCACGAGCGTGAGGCGCGTGCCATCTTCCCGAATAGCTTTGCCGCGCGCGATTTGCACCGGTATTCGGTTCCGTTTCGGGGTAGGCAGGGGCAGAGTTGAGGTAAATGGTCTGCCACAGACTTCTTCAAGCCAAACCCCTACCTTCACCCCACCCAAGCAAAACCCATGCCCACCCCCTACACCCCCACCGAAGTAGAAGCCAAGTGGTACCAGCACTGGCTCGACAAAAACTACTTTCACAGCACCCCGGACGAGCGCGAGCCCTACACCATCGTCATCCCGCCCCCCAACGTAACCGGGAAGTTGCACATGGGGCACATGCTGAACAATACCATTCAGGACATCCTCATCCGCAAAGCAAGGCTGGAAGGGAAGAACGCCTGCTGGGTACCGGGCACCGATCACGCCAGCATCGCCACCGAAGCAAAAGTGGTCAAGCAACTAAGGGAAAAAGGCATCAAGAAATCCGACCTCTCCCGGGAAGAATTCATGAAGCACGCCTTCGCCTGGAAGGAAGAATACGGAGGGATCATCCTACGGCAACTGCGCCAACTGGGGGCCAGCTGCGACTGGGAACGGACGCGCTTCACCATGGAGCCCGAGCTGTACCGGGCGGTCATCAAGGTCTTCGTGCATCTGCATAAAAAAGGGCGCCTGTACCGCGGGCTACGCATGACGAATTGGGACCCGGCCGCCCAAACCGTGCTCTCCAACGAAGAAGTCATCCATACGGAAGAGAACGGAAACCTGTACCACGTCCGCTACAAGCTGGCGGATAAGGACGCCTACATTACCATCGCCACCAGCCGCCCGGAAACCATCATGGCGGATACCGGCCTGGCCGTTCACCCCGATGACCCGCGCTACCACAAATACCACGGCCGGCAAGTTATCGTACCCCTCGTCAACCGGGTCATCCCGATCATCATCGATGACTACGTCGACCTCGAATTCGGTACCGGAGCGCTCAAAGTCACGCCCGCGCACGACATGAACGATAACGCGCTCGGGGAAAAGCACGGCCTGGAAACCATCGACATCTTCAACCCCGACGGTACGCTGAACGAACTGGCCGGGGTCGCCGTCGGGCTGGACCGCTTCGAAGCCAGAACGGAAGTCGTCAAACAACTTAAAGCCACCGGGGATCTGGTCAAGATCGAACAGTACCGCACCAGCGTCGGCAGAAGCGAGCGTACCGACGCCATCGTCGAGCCACGCCTCACCCTGCAGTGGTTCCTGCGGATGGATGACTTTGCCGCCACAGCCCTCGGCGCCGTAGACACCGGAGAAGTCCGCTTCCACCCGGAAAGCATGGTCAATATGTACCGCTCCTGGCTCAAGCCGGAGAACGTGCGGGATTGGTGCGTCAGCCGCCAGCTTTGGTGGGGTCAGCGCATCCCGGCCTGGTACTGGAACGACGAGGTGTTCGTAGCCGAAACCGCCGAAGAGGCACTGGCGGAAGCACAGCGCAAACACGCCACGGCAAACATTCGACTCGAAGACCTCAGGCAAGACGAAGACGTCCTCGATACCTGGTTCTCAAGTTGGCTGTGGCCGATGTCCGTCTTCGATGGCTTCAAAAACACCGAGGAGTTGGCGTACTACTATCCCACCTCCGACCTCGTCACCGGTTGGGACATTATGTTCTTCTGGGTCGCCCGCATGGTCATGGCCGGCTACGAATTCAGCCCGGAATTGCTGCCCGAGGAGCTCATCAGGCGCAAAGGGCGAATGCCCTTCCGCAACGTCTACTTTACCGGGATGGTGCGGGACGAGAAGCGGCGTAAGATGTCTAAACAGCTCGGAAACAGTCCCGAAGCGCTCGAGCTACTCAAAACCTACGGAGCCGATGGCGTACGCTTCGGGATGATGCGCTCCGCCGCCGCCGGCAACGATATCGTCTTCGATGCCCCCATCGATCAGAAAACCGGTCAGGTAGCCAACACCAGCGAATTGTGCAATCAGGGCAAGAAATTCTGTAACAAGATCTTCAACGCCAACCGATTGGTACAAGGCTTCGAACGCACGGATCGCGAGCCGGACCCCGTTACCATCCTGGCCGGTAACTGGCTGGAGGCAAAGCTCAATCACACCATCGGGGAGGTCGATCGCATGCTCGGTGAATACCGGATCAGCGAGGCGCTGGCAACGCTTTATAACTTCATCTGGGGAGATTTTTGCTCCTGGTACCTCGAAGCCATCAAGCCCGCCGACGGTAAACTGAGTACGGCTACCTACGAGCTGACCGTCAGCGCTTTCGAGCGGATGATGACGCTCCTCCACCCCTTTATGCCCTTCATCACCGAAGAAGTCTGGCACCAACTGCGGGACCGTAAGGAGGGCCAGGACTGCATCGTGAGCGAGTGGCCGAAAGCGGAAGCGTTCGACCGGCAAGTCATCACCGATTTCACCCAACTGCAAGACATCGTTACCAATCTGCGCGACATCCGTAACCAGCGCGGCGTCTCGCAGCGAGACGAACTCAAGCTTTATTTGCAACGCACGAAGGCAACGGAGCATATTTGCGAGGCCGCAGGTGCAAAGCAATTTTTGCAAAAAGCAGGGTTTCTAGAAACCGTAAGCTTAGTGGATGCCCCCCCCAGCAACGCCCTGCCCTTCCTAGTCGGAAACGACAAAGGTTATCTGGAACTCGACGAGCAGATCGATCTAAAGGGGGAGCGCGCCAAAATAGAGGAGGAAATTACGCGCCTCGAGAAGCAAATCGCCGGCGTATCGCGTAAACTCGCCAACGACAAGTTCGTCAATAACGCACCGGAAGCAGTGGTGACCAAAGAGCGTAAGAAGCTGGCGGACTGGTCCGCCAAAGTCAAAAGCTTGCAGGATATGCTGTAATCGCTATTCGGGATTGCTAAAAGCGGGCCACGCTACCGTAAGCCGGCTTACACCCCGAGTACCTTGTTCCGGCACTTAATGCAGGTCGCCGCCCGGCTCGTGGCAGGACTTCCCTTCATCGTCCGCCTTGCAGCAGGCCGCCAGAGATTCACGGGCCTTGGGGCGGGCGGGTACCTCGTCGGCAGTATAACCGGTGTTGGCAATGGCCTGGCGTAAGGTAGCTACGTCGATCAGGTCGGCATCGTACTTGATCTTTACCTTCTTGGTGACTAGATCGAGCTCGGCTTTTAGGACGCCTTCGAGCGCGAGCAAGCCACTTTCGATGTTGTCCTTACACATCCCGCAGATGGCATTCGTCTGGATGGTCACTTTCTTGGGGGGCGCGGCAATGGCTACGAAAGCAAATAAGACGATAAGAAACGGGAGAATACGCATAGTGGTGCAATTGTCAGTCAAATATACATCTCAAACAAAAAGCAGTTGAGTGGACTATCGGACTTTGTGATGCAATTAAGGTTACTGTAGCGTCCAGCGAACACCGGCGTAGGCATTCGCACCGAAGAGCGGCTGGTAGACCTGGGTCGCATCGAAGTAGCTACCTGTAAAGGGGGCACCGGCTCCGATGATTGCGTTGGACTGGCGCACGCCGGTCAGGTTTTCCCCCCCGAAATAAACCTCCACCTTGGCGTTCGCTACGTAGGTGATTTGAGCGTTAAGTAACCCGAAAGACGGGGAGCGCTGAGGTTGGGCGACTTCCGTACCGACGGGGAGGGCACTGAAATCAATCAGGCGTTGCCTGCCGACCCACTGGTAGTTAAGGTGGCCTTTTACCCGGCGGCCGTCGTAACCCAGCGTCGCCAGCGCACGGTGGCGGGGGGTGAGGGGGACCTCCCGCAAGCGCCCGCCCCGGTAGGTTTGCCGAACGTCGTTGTATTTGTAGGCAAGTTTGACGTCGACCAGGGCAAAGAGTTCGTAGTTCGCGCTGAGCATAAAGCTGTTGGCACGGCTGGTACCGCTTAGCTGATAGAGGTTGAGGGTAATGGCGTCCTGTTCGGCGTCCAGGATGATTTGGTCCTGAAACCGCGTGTGGTAGAAGTCGACGACGAGTTGCACGTCCCGTCCGTTGACCCTGACGTTCGTGGTGAGGTTCCCGCCGAGGTTCCAGGCGGACTCTAGGCCGAGGAAGCCAGGATCGTCGGTTGCTTCCTCGCGCTCCGTGATCAGGGTGCGGCTGCTGGCCAGCCAGTTGAGGTTATCGACGAGTGCGTTGGGGGAGCGCCACCCCCGGCCGGCGCTCAGGCGAAAGGCGGTACCCTCGCTCGGGTTGTACTTCAGGTTGAGCCGGGGGGAGAGTTGGTTGCCGCCCAGGTTATGCCGGTCGGCTCGCAGAGAAGCTATCGCGGTAAAGGCGCGGTAGGGCGCACCTGGCCCGGACGATTCCCAGCTAAAGGTATACTCCCCGAAAGCGCCGACGGTGGTTTCCTCGCGGTCGAAGCCGGTTCCATCGTAACGCTCCGTAAAGTTGTCACTGCGAACGGTTCCACCCAGGGCTAAAGCGTGGGCGTCATTAACGATACGCGTGTGGTAAAGGGAGTTGAGGTAATAAGACCGCTGGCTACCCCGGTGGCCCCGCTCACCATACTGGTTGTTCAGCTCGTGGAAGCTGGTGCTGTAAATAAAACCTAAGGATTGGTGCGGCTTGGCAAAACCGAAATAACCGGTCTTCCCCCATACTTCCAGGCGCTCGTTGTTCTGATCGATGCGGTAGCGGGGTGAGCCACCGGCGGGCTCGTCCAGCTGGCCGCCGCGCCGGTGATCCCGGAGGGCGAGGATGTTCCACTGGCCTTCCCAGTTTCCGGCACCCTGGCGAAACAGGCGAGCGAGGCCGACGGTAGTCTCCCGGGCCGGGAAGTCACGAAATCCATCGCCATCGTGGTCGGAACTACCGGCGGTCAGGCCAGCGTGCAGTGCGCCGCCCGCCCAGAGCTTTTTGCCTATCTGATGGTTGGCCACCAGGTTCAGTTCGCCCCGGCCCATCGAGCTGCCGAAGGCGTTCAGAAAGAATTTCGGACTGAGGGAAGGTTTGAACAATTCGGTATTGATCGCCCCGGTGAGGCCCTGGGCGCCACTTTCCAGGCTACCGCTTCCTTTGCCGATCTGGATGCCTTCGACCCAGGGGCCGGGGATCAGATCCAGCGCGAAGGGGCTCGCCAGGCCGTCGAGCATCGGGCGCTTTTCGAGGGTTAGTTGAGTGTAGTTGCCCCGTAGCCCCAGCATCTGTATCTCCCGCCGGCCGGTGAGTGGGTCGCCGTAGGTTAGGTCGACGACGGGGCTGTTCTCGAAGCTTTCGGCGAGGCTACAACAGGGCGCTTTGCGTAATTCTTTGCCGGAAACCGATTCGATGTTGCGCGCCTTCAGTACGGAGGCGGAGCGGCCGTCATCACGTACGGTCACCTGAACCTCACCGAGGGCGGTACCCGCTTCCTCCAGCACGACATCGAGGGGGAGCACCAGGTCTTTGAGCTGAAACGTCTGCGGAGCAAAACCCAGGTACGATACGGTGACACTTCCCGTATCACGCTTCGCCTCCAGCGTGAAGGTGCCGTCAGTTGCAACCGTGGTGCCCGTACCGTCGGCCCATTTCACCGTAGCGCCGGCGAGCGGGTACCCTTCGCTATCCACTACCGAACCTTGCACCTGCGCACTCGCAAAAACCGATAAAAGTAGTAGTGCGAGCACGAGTAGGAAGGCGTGCAGACGGCGGAATAGCGGTATGGAAGGAGAGTACGGCACTGTTATAAGGTGGGCGCGCCAAAGGTACGCTGATGATTCGAGCTCAAGTGTAAACGCACTGTGAAGGGGCTAACCGAGGCGATAGCAACGACAGGACGCGACATTTTCGAGTGACAGACTGCCCCCGACCACCGGTAAAGTATGGTGGGGCAGCCCCGTACCCGTGAACAGCAGATCGGCCGCGGTAAACCCCACCAAATTATTAATGCGGCAAGCAGGAACGCTAGACCGGGAAAACGCGGCTACGAAAAGATACGTGCCATCGCCATCACTTGCCGGCCGTACCCAGCTCAGGACCGGGTGGCTCTCCTCGCCAACCAGTAGCGGGCGCGGGTCGCCGAGGTGCGGTAAGGTGCCTTCCGCGAATCGGTGCAGCTTCGTCCAAGCCGCGAATAAAAGTAGGTTGTTTCCCCAGCGAAATGGGCCCGAAACGGCTTTTTCCCCCCGCTCCTCCTGAAATACGTACAATTTTGAATACACTTCGTTTTTCGCCCGTATGAAGTGGCGATCCCGCTGTTCGAAGCCCAAACTGAAATACATTGGTAGTAAGCCCAGAAATATTCCCGTAAACAGCCGCTCCAGCTCCCCCCAGTGGTGAAATTGATCGAAACGCGGGTCGTCTTTATCCCCGGTTATGACGGTCCAGGCCGGGGTGACGGAATAATTATTTTTAATGTCAAAATAATGCCTTAGCATGTCCCAAAATTCTTGGGAGCCGGGTACGGTAGACTGTAAATTGCCCAACGTAGCCTCGGCCTGCGAACGCTCGAGGTGCTTCACCTCACTGCCGTAAGCCATATAGCCGTCGGGCGCCAGGAAGCTCTCCGCGAAATAAGCGAAATAGGGGGCTTTTTGCCGGATCTTGAGCTTCACGGCGCCTAGCGGGTCATAATATAGATCTATATCGTCGGGTACGCCCCCCGGCCGCATCTGTACGTGTGACATATCCCCCCGCATAAAATCAAAGTTATAGCGGGCCTGCTGGTCGGCGTAGCGTTGGGTCAAATATTCCCAAACCCAGCCGCGCGGGCGTTCGAAGTCAATTTCCCAGTTGCGATTATGGACTTTGCGACCGTATAGTTTATAGCGCGTCAGCGGCCCGAAGACCCGGCTCATTGCCTGCGGCCGGGTGATGCGATAATCGCGCCATTCCCGGCCGGCGGCGTCTACGGTCATCGCTTCGGGGCTGGGGTCGACCTCGAGGCCGCGGTAGGGAGGGGCCATCGTTGCGGGCACCGGTTCGTAGCCGTGCTGGTAGAGCCAGTCGACCAGGTCTATTCTTCTTCGTTGACGCCCCAGGTAGTCTTCGGGTTCGCCGAAAAACAAGCGTAAACGCTTTGCTTCCGGTAAGAACCACAAGTGGCCGACCGCCGCGTAGGCTTCCACGGCCGGGCCGCGTGCGAGGAGCCAGTCATAAATCACCCCCTGTACCCTTTCGTGGAGGTAGTCTCCGTGGTCGACTATCTCGGTGTCGTGCCGGCGGAGCCATTCGAAATGATCCGGATTAGCCAGTACCATTTCGCTGTAGCGGTCGGTATGGGGGATGACGTCCATGCCGACGACCTTCCCCATCGCGTGCAGCAAGTTGACGGTCACCTTTAATTGGTGCTGAAGCCCCCCTACGCCTAATTCGTACAGTTCCTGGCTGTAAAACTCCGGGTTGAGCTGCCAGCTCGCCATCCCGTAGAGGCTGCCCACCACGCCCGGCTCCCAAACCGGCAGCAGGTGGATCCCGCGAATGTGAGCGGGCAGGGTCAGAGCGTATTTAACGACCTCCAAAAAGCTGCCGATGGTCCGGACGTTTACGCCAACCGTATTGCAGTCGGTTAGCCAGCTTCCGTCCGGCCGTTCGGCCACGGGGGAGGGGTGGGTATACTCCGGGTCCAGGCAGCCTTCGACCACCTCCGCGCCCAGGCGGCGCTCCAGTATCGCGAACAGTTCGGTGCCGATTAATTGCACGGCCCGTTCCGGCAACAGGCCTACGATCCAGCTGCTTCCCCCCTCGGTATAGGCTGAAATGCGGGCGTGGGATTGCTGGGCCCAATAGCGATCGTAGGCGGCTTTGGACATACGCGCTTACCCCTTGAGTTCGCGTTCCAGCAACGCTTTCGTTTCCTTGGGCTCGGCCGCCCCTTTGCTTCGTTGCATGACCTGGCCCATAAAGAAGCCGATCAAGCCTCGCTTACCGTTTTTATAGGCGACTTCTTTGTCGGGGTTGCCGGCGATGACCTCGCGTACGATACCCAGCAGGTAGTCGCTGTCGGTGTTCTGGATGAGCCCCAGTCTCTCGGCGCGTTCGATCGGGGTGCCCGGGTGCTTGAGTAGCGAAGGGAGCAGCTTTGAAGTAGCGGCCGCGGCGGCGACGTCACCGGCGATGATCAGTTCCTGGAAGGCAGCCATGGTGTCGGGCGGCAGGGGCAGTTCGGCCGTCGTTACGCCCTCCGCGTCCGCCCAGGGGGCCAGGCGGTTGAGCCAGATCTTAGCGAGCCCGGGTACGTCGGGGCTGGCGGCGGCGTAGGTGAGGAAAGTCTCGTAATCCCGCCGGTCCTCACTGAGCAGGTTAGCATCCGTTGCGGGGAGCCGGTATTCGGATTGCAACCTTGCGAAAGCGTGCCAGGGGAGGGTCTCGATCTCGTCGCGTACCTCCCGTATGTAGTTGTCGTCCAGCAGCACGGGCGGCAGGTCGGGATCGGGGAAATAACGGTAGTCGTGTGCGTTCTCTTTGTCGCGCAGTGCGCTGGTTCGCCCGCTTTCCGGATCGAACTGGCGGGTTTGTTGGACGACTTGCGAGCCGCCGTCCAGTAGGGTTTGCTGCCGCTCCACTTCGTAGCGGACGGCCTGGCGGGCGAACTTCATCGAGTTCATGTTCTTGATCTCACAGCGGGTGCCGTACGCTTGCTGCCCCTCGGGCCGGATGCTGATGTTGACGTCGCAGCGGAGGCTTCCTTCCTGCATGTTGCCGTCGCTGATACCGAGCCAGCGTACCAAGCGGCGCATAGCGGTCATGAACCCGTCGACTTCTTCGCCACTGCGCAGGTCGGGTTCGGTCACGATCTCCAGTAGCGGCGTACCGGCGCGGTTCAAATCGACGCGGCTGAAAGCTTCCCCGCTGGCGTGGATGCTTTTGCCGGCGTCTTCCTCCATGTGGATGTGGTGGAGGTTTATGGCGCGGGGGGTAATTTTAGCATCCGTCGGGCGCAAGGGTAGGGTACCCCCCAGGCAAATAGGGTTTTCGTCCTGCGTAATCTGGTACCCTTTGGGGAGGTCGGCGTAGAAGTAGTTCTTTCGGTCGAAGGTGCTGTGTCGGTTGATGGTACACCCGAGGGCCAGGCCGAGTTTCACCGCGGCGCGCACCTGCTTCTCATTCAGCGTAGGCAGCGTTCCCGGGTACCCCAGGCTGACGGGGGAAATGTTCCGATTCGGCTCGTGACCGAAGGCGTTGCGGTCGGCGCAGAATGCCTTGCTGCTGGTGGAGAGCTGCACGTGGGCTTCGAGGCCGATGACGGTTTCGTAGGGCATGGAGCGAAGGTAGCGTGTGGAGTAGTCTGTTGGTCTGTCGGTCCGTTAGTATTTTAGTGCCGACAGACCACCTATTCGACATGCAGCCTACAAAGTCCGATCCTGAAAATGCTCACCTAGACATCCCCGGTAACCCTTCGACGGCAAAGAGCAGCACTCAGCGCTTACGGAAGGAGGCTACCCCCGATACGCTACGCGTCCTGACCGTGGAGCAGTGGCGATCGTGGCTGCACGAAGGCTACGTTGTTGTCAGGCAGGCGGTGTCGAGAGAACAAGCCCTACGCACCGCCGACTTCCTCTGGGAGTTCGAGGAGAAGAAGCCCGACGACCCGACTAGCTGGTACACGGCCCCCCGGGCGGAAATGAAGATGAAAGAGCTGGCCGGGACGGGAATGGTGGAGGTCTACAACCACCAGCAACTGTGGAATAACCGGCAGAGCGAGCGCGTGTATGACGCTTTCGTCGACGTGTGGGGTACCGAAAAGCTGTGGGTGACCATCGACCGCGCCAACCTGAACTTCCCGATCCGACCGGGCTTCGAGTACCAGGGCTTCATCCATTGGGATTACGACCCGGAAACCCGGCCGCAGAACGTGCAGGGGGTGCTGGCGTTGGCGGACCAAACCGATCCAAACATGGGTGGCTTTCAGTGTATTCCGTGGCTATATCGCAATTACGATACTTGGAAGCTGACGCAAGCGGAAGATCGCGATCGTTTTAAACCGGACGTTACGGACCTGCGGGATAAGATCGTCAAAGTGCCGCTGGAAGCCGGTGATCTGCTGATCTTTAATAGTACGCAACCCCACGGCATTCGCCCGAATCGTTCCACGGATAGTGTCCGAATCGCACAGTACGTCTCGATGATGCCGGCCCAGGAGGACGATGAGGCGCTGCGGCAGTGGCGCATTCGCTCGTGGCGCGATCGGGTAGCACCTGAGGGTTTCGCCTTCCCGGGTGACCCGCGTGATTGGGAGCGGGAGCGTTATCCGACGGCTGAGCTGACGCCGCTTGGAGAAAAGCTGTTGGGGCTCACCCGCTGGTAAGTGGCCCGGATTGTAAGGGCTTTGGGCGCGTAAATTTATGCCAATCGGTTGCGGTTTAGTAAACTGTTATGTCCCGTCCTTATTAGATGCCTTAACTTTGTGGTTCTACCTCACTGTTTGAACTTTGTAAATCTGCCGGGTTTATACTGTTAGTCCTCAAGGCTCTCGCGTCGATCAATCTTTCCCCCTTTGAAGCACTTATTCCCGTTTCTACTGGCTTGCTGCCTGCTCCCCTTTACGGCCTGCGGGCCCGATCTGAGCCCCGGCGTTGCGGAGGCTTACGATACGCTACCGGAGCAGATCGACTTCAACTTTCACGTCAAGCCTATTCTATCCGACCGCTGCTACGCTTGCCACGGCCCGGATATGCAGAACCAGCAGGCCGGCCTGCGGCTGGACACGCCGGAAGGGGCTTATGCCGCCCTGGAGTCCGGCAACGGGGTTGCGATCGACCCCGGCTCGCTGGGGGGTAGTGAGTTGATCGCCCGGATCAACTCCGACGACCCGGAGTTTATCATGCCTACGCCCGAATCTAACCTCAGCCTGACGGATAAAGAGATCGCCATTCTCACCAGATGGGTGGAACAGGGCGCGGAATACAAACAACACTGGGCTTTCGTAGCCCCCGAAAAACCCGCCGTACCCGAAGCGGGGGGCGACTGGGCCAAGAACGCAGTCGACCGTTTCGTGGCCGCCAAGCTCGAGTCGGAACAAGTCACGCCCAGCCCGGAGGCCGAACGCCCCTACCTCATCCGCCGCGCTTACTTCGACCTGACCGGCCTGCCGCCGAGCCTCAAGGAGCTGGACCGCTGGGAAGCCGCTACGGCCGATGACTGGTACGAAAGCATGGTCGACGAGCTGCTCGCCAGCCCGGCCTACGGCGAACGCATGGCCAACTACTGGATGGACGTGGCCCGCTTCGCGGATTCCGAAGGCTACCTGGACGACTACCACCACGAACTGTGGCCGTACCGCGATTGGGTCATCAAAGCCTACAACGAAAACCTGCCCTACGACGAATTTGTCAAATGGCAGGTTGCCGGGGATCTGTTGCCTGGCGCTACGACCGATCAGATCCTGGCGACGTCCTTTAATCGCAACCACAAGCAGAACTCCGAGGGTGGTATCATCCCGGAAGAGTTTCGCGTGGAATACGTCGCCGACCGTGCCAATACGGTGGGCACGGCGTTCATGGGCCTGACCGTTGGCTGCGCCCGTTGCCACGACCACAAATACGATCCTTTCAGCCAAAAGAACTACTACCAGCTGTTCGGCTTCTTCAATAATACGCTGGAGCGGGGTGACGGCATATCGGGCCTCAACGCCATTCGCAACGACACATCCGTGTATAACGACCTCAGCATGAACGCCGGGCCGACCTTGCCCCTGCCGCAGGAGGAGACCAAGCGTATCCACGAACACCTTAAAGTACTGATCGCGCGGGAGGAGGGCAAGCTCGCCGAGCAGCAAGTGCAAACCGCCGCTTTGGCTACCGCCGAACGCCTGTCACTTCCCAAATTGGAGGCGTACGTGCGCGGCAACACCGTCAACCACCTGACCTTCGACGAGACGCCCGTGCAGGAACACGCACCTGGTGTTGGTAGGGAGTTTGGCGAACTAGCGCAGGTGCAAGGAAAGTTGGGAAGAGCGGTGCAATTAGGTCCGGACATGCTGGTCAGCAACGGAGAGCAAAGCGCCTTCGAACGCAGTGACCCCTACACGGTGAGTTTCTGGATCTACGCACCGAAATTCTACGACGAGGCCCACGTGCTCTACAACTCCAATAGCCGCGTTCAGGGTTATCGTGGCTGGGACGTCGTGCTCGACAGCAACCGCGTGCACCTACGCCTGAATCACGCCCACCCCTACCAATCGCTGGATATCCGGATCGACGAGCCACTCGATACCGCTACCTGGACGCACGTCGTATGGTCCTACGACGGCAGTAGCAAAGCCGAGGGCATGCAAGTTTATCGGGATGGTAAGAAGATCGAACCGCGCATCATGCGCGACCACCTCCTAAGAAGTACCAAGCCGTATCATCACGATACCGGGGCCTTGCTCTACAATAAGTATGCGGGCCTCGTGGTCGGCGGCCGCCACTACGACGAGGATTTTGATGGTGGGCGCATCGACGAGTTGCGCGTGCTCAAGGTGGAGGCGGGTGATCTGGTCGCACGCTACCTGTACGAAAAACCATTGGGTCAGTTCACGGTGGGCAGCGATCTCGACGAGCAACGGGAATACTATGTGATGCACCAGGATAAGGGCCTTATCCGACAACGCCAGGCCCTCAAAGAACTGCGTGCGAGGGAAGTGACCACGATCGACACCGTCCGCGAGATCATGGTTATGGGTGACGATACCCGTTTGCGGCCAACCTACATCCTCAACCGCGGCGTGTACGACGCACACGGGGATGAAGTCCGCCCCGGCGTCCCGGATAATCTGCTGGCCTGGCCGGAGGATGCACCGCGTAACCGTCTCGGCCTGGCTAACTGGCTCATCGACGACCACAATCCGCTGACCGCGCGCGTCGCCGTTAACCAGTTGTGGTACGTCGTCTTCGGTCGGGGCCTCGTCGAGTCGGTGGAAGACTTCGGTAACCAGGGCGCCCTGCCCAGCCACCCCGAACTGTTGGATTACCTGGCGGTTGACTTTCGGGAGGGCGATTGGGATATCAAACGTATGATGCGGCTCTTCGTCACCAGTGCCACTTACCGGCAGAGCAGTAAGATTCGGGAAGACCTCAAAGAGAGCGACCCGGGTAACTATTGGCTGGCCCGCGCGCCGCGCTACCGCCGCTCCGCCGAAATGATTCGGGATAACGCCCTTGCTTCGGCCGACCTGCTACAGCATAAGGTAGGTGGCCCCTCTACCTTCCCCTACCAACCCGCCGGCCTGTGGAAAGAAGGGAACAACCACTTCTTCTCCCCCTCTTACGTAGAAGATGAGGACGCTCTGTACCGCCGTAGTTTGTATACTTTTTGGAAGCGCAACGCCCCTCCCCCCTCCATGCTCACTTTCGATGCCTCCCTACGGAGCGAATGCCAGGTGCGGCGGCAGCGCTCCAGCACCCCGCTGCAAGCTTTGGTATTGCTTAACGACCCGCAGATCGTCGAGGCCAGTCGGGTCCTCGCGGCCAATACGCTGGCCAGTACGCGTAACGAAGTCGAAGCCGCTGACGTCATCTTCCGTAAGCTGATCGGCCGCCAACCTACCGCCAACGAACGCGAGATCTTGCGGTCGTACTACGAAAGCGAGCTTGACTATTTCGATGACCACCCCCTGGCGGCGCAAGACTTTCTCAGTACCGGCTACCACGAAACTCCCTTCGGGGCGGCGGGCCCGGCGAAAGTGGCTGCCATGTCGCGCGTAGCCAATACCATCCTGAACACGCAGGAGGGCTACTACAAAAATTAGGCTACCCATGAACGACATCCAAAAGGCACTATACCGGAATACCCGCCGTGAGTTTTTGAAGAACACTACCCGAGGGCTAGGTGCCCTGGCGTTGGGTGGGTTGATGGCTCCGGGCCAACTCTACGGTAGCCCCTCCCCCGGGCTATCTACCGCGGGTGGGGGGCTGCCTAACTACCACCACGCCCCGAAGGCGAAACGGATCATCTATCTCTTCCAGGCCGGAGCACCGAGCCACCTGGAGACCTTTGATTACAAGCCACTACTGAACCAGCGTTGGGGCGAGGAGATACCCGATTCGGTACGCGGCAACCAGCGGCTTTCCGGCATGTTGGCTTCGCAATCCAGCTTTCCACTGGTCGGCAGCAAGTTTGATTTCCACCGCCACCCCAAAACCGGCGGCTACTTCAGCTCCCTCATGCCCCACACCATGAGCGTCGCCGAAGATATCTGCATGGTGAACTCCATGTACACCGAAGCGATCAATCACGAGCCGGCGATGATGTTCGTCCAGACGGGAAGCCAGCAGGTCGGGCGCCCTTCCATCGGCGCCTGGATGAGCTACGGGCTCGGCAGCATGAACGATAATCTGCCCTCGTTCGTGGTATTGTTGTCAAAGGGGAGCGATGACGTACAGAACCTGAACATGCAGGCCTGGTCCAGCGGGTTCCTCCCCAGCCACCACCAGGGCGTCCAGTTCCGTAGCGGTAAAGACCCCGTTCTCTACCTCAATAACCCCACCGGAATCACCCGCGAACGCCGGCGCAGCGAGCTGAACGTACTGGAGGCACTGGATCGCGAGCAACAACAACACTGGGGCGACCCGGAGATCGACTCCAAGATCAGCCAGTACGAGATGGCTTACCGGATGCAGAGCAGCGTACCGGAAATCACGGATTTCAGTGACGAGCCGGACTACATCTTCGACCTTTACGGCGAGGATGCGAAGAAGCCCGGCACCTTTGCCGCAAACTGCCTGATGGCCCGTCGTTTGGCGGAGCGGGACGTACCCTTCGTTCAGTTATACCATATGGGGTGGGACCAACACGGTAACTTGCCGAGTGGTATTAGCGAGATGACCAAATCCAGCGATCAGGCCAGTGCCGCCCTCGTCAAAGACCTCAAGCAACGGGGGTTGCTGGAAGATACCCTAGTCGTTTGGGGCGGGGAGTTCGGCCGGACCTGCTTCAGCCAGGGCAAACTCACCAAAGAGAACTACGGCCGTGACCACCACCCCCGCTGCTTCAGTATGTGGATGGCCGGTGGCGGCATAAAGCCCGGCACGGTGTACGGCAGAACGGATGACTTCGGGTACAACATCGCGGAGAACGGGGTGCACGTCCACGACTTCCAGGCCACTCTACTACACCTTTTGGGGGTAGACCACGAGCGTATGACCTTCAAGCACCAGGGCCGCCGCTACCGACTGACCGACGTTCACGGCCACGTCGTCAAGGATCTTTTGGCCTAGATGAAACGGTATTCGATCCGGCGCGGTACATCGCTTCGATTGCCCGCACTACCGCTATGCCTTCTTCCACCGGGGTAGCTACCGCCGCACGCTCATTCAAAACATCGATGACGTTATCGACCACGAAGTGATGGTTGGCGGCTGAGCCAGTGTAGCCACCGTAGTCGTTACCCGGCGCGCTTGCCGGCAGGTCCGGAATATCGAGGTCGTCTACGTGGCAATAACGGAGGTCGTTCATGTACTGCCCGCCTAACTTGATCGTGCCTTTCGCGCCGATCACCGTGAGGGTCGATTCAAAGTTTCTGTCCCAGACGGCGGTGCTAAAGTTGAGGCTACCCATGACCTCGCCGGCCAGGGTGAACTGTACGGAACCGCTATCGGCAAAGAGGTGGAGATCCTCGTGGTTCTGGTTGGCGAGTCGGGCGTAATGGATCTTCGGCTCGCCGAACGCCCAGCAAAGGAGGTCGATGAAGTGAGCGAACTGGGTAAACAGGACGCCACCGTCCAACTGCGCATCACCGTGCCAGGGGTGGGGGATGCGTTGACTCACGTCGGCGGCATCTTCACTGCCCGGGACGGTATAATACCGGTGGTCCCGGTTCCAAAAGCAGTCGAGGTGAACTTGTAAAATCTTCCCCAAGCGTTGGTTCTCCAACTGTTGCTTCAACCAGGAGGCGGCGGGGCTGTAGCGGTTTTGCATTACGCCGAAGACGTGGCGGCGGTGCTTACGCGCCATACTGGCAATGGCTTCGGCGTCGGCCGTCGTTAAGGCCAGGGGCTTTTCAACCACTACGTGCAGGCGGGCCGCGAGGGCCTGAATGGCTTGTTCGGCGTGCAGGCCGTTTGGGGTACAAATGCAGGCAACGTCCGGGCGCGGGCCTCCGTCCAGTGCTTCCTGGAGGGTGGGGTAGAGGGGCGTTGACGGCCGCAGACCCGCCGGCCAATTCAGCTGCCGGCCGTCGAGTATATCGCATACGGCCACCACCCGGGCTTCGGGGTGTGCGTGGATGAGCGCGGCGTGGCGGCGGCCGATGTGCCCGAGGCCGACGATCAGAAAGCGAGTGGGGGGGCGCGGGTTAATGGGTGCTGACTTTTGTTGGCGTAAAGGTAGTTTGCTAGGGGAGTGGTTCTACCAAGCCTTGCTCATTACGTCGATACTTTGCACCTGCGTCCTCGCAAAAAGCGAATCCCGCCTCGTCAAATTCGAGCCGACTACCCGTTTTACTCACAAAACCGAGGTGGCGGGCGGGGTTACCGACGACCAGTGTGTACGGTGGAACATCTTTAGTGACCACCGAGCCGGCGCCGATCATCGCGTACGCCCCGATCGTTACCCCGCATACGATGACGGTATTGGCGCCCACGGTCACGCCATCCTCCAAACGCGTAGCCTCGTAGTTTCCCCTCCGGTTTACCTCCGCACGCGGGTTTTTTACGTTGGTGAATACCGCCGAGGGGCCGATGAAGACGTTGTTGCCGCACGCCACACCCCGGTAGAGGCTGACGTTGTTTTGCACTTTGCAATTCCGGCCGAGCACCACCCCATCCGCCACGAAAACATTCTGCCCGAGGTTACAGGCCGCGCCCAGCTGGCAGCCCGCCATTAAGTGGGAGAAGTGCCAAATTTTGGTGCCGTCACCAATACGCGCACCCTCGTCGACGGCGGCGGTAGGGTGGATGAAAATGGCCATAGGTCGAGGTTTGTCAGAGCAACAGGATAAGCATCAAACCACCAAACAGGAAGAATTTAAGCTCGGCGCTGATGCGGCCGTATTCCGGCTGGGTGCGAGCCTTTTGTACCTGAGAAAGTATGAACAGTAAGGACAGCGTAAGCAAACTTAGCCAGCCGAACAATAGCCCGCCGCGGAATACGGGCCAGTCGAGAATAAGGGGGAGGGCAAGCGCGGCGAGTACGGTTAATCCTAAGCCGAGGGCGGCCCGGCGGCCGGTCTTCTCTCCCCACATTACCGGGATCGTCTTTCGGCTCGCTACGCGGTCTCCACGAATGTCTTCCAGGTCCTTTACTACCTCGCGCAGCAGGGTGGCCAGTACCGCGATGGCCATGAAGAGGTAGCAGACGCGCCAAACGCTGGTTGCCGCCGCGGGGTCGATCCGCGCCAATTCACCTAGCGCGCGCCATTCCGCGGCGACGGTAAGGGCGATCACCCCCGCGCAGTAGAGGGCGACGATGACGTTGCCGGCGAGGGGTTTCTTTTTGAGGTACCTGCTATACACGGCTAAAACGCCGGTAGCTACGGGGTAGAACCAGAGAAAGTCGCGCTCACCCATACGGAAGGCCAGGAGGCTGCTGATCAGGAATCCGCAGAGGATGAGGGCACCGTAAAACCAAAGGACGAAATCCCGACCCAGGGCGGCAACGGGGTTGGTGCCCGGGCGGTTGATCCAGTCGATCTTTTCGTCCTGTAGATCATTGACGACGTAGCCCGAGGCGGTGATGATGAGCGTGGTGAGGCACAGTTCGAAAAACTTCGATTGGTAGAGCGCCGGGGCGATACCGGCTTCCAGCAACGCCGGGTGCACTACGTGGTAGCAGATAAGGTACTGAGTGACGGCCACCACAATGAGGTTGGGCAGGCGAACGAGTCGGAGGAGCAGCCGTGCTTGGGTGAGCATCGGGGCAAAGGTAGGCAGCGAAGCCGGCCGTACGGGCGCTTCGCCTTGACTTCTCCGGCGGATTACTTCAGCAGATTTCGGCTGATGACCAGCCGCTGAATTTCGGAGGTGCCCTCACCGATGGTCAGCAGCTTGCAGTCGCGGAAGAACTTCTCGGCGGGGTATTCACGGGTAAAGCCGTACCCGCCGAATATCTGCACGCCTTCGTTGGCCACCCTGACGGCCGTTTCGCTGGCGAAGAGCTTGGCCATGGCCGATAGCTTGGTTACGGGCTGGTGGCTGTCTTTCAGCCGGCCGGCCTCACGCGTCATCAGTTCGGCGGCTTCTATTTCGGTAGCCATATCGGCCAGTTTGAAGGCAATGGCCTGAAACTTACTAATGGATTTGCCGAATTGCTCCCGCTCCTTGGAGTAGGCGAGGGCGGCGTTGAAGGCACCGCGGGCTATGCCGATGGATAGGGCGGCGATGCTGATGCGGCCACCGTCCAGAATCTTCATGGACTGGATAAAGCCCTCCCCGACTTGGCCGAGGATGCGGTCCGCGGGCAGGTGACAGTCTTCGAAGATCAACTCGGCGGTTTCGCTGGCTCGCATACCCAGTTTCTGTTCCTTTTTGCCACCGCGGAAGCCCTTGTCTCCTCTTTCCACGATGAAGGCGGTCATGCCGTGGCTATCCAGTAGATCGCCGGTGCGGACGATGACTACGGCAACGTCGCCACTAATACCGTGGGTAATGAAGTTCTTAGCGCCGTTGAGGACGTAGCTGCCGTCGTCTTGCTTAACGGCTACGGTACGCATCCGCCCGGCGTCGGAGCCGGTATTGGGTTCGGTCAGCCCCCAGGCACCGATGTGTTCGCCGCCCGCTAACTTGGGCAGGTACTTGCGTCGTTGCTCGTCGTTACCGAACATCAGGATGTGGTTGGTGCAGAGCGAGTTGTGAGCGGCTACACTGAGGCCGATAGAGCCACAGACGCGGGCGATCTCGTCGATGATGGTGATGTACTCGGCGTAGCCGAGGCCCGTACCGCCGTATTCTTCGGGGACGAGGACGCCCATAAAGCCGTATTCCCCCATGAGGGTAAAGAGGTCGCGCGGAAAAGTTTCCCGGTCGTCCCACTCCATGAAATGGGGCCGGATGTGTGCCTCGGCGAAGTCCCGCGCACTTTGACGAATGAGCTGCAATTGCTCTTCAACGGGGGTAAGGGTGGGCGTGGTTACCATGCGGGCAATTAGTTTTTAGCTTTGTAAAACAAACAAAGGCCATTTGAGCCTGAATGTTTGCGAAAGTATAGGTAAAGATAGGTTAAACCTGCTGGATTTGGTCTATTTGTCATGCGTTAGCCATCGTAAATAAAGTATCTGGCGAAAAGGGCGCGTTAGTTGGCCTGCGGGCCGGTGAAAATGCCTGCAACTAACCACGCGCCCGGCCGTTTACCTACCTCAATCCCCCCGAACAGGTACGGCCTGCGAAGCAACAGATATGACCAATCAACCTTCTACTCTCGGCGCGCTTAAGGCGTCGGGCTACCAATCACGCAGTGTAAAGCAAGAGCTGCGGGAGAACCTGATCAAAAAGTTACAGCAAAAAGAAGAGGTATTCCCCGGCATCATTGGATTCGACGATACGGTGTTGCCGGACGTGCAGCGGGCCATACTTAGCCGCCACAGTATTCTCTTACTCGGCCTACGGGGGCAGGCCAAAACGCGGATCGCCCGCCTCCTCGTCGGTCTGCTCGACGAATACATGCCCGTCATCGCCGGTAGCGAACTCAATGACGACCCGTTAGCACCCATCAGTCGTTACGCCATCGATACCATTAAGGAACACGGTGACGATACCCCCGTCGAATGGGTACACCGGGAAGACCGCTACGTAGAAAAGCTAGCTACCCCCGACGTGAGCGTAGCCGATTTGATCGGTGACGTCGACCCCATCAAAGCCGCCACCCAGAAGCTGACTTATGCCGACGAGCGCGTCATTCACTTCGGTCTCGTCCCCCGCGCCCACCGGGGCCTGTTCGTCATCAACGAATTACCGGATCTGCAGGCGCGCATCCAGGTGTCGCTGTTCAACATCCTGCAGGAGGGGGACATCCAGATCCGCGGATTCAAACTGCGCCTACCACTGGACATCCAGTTTTTGTTTACGGCCAACCCGGAGGATTACACCAACAGGGGCAGCATCATTACGCCACTGAAAGACCGCATCCAGAGTCAGATCCTGACGCATTACCCTAAGACGGTAGAGATCGCCAAGGCCATCACGAAGCAGGAAGCCGACCTGGTGAAGGAACAGGCGGACCGCGTAAGCGTGGACGACCTATTGCAAACCATGCTCGAGCAGCTTTCTTTCGCGGCCCGGGAAAGCGAGTACGTCGACGAAAAATCCGGCGTATCCGCCCGCCTCAGTATCAGTGCGCTCGAGAACATGATCTCCACCGCCGAGCGGCGGGCGCTGCTCGCCGGAGACGCCACCACGACGGCGCGGATCACGGACTTCTGGGGCGTCGTGCCGGCCATCACCGGTAAAGTCGAACTGGTGTACGAAGGCGAGCAGGAAGGCGCCTACGGGGTAGCGATGAACCTGCTCGGGAAAGTGATCAAGGAAACTTTTGTCGCCCACTTCCCCGACCCGAACGCGGTGAGCGCGGACGGCCGCAGTGGTAGTGACCCTTATGGTATCATCCGGGCCTACTTCAGCGGTGGCAACGTTGCCGAGTTATTGATCGACGGCTCCAACGCCGACTACCGTAGCGCCCTGGACGGCGTGGCGGGCCTACGCAAGTTCGTAACGGGAACGATCGAGAGGGACCTGACCGAGCAAGAGCGCTACCTCTACATGGAGCTCGTTTTGCACGGCCTGGCGGAAACGGAGGTGCTCAATAAGGAATCCATCCAGAACGGGCTGAGCTTCCGCGACATCCTTTCCGATATGTTTGGTGACGACGGTGGCTTTTAGGTAGTTCGGGCGAACATTGTTGGCCCGGGGGCTGGTTCCTAGATAAAGCCTTTTCTATGCTGGTCATCGGTGGATACACCCAAGGGATGGATGATGGGACGCCCGGCAACGCTCGGGGCATCTCCCTGTACGATTTTTCACCGAAAGACGGGCGGCTCAACTTCAAAGGATACTTCCCGGCGGATAACCCGAGCTATGTCGTCTCCGACGTGGTACGCGGCTTGGTATATCTGGTACACGAGCTCGAAAAGGGGGCCGGGGCTGCCGTCAGTGTAGTTCGGGTACAAGTCAGTAAGAAGGAGCAGGTGAAATTCAAGGAGATCTGCCGGGTAGCCATCCCCGGCGACCACCCCTGCCACGCCACGCTGACCCCCAAAGAGCTGGTGGTTACCTGCTACACCAGCAGCCAGGTAATGATCTTACCGTTAGGAAAGGACGGAAGTGTGTCCGAAGTGCGGCAAACCTTCGACTTTGCTTCGGCCGGCTCGGACGCGAGCCACACGCACTGTACCACTTATCTATCCCGACCCAACCGGCTGCTGATCACCGATCTGGGCGCCGATAAACTGCGAACTTTACTGGCAACCGGGGACGGTACGTTCCGCTACGCCCCGGAGTACGATTTTAACTTTGAAGAGCACCACGGGCCCAGGCACCTGAGTTTACACCCTTCCGGGCGGGTGGCGGTCGTCAACGGCGAGTGCAAAGGGTACGTACACCTGCTCGACCTGAGTGAATTACAGCCCGGGGCGATCCACGGCACGAATTTGCTCCCCGCCCAGGCGGTAGCCGAAGCCAAGGGTGCGGCCATTCGCTTTTCGGCCGACGGGCGGGTAGTTTACACTACGGACCGGCAGTTCAATCTCATTAACTCCGTACGCCTGGATCGTCGGTCGAACTGCCTGCGCTTTTTGGAAAGCATCCCCTGCGGGGGGGACCACCCGCGCGATCTTATCCTCTCGCCCGACGGAGAGTGGCTGCTGACCGCGAATACGATTTCCAGCACGGTGGGGGTTTTTCACGTAAACCCGAAGGGGGAGTTGACCCATCACCATACCTTTCGTAAAATTCCGACCCCGACTGCTTTCGCGTGGTTATGAAGCCGGCTACGGAATGGCCGGTACCCGAGCAAGCCGATCCCTTAGTGTTCTCAATAATTCGACACGCATGAAACCCCATTGGCTGATCGGTCTGGCGTTGCTTCCCGTCGGGTACGTTGCACGAAAGTTGCGCAAAGACCCACAGTTCGGAGCGACCGTGGGGATGATGAAGAACAAACGGACCAAGGCTTCCAAAGCCTGGAGGCTGGGGGCTTTCAGAAACCTCGATAAGACGCGGTTGCAGGAAGACTTTCGCAGCCTGCTGGGTGACCTATACGGTTACCTGAGGGCAAAAAACACCCAACCGAATAGCCCCCTGCCGATTGCCGTCGGTAACGATACCATCCGGGCTGCGCTAAATAAGGAGTACCTAACGTGGTACGGGCACTCCGCCCTGCGCCTGGAGGTGAAGGGTAGGACCATCTTACTGGACCCGATGCTCGGCGACTGGGTGGCTCCGGTACCTTTCCTGGGGCACCGTTTCCCGTACAAGAATTACCACCCCCTCGAAGAGTTAGGAGATATAGATCTTATCGTCTACTCTCACGATCACTACGATCACCTGGACTACGATACACTGATGGCCATTAAGGATCGTACCAAACATTTTCTGACGCCGCTTGGCGTAGGGGCGCATCTACGCGCCTGGGGCATCCCCGACGAACGGATAACGGAGCTGGACTGGTGGGAGAGTACCACCCTGGTCGGCTGCCACTTCACCTGTACGCCCGCGCGGCACTTCAGCGGGCGGTCCCCCGGAACGCGAAATAAATCGTTGTGGGGTGGGTTCGCTATTACGACTACGGATGGGGCGAAGCTCTACTTCGGGGGGGATAGCGGTTACGGCCGGCACTTCAAGATGATCGGTGAGCGCCTGGGGCCGTTCGACCTGACGATGCTGGATTGCGGGCAGTACCACAAGCGCTGGAAGAACGTGCACATGCTGCCCGAGGAAGCATTACAGGCGAACCGGGAGCTAGGCGGTAGCAAGTTACTCCCGATCCACTGGGGTGCGTTCTCTTTAAGCAACCACGCCTGGTCGGAGCCGGTCGAGCGCATTACGGCGGCGGATGCGGACCGGGTAGTGATCTCCCCGATGGTGGGCGAACGCGTGGATCTGAGCCTACTGGACGACTGCCACCGACGGTGGTGGGAAGCAGCGGATGCACTCTCGGGATGTTAACGGCGAACGATTTTCCGCGGGTGCCAACAATCTTGTACCTTAAGCGCACCAAAAAACACTCAGCTATGAAAAGCGTTTTCGCCACCTTGGCGCTACTTATCTGCTGTGCCTGTAACGCACAGATCACCGACCCCGAAGCCACCGAATTCTACACCCCCGTCCCACCCAAGATCGAAGCGGGCGAGTCGGTCAACACCCCCCCGAGCGATGCCATCGTGTTATTCGGGGAAGACGGCGCGACGGACGAGTGGGTCACCCAGGAGGGGGAAGGCCCCATCGAATGGGTGGTAGACAACGACGTCCTGACCGTCAAACCGGGTGGCGGCATGATCAAGACCCGGCGCAATTTCGGCGACGTGCAGTTACACGTGGAGTGGCGCAGCCCCAACGAACCCGACAAAGAAGGCCAGGGCCGGGGCAACTCCGGTGTATTCCTGATGGGCAACTATGAAGTACAGGTTCTGGAAAGCCACGGTAGCGATACCTATACCAACGGGCAGGCGGGTAGCATCTATAAAGAGAGCCCGCCACTCGTAAACGCCACCCGCCCGATGGGAGAGTGGAATACCTACGACATCGTATTCATGAAGCCGCACTTCAACAAGGACGGAATGCTGATCCGCCCGGCAACCGTCACGGTCTTCCACAACGGCGTTCTGGTACAAAACCACTGGGAGATCAAGGGTACTACCGCCTACATCGGCCTGCACACCTATACCGCCCACGGTGACGGCCCGATCATGCTACAGGATCACAGCAACGAGGTCTCTTACCGCAACGTTTGGGTGCGGGAGCTTTAGAGGTAACCGGGGCGGGGCCCTCTGCTAATCGATTCCCATCAGCTTGTGGGTCTGTAAGCTGATGCGCCACTGCGGGTTATCCATGCAGTAGCGTACCACCGTAGCCGTATGGTCTTGCCCCGGCTCGTCTTTCGGTTGGAGGAAGAAGTGATCGAATTCGAGGTCGACGAAGCGTTCGGGTCGTGCCCCGGCTTCCGGCTGGGGGTATACCAGTTTCAACTCATCCCCCCGGGTAACGATGAGGCCGGCGTTGGCCTTCGGGCTGACGCACACCCAATCGATGCCGGGGGGGATCGGAACGGTACCGTTCGTTTCCACGGCAACCTCGAACCCGCGTTCGCGCAGGGCGGCGATCAGGGGGCCGTCCAGTTGCAACAGTGGCTCCCCGCCCGTACAAACTACGTAGGGCCTCCCCCCGCCCGGCCAAAGGGCTCGCACTAGTTCCGCACACTGCACCTGCGTGTATCGCCCGCCATTCTGTCCGTCAACGCCGACGAAGTCGGTATCACAAAACCGGCAGACGGCGGCGTGGCGATCTTCCTCGCGGCCGCTCCATAGGTTGCAACCGGTGAAGCGCAGGAATACCGAGGCGCGCCCGGCCTGAGCGCCCTCCCCCTGGAGGGTGTAAAAGGCTTCTTTTACTTTGTACGTACGGGCCATCATGAATGGTGCGGGCGAAAGGCGGTGGTTATCTTTTGGAATAGCGTTCGCGCGTGCCCTTCTTCCGCCTCCTGGCTCCACCCGGCTATGTGGGGGGTGAGCACGGTTCGTTCACTGGCGCGTAAATATTGGAAAGGTGCCGGTAGCTGATCGGGTTCGAGGTGAACGAAGCTCTGTTCCTCGTACTCGTGTACGTCCAGGGCCGCCCCCAGAACCCGGCCGGCTTCCATCGCCGCCACCAGCGCTTCGGTGTCCACGATCATGCCGCGGGCGGTGTTGATGAGGTAGACCGGCTTAGCGAGAGCGTCCAGCCACTCGGCGTTGACGTAGTGATGGTTGCCTTCCAGATAGATATGCAGACTCACTACGTCGGCCCGGTCCTGCAATTCTCTCAGCGTGACTGGCTCGGCGTATTCATCCCCGTAATCCCGCCGAAACTTATCGTGCGCGATCACCTGGCAGCCGAAGCCGGTCAGCCGCCGGGCGGTCATCTGCCCCATGTTGCCGTAGCCGATGAGGCCGACCGTGAGCTCACCCAGTTCCGTGCCGATATTGCCACGGCGGACCCACTGCCCGCCCCTTACCTGCCGGTCGGCCCGCCCCAGGTGGTTGAGCAGCATCAGTAGCATGCCTACGGTATGCTCGGCCACGGTGTGCTTACTTCCTTCGGGGCTATTGAAGACCTTTATGTTCTTTTTCGCGGCGTAACCCAGGTCGATGTGGTCGGTGCCAACCCCCCAACGGGCGATGAACTTGAAGCGGGGCGGCAGGGCGTCGATCAACGCGCGGTCCACCGTCAGGCGGCTGCGTAGCATGAGGCCGTCGTAGAGTTGCAGGGCGGTGAGTACGTCCGGCCGGGTCAGATGATCCAGCTCATCGACCTCGTGGCCTTCCAGCACCAATGCGTTCTTGAGATAGGGGTGAGCGGCTTTGTCGAGGAAGGCGATACGCATAGGGGGGCAAAGGTACGGCGAAGGTGCCCCCGACGAACTAGCTAAGGCACTTGAAAATTCGGAGGCAACGACTATCTTGCCCGCTCTCCATGAAAACTAACCATCCTTTAAGGTATTAACCAACGCCCATGCTCGTATCCATAAACCCAGACAACCCACAAGGCCGCCTCATTAAGCAAATGGTCGACATTCTCGAAGACGGCGGGGTGATCATCTACCCCACCGATACGGTCTACGGCATCGGCTGCGACATCACCAATAAGAACGCCGTAGAGCGCGTGGCCCGCATCCGGGGCATGGACCCGAGCAAGGCCATGTTCAGTTTCATCTGCCAGGATATCTCGCAGGTGACGGATTATTCCCGTACAATCAGCAACGATGTGTTCAGGGTCATGAAGCACAATACGCCCGGGCCGTTCACCTTCATCCTGAACTCGAACAACAAAACGCCGAAAATTCTCAAAAACCGCAAGGAAACCATCGGGGTACGCCTCATCGACAACAACATCGTAGACGCACTCGTCCGCGGGCTCGGCCGGCCGATCCTGACGGCTTCCGTAAAGGCCGATGATGAGGTCGTCGAATACTACACCGACCCGCAGGACATCGACGATCGTTACGGAAAGCTCGTCGACGCGGTGATCGACGGTGGGGTAGGGGGCTCGAACCCGAGTACCGTGATCATCTGTACGGGCGATCAGCCGGAGGTTTACCGCGAGGGGGCGGGAGTGCTCAAGTAATATGCGCCTAATCTACCTGTCCCTCCTACTCGCCTCAGCCGCGGGCGTGGCCGCCCAGTCCGCCACCATTCGCGGTAACGTATACGACCTGACGTCCGGCGAACCGATCGCTTTCGGTACCGTGCAACTGTCGGGGCCGGCCGGTCTCGAACGGGGTGCCAACACCGACGTCGACGGCTTCTTCAGTTTTGCTAATCTGCCGACGGGCGCCTTCGAGCTGGTGGTTCGGTACGTCGGTTACGATAGCCTGAGTCGATCCATTACCGTAGAACGGACCAATGAGATCGAGTACCAGCGGATTCTCCTGCCGTCCGCCGGGGTGCAACTCGCTACCGTGGCGGTCAACGCGCGCAAGGAACGTGCGCGGTCGGACGTAGCGGTGGCCAAATCGACCGTCAGCGGGCGAGACATCCGGGCGTTGGCAGCTACCGGGGGGGAGCCGGACATCGCCCAGTACCTGAGCGTTCTCCCGGGGGTGGTAAGCAGCGGCGACCAAGGCGGGCAGCTCTACATCCGGGGCGGCAGCCCGGTGCAGAATAAGATTATTATGGATGGTATGACGATCTATAATCCATTTCACTCCATCGGCCTGTTTTCCGTGTTCGAGACGGAGGCCATCCGGTCGGCCGACGTGTATACCGGCGGCTTCAATGCCACCTATGGAGGCAGGGTTTCGGCGATCGTCGACATTAAGACGCGGGAGGGGGACAAAAAGCACTTTAGCGGCCTGGTGAGTGCCAGCCCCTTTCAGGCCAAGATCCTAGCCGAAGGGCCGATCAAGGCCCTGGATGCCAAGACCGGCCGCAGCATCAGCTTCCTACTGACGGCCAAGCAGAGCTTACTGCCGCAAACCAGCCCCCGTCTGTACGGTTACGCCATCCAGGATAACTTCTTCAACCTGGAAGGGGGCACCGAAGCGGCGGACGTCGGCCTGCCGTATGATTACCGGGACGTCTACGGTAAAGTCAGCTTCGTCGGGGGCGGTGGATCCAAATTCGACCTTTTCGGCTTCAACTTTACGGATGCCTTCGACGTGCCCGCCGTGGCGGGGCTCGATTGGAGCAATAGCGGCGGCGGTGCTCGCTTCAAGGTCGTACCCCCTAGTAGTAGCGTGGTCATCGATGGCATACTCTCGGGCTCCGGTTACCTGGTGGAATTGGTAGAGGCGGGCGGCGCGCCGCGCAGCAGCGAGATTCAAAACTACGTGGCGCAGCTCAATTTTACCTACTTCGGTAAGGGCAGCGAGCTCCGCTACGGCTTTGATTACAACGGCCTGAATACCAACTTCTCCTTCGTAAATCCGGTCGGTATCAGGCTCGAGCAGGCCGACTTTACGACCGAGCTTAACGGGTACACCCAGTACAAAAAGCAGATCGGTAACCTGATAGTCGAGCCGGGTTTGCGGGTGCAATATTACGCCAGCCAGAACGCCTTCAGCCTGGAACCCCGCTTCGGCGTTAAGTACAATGCCTCCCCCACGCTACGCTTCAAGGCGGCGGGCGGGCTGTACAGCCAGAACCTGATCTCAACCCAGAACGACCTGGATGTCATCAACTTTTTCCAGGGCTTCCTCGTCGGCCCCGAAGGGACGCTCCTCAATGCGGACGGGGAGCGCACCGACGATAACCTTCAGCGCGCCCTCCACGGAATTGCCGGGGTAGAGGTCGATCTCTCGGACGCCCTCACGCTAAACCTGGAAGGCTACTATAAGGGCTTCACTCAGGTAGTCGAACTTAATAGAAATAAGCTGCTGGCTTCCGACCCCGACTTTATGGCCCTGGAGGGGGCCGCCTACGGTGGGGACGTATCCGTGGAATACCGCAACGGTCGTTTGTTGCTGGCAGGTAACTACACGCTGGGCTTCGTGGAGCGTAATGACGGACAGCAGACCTACCCGACGAGTTTCGATCGGCGGCATAACGTCAATGCCTATGGTTCTTGCAGCTTCGGGGCGGGTAATGCCTGGCAGGCGAGTTTTCGTTTTAATTTCGGGTCGCCCTTCCCCTTTACCGAAACGGTGGGCTTCATCGAGGAGCCGGACCTCGACTCCAGCCCCGTGCTTCCACCCGTCCTTACCGGTAACGGTTCTTTGGGGGTACTGCTCAGCCCCGAGCGAAACGGTGGAAGGCTGGCGGCGATCCACCGGCTGGATCTGAGTTTACGGCGGACGATCTCGACCGGCGCCCGCAGCCGTATCGAGCTGACGCTGGCCGTGACGAATGCCTACAATCGGCGAAATATCTTCTACGTCGACCGAATCTCGAACGAACGGGTGAACCAGCTGCCCTTCTTACCGTCCTTATCGGGAACCTTTTACTGGTAATGCCCCTACGCCTCACCTTGCTCTTTGCGATCGGCCTGTCGCTACTCGGTTGTAGCCGCCGCTCCTATCCGTTGAGCGAAGGCTACGTCAACCCGCTGGAGCACTACCGTTACGGCTGCGAGCGTATAGATTCGCTGGAGGTGAGGGCGGCCCTCCCACGCCTGGAGCGGGAGTACGGTGCTTCCCTGACTTGCCCGGCCGTATACCGCGGTAAGGTACTGGCCGCCCTTTCGTTTTACCCGGAGTTGAAGGGGCTCGACATCCGCATCGTCCGCAAGCCCCTAAAAACGTCGATGGCCGCCCGGCCCGGTAATTTCTCCCCTACCCGCAACGGCAGGTTCTACAAAATTTACGTCGATGACGTGACGGTCAAGCCGACGGATTTTCGACGCTACCCCTATTCCGCCCAGATCGGGTGTTTTTTACACGAGTTGGGCCACGTCGCCTACTACGAGCAGCGCTCCAACTTGCGCCTGATGTACGATGGCCTTCGCTACGTAGGGGGCCAGGGTTACCGGACGCGCTACGAGAAGTACGCGGACCGCAACATGATCGAGCGCGGCGGCGGCTACTACGGCTATCTTTTTCGGGACTGGACGCTCAACCACGCCGGCATCAGCAAGGCTTACCGACGGTTTAAGCGCGAGAATTATACGACCGCCCGGGCGCTGCTTGAGTTGCACCTCGAGGTCGCGGCCCGGCACGGGGCAAGATGTGGGTCTATTTCTGCGAGTCGCCCTGAACGGGCGGCCCTACCGGGCACGCAGGTGCAAGGTTTATAGGAAAGTAGCAAGGTAGAACGTCGCTTCGGCAGATAATTCACCGTCAAGCTTCCGTCCGTTCCCAGTTCGTACTGCCGATGTAAATCATAATTAACCCGATGACGACCATGCCCAGGCGGACGGCAAAAGACACAAAGACGTTAAAGCGGTAAAGCCAGTCTAAGAAAAAGAGGTCTACCCCCACCATATTGATGAAGAGGGTAAAGAGCCCGATCATAAACAGGATAAAACCGATGACCCGAATGGTGGTGGCGTTCTTTAGCATAGGTAAGTGCAAAACTACCACCCCCGGCCGGGTGTTGACCGCCCGTAACGTTTTTTACTCTCAGTCAACTTAAGAACGCACCGCTAACCGTGCCCGAGCCCATAAAAATTGTCGAATGCCCCCGGGATGCCATGCAGGGGCGGCACGTATTCATCCCTACCGCCGCTAAGGCCGCCTACCTCCAACGGTTGCTGGCCTGCGGGTTCGATACCCTTGATTTCGGGAGCTTCGTTTCCCCGAAGGCCATCCCCCAAATGCGGGATACCGCCGAGGTGCTGGCCGCCCTCGATTTGAGCCAGACTAATACGAAACTCCTGGCCATCGTGGCCAACCGCCGTGGTGCCGACGATGCCCTGCGCCACCCGGAAATCGACTACCTGGGCTACCCCTTCAGCATCAGCGAAACCTTTCAGTTACGCAATACCAACGCCACCCTGGAGGAAAGCCTGGATCGGGTCAAGCAGATCCAGGAGATGGTCCTCGCCGCCGGTAAGCAATTGGTGCTCTACATCAGTATGGGTTTCGGCAACCCCTACGGTGACCCCTGGAACGTGGAGGTTGTGGAAGAATGGGTCGGTAAGCTCGCCGCGCTGGACATCAACATCTTCCAACTGAGTGATACCGTTGGCGTAAGCAGCCCCGCCAGTATCAGTTACCTGTTCAGCAGCCTGATCCCCCGCTACGCAGGCCTGGAGATCGGGGCGCACCTACACACGACGCCCACCAGCTGGCACGAGAAGGTAGAGGCTGCCTACGGGGCCGGTTGCCGGCGCTTCGACGGGGCCATCCGGGGCTTCGGTGGTTGCCCGATGGCCAAAGACGACCTGACCGGAAACATGGCTACCGAGCACCTGCTGGAATACCTCGGCTTCGGGGAAGCCGGCGTCGATCGGGCTCGCTTCGCCGAAGCTCTGGGGGCATCTTCTTCCGTGTTTATGGAATAGGCGCTAAAGCTCGTGGGCGTGCGCTACCTTTGGGCGACTATGCGCGTTTTTCCTTGTTTCTTCCTGCTTACCTGCCTTCCACTACTAACTACCTGTACCGACTCCTCTACCTCTTCCACCGGGGGCGGCGGCTCCCCGGCAGTCAAGGCCGACATCTCCGAATCCCTGGTCGGCACCTGGGAGACCGTGGAAGTCGACGTAGAGATCGCCTCTTACGAAGGGCGCGACACGAGCTTCCGGCAAACCATCCGGGAGGCGGACTGGAAGAAGCGCTACGGCGTCCGCCCCGCCCGCACCATCTTCACGCCCGACGGGAAGCACCGCCGGACCCACACTCTGTCGGACGGGACGGTGACCGACGTTACGAACGGGCTGTGGAAGACGCAAGGCAATGACAGCTTACTCATCATCGAGCCCAACACCACCCTCTATTACAAACACGATCTGACGGGGGATCGATTGGTCCTGACCGGTCTGGTCGACTACGATTTCGACGGGGCGGCGGACGACGACTACCGGTCCGTACTTCGCTTGATCTCCCGCACGCAGTAGTGGGGCGCGGGGCGACCATATCTACCGTTTGGCTACTGGTCGCCTGGGTCGGGCTCAACCTGCTTACCGCGGCTTTCGCCCCGCTCGATGCCGACGAGACTTACTACTGGATGTACGCCCGCTACCTCGATTGGGGGTACTACGACCACCCGCCCGCCGTGGCCGTCCTAATTAAGCTCGGTAAAGACTGGTTACCGGGTTCCCTCGGGCTACGATTCGGTCACGTACTGGCCTCCGCCCTTACGCTTTGGGGGTTTTGGGAGCTCCTTGAGCGCCCAGGCGGCAAGCACCTCCGACTGGCGGCTGCTTTGGTGGCCGCCCAACCGTTTCTGAACGTCTATGGCTTTATTGCTACCCCGGACGGGCCGTTGCTTCTGTTCACCGTTTGGTACCTGGTGGCCTACCGCCGTTTTCTGGCGGCCCCCTCCCTCGGCACCGGGGCGGTCTGGGGCGTGCTGATGGCCGGTCTTTTGTGGTCGAAGTACCACGGGCTGATGGTCATCTTCTTTACCGTTCTGCCCCACGCCTGGTGGTTGATCCGCCAGCCCGGCGCGTGGGTGGCCGTACTGGGCGGCGCGGCGCTCTACCTCCCCCACCTCTACTGGCAGTACGCCCATGATTTCCCCTCCTTCCGCTATCATCTGCAGGGGCGGAACGACCCTTACCAATTGAAGTATACCCTGAGCTACGTCGGCAACCAGTTGTTGATTTTCAGCCCCCTTCTGCTATGGTACTACCTACGTACTTTCATCAGTGACGACGGGCGGGGTAACCGCTTCGTCATCGCTAACCGCTGGCTGGTACTGGGCTTTCTGGGCTTCTTCCTGTACATGACGAGCAAAGGTAGTACCGAGGCACAGTGGACGGCGGTCCTCAGCTTTCCGCTCGTCTACCTGCTCTACGTAGCCATCCGCGATCGCTTCCCGGAGTGGGGGAGGAGTGCCCGTCTGCTCGGCTGGGTCACTTTCGGCATCCTCCTCGTAGCCCGCTTACTCTTGATGGCCCCCCGCGACCTACTCCCCTTCACGAAACCCTTCGACCACCAGCCCTGGACGGAAAGACTCGCCGAGCGCGCCGGCGACCTCCCCATCATGGTGGAGAACAGCTACCGCCTGGCCTCCCTCTACCAATTTTACACCGGCCGCCCCTCCTGGACGATGACCAACGTTGAGTACCGCCGCAATCAATATGACCTATGGGTGGGGGATTCGGTGTTCCACAACCAACCCGTGCTCGTAATGGGCCAAAGAGATTGGAAAACTACCGGGGCCGCTCCTTTTCGCGTTTTCGACGGCGATATGAAACTGAAGCGAGTTGATAACTTTCAGGTGCTGAAGAGCGGGAAGTTGACCCTCAGCGGCTTACCGAATGCCTTAGCAATCGGGAGGGAGTACGCGGCAACCGTTGACTTCGGCCTTCCGGCGGGGTCGGGTATCGGTAGCGTGGACCTGAGCGCGGGCTTGCCCGCTACGCTCTTCCTCACCGTGCATTATCCGGAGAACGGTGAAAAGTACTACTTCCCCATAGCCCCGGCGGGTAAAGTAAACGGGACGGTACGATTTACCATTCCGGATCACTTCCCGGCGGGCGACGCCCGGTTGGAACTCGGTTTAGCTTACGCCGGGATGCCCCCACTGCGCGGGCAAAGTGACTTGATGGACGTTACCCTACAGTAGGTCTCTTATTCGGTTGACGCAATGAGCTAATCTAGTAGTGTCATCACAAACTCGCAATTCCAAGGACGTTCAACTACAACCCGTTACGCTTTACCCACTACCCCGGCACCGAACCGTCGGCGAACCCGGTCGAGGGCTTGTAGTAGTTGGCTATCCTCCCGGGTATCCGCGAACAGATCCAATTGGGTACGCCCGTTTGCCAGGGGGTCAAAGCGCACCCCGATGCGGCGGACGCGCTGCCGGCGGGTGAACAGCTCCCGGAAAAGGCGGTCGGTAAGTGGCAATAGTTGCTGGTCGTGGGCGGTAAAGCGGATGCGGCTTTTACGGGTGTAGGTGTTCTGGTCGGTATACCGGATCTTGACGGTCACCCCCGCCGTCAGCTTATCGGCCGCCCGGAGCTTGAAGGAGAGGGCCATCGTCAGGTCGCGTAGCTCCCGGCGTAATAGTTCTACGTCAATGGTATCTTGCTGAAAGGTCTTTTCCGCCGAAAGGAAGGTGCGTTTGTCGTAGGGTACGACCGGGCGGTGGTCGATGCCGTTGGCGCGGCGGTGGTACTCCAGGCCGGGCTTACCGAACTCCCGTTCGAGCAGCTCCGCCGGCACGTGGCTGAGCGTGCGGACCGTGCGGACGCCTAACAGGCACAGGCGAGTAGCCGTCTTTTTACCGATCGAGGGGAGTTGGATGACGGGTAAGGGGGCCAGGTAGGCCTTTTCCCGCCCGCGCGCTACGTGGCCGGAGCCGTTCGGCCGGGCGTTGGCGGAGCGGACCTTGGAGACGAGTTTGTTAGCGGCCAAACCAGTGGAGAGGGGTAGGCCGGTTTCCTTGCGGATGCGCCGGCGCAACTCCTTACTCCACTGGAGACAACCGATATATCTGTCCATCCCGGAAACATCCAGGTAGAATTCATCGAGGGCCGCTTTTTCGAAGACGGGGCCTTCCTCGGCGATGATCTCAGTGATGACGTTGGAATGCCGCTCGTAATCATCGTAATCCCCCCGCAATACTTTGGCGGTGGGGCAGCGCCGCAGAGCGATCGACATGGGCATGCCGACGTGGATGCCGAACGGCCGGGCTTCGTGACTACAGGAGGTAACGATCCCCCGCCCTCCGCCCCCGCCGATGAGGAGCGGGCGACCGGCCAGGCGGCTGTTTTTCTTCACTTCCACGGAGGCGTAGAACGCATCCATATCCACGTGAAGGATAGCTTTTTGAAACATTTTGCTGGTATGCTGAGTGAGAAGAGGCTAAAACGAACCACTTTTAAAACAATACGCAGCAAATAACGGGGATGTTCCGAAATAAAACAACAAAAAGTTTAAAACAAGGGAAGAAGACGGCTTACCCCCGCGAGCGTAGTTGTTCCTCAGGCTTCTTTCCGGCCGTCCCCTCACTGATGCGCGCCGCGGGGTACTGCTTGAAGATGTGCTTTTGCATGTAGCGCCCGACGCTGTTAACGGCCCGCAGGCGGTGCCAGTGAACGGCGGGGACTTTGAAGTAAGCGTAGACCGCATTGTTGTTGCGGAACTTGACGAATAGCGTCTCAGCCGCCCGCAGGTAACCCATCTCGGACAGCATGGTGGAATTAACTTGTTGAAGGACGATCGGCAGTGCCATAGGGAAGGGATTTTCTCAGCGTAAGTCGCAATAAGAAAACGCGCCGGAGCACCCGCTAGTTGATAGTTTTAAACTTTTTGTTTATTAAAAAGGCCATTTGTTGGAAGTTATTTGAAACAAAATTTCCGTACGGTACTGGCGATGTAGTCCAGCGTTGCTTCGTCGAATTCGCTGTGCATGGGTAGCGAGATTACCTCCTTCGTCAGTAGGTCCGTATTGGGCAGGTAGTCGATCTTATTAGCGGCGGTACCCTTAAAGGCCGCCTGATCGTAGAGGGCGACGGGGTAGTAGATCATACTCGGTACGCCGGCCCGCTTGAGGTGGTCCTGCAGCGCGTCGCGCCGCCCGCCGTCGATCCGTAAAGTATACTGGTGAAAGACGTGGGTCGAGTTGGATTGCCGTTTGGGGGTGAGCAGGCCATCCAGATCTTGGAGGTGCGCATCGTAGTAGTCTGCGGCTTCGTTGCGCCGCTGGCCGTAGCCATCCAGGCGGGGGAGTTTGCAGTTGAGGATGGCCGCCTGGATGGAGTCCAGCCTGGAATTACAACCGACGACGTCGTGATAGTACCGTCGTTTTTGGCCGTGGTTGGCCACCATGCGCAGGGCAACCGCCAGTGCGTCGTCGTCGGTGTTGATGGCCCCGCCGTCGCCGTAAGCGCCCAGGTTCTTACTGGGGTAAAAGCTGGTACAACCGACCTTGCCGAGGGCTCCCGTCCGCACCTTCCGCCCGTCAGAGAAGGTATAGGTAGCGCCGATCGCCTGGGCATTGTCTTCTACTACGTCCAATCCATGCACCTGCGCACTCGCCAAAATATCCTCCATATCGCACGACTGGCCATAAAGGTGAACGGGGATGACGGCTTTCGTGCGTTCGGTAATGGCGCCCTCCATATCCTCCGCGCGCATGTTGAAGGTGCGGGGGTCGACGTCGACCATAACGGGCTGCAGGCGGAGTAGGGCGATGACCTCCGCGGAGGCGACGTAGGTGAATGCCGGCACGATCACCTCATCCCCCGGCTGCAAACCCAGGGCCATCAGGGATATCTGCAGCGCGTCCGTCCCATTGGCGCAGGGGATGACGTGCTTTGCACCCAGATAGTTTTCCAAACCCGCCTGAAAAGCCTTGACCGCCGGCCCGTTGATGAAGGCACCCGAACGGATGACGTCCAGCACCGCGGCATCGACTTCCTCCTGCATTTCCTCGTACTGCGCCTTGAGGTCGACCATTTGGATGTTGGTGACGGGGGGGAGCTGCGCGCGGCCGTCCGGTGCGGTAGGGGTTGCCATAACTGAAATTTTAGCTAAGGTAAACACCCGGAACGCAACGAGCCCGCCCCCGGGCTCGGGGAGCGGGCTCGTCGAACGGGCCGGTAGAAGTGGCTTAGGTACGGTCCTTACTGAAGCCGCTACCGCCACCGTAACCACCGTGGCTTTTATCTACGTTCTTCAGGTCGTCGTCGGTAGCGTCCGGAGAATCGGTGTGCTTCTTATCCGGGTCCCGGACGGGCTGCTTAGCGTCGTCTTTACCGTCTTCCGACTGGAAGAAGGCGCCCCCTTGAGTCGGGCTGTAAAAACGGTAACGCGTCTTTCGATTGTACATGATATGTTGGTTAAGGTAGTGAAAGCCAATAGCCTACGGGCTATCAGAGGTTACCCATATTAACCGGCGGACGGCCGGGCCGGGTTCGTAAAGCGTATAAATATGGCTACGCGCTGTTACGCCGGCCGGCTCCGTCGAAAAGCCGGCGGATTTGGTAGAAAGGGAGACACCCTTTAGCTTACTCCTGGCGTTCTTTACACCATAACGTACCCGCAAACAGCTATGCCACGCACCAAACTAACCGCCTTCAGCCGCCTATTGATTTTCTTGTTGATCTTCCTCCCCCTCGCCTTCATCGGCGCGAGTTACTATAACGGCGAGGACCCCATCGGTAAGGTCAAAGGCTGGCTCGGCGACACCGGCAGTTCACAGGTCGACCCGGCCCCGACTTCCGGCGTAGAAAACAGGGAGACCACCTTTGAAAACGTGGCGGACATGCGCGGTGAGATCACCGAGCTGAAAGGCCGCCTCTCCGTCGCAGAAGAGGAACTGGCTCGCTGCCGGGCAAAAAACGTGGAGTAACGTATGCCGGGCAAATATTTTCAAAAGGTATTGCGGGGTACGCACGAAATGATCTACACGTTGCTCGCTCTGCCGCGGGCGTGGCGCTTTATGTGGCGGCACCGGCTGTGGGAAGGCCTGCGGGATTACGGCTGGGTAGCGCGAGGCCTGGTAACGATGGCCGTGCTCGTCGGTTTATACATGATTGCGGAAGTGGTGGATTTCGTGTCGTCTCACGCGGACGCGCCCATCCAGTCGCTGTTCATGAGCACGGAAAGCGTGTTCCTGCAATTCGTATTCGACGCTTACGAGTCGCTGTCGGATGGCGCGCTCAAATGGGTGATCCTCATCTTGTTGGAAGTGATCATCTACCACTTTATGCGGCGCAGTCTGGCGATCATCATCGACCGGGACATCGAGGACGCCCACAATTTCAAACCCTTCTTGCGCGCGCAGCGGCGGATGATCGTCGTTTCCATTTTTTCCGCTCTTACGGAAAGCGTGCTGCTGAATATCGGGGAGGGGATCGTACCGGGGTTCTTATGGTGGCCCCTTGGTATTGCCCTCAGTGCGACCTTCCTGGGTTTCGCGATTGCGGACAATTATAACGAGCAGTTCGAACTTAGTATCAAGCAGAGTTGGCGCCATCTCTACCGCCACCACATCGGTATCTGCCTGGGCTTGGGGCTACCCTTATTGCTGCTGCTGAAAATTCCGTTTTTGGGGGCGGTCGTCGGCCCGTTGCTGGCTTCCGTTACTGCCGCAATCGTACTGCGCGAGCTGAGCGACCTGCACTTGGTGGGGTACCGGATGTCGGAAGAGGAACAGGCGAAGGCGGATAAGAAAGCCGCGAAAAAAGCCGCGAAGCAGGCGCGCAAAGAGGCGAAACGTACGAAACAGCTGGCGTGACTTACGGGCGCGGGCTAGCCATCTACCAATTCCGCGCCTAATCGAGGTGCGGGGTGCTGAGTAAACAGCAGGGTGGGGGGGTAGGCTACTACGAAGACGTAGTAAGCAGTTGAAAGACCTCCTGCCCCTGCCGGTAAAGCTCCTCGATCTGTGCGCCGGGGATCAGTTGGCCTTTCCGATAAACCAATAGGTAGAAGCCGAGCCCTTCGACGGTCCACCCCTTGTTGATGGTGAAGTAGTTCAGTACGTCTTCGTTGAAATGGTGGCGGATGTACTCCTCATCGTCGCCCGTAAGCCGGTACTGCCCGGAGAACTTCGGGAAGCGTACGAAGTCGATGTCGTGGAAGCCGATCAGCTCGCCGATCTTGTGTAGTAGCGTCTCCGGCCGCAGGTACATCTCCGGTAAGCCGAGTTGCTGGCTTTGGATGAAGAAAACCGTCTGGTGGATGCGTTTGTCGTATTCGCCGTTCGCCCCCGACCACCGGGCGTAGCTATAGTCGAAGATGGCAATGTCGAAATCCATCAGCCCGTGCTGGTGGCGTAGGACGCGTTCGATCTTCCGGTCGCTCCCTTCCCCAAAGAGTTTGAACTCGTTGATCTGGTTGAGTAGCCCGAAGTCATCTACTTCGCTGAACGAAAAACCGAGCCGTCGGCCCAATTCCACGAGGTTTCTTGAACGGTAGGGGTGGATCATAGGCTGACGCTTGGGGCGCGGATGCGAAAACGCCGTACCTCTCTGCAGAGATACGGCGTTATTTTTTTGGAAGACGCGAAGTGATTTACTTCCCTCCGTTCTTGAACATACCTTTATCGCCTTCGGGGACGGCGGCGGGCTCGGCGGGCTTCGCCTCGACCTTGCCTTTGATAGTCAGTACGATGGGCTCACCGGGTACGTTGGTCGTAAGCGTAACCCGCTTGCGGAACTGACCGATGCGGTGGGTGTCGTAGCGAACCTTGATCTCACTGGTTTCGCCCGGCGCGACCGGTGCCTTCGAGTAGCTGGGAACGGTACAGCCACAGGAGCCACGGGCGTTCATAATCAGTACGGGTTCCGTGCCGGTATTTTTGAAGGAGAAAGTGCGGAAGGGCTCACTGTCCTGAGCGATGGTGCCGTAGTCGAGTTCCATCGTTTCGAAGGCCATTTGCGGGCCGCTGACGGCTTCGGCGTTCTCGGCCATTTGAGTGGTGGCATCAGCATCCTCCTGAGCGTAAAGACCGAAAGTGGTGGCCGAGGCCATAAGGAGAAGTAGGAGTAAACGTTTCATGTCGAGTATTTTCAGTAGCAAATATAACGCTCGCAGAATGACGGGCCGGTTAATACGGTGTTAACCGAAACGCCTGGAAGCGTAGTGCTTGCAGTGTACTATTGATGTGTGGTTGATAAGACGTAGCCATGCCGGGCAAGGTTACCCCTCCCGCTGTTAAAAATTTGCAAAAACATGCCGTAGAGTTAGCTTGGACAATTACGGCTATCCTGCTATCTTTGCAGCCGCTATGGGGGATTAGCTCAGCTGGCTAGAGCGCTTGCATGGCATGCAAGAGGTCACCGGTTCGACTCCGGTATTCTCCACCCAATGAAAAAGACCCTGGTTCGTACTACGAGCCGGGGTTTTTTCTTCTCCGCCCTCCCCCCCCGTTCCAACCGCCTTATGACGTCAACGATCACTACCCCCGCCGCCGACCGATTCATTGCCCTCGAAGATCGGCACGGTGCGCACAATTACCATCCTTTGCCCGTCGTGCTGGCCGAGGGTAGTGGTTGTTACGTTTGGGATGTGGACGGAAAGCGGTATTTCGACTTCCTCAGCGCCTACTCCGCCGTCAACCAGGGCCACTGCCACCCACGGATCGTGGATAAACTGGTAGAGCAGAGCCGCCAACTGACGCTTACCAGCCGCGCCTTCCACAACGACCGGCTCGGCCCCTACGAGAAGTACGTCACGGAATATTTCGGGTTCGATAAGGTTTTGCCGATGAATACCGGGGCGGAAGGCGTGGAGACGGCCATCAAGCTCTGCCGTAAATGGGGGTACGAACGCAAAGGCATCCCCGCTAACCAAGCGCGCATCATCGTTTGCGGGCAGAACTTTCACGGGCGCACCACGACCATTATATCCTTCTCCTCCGACGCCGGCGCTCGCGACAACTTCGGCCCCTACACGCCCGGCTTCGTAAGCGTACCCTACGGGGACGTCGCTGCCATGGAGGCCGCTCTGGCCGACGACCCCCAGACGATTGCCGGCGTACTCGTCGAGCCCATTCAGGGGGAGGCCGGCGTATTCGTTCCGGAAGAAGGTTACATCCGCGCCGTGGCCGCGGCCGCCAAGCGGGCCGGGGCGCTGTTTATTGCCGATGAGATACAGACCGGCGTGGCCCGCACCGGGGCGTTACTGCGCATCTGCGGCGATTGTACTTGCGAACACCACTGCGAACGCCAAGCCGCCACTTACATCCGGCCCGATATTCTCATCCTTGGCAAAGCCCTGAGCGGTGGCGTCTACCCGGTAAGTGCCGTACTGGCTGACGCTGCGGTGATGGACGTCATCCGACCCGGCCAGCACGGCTCCACCTTCGGGGGTAACCCGGTCGCGTGTGCCGTAGCGATGGAAGCCCTGGAGATCGTGCGCGACGAACACCTGATCCAGAATGCTCGGCACCTTGGCCGGCTATTCCGCGAGGAGATGCAGAAGTTGGTGGATGCTTACCCCGGTTTGCTGAGGCTGGTGCGCGGTAAGGGGCTGTTGAATGCATTGGTCATCAACGACGCGCCGGATAGCGAAACGGCCTGGCGCTTTTGCCTGGCGCTGGCGGAGGGTGGCCTGTTGGCAAAACCCACTCACGGTAACATCATTCGTTTTGCCCCGCCGTTGGTCATCTCCAAGGAGCAGCTCAGGGAAGCCTGCGGCATCATTGCGGGCGTGGTGCGGTCGATGGCTTAGAGGCTACGCCTACCCATCCGTTCGGTACGGATCATAAGCGGGTAACCGCGCCAGGTAGTTTATACCGAACTTTACCGGCGCATCGTTTTCAGTCTTGCACACCAGCTATCAATTTTTCTAGGTCTATGATTGCAAACTTCTTCACCGGCGGAATTCAGAACGAAAGCCACCGCACCGCCATCAAATGGCTGTGGCGCCTGGCAATTGCCATCCCGATCCTGGCTATCCTGTTCTTTATCGGCCTCGGGTTTACCGACCTCCCCTCCGTAGTGGAGCTGGAAAACCCGAAAAACAACGAGGCCAGCCGTATCCTGGCTACCGACGAATCCGTCCTGGGCCGCTACTACCTCGAGAACAGGGTGATGATCGACTTCGACGACCTGAGCCCCAACCTGGAACGTGCCCTGGTCGCTACCGAAGACGAACGTTACTACAGCCACAGCGGCATCGACTACAAATCACTCGCGCGCGCCGTCGTTTTCACCGGCATCCTCGGCCGCGAGAATAGCGGTGGCGGATCGACCATCACGCAGCAATTGGCGAAGTTGCTCTTTACCGGGCCGGCGGCGAGTAACATTATCGAGCGGGGCTTCGAGAAGTTCAAGGAGTGGATCATCGCCGTACGCCTGGAGCGGAAGTACACCAAACAGGAGATCATCGCGATGTACCTCAACCGCTACGATTTTATCAATGGTGCCCAGGGCATCCGGGCGGCTTCGGAAAACTACTTCGGCAAGCCGCCGGCCGAATTGGAGCTACAGGAAGCTGCCATGCTGGTGGGGATGCTGAAGAACGCTTCCTACTACAACCCCCTCCGCCGGCCCGAGCTCGTACTCGAACGCCGCAATACCGTACTGGGGCAAATGGTCCGTAACGGTTTCATCGACGAGGCGGAATTCAACCGCGTCAAGGAGCTTCCCTTAGGCGTGAACTACTCCTTACAGAAGCACGACGACGGCATTGCCCCTTACTTCCGCATGGTGCTCAAAGAACATGCCAAGCAGATCCTGGCCCAACCGCAGTACCACAAAGCCAGCGGGCAGGCGTACAATATCGACCGGGATGGCCTGACGCTACATACGACCATCGACCTCAGAATGCAGCGCCACGCCGAAACGGAAGCCGTTAAACACATGCGTGAGCTGCAAAAGGAATTTTTCCGCCACTGGCGTAACGAAGACCCCTGGTCGTACGAAAGCCCTTCGAGCAAAACCGAGATCCCGGTAGAGATACGGCAGGCTAACTTCAACAAGGCTTTACGTTTGTCGGACCGCTACCAGGCCCACCGCCGGGGCATCCTCAGCCCCATCATTCAGCGAATCAATCAGAAGAGCGAACTGACCTTTCACGCCGACGACCGGGAGATAGATCGAATGATCAGGGAAGAACGCGACGGCGGGGTGATCAGCAAGCTGGTGAGCCGCAAGCTGGTGAGTAAAACCCTGGCGCAGGAGTACCGCCGCGTCATGAAAATGGACGAATTCGCCGAGCTACGCACCGCCTGGGATGAACTGCAACGGGACGTCAAGAAAGACTTCGATACGGAAACCGAAATGCGGGTGTTCACCTACGACCGGGCGAGTATGGAGACCGATACCGTAATGACGCCGCTCGACAGCCTTCGCTACCACAAGATGATCTTACAGATCGGCAGCATGTCGGTAGAGCCGACTACCGGCTTCGTCCGTACCTGGGTCGGCGGCAGCAACTTCAAGTGGTTTCAATTCGATCACGTAACCACCAAACGACAGGTCGGCTCGACCTTTAAGCCCTTTATCTACGCGGCTTCCATCGATCTGCGCGGTATCAGCCCCTGCTTCGAAGTACTCGACCAGCCGGTAACCATCGCCCCGGGGGACGGGAGCTTCTACATGACCAAACCCTGGACGCCGCGGAACTCCACCGGCCGTTACTCGGGGGAATTTATGAATTTGTACACCGGCCTGAAGCGGTCCGTCAACTCCGTATCCGCCTACCTGATGCAGGAGCTGGGCTCCCCGGAGCCCGTGCGAAATATGGTGGCCAATATGGGCATACCTAAGGAGGAGATCCCCGCCGTCCCGTCCATTGCGCTGGGCTCGGTCGACCTTACCGTACAGCAGATGACGGGGGCGTATACCACCTTCGGCAACAACGGTAAATTTAATCGCCCCATCTTCCTGACGAAGATCGTCGATCGTACGGGGCGGGTGATCTACGAATACATCCCCGATGACCGCCAAGCGCTCAGCCCGGCAGCTAACTATACGATGGTGCGGATGCTGCAGCAAGCTTCAGTGGGCAATCTGCGGGGTGTGAAAGGACCGGTCGGCGGCAAGACCGGTACGACGAACGACCAGACGGACGGCTGGTACATGGGCATTACGCCCGAACTGGTGGTCGGCACCTGGGTAGGGGGCGATAACCGCTGGATTCGCTTCCGGTCTCTCGGCCTCGGCGGTGGGTCGCACATGGCCAAACCATTCTTCCGGGGGTTCGTGGCTGCGGCGCAGAAAGACGAGGACGTTCGTTGGGATACCCAGCAGGCCTTTTTCCGCCCCCGCGGCGAGTTGGGCATCGAGTTGGATTGCCAGGCCTACGCCGGTAGTAACGATGACGTTTTCGAGGAAGACGAAGGCACTAACGACGTACTGCCGGACGATCCCTTCGGTGGGGGGGGCATCGACAACAACCCGGACTTCTAGCGCGCACCGGGGCTTTGCCTCCTGCTCGAGTGAACGATGACCAGCGGCTACTAGAAGTTGTAGCAGCCTTTACCACGGCCACCCTCGCCGATGGTAATGCCGAAGGTGAGGCCGCCGACGAAGTACCAGTCCGGATTATTTCCACCGCGGGTGTATTCAAGGTTGGTTACCTGCGTGGGGTTGTCGACCGCCGGGTTGGAGAAGAAGGCCGCCTGGGAACCTTCCTGACCGCCGAGAATATCCCGGTAGTTCACGAGGGTGCCGCCGATGTCGTCGATGTAGTCCGTACCCGTAATGCGCCCCCCCAGCTCGAGGCCGACAACGAAGCGCTCGGCGAAACGCAGACGGATACCGCCGCCCACTATGCCGACTACTTCGGTCAGGTTATACGGGGCGGCCGCGTAACGGGGGTTGATCTGCGCCAGGCCCTGACCCTCCGTACGCAGAGGTTGTAGGCTTACCAGGTTGCCATCCTGATCGGGCGCCTTGGGGTCGAAGCTGAAAACGCCTACCCCGCCGAATAGATAAGGGGCGAAGTAGTTGGCCTCCGGGTCACCGAGGTAGAAAAGGTCGATCTCCGCCAGCAGGTTGAATTCGGTCAGTTTACTTTGAAACGACTGGAGAACGAGTACACTACGGCCGTCCTCATCCGGCATGCGAGCCATTCTATCACTGGATAACTTGCCGAAGTTACCGTTGATGCGGATGCCGATGCGGGGGATGGGGCGGTAGCGTAGATAGGCCCCGCCGCTAAAGTTAGCATCCTGATATATGCGGGTGGCGCTGGCGCTGAGGTCACCGCTATACATAGCCGCGCCCGCCTTCAAGCCAATTTCTATTTGTGCCTGGGTAGCGTTCGGTAGCCCTATAAATGCGGTAAGGGCTAAAAGGGTGGGATAGATTGAGCGCATGCTGGTTTGAGTTGTTGTGGGGTCGTGAGATAGTCGGAGCTGTTAAAAAGGCAAGGCTATAACTTGCCCGGGGGTGGTTACATTTCATCGCGGCCGGCTATTTTACCGATGGGCTGCCCAGCTATAAATCGAAGAATTAGCTGGGGTGATGGGTGTTCAACGTGAAATTAGGGTCAAATTCCTTCGGGGAAGCGGATCGGGGTGGGTCGAACCCCAGCCTTTGTGCTTCCTTTACGTTCTCTAACGCATATGCCGAAACCAAAGGACACGACCGACCGCCCGGAATCGGGCCGCACGAAGAAGGAACAATTCAATCGTTCGTACCGGATCTTTGAGTACGTCCGCCGTTATCGGTGGAAGTTCTTGCTGAGTTTTCTGATCTTGGTAGTCAGCTCCCTGGTCTTTCTGGTCATCATGCAATTACCGGGGGAAGCCATCAACGTGCTGAATGGTAAGGGTCGGTACGACCTGAGCGTCGGGGAGATCTTCGCGATCTTAACCGGGCTGCTGATCTTACAGGCGCCCTTGAGCTTTTTGCGCGTACGGTTGCAGGCCGAAGTCAGTGAAAAAGCCATGGGCTCACTGCGGACGGACCTCTTTAGTAAGATCCTACACCTACGAGTACCGTTCTTCGAAAGCAACCGGGTAGGGGAGCTGACCAGTCGGATCACCAATGACATCACTCAGTTGCAGGGCTTGTTCGCGCTGACGCTGGCCGAGTTCCTGCGTCAGACGATCATACTGACGGGGGCAGTAGCCTTTATTCTCGTGATGCTGCCTAGCCTGGCTTTAGTAAGTCTGGCTATTTTTCCGGTGGTAGTGATAGCGGCGATGTTCTTCGGGCGCTACGTGAGGAAGATGACGAAGGCGCGGCAGGAGCAACTCGCACAGTCCAACGTCATCGTAGAAGAGAGCTTGCAATCCATCAATACCGTAAAAGCCTATACGAACGAACCTTTCGAGTTGGCCCGTTACACGAAGAGCATCGACGAGACGGTTCGCATCTCGCTCAAGACCGCCTCGGCGCGCGGCCTTTTCTCCGCCTTTATCGTGACGGTGATGTTCGGCGCGCTTTTCTATATCATGTACCGTGCTATCCTGCTGGTGCAGGCCGGTACCTTGCCGGAAGGCGACCTGTTCAGTTTCGTCATCTTCGTCGCCTTGATCGGTGGTTCGATTGCTAGTTTAGGGAACTTCTACACGGAGATCCTATCCGCCCTCGGAGCTTCCGATAGGGTGATCGACATCCTGGAAAGCGAGGAGGTTGAGCCCAGTCTCGCATCTCAACCGAATGCTGGACCGGTAACGGACCGGCCTGCGTCCTTACCGAAAGACATTACTAAGCGAGGCGCCATCCGCTACGATAACGTGCGCTTCTACTACCCCACGCGCCCAGACGTAGAGGTGCTTAAATCTATATCCCTCACCGTAGAGCCAGGTCAGAAAGTGGCCCTGGTAGGTGCCAGCGGTAGTGGTAAGTCGACCATTGTAAAACTACTCCTGCGTTTCTACCCCCTTACGAGTGGCCGCATCACCGTGGGTGGCAAGGACGTGGAATCGTACGACTTACGGGGGTTCCGGGATAGTTTGGCGCTCGTGCCCCAGGAAGTACTCCTGTTCGGTGGTACGATCAGGGAGAACATTGCCTACGGTGACCTCGCCGCTACGGAAGATGCCATTCGTGAAGCCGCTCGTAAGGCGAATGCGCTGGACTTTATCGAAAAGTTCCCCGACGGGTTCGCAACGGTCGTCGGTGACCGCGGCATCCAACTATCCGGCGGGCAGCGCCAACGGATCGCCATTGCGCGAGCCATCCTGAAGGACCCCGCTATTTTACTACTGGACGAAGCGACGTCGAGCCTGGATGCGGAAAGCGAACGGGTCGTACAGGATGCCCTGAACCGCCTGATGGAAGGTCGTACGAGCATCATCATCGCCCACCGCCTGGCGACGATCCGTGAAGTGGACCGGATTTACGTCATCGAAAACGGCCAGATCGTCGAATCCGGCACCCACGACGAGCTCAGCAACATCCCCGGCGGAGCCTACTCCGCCCTCGCGCGCCTGCAATTCGAGCCGATCCCGGAATGATACGGACCAACGTCTCCCTTCAGTCACTCAACACCTTCGGCCTACCCGCCACCGCCGAGCGGTATTTACCCCTGACCGATACCGCCCAATTGACGGGGGCAGCCTTCCGGCAAGCACCCGAACTCGTGCTCGGGGGGGGGAGTAACCTTTTACTGCGCGCTATCGTACCCGGTCTTACGGTGCACGTTCTGCTCGGTGGGGTACACGTTTTGCGGGAAGGGAGCTCCGAGGTAAGCCTGAGGGTCGGCGGCGGCGTCGATTGGAACCAACTCGTGCGCTATACCCTGGATCAGAACCTGGCCGGGATGGAGAACCTGGTGTTGATCCCCGGTACCGTCGGCGCATCGCCGGTCCAGAATATCGGTGCGTACGGGGCGGAAGTTTCCACCCTCATCGACACCGTCCACGTTTGGGAATACGGCTACGGTGCCCGGGCGCTTTCCCCCGAAGCCTGCGAATTCGGTTACCGCGACAGCCGCTTCAAACGGGAGCCGGGCAGGTTTCTGATCACGGCCGTCGACTTCCGGCTACGGCGTGCCGGCGACTGCGTCAATACGACTTATGGGGCCATCGCTGGCGAGTTAGACAGGTTGGAGATCACCGACCCGCGGCCACAAGACGTTGCCTTAGCCGTCACCAACATTCGGCGTAGTAAGCTGCCAGATTGGTTCTTCCTGGGTAACAGCGGCAGCTTTTTTAAGAACCCCGTCGTGGAGTTGAGTGTACTGGAAAAAATTCGGGAACACCATCCGGACGTGCCTTCGTACCCCATCGACCCGACCCACGTCAAACTACCTGCGGGTTGGCTGATCGACAAGGCAGGGATGAAGGGCGCCAGGGAGGGAGCCGTCGGTACTTACGCCCGCCAGGCATTGGTAATGGTTAACCACGGTGGTGCAACGGGGGAGGAAGTGCTGGCTTTTAGCCAAGACGTACAAGCTACGGTAGCGGAACGGTTCGGCGTGGAGTTGGAGCGAGAGGTGCGGACTTTCGGATGCGGGTAGTAAAAAGACCAGTGTAGGGACGGCCCGACTAGACGGCGATTATTAGTTTGAGGAGACGGCCTGTACCCCCCCATCTACGAAATACTTCGTACGAAGCCTTGTGCACATACGAAACGCATCGTACCTTTGCTACGAAAGCAATCGTACCATGCCCCAAGAACCTAAATTCCAACCTACCAAAGCCGAGCTGGCTATTTTGCAGGAGCTCTGGTCGCGCGGCCCGATGAGCGTCCGTGAGATACACCGCATCCTCGAGGCGGATAAGCCCGTCGTATATACTACCGTGCTGAAAACCATGCAGATTGCGCTGGAGCGCGGGCTGCTAACGCGCGAGAGCGTCGGGCGCAAACACGTTTATACCGCCGCCGTAGAGCGGGCCGCCATTCAGGAGAGTTTGCTGGATAGCTTCCTCGACCGCACGTTCGGGGGCTCGACTACCGGCTTGGTTATGCGGGCGCTCGGGAATGGCCGCGCCAGCAAACAGGAGATCGACGAGCTCCGCGATTTTCTTAATCGAATAGATACTGACGAAGATGATTACTAACCTACTCCCCCCCGCCCTTACGCACGCCGTCGGCTGGACGCTCGTACACGCCCTCTGGCAGGGAGCGGCTTTTGCGCTTCTCCTCGGGCTACTATTGGTACTGCTACGCCGTTTTTCACCACAAGCCAGGTACCTCGTTTCGGTGGGTATTCTGGGTTCCCTGTTGATAACGGCGGTGGCTACTTTTTCGCAGTTGTACGCGAGTTACGCGCCGGAGCGGGTAGCGACGAACGCAGGCACGGTTACGGTGGAAGAGCCCGCGCGGGCGTTTGGAGCCGGTACCGGAGAACGCGTAGCGGAGGCACGGAAGGTTAGCGGGCACGGTCGTGAGGCACCAGCCACCGGATGGCCCGGTCAAATGCGGACTTACTTTGGCGAGCATTTACCGCTGATTGTCACTTTATGGTTACTCGGCGTGCTGCTCATGCAACTGCGTTTTCTCGGTCAACTGGCTTACGTGCAACGGTTAAAGCATTATGGCGTCGCCCGTTTCCCCGGCCGGTGGGCGCAGGCCATTCAGGGTTTGGAAGAGAAGCTTAACGTTCGCCGCCACGTGCGGTACGTGACTTCGAGCCGCGTTGCCAGCCCGCTAACGGTAGGGTGGCTACGCCCGGCGGTGGTCTTCCCCGTCCACCTACTCGAGGAATTGCGACAAAGTGAAGTCATCGCCATTCTGGCCCACGAATTGGCGCATATCCGCCGCCACGATTATCTGGTAGGCCTGATCCAGGGGTTAGTGAATACTCTCTTCTTCTTCCACCCGGGGGTATGGTGGATGAACAACCGGATAGGGGAGGAGCGCGAGCACGCCTGCGATGACCTGGCCGTAGCGGCGACTGGTAAACGGGTCGGATACGCCAAAACCTTGGTAGAATTGCAGTCCAGGCACCTAAGTACGCCGGGCTTGGCCATGGCCGCCCGCGGCTCCTCGGGCAAGGGCCTGGCGTACCGCATCAATCGGTTGATCGGCGGGGCTTTGACGGGAGCCAACTTCCAGGAAGGTATCATGACCGGCTTCATCCTGTGCATGACTGCCTGGTTGGCTATTTCGTCCACTCAACTGGGGGCTAGTGCTACGGATATCGGTGAGGTAGCCCGCTTAGTCGATAGGGACGGTAACGTATACGTAGGCCCTACGGGGCGGGATGTCGCGATGATCTACGACCGCGTACAACAGGGTCAACGGGAAGAATCAACGGTACCGGATCGAATTGAGCGGTTACAACGCATACCGACAAGTACATCGCAAGAAATGGTTGCGGCCAAATTGGCCCAGGAAAACGCAGCGCGTGAACTGGCGTGCGCGCGACGGGAAATCGAGATCGCCCGGCGTAGGATCGAAAGTGAGCGAACGGAGGTACTGCTTCAGCTGGCACGCGTACGGTCACAAACACGCGCTCGGGATACCGTTCCGACCCCCGTTACTCAAACCCAGAACGGGAATGCGCAAGATTGTAACTGTAATAAGCCGCAAAGAAGAGAACGTAGCTCCGTAGGCTATTCGGGGCACGGCGACCGGCTCGATGCCCCCGCAACCGAGTGGCCCTCCTGGGCGGGTATGGTGAAGGCGAAGAACATCCTTGGCGACCGCAACATCACGAGTAGTGTGTATCCAATGAATTTCGATAACGGTGCCCACCAGATCCTTTACTACCTGCGTAGACCGGCCGTCTTACGCTCGGTACGTAGCCACAGTGCCGACCCCCTGATCGCGCAGATCAAACGGCGGGCCGATCTGGATGAAGGCGGTACGCGGGTCACCTTCGTTGTACCCGCCGGTGCATTGAGGGGGAAAACCTACCTGAACGAACTCGGGCAGGAAGACTATTCTACCATCACCACCGAGAACTGGACGCCGTTGATGGATGCCGCGGAACGGGGGTACGACATCGCCGTCAAGCTACTATTAGATTCCGGTGCGGACCCGGGAATAAAGAACTCCGGCGGCGAGACCGCCCTGTCGATCGCTAAGCGCCACGGGCACGACGCTACGGTTCGGCTTATCGAGCAGTTCTAGCTTTATCGGTCTCTAAAAGCGCGGCTAAAACTCCACCACCGAAATCCCCTGCACCACCGCCAGTAGGAAGAGCAGCCCGCCGAGGATGAAGTAGATATTGCGGGTCAGGTAGTCCGCGTGCTGGTGGATCCAGGGGGCCGTACGAACGTAGCCGTAAAAGGAGAGAAAGGCCCCGCTCATTACCCCGGGCACGAAAGCAATACGGGGTGGTATCCCCTCCGGAAGCCAGCCCCGGGCAATGGAAAAGCCCGCTATGGCCAGGAGGAGCGGAATATTCATGACGTTCATCGCGCTCATCATTACCCCCCGCCAAAAAGGCCCGCCGCGGTAAGGGCGCCCGAGCCCGGCCTTACGCGTACGGTACCCCTTTATCGTGAAGCCGACACCCAGCAGAAAGAGCATCAGCACCCCCCACTGCTCGATGGAAGTCAGGATCTGCGGGTGGCGCGCCATCCAGTTAGCGAACGCTACGGCCAGCACGGCCTGCAGGCCGATTACCAAAATCAAACCCCACGAAAAACGGATGGCCCCGCGCCGCCCGATGCGGACTGCCGTGGAGACGACCTGAAGGTTCAGCATGCCGGGGATGAGGGTGATGAATAAGCCGACCACCGTACCCGTTATAAAGCCTTGTAAAATGGGCATGGCCGCTAAGGTACTCCACCGTTAAACACCGATCGGTTCGGCCGGCCGGCCGCACCGCTACGCCAAAAGTAGATTCGCACGTAATGTTGGATTAAAGTACATTTGCCGCACTTTCCACCGGAGTAGCAAGCCACTGGGAAATGCGTAACGCTTCCAAGCAGATGCCTGACGTACTACGCTGATACGCCCGGCGAACCTCGCCCGTAATAAATGTTTACTACTAGGTACCTTATTATCTAGGTACGACCAAAAACTACCCACGAACTATGAACCCAGTAAAGATTAAATTTGGTACCGACGGCTGGCGCGCCATCATCGCCCGCGAATACACCGTAGATAACGTAATGCGGGTCGCCGAAGGCACCGCCCAGTGGCTGAAAGAACAAGGCGGAAAGCGCGTAGTCATCGGCTACGACTGCCGTTTCGGTGGAAAAATGTTTACCGAGGCTACCGCCCGGGTACTAGGAAAACACGGCATTACGAGCCTCGTCGCCCCTGACTATATCTCCACCCCGATGGTCTCCCTGGGAGTGGTAAAAACGCAGGCCGACCTCGGCGTCGTCATCACCGCCAGCCACAACCCGCCGGACTACAACGGCTACAAACTGAAGTCAAAGCTCGGCGGCCCTTCCGTGCCGGCTGACGTTACCGCGGTGGAGAACCTCATCCCCGACGCGGTACCCACCGACCTGCCTACCTACGAAGAACTCAAGGAGCAGGGCCTGATCGAGGAGCACGACTTCGAAACGATCTATATCGACCACGTCAACGCCAATTTCGACATGGAGCTCATCCGCAACTCCGGGCTCGGAATTGCCTACGACGCGATGTACGGCGCCGGCCAGGGGGCGATGAAAAAGTTACTCCCCGGCGCTACCCACCTCCACTGCGAGATCAACCCCGGCTTCGACGGGCAGGCCCCCGAGCCGATCGGGCGGAACCTGACCGAGATGGCCGAAGCCATCAAGAACGACGACGGCCTCGACCTCGGTATCGCCAACGACGGCGACGCCGACCGCATCGGGCTATTTGACGCTAACGGGGAGTTCGTAGACAGCCACCACATTCTGCTCCTGTTACTCATGTACCAATACGAGTACAAGGAAAAGAAGGATGGCGACGTGATCATCACCTTCTCCGTAACCGATAAGATGAAGAAGCTGGCCGATATGTACGGCCTCAAGTACGAAGTCACGAAGATCGGCTTCAAGTACATTGCCGAGATCATGGCCGAGCGCGACGTGATCGTCGGCGGCGAAGAATCGGGCGGGCTGGCCGTAAGCGGTCACATCCCCGAGCGGGACGGCATCTGGATCGGACTGATGATCGCCGAATACATGGCCAAAACGGGCAAGTCACTCACCGACCTCATCGATGAGCTCTACGCCAAAGTCGGCTCCTTCGACTGCAACCGCGATGACGTACACGTCGAAAACGACCGCAAGTGGGAGATCGTCAAGCAGGCCAAGGAAAATCCCTTCAAAAAAGTCGGACCCTACCAGGTTACCGACGTCGCCCACACGGACGGAACGAAATTCTACCTGGACGGCGACGATAAGTGGCTCATGGTCCGCCCATCCGGCACCGAACCGGTGCTACGGGTATACGCCCAGGGCGCCGACGCGGCCGAGGTTCGCAAGATCCTGGACGCGGGCCGCGCTGAAATGGGCATCTAAATGACGGCCCCGATCGAGTCACCGCTACCCGGCTACTTGACCTTACTGCTTCTGCTCACGCTACTGACCGGCTGTGGCGAACCGCCCGCCGGCAGTAGCGAGCAGACGGCGACGGCGGTACCCACGGCGCCGGTTACGCTCACCCAGGCCGACGTAAGTATAACCGTCGACCCCGACTATGGCGCGCGCATCACCTCCCTCAAGTACAAGGGCCGGGAAGTGCTCCGGACCGAGCGAGACTCCGCCGGCTTCCAGTTCGGGAGCACGGTGTGGACCGGGCCGCAGGAAGACTGGAAGTGGCCCCCGCCGCCGGCTTTCGACAGTGAGCCGTACTCGGTCACCAAGATGCGCGACAACGTCTACATCTTCACCAGCGAAGTCGATACGGCCTCGGAGCTACGGATGGAAAAGCGCGTCGAGATCGGCCCGAGCGGCGAGATCGGCCTGCGGTACCGGGTAAAGAACGAAGGCAGTACTTCGGCGAGCGTCGGTGCCTGGGAGGTTACGCGGATCCCCTACTCCGGGCGGATCGAGTTCCCGGTGGGGGATACGATCTGGTCCAATCAGGAAGAGCTGTATACCACCGTAGATACGGAGGGCGTCGGTACGATCCGCCTCGACGATCAGGTGCCGGATAAGACCAAGATCTTTGCCTCGCTGAGCGATACGGCCGTCCACTATTACAACAATGGCCTGCTGTTCACGAAACAGACCTTGATCACCGCACGCAATCAGACCGTACCGGGTCAGGCGCCGCTGGAGGTTTACCTCTCACCCGGCCGGGGCTTCGCCGAATTCGAACTCCACGGAGGCCGTTATATCTTGGACCCCGGACAGAGCGCGTCAATGCGGGTCAAATGGCTGGTACGAGAGCAATAAGTTGGGTTTTGCCACTGCTGTTTCCCTGCCTGGCGTGGGGGCAGGCGGCAACCGAAGCCCGTCTTACGCAGCAATTGTGTACCTGCATCACCGCCGATACGTTACACTCGCTGCGCGTGGCGGCCCGGGACTGTCTGGAGGACGTCGAGGAGCGTTTCGAACTGGACGTGCTCGAGCCCGAAGAGGGGGGGGCTTTAGTCGATAGCCTATCCGTACTGCTAGCCCGTGATTGCCCGGCCCTACAAGCGATGCTCGCACGCACGGCCCGGGCACCCGAATGGTCCGATCGGCCGGGCGCGCCCCCGTTTCGTTATCGCGCACACCATTTATACGATAATAGGGCGAGAAACGCAGGTGCAGATATTGGAAGTAAGGAGCAGGGGAAAGAGGTGAACCCCCTTTCGCCGGGGATGGTAAAGGAGGCGGAACTGGACATCACCCTTAGCGGAACGCTCGACGACCTGAGCCCGGACGGTCAGCTGCAACTGGCTACCGAAAAGGGGATGCGGGTACTGTATCTGCCGGCCCGGGTGCGCGCTGCCTTCACGTGGGTGAGAGGCCAGGACTATACACTGAACTGTCGGCAAGTGGTAAGCCCCGCCGCGGATCGTTTGATCTGGGAAGTATTGGGGGTGGCGGACTAAACCTCGCTCTGTATCCACCCAAGCCATGCACCTGCGGACTCGCAAAAATAATTACTTTCAGAAAAAACTGAAAGTTTAGATAGGTGTTCTATTGGCATAACACCACCTGCATGACCGCTCCTTCCTTACCTACCGTTTTGCGCGATCCTACGCTGGCCCCCGCCCTGCGCGCTATCGCCGAGAAAGTACACGCCGGCAAGCGCATCTCCGAAGCGGAGGGCCTGACCCTTTACGAAAAAGGACCGTTGGGTTATCTGGGCGCGCTGGCCAACCACGCCCGGGAAGCCAAGCACGGCGATGCGACCTATTTTAACCGCAACTTCCACATGGAGCCGACGAACGTGTGTCTTTACACCTGTACGTTCTGCAGCTACAGCCGGAAGATCAAGAAGCGGGAAGATGGTTGGGAGTATACGCTTGAGGACCTGATGGAAATCGTGCGCTCCTACGACGAGCAGCCGGTCACGGAGGTGCACATCGTCGGTGGGGTACTGCCGCAATACGACGTGCCTTTTTACGAAGAACTATTTCGTAGCATCCGCGCGCACCGGCCGGATCTGCACGTAAAGGCACTCACGCCGGTGGAGTACCACTACATTTTCAAAAAAGCTAAGATCAGCTACGAGGAAGGCATGGCGCGCATGAAAGCGGCGGGCCTGCAATCCATGCCCGGGGGCGGCGCGGAGATCTTCCACCCCGAAGTGCGCGACCAGATCGCCGGCGGCAAGTGTAGCGGCGAGCAGTGGTTGCGCATCCATGAGATCTGGCACGAGCTGGGGATGCGCTCCAACGCCACCATGCTTTACGGCCACGTGGAGGAGTACCGCCACCGCGTCGACCACCTCGAAAAGCTGCGGGCGCTGCAGGATAAGACGGGGGGCTTCCAAACGTTCATCCCGCTAAAGTTCCGCAACCAGAATAACGAGTTGAGCCACCTGCCGGAAAGCTCGGTGGTGGAAGACTTGCGTAACTACGCGATCAGCCGCATCTACCTGGATAACTTCGACCACGTTAAAGCCTACTGGCCGATGATCGGGCGCACGACGGCGCAGTTGAGCCTCGCCTTCGGGGTAGACGACATCGACGGCACGATCGACGACACCACCAAGATCTACTCCATGGCCGGTGCCGAGCAGCACCCCGCCATGAGTACGGAAGACCTCGTAAAAATGATCCGCTCCGTAGGCCGCCACCCGATCGAGCGGGGGACGCTTTATGAGGTAGTCAAAGACTATAAGGACGTGGAATTCGCCGACGACAAACAGTACCGTGGCTACACCGCGCTGCCGGTAAGCAAATAAGCTGCGTACTCACCGCCCCTAATCACTAGTTTATGAAAACGGTATACATCGTCCGCCACGGGCAGACGCGCTTTAACCTGGAAAGAATCGTACAGGGGAGCGGGGTCGATTCCAGCCTCAACGCTACCGGGCGCGAGCAGGCGCGGCTCCTTTACGAGGCCTATAAAGACGTACCCTTCGAGGTGGTACTGACGAGCGGCCTCAAACGCACCTGGGAAACGGTGGAAGGTTTCATTACCGCCGGCATACCCTGGGAAAAGCACCCGGAGATCAACGAAATGAGCTGGGGCACCCACGAAGGGAAGAAAGGCACGCCGGAAAGCATCGAGGAGTACCGCCGCATCAAAGACGGTTGGGGCCTCGGCGAGATCGACGGCCGAATCGGTGGGGGGGAGAGCGCCCGCGAACTGGGCGACCGGCTCCAACGCTTCATCGACCACCTGGCCACCCGCGAGGAAGAACTGCTTCCTCATTTGTTGCCACGGGCGCGCGATGTGCGCCTTGGTCACGCTCATGATGGGTAAGACGGTTGATTGCATGAACGAACACGTACACAGCAACACCGGCGTGTGGCGCGCCACTCTGCGGGGCGACGGTCAGTGGACGTTCGACCGTAAGAACGACCGCAGCCACCTGCCCGAAGTAGAAGCCTCCGAAAAAATGGTAAGCACCGTCGTCACCCCTACTTCGCCGGGCCAGATCGATACGGCGCAAAAGCGCGTCGTGGCTGTCTCTTACCTCAATACGAAGCCGCTCCTGTACGGGCTCGTCCGCTCCGGTTTGCAGGAAGAACTGCGGATGGACCTGGCCATCCCGAGCGAGTGCGCCCGTCGTTTGATGGCCGGGGAAGCCGACATCGCGCTGGTGCCCGTAGCCGTCATCCCGGAGTTGCCGGAGGCGCACGTGATCAGTGACTACTGTATCGGCTGTGACGGTAAGGTGGCTACGGTGGCTATTTACGGCGACGTGCCTTTGGAGGAAATGACGGCCATCTACCTGGATCATCATAGCCGTACTTCGGTGATGCTGACCCGCCTTCTTTTGCAAGAGTACTGGCGGAAAGACGTACAGCTGTTGCAGGCCGAGGAAGGGTACATCGAGCGTATCGGCGGTACGGTCGGGGGGCTGGTGATCGGCGATCGGGCGATCGGGCTAGAGGAACGCTTCACCTACGACTTACGACCTGGGGGAAGCCTGGAAAGCGCATTACGGGCCTGCCTTTCGTATTCGCCGCCTGGGTAGCTCGTAAAGCCGCTGAAGCCGACCTTTATCGAGCGCTTCAACGCTGCGCTTACCGACGGCCTATCTCACCTGCCCGAGCTGCAACTATTGTTATCCAGCCCGCACCCCTCCTTTTCGTTGGAGGAGTACTTTACGCAGTGCATCCGCTACCGCTTGGACGATAGGATGCGGGAGGGGATGAAGCGGTTTTTGGCGTTCGTCGAAGAGCAGGTCTAGGAGGGCTACCAATCCAACCCATCCAGCTCGATGTCGAATTTGGCTTTAGCACCTTCCCCCCGGCGGTACCGCGTCATTATATCTTCAAAGACCGCATCGTCGACTCTCTCCCCGTTGACCTTTAGGGATTTGTTGCTGAACTCGAAAGAGCGGATGACGCCGGGTTCGATGTCTCCGTTGGAGCGAAGCTCCTGTAACATGCTTTTGAAGTCGATGCCATTATAGGTAAAGCTATCGGAATCGTCGTCGTCCTCTTCGAGGCGGGCTTCGGCCTGGGCTTTACGGGCCTCCATGCGCTCTATCATGGTGCTCAGTTCTTCGATCTCTTCTTCGGTGGACTGCTGATCGCGTTCTTCCCGTTCACGGATGATGTCGTCGAGTTTGTACTCGTCGCGCTCGAAGCGCCGTAGTTCTTGTTCGTGGCCGCGCATGATGGAGTCGATCTCTACTTCGAATCCTTCTTCGCCTTCCAGGTAGAAGCGGAAGGTGCCCTCGTCGTTGTCGAACTGAAACATCTCTTCAAAGCGGCGGGCGAATTCTTCGCCGAGTTGCTCCCAGTGTTCGCCCTGCTTTTCGAAGTAGCGCTCGATGCGTTCGCTTTGGTCGTCGAGGTTCTCAGCGTCGTCCCAGACGTCGAAGAAGGTGCCATGAACGCCGTTGTTTTTCTGGCCGCCGCCGAGCATGATCTCCACTTCGCGCTGGTATTTATCGTATTCGCTTTCGGGGATTTCCTTGCCGTCAACTTTTAGCATGACGATCTCGCCGTCTTCGACGATGAATTCCGTGCTGGAGCCGTTGCGAAAGGTGCTGACCTGGTGGCGGCCGGGGGGGAGGGTATCGGCGAGGACCGTGGCTCTTACGTAATCGGTCAGTACGACCGGTCGATCGTTAGTACTGGTCGCCGCGCTGAGTGCGGTGCCGAGAGCGAGAGATAGTACGTAGGCGCAGACAAAAAGGAGTTCGCGTTTCATAGTCGGGTTATGCTGGTTATTGTAACGTTATAGGGTTAAGGACGCGATAAATTTAGGAGGGTTGCACGGTAATTCGACCAACCGTACGGTTAATTTGAGTTAGGTTTAACGTTGATTAACTCCCAGCCCGTGTACCCAACCGTATTCATCAATGGCCAGTATGTGAACAAGGAACAGGCCCGCCTGGGCGTCGGTGACCTGGCGCTACTGCGGGGTTACGGCGTTTTCGATTACTTCAGGTACGCGAACGGGCAGCCACGCTTCCTGCAAGATCACCTGGCCCGCTTCGAGCGCAGCGCCGGCCATCTCGGTCTGGATGTACCCGGCGGAGAACCTGCTTTGCGGGGGGCTGTCTTCGAGCTCATCCGCCGTAACGAGCGGCCCGACGGCGGCATCCGCTTCGTACTAACGGGGGGCTACAGCGAAAACGGTTACGCCCCGGCGGTACCCAACCTCATCGGGCTGGCTTACCCCTTCACCCCGCCGCCGGCAAGGCTGTACGAGCGGGGCGCCGTGGCCATAACCCACCACTACGAACGGCAACTACCCGAGGCTAAAACGATCGATTATCTAGAAGGCATCCGCATCATGCCGTTGCTTAAACGGCACGGGGCGGACTACGTGCTCTACGTCGACCGCGACGATAACGTAAGGGAAAGCGACCGCTCCAACTACCTCGTCGTAAAGGATGGCAGGCTGATTACGCCAAAGGACAATATCCTAATGGGGGTTACCCGCAGGCACGTGCTCCTACTGGCCCGACGCTTAGGCCTGCCGACGGAGGAAAGGCCCGTAGCCAAACGGGAACTCTACACGGCCGACGAGCTCATCATCTGCAGTTCGGTCAAAGGCGTGTTGCCGCTCACCCGTATTGACGGTAAGCCCGTCGGAGCGGGCGGGGTAGGGGCGTTAACCAAGCGGCTGATGGACGGTTGGGGTGACTACGTCGCTGGTACTCTCACAACCCAGCCGACCTGATCACGTCCCCCAGTTCGGGGGAGCCGCCGCGGTTGCCGCAGCCGCTGGCCATGATCATAGCTCCGCCGAAAGCGATCACCCCGGTGCCGTGGCGCCCCCGGCTGAGGCTGTCGAGTGCGCGCCAGTTACCGTCGGGCAACTCCAGCGCTTCCACTTCGCTGTGGGCGACTCGTTGGGCCGTCGATTCCCCGCCGAGAATGAGCAACTCTCCGTGGTGGACGATGGCGGCGTTACCGGCGCGGTGGGTTGGCAAAGTATCGGTCAGGGTAGTCCAGCTGCCTTCCGCCAGATCGTATACGTCGACTTCCCCGATCGTGCCCGCGAAAGGGTCGATGGCGGCAACCGTAGTGCGGCCAGCCGCGGCGTAAAGCTTACCGTCGTGTACGGTCGCCTGAAAGTGATCGCGCGGGCGGGGGGCGTCGGGGAGTCGCTCCCAACGATCGGACGCGGGGTCGTAGCGATCGAGCCAGGGGACGTGCCCGCCGCGGTGGCCGTCAACGATGCCGCAGACGAGGTAGATGCTTCCGTCGTGCACCACCGCCCCCGCACCGCCCCTTCGGCGGTCTTCGGGGATGGTGGCCCCGGTGCGCCATTCGTTGCGTTCCGGGCTGTAGATGTGGATTTCGGGTAGCGGCGTCTCGCCCGGGTAACCGCCGGTCATGGCGCCGAGAAGGTAGATCTCATCGTTGATGACCACCGGTTGGAAGTGGTGGATCTCTACCGGGCTGGTATCGCCGGCCGACCAGGTCATCGTCTTGAGGTCGAGGATGTCCACGGGCTTGACGCCACGGCCACCCAATAAATATGCTTTATCGTTTACCCGAACGAAGGCCGCCTCGTGGCGCTTCGTCGGTTGGCTGCCGTCGGGTATCGATACTTCTACCCAACCGTCCTCCGCGGCGGCTTCTTCCTGAATGGGTACGGGGGCTTCCGTACAGGAAAGGGTGAGCCAGCAGAGGCCGAAGAATAGGAGTACGCGCATGGACGTGGGTGATTGCTAAGGGGAAAAGATACGCCGCGGATGAAGTTTGGGGCGTATCTTCATTTACCGGTTACTCCGCTCTCGCTAAACGTCCGTTAACGACTAATCAGCCGGGCAAGGAAGCGTTAACGACAACTATGGCCGTAGCTCGTGCTTTTAAGTGACCTATTCCGCCTCGTATGCCGACACCCCCCTCCACCGCGGTTCTATTTTTCAGCCGAAGCGCCGAGCGCGAAGCGGCTGCCAAAGCATTCGGTGGTCGCCACGGAAACCGCCTGCGGTTGGCCTCGGGGCTCATCCGACGTACCGAAGGCGTTCTGGCGCGTAGTGGCCTGCCCATCCTGCGCAGTGACGAGACCCGGCAGGGCGCGGGCACTTTCGGCCGGCGGATCGCCAAAGCGGTAGCCGAGGGTTTTAACTCGGGCCACACCGGTTTGATCGTTATCGGTAACGATGCCCCCGGCCTTACTGTCACGCATCTACGACGGGCGCAAAAGGCGCTCGACGAGGGGGCGGAGTTGCTCATCCCGGACCACCGGGGCGGGGTCGCCTTACTGGCCCTGCGCGCCGATCGCTTCGACGGACTTGCTTTCGAAGCTCTGCCCTGGGAGACCGAAGATCTGTGGGCGGCACTCACTTGCCTGGTGAAGGACGCACGCGTCCTTTCCGGCCTGGCCGACGTCAATTCACTCGCGGATCTACGCCGGTTGTGGCACTGGGTGAAAACGAGCTTACGGGACTTGGCGGACCTTTTGTTCCGGCCGGTCTTTCTTGAGCATACGTTTGTTTTGTCGAGCGTTCGTGCTACCGGGCGCCCCGCGGGCCGCGCCCCCCCGATGGGATAGCCCATTCGCAAGCTATCCTTTTCACGTCAAGTTATTTCCATGTTTCTTTTACGTACGTGGGCCATGCTATTTGGCCTGCTCAGTACCGCCTGTTTGGCGGCGCAACCCGTCTCGGGTACCGTTACCGATGCGGATACCGGCCAGCCCCTGATCGGAGCATTCGTGCGATTACCCGCTGGTTACGAAGGCGGTACGGTTACTGACCTGGATGGCCGCTTCAATCTTGAGGTGCCAGCGGAAGTTACGTACATCACCGTTTCGTATACGGGTTATTCGGCTCAGGAAGTATTTTTTGGCGAGTACGCAGGTGCAAGGATCGGACTATCCGTATCCCTCAGCCCGGGGGCGGCACTCGGGGAAGTAGTGGTGACCGCCCTGGGTTTAGAACGGAGCGGTCGTGAACTAGGTTACGCCGTCCAGCAGGTCGAAGGGGAAGCGCTGACGGACGTGCAAGCCGTCAACTTCCTGGATAACCTCGCCGGGCAGGTGGCCGGGTTGCAGATCACGCAAGGGGCGACCGGCGTAGGTTCGACGAGCCAGGTGATCATCCGCGGGCAAACGTCGTTCACCAACAACAACCCGCTCTTCGTAGTGGACGGTACGCCGATCAACAACAACACCATTATCGCCGAAACGAACGAGGCGGCGGCCGGCTTCCAAGAGGTCGACTTCGGCAACGGGGCGGGGGAGATTCATCCGGCGGATATCGCATCGGTCAACGTGCTAAAAGGCCCCTCGGCGGCGGCGCTCTACGGTACGCGGGCGGCTAACGGCGTAGTCGTCATCACCACGAAATCGGGGCGCAAGCAAGCCGGCCTGGGTATCGACTTTCAGTCCACCTTTACGCTCGATCGCCCATTTCAGCTTCCCGAGTTTCAGGACCGGTTCGGGCAGGGTAGTGGCGGCGAGTTCGCCTTCGTGGACGGCCTCGGCGCCAGCGGCACCGACGGCATCACACGGAGCTACGGCCCGGAGTTGGACGCCGGCAACACCGTCCCCCAATTTGACAGCCCGGTCCTGCTGCCGGACGGGCGCGTGGTACGGGGGGGAGACGTTGCCGTTCACGGTGGGGCGCCCATCGAGGCCACGCCCTTCACCAGCCAACCGGGTAACGTGCGCGACTTTTACCGGACGGGCACTACGGCCACCAATCACCTGTCGATCAGCGGTGGCGGGGAGCTGGGTAGCTTCCGCCTTTCGGCGGGGGACCTGCGTAGTGAGAGCTACATCCCCGGCGTCAACCTAAAGCGCAACAACCTGCACGGTAAATTCAGCTTCCGACCCACCGACCGCCTGCGGGTCGATGCTCACCTGAACTACGTGAACAGCCGGTCGGACAACCGCCCCGCGGCCGGCTACGGCTCCGAAAACATCGGCTACAGCCTGGTCGCCTGGTACCCCCGCTCGGCGAACACCAATAGCCTGCGGGACTACTGGCAGCCCGGCCTGGAGGGCCTACAGCAGTACAGCTTCAACTACACCTTTTTCGACAACCCTTTCTTCACCCTCCTCGAAAACCGCAACAGTTTTCAGCGCGACCGCCTCTACGGAAACGTATCCGCTAGCCTGGATGTCTTACCCACCCTCTCGGTTACTCTCCGTAGCGGGATGGACTACAGCAACGAGAACCGTGAGTTCCGCCGCCACTTCAGTTCTAACCGCTTCCAGCAGGGGGGCTACGCGGTTAACGACGTACGTTACCGGGAGGTCAACTCCGATGCGCTAATCGACTTCCACCCGGAGGCGGTGGGTGAGTTCACCTTCAACCTGATCGCCGGCGCTAACCGCCTCACCCAGGAGGCCGCCAACCTCCAGGCACAAACCCTTAACCTCGCCCAACCGGGCGTGTTCCGGCTCAGTAATGCCGCTAACCCGGTCGAGGTATTCGACCGTACGGCGAGTAAGCACATCAACAGCGTTTACGGCCTGGCAAAAGTCGGCTACCGGGGCTTCCTCTTCCTGGACGTAACCGGGCGTAACGATTGGTCGAGCGCCCTGGCGACCCCGGGCGATGCTTCCGGTACCAGCTTTTTCTACCCCTCCGCCTCCCTCAGTTTCGTAGCCAGCCAGGCGCTGACCTTGCCGGATGCCGTAAGCTTCCTCCAACTTCGGGCGGGGTGGGCGCAGGTAGGTAACGATACGGACCCCTTCCGCACCAGCTCCGCCTTTGTTGCCCAGGCGCCTTTCGGTGGTGACCCTACCTTCAGCGAGCAGGATGCCCTTCCCGCCACGAACCTCGTTCCCGAGCAAACCACGAGTGGTGAGGTCGGCGTCGACCTGCGTTTCCTCGACGACCGGATCGGGCTGGATGTGACTTACTACAACCAAACGACCCGCAACCAGATCCTCAGTCTACCCGTCCCCGTCAGCTCCGGTTTCCGCCGGCAGATCGTCAACGGCGGCCGGGTCAGCTCCACCGGCCTTGAGGCCGTCCTGAACCTCCGCCCCGTCTGGAACGACCGCTTCAAATGGCAAAGTCGGCTCAATTTTAGTACCAATACCGCCCGTGTCGAAGAACTGCCCGACGGCACCGAACGCTTTACGTTGGCCTTCAGCCGCGTGTACAATTCCGTCAATCAAACCGTCTTCTTCATCGCTACCGAGGGCGGGGAGATCGGGGATATCTGGGGTACCGGCTTCCTGCGCAACGACGACGGGGAGTACGTCCTCAACGACGACGGCGGCTTCATTGCCGACAACAACCTCAAGCGATTGGGTAACGCCAACCCCGATTTCAACCTCGGCTGGCAGAACAACTTCAGCTTCGGCCCGCTCGAATTGGGCGTCCTGCTCGATTGGCGGCAGGGCGGCGAGCTGGTCTCCCGTACCCTCGCGCTCGCCGCTGGTGCCGGCCAACTCATCGAAACGCTCGACCGGCCGACGGAAGGTTTCGTGATTCCCGGCGTCGTAAACACGGGTACCGCGGAGGCACCCAATTTCGTGGAGAACACCACGGCCATCTCGGCGGAGGATTACTACAAGTCCTTTTACGACCGCAACCACGAAGAGCACAACATCTACGACGCGAGCTTTCTAAAGATTCGGGAGGTCGCCCTGACCTACCGCTTCGGTGCGGATCGGTTGGCGAACGGCCCGCTGTCGCGTCTGGGCGAGCTGTCCGTCAGCCTTATCGGCCGTAACCTTTACGCCTTTACCTCCGTGCCCCACTTCGACCCCGAGCAATTCGCCATTCAGGGGCAGAACCTGGTGGGTGGCGTGGAAGACATCTCTTATCCTGCGGCCCGCTCCGTTGGCCTGAACCTAAACGTAAGCTTCTGATGCTGAGAGCAACCGCACTATCCCTGTTCGTCCTGCTTTTCGGGGCCTGCACCAACGACTTCGAGGAGATCAACACCAACCCGAACGGGCCCACCGCCGTCCAGCCGGAGCTGCTATTCCGCCAGGTGATCTATGGCTACGGGAACGACATGGGCCGGGAGGGGTTTACCGCCGGCGCCCTCCTCGGCCAGCACCTGGCGATGACGGATTTCAACCTCTTCGACCGCCACGACCTGAGCTCCCCCCAGGAGGGTGGGGACCCCTGGCCGATCCTGTACACCGCGCTGCGGGATAACGAAAGCGTACTGGAGTTGAGCCGCACCAGCCCCGCCGCGGCCGTCTACGAAGGCCCGGCGCTGGTAATGAAGGCCTACCTGACGATGACGTTGACGGACTTATTCGGCGACGTCCCTTACTCCGAAGCCTTTAATGCGCGCCGCAACGAAATAACCCGCCCGGCTTACGATAGCCAGGAATCTATTTATGTCACCCCCGGTGGCATCCTCGATAACCTGGAGCGAGCCGTGGCCGTAATGGATGCTTACTCCGGGGTGGTTACCCTTGGCGGCGACCTGCTTTACGGCGGGGATCTGGAGGGTTGGGTGCGCTTCGCGAATAGCCTGCGCATCAAGGCGCTGATGCGAATAGCCGACCGGAACGACCCTAGCGGCGCGATCCAGCAGTTGGTTGACGAAGGGCGTATGCTGACCACCAATGCACAGAATGCCACCTTTCAGTTCGCCGACTCCCCCCCCAACTCCTTCCCGCTGGCGGAAGTGCGGGATGGTATCTTCAACGTTTTCCTGATGTCCCGCACCGCTGAGGACGTACTTGCCGGGCTGGAGGATCCGCGCGTCGGGGTGCACTACCTATCCAACCAGGATGACGGCGAGTTCGCCGGCATCCAAAACGGGATACTGGGTGGTTCTTCGGTTGCGGCCGACACTTTCGCCCGCCCCGGCCTGATCTGGCGCGAGCGGACCGGTGAGCTGGCCTTCAACTACCTCACCGCCTGGGAGACCGATCTGCTCCTCGCCGAGGCCGCCCTTCGTGGCTTCCTGGATGCGGATGCCCGGCCGTACTACGAGGCGGGGGTAACTAAAGCCTTCGCTTACTGGTCCACCCCCTTACCCGACGGTTATTTGACGTCCGGCCCAGCCGCTTACGACGCAGGGCGGGCACTAGAGCAGATCATTACCCAGAAGTGGATTGCCGGCATCGGTAATGGATACGAAAGCTGGATCGAATGGCGGCGTACCGGCTTTCCCGCGCTCCAGCCGGTTGCGGCCAGCCTTAACGGTGAGGCCATCCCGGTAAGGATGCCCTACCCCAACGAAGAGCAGGCCCTGAACTTCGAAGCCTTTTCCGTAGCGGCCGAGGCTACGCAGGGGAATTCCGTCAACGCCCGCGTTTGGTGGGATACCGAATAGCCTGGCAGCATGACCGTAGAACTATGGCAGTGGGTATTGGTGATTGGGAGCAGCTTGCTGTTGTTCCTGGTAGCACCGTTTGCCCGTACGGCCGGCGAGTTCTTCGGTGGGAAGCGGGCGAATCGGGCACCGGCTACGGTGGCGCTCATAAGTAGCCTGGTCATTAGTTGGCTATTCGCCAAGTCGATCACCAATGCGGCGAATCTGGGTTTGGCTTTCGGGCTGGTCGGTGGGGTGGCTTACGCCGCTTACTACCTGAGCTTCGCCGTAGCTGGCTGGGTGATCTACCGGCTGCGGACGGTGGGGGGGTACACTTCCATTCACCACTTTTTGTCGGATCGCTTCGGGCGGGGCGCGGTGGCGGTGTTTACCGTGCTCATCTGCCTGCGGTTGTTCAACGAGGTGTGGTCGAATACGATGGTGATCGGCAGCTATTTTGGTGGGGTGGGGGAGGGGGGCTATTACGCCGCCATCTCGGTCTTTACCGTATTGACCTTGGCGTATAGCCTGAAGGGGGGGATGGCTTCCAGCATTTTAACCGACGTGATCCAGATGGCCTTTTTTGGCGTGCTGGTCGTAGTGATTCTGGGGGCAATTTTCCCGAAAGTGGAGGGTGGCGCAACGACGCTGTTAACGCAAGGAGAGTGGACCTTAGCCGGTGGGGGCAACTTGCTACTGGTAGCCGTATTACAGAGCTTTAGTTATCCATTTCACGACCCCGTGCTGACGGACCGCGGCTTTTTGAGTGACCCAAAGAGCACGTTGCGGGCGTTTCTGTGGGCGACGCCGGTTGGTTTCCTATGCATTTTGCTGTTCAGCCTTGTTGGTATATACGGCGGTACCGCCGGGGTAGAGGGGCAAGCGCCCGTAGAGGTAGCGCGCTTGCTGGGCGGGCCGCTACTGCTGGTGATGAATTTCATCATGGTCACCTCGGCCGCCAGTACGCTGGATTCGACCTTTACGAGCTTCTCGAAATTGACGGTGGTGGATTTGTTGGGGCGGGGTAAGCCGCCGTACGCGTCCGCCGGTACCGTTACGCTGGGCCGGCTGGCGATGGTCGCCATCGTTATCGTAGGAACGCTGCCGGTCTTATTCGATCCGGCGATCTTATCCGCTACGACGGTATCGGGGGCAATGGTCTTTGGCCTGGCGCCGGTCTTCTGCTTGTGGCGGCTCGGTGCGCCGGCCGTTAGCTTTTACCTGTCGGTGGGCTTCGGGGTGCTGTGCGGTACCGTATTTGCGTTAGGGTGGTGGCCGGCGGCTTGGGCGTTTAGTGAAGGGGCCTACGCTGCACTACTTTCCGTAAGTATCGTAGAATCTATCGGGTGTTTGCTCCTCTACCTTGTTCCCGTACTCTTAAAAAATAGACGATATGCCTAAGGAAGCTTTGACTTGGAAGGAATTCGAGCGCGTGGAGATGCGGGTCGGTACGGTAGTGGCGGCGGAGCCCTTCCCCGAAGCCCGCAACCCCAGCTACCGCCTGCGGATCGACTTCGGGGAAGAGACGGGCGAGCGCAAGTCGTCGGCGCAAATAACGGATCGGTACCGGCCCGAAGATTTGGTCGGCCGGCAGGTGGTGGCCGTGGTCAACTTCCCACCCAAACAGATCGCGACGATGAGGAGTGAATGCCTCGTACTCGGGGGGATGGAAGGTAAGGTGATCACTCTACTCGCCCCGGACTCTCCCGTAGCTAACGGAACCAAAATAGGATGACCGGAGCACACGACACGATAAAAGAGATCGGGGCGCTAACGGGCCGGGTACTGCTGTTCGGTGGCGCCTATTCCAACCTGCAAGCCATGCTGGCCGTGCGGGCCGAGGCGGAGCGGCGGGGTATCCCCCCCGTCAACATCATCTGCACTGGCGACACCGTTGGCTACTGCGCCGACCCGCGCGATTGCATCGAGTTGCAAAGGCGCTGGGGCATCCACGCCATCGCGGGGAACGTGGAAAGCAACCTGGTGGCCGGGAAGGACGACTGCGGCTGCGGCTTCGGCGATGGCTCGCGCTGCGACCTCTTCGCCAAGCTCTGGTACGCCTACGCGGCCGGCAACGTGACGGAAGCTAACCTGAACTACATGGCAAAGTTACCGGACGTACTTCGCTTTACTTACGCGGGCAAGCGGGTTGGCGTGTACCATGGCTCGCCCCGGCACCAGTCGGAGTTCGTGTGGGCCAGTACCGACGAAGCAACCAAAGCCGCTATGTTGCAAGAAGCGGACGTAGACGTACTCATCGGCGGGCACTGTGGCCTGCCCTTCGGTCAACGGATCGGTGGTTACGACAATTGGTGGATCAACCCGGGGGTGATCGGTATGCCGGCCAACGATGGCACCCCCCGAACGTGGTTTGCTATCCTCGACGATGCCAACGGGCTATCGCTTACCTACCACGCCCTGAACTACGATTACGCCGCGGCAAAATCCAGTATGCTGGACGACCGGCGACTGCCACTAAGCTACGCGGCTACCCTGACTACCGGTATTTGGGATAATACCGAGATTATGCCGGCGGCAGAAGAGGCCCAGGAGGGGAGTGCGCTGGTCGCCTCTCAGTTATCCGGTCTGACGAAACCGAAAGATGGTAAACCATCCCCTTTATCAAAAAATAAGGCACCCCTGCAAAGTACGGGACCGGCTGAAGGCCAGCCTGCGGCCTCGCAAAGAAAAAATAGTAATATGGCTACCTATTCCGACCCAAAAGACCTGCGCACCTTCGGTAAGATTGCCGAATGGCAACCTGAGATGGGTAAAAAGTTCTTCGACTGGTACGGCGGCGTTACCGAGGGGGATACCGCCCTGACCGAGCGAGAAAAAGCGCTGATCGCCCTGGCCGTAAGCCACGCCATCCAGTGTAGTTACTGTATCGACGCCTACACCACCAACTCCCTCCAGGCCGGCGCCGACGAGGAGCAGATGATGGAGGCCGTGCACGTTGCCGCCGCCGTGAAGGCCGGTACCACCCTGATCTACGCCCGCCAAATGCAACGGCAGGTTGAAAAAATAACGATGTAACATGGCTATCAAGCAAAAAACGAAATCGCTCTCCGCAAAGGGCTCGAAACTGAGCTCCACCTTCGTGCAATTAGAGGTGCTGAACGGAAAGGATCTTCTTGACGCAAAATTTCCCCGGTTTTCGGATAAGCTGGCTACGTTGGGCCACCAGCCCTTCAAGCCGACGCAGATCGAGATATTCCAATTGAATATCGGTAAGCTGTGTAACCAAACGTGCGCCCACTGCCACGTCGATGCCGGCCCCGATAAGCGGGTAGAGAATATGGACCGCCAAACGCTGGAAGATTGCCTGGAAATGATCAAGGCAATACCAACGGTAACCACCGTAGACATTACCGGCGGCGCTCCGGAGATGAATCCGCACTTCCGCTGGTTCGTAGCCGAATGCCGTAAATTAGGTAAGGAGGTGATCGACCGTTGCAACCTGACCATCATCATGGCCAACCCGAAATACCGCGATCTGCCGGAGTTTTTGGCGGAGCATCGGGTGCACGTAGTCTCCAGCCTACCTTATTTCAGTAAAGCACGGACGGACGGACAGCGCGGCGACGGAGTTTTCGAAGATTCCATCAAGGCGCTACAGCTGTTAAATGAAGTTGGCTACGGAAAGCCGGGTTCCGGCCTGCAATTAGACCTTGTGTTCAACCCCTCCGGCGCCTACCTGCCCGGTAAGCAAGCGACCTTGGAGGCGGAATTCAAACGGCAACTGGATCGCAAATTCGGTATTGTGTTTAATTCCCTTTTCGCCATCACCAACCTCCCCGTTAGTCGCTTCTTAGATTATCTGCTGGAGTCCAATAATTATTCCGAGTACATGCAGAAATTGGTCGAGGCCTATAACCCGATGACGGTGGATAGTCTGATGTGCAGGAATACCATTTCGGTAAGCTGGGAAGGCTACCTCTACGACTGCGACTTCAATCAAATGCTGGACCTGAAGGTAGCGGCACGCGGCAGGCACATTACCGACTTTGACGTGGAGGAACTGACGCAGCGGAGTATCGTGATGAATCAGCACTGCTACGGGTGTACGGCGGGGGCGGGGAGCAGCTGCTCGGGGGATATAGTCAGTGGGTGATGGATGAGTGGGGGTCAGCCGGGGGCTGCGTCTTCGCGCCGCTTGCGATAGTTAACCGCGCCCCGCCAAACCAGGAAGCTGAAGATGGCTACCCCGATGGCTAGGTAGAGGTAGTTAAGCTCCCCGACCTTACCGAATACCGCAATGAAGGGAATTGCAACTAGGAAGAAGGTAGGCACCTCATTCCAAAGCCGTAGTTGAAAAGAAGAGAAGGGCCGTGCCCCGGCCTGCATAGGCTGCATCAGCTTCCTGCGGGTATACAGCTGATAGGCTACCAGGCCGACGACTAACAGCAACTTAACCGACAACCAGCCGGGGGAGCCGGATTGGAAGTAGCTGGGGTTAAGCGCTACCATGGTCAGCCCCGCCACCCAAGTGATCATCATGGCGGGGTTGACGATGATCCGGTAGACGCGGGCTTCCGTAGCACCGTACTCTTCGCGGAGGACTTCCTGCTTGATTTGATTGCGATTGCCCTCGGGCGTACTAGCGGTAAGGGGGGCGATGTTATCCGTTTCGGCGTGGTGGACCAGCACGCGGCCGAGGTAGAACAGCCCCGCGAACCAACTTACGAATCCGACTATGTGGAGCGCTTTGGCGATGAGAATGAGGTTCATACTCGCAAGTTAGCGTAGTTCGGCGGGCGGGTCTAAACCTTATCGGGAAGGTGACGCTAATAGGAGGTGGATCTTGCAGGGTAGTGACTAACCGATCCCCCACCAAACATCACCCTACGGGTGGGGTTATAGCCGCAATAGCTTACAAGAACTACTTCACTACCGTAGGCGCGCCACGGTCCGTCATCATTCGTCAACAACAACCCTACTTTGAGTAAGAGCTTGCCACGAAAAATCCTGAAGATCCTGCTGTGGGTTTTTGGTATCGTGTTCGGCCTCGTGCTGCTGGTGTTCCTACTCCTGCAAGTGCCCGCCGTGCAGCAAAGGGTAGCGCGGGAGGTGGAGAAGATCGCCGAAGAAAGCCTGGGTACGGACGTCGGCATCGGCACGCTCGACGTCGACTTCCCCTCGCGTCTGGAAATAGACGGCTTCTACCTCAATAACCCGGAGAACGATACCATCGCAAAAGTCGGACACCTCGGTGTCGGTATCAATATGTTGGCCCTGATCGGTAAGCGCGTGGAGGTGACGGACGTGATCCTGCAAGACGTCTACGCCAACGTCATCACCACCGACTCCAGCTCCAACATTCAATTTCTGCTCGACTTGGGCGCAACGGACTCAACCGCTACCCCCGCCCCCGCCACGCCAGTCGATACGACCGCCTCGGGTGGGTTTGAAATCGTAGCCGCCGGCACCGAGCTACTGCTCGAGCGCGCCGACATTTACTACCAGGACGACCCCGCCGGCATCCTGGCAGACCTGACCAGCCGCCGCCTGGCCGTAAAGCTCAACAACCTTGACCTGGAGCGCCAGATCTACGACATCAACTACGTCGAGCTGGACGCTACCGATGCACTGATCGGCATCGGCGAAAGCTCGACGCCGGTTGACACGACCGCCAGCGAGGCCGCCGCCATGCAACTCAGGGCCGGCCGGCTGACCATCCAGGAATCTAACTACGCGATGAACCTGCCCGGGCAGGAGATCAAGACCGGCCTGCCCTACGTGAACCTCGAAGGCGCGGACTTACTACTCGGGGAGCAGATCGAGTTCAACGGCGAACTGTTTCAGGTACGTGATCTGACCTTTAGCCTGGATGCGGATACCGCCGCCCTCGAAGGGCCGGGCATCGACTACAACCACCTGGCGGTGACCGACGTACAGGCGGAAGCTACCGACATCGCCTATATCGTCGACAGCTTGCACCTGCGTCTTCGCCAACTGAGCGGTAAGGAGAAGAGCGGGCTGAACCTCAGGCGCACCGAGGGCACCGTCGAATACGACCCCGCTTACCTGTCGTTGCAGAACTTCATCTTTCGCACTGATAACACCGAGATCAAATCGGACAATACGGCGATCAACTACGAATTTGCGGGCGGGGACATCGAAGATCTGGTCGCCCGCCTCCAACTGGATGGTTACCTGGGCCTGCGTGACGTGGCCTACCTCGCGCCCGATCTGCTTAGCATCCCCGTCATAGGCACCAACCTGAACCAAAAAGTTGCTTTCAGCGCCCGCGCCAACGGCACGATGGCCAACCTGCAACTCAGCCGGGTACGCCTGGATGGGCCGGGCATCAAAGTCCGCGCCACCGGCCGGGTAGAGAACCTAACGGACCCGGACCGGATCGGCGGTCGTCTCAACCTGGAAGAATTTAGTCTTACCCCCGGCCCCCTGCTGCCCCTCGTCCCCGAAGGGATGCTCCCCCCAGACATTGACTGGCCAGAAAAGATCGTCGCTGAGGGTCAGGCAACCTACCGCAACGATCGCCTGCAGATGAACCTCTACGCGATCGAAAACCGCCAACTGGGTAACGGACTGCAATCGCGCGTCCGGACGAACGGCATCATCGAAGGGGTCAAAACCTTCCCCAACACCCGCCTCAACGTCGAGCTGGATACGTTGATGGCCACCAAAGCCACGATCCTGGCCTACGTGCCTCCGGGGAGCATCCCGGAAGACTACACCCTACCCGATTTCGTGCGGGGAAGCGGAACGGTAAGTGGCCCGATGGAAGACCTGGACGTGAACCTTCGGCTGGCCATCCCCGGCGAAGGCACCTACGCGAGTATCGAAGGCACCATTCAGAACGCCCTCGACCCCGACAAGCTTAACCTCGACCTCAATATCTCCGACCTGGCCGTCAGTATCGCCGACGTCGAACGGATCCTGCCCGACTCCCTCCTGCCGGCTAACCTCAATATTCCCGACCTACGCATCCGCAACGCCCGCATCTCCGGCAGCCCTACCGACCTGGATTTCGATATCCCGCTGGAAACCGAGAACGGCGATTGGAAGATCGTCGGCAAGTACAACCCCGAAGACCTTAATATAGACCTCGACGTCAGCGGCGTACGGGTCGCGGACCTGTTCACCGGCGCTACCCGCGATACACTGGCCAACCTCGATCTGCCGCCGCTCAACGTTAAAGCCGCCGTCCGGGGGCAACTCGAGCCGGCAATGGACCTCGACGTGGCCGCCCTGATCGGGGGCACCGACGGGCAACAGTTCGTAGACTTTACCGCCGAGGTGGCGGAGAACGCTTACGCCGGCGCCTTCGACTTTACCCACCCCCAGTTCCTGGCCAGCGGTGAAGGCACCTACGTGGTCGGGGCGGATAGCGTGGCCGAGATCGAAGCCTACGTTGACGTGACGGAAGCCGACCTGGAGTACTGGGAGATCACCCAGGCACCCATGCTGGTGCAGGGTAGTATGCGGGCGGACGTACGTGGCCTAGACCCCTACAACCTAACGGCCTACGCCCGACTCGACTCCGTTTCCCTCCGCGGCGCCGAGGGTTCGAGCTACGTAGACAGCTTGGTAGTGGACGCCAAAATGATCGACCGCGACAATGAGGTATACATCCGCTCCGACGTGCTGGATGCGGAATTGATCGGCAGATTCGATCCACTCAAGACACCCGAAAAGTTGGTGAATTTCATCATGGCTTACTGGGACGAATCCCTCCGCCAGCCCAACCCGGTCGAGAATGGGGAGGAGCTAGACTTCGCACTGAAGCTAAAACGCCCCCAACCGCTCACTGGAGGCCTGATCAACGGACTGCACACGCTGAGCCCCATGACAGCTTCCCTGTTATACCGGGATGCCTCCCCCTCCCTATTAGTCAATGTAAACCTCGGCGAAATCGAATACGCCGGCCTCACCGCGCACGACCTTCACTTCAAAACGATCGGCGACACCGTCAACCTCAACTTCGAAGCCGACTGGGCGGACATCGAGTACAACGACCAAATTCAACTCGGGCGAACCGTATTGAGCGGGGAAACCGTGGACGATCAATTGCTGGTAGAGCTGAAGCTGTTCACCGAGGACGACAAACTACGGCACTACCTGGGCTTCGTCACCGACCCCGAAGCCGATAGCCTTTTCGTACAGCTGGAGCCGGACCAGATCCTCAACTTCGAAACCTGGACGGTACCGGTGAACAACCGTATCGAGCTGATCGGATCGGACCTCACCGTAGAGAACCTGAGGATTGAAAACGGGCCGCAGCGGCTATCCGTGGAAACGAGTGAACCCAGCAACGTCATCATCGAGCTGAAGGACTTCGATTTACGCACCCCATCCCGACTGCTGTACAGCGAGCAGGAATTTTTGGGCGGGATCGTCAACGGGCGCGCCGAGCTGAACAACGTCATGACCAATCTAGGCATCCAGTCGGATCTGCGGATCGACGACCTGATGTACGACGGACTACCAGTCGGTGACGTGATCGCCAAAGCAAACAGCTCGGACGAGCGGACGTATAACCTCGACGTCCAGTTGAAAGACCGGGGGAATGACGTGGACGTTACCGGAACTATCGTCCTGAACGGCCCGATCGATATCGATGCCGACATTACCCGGATGCCGTTGGAAACCGTCGAACCATTCAGCATCGGCTACCTACGTAACTCGGAGGGGTACCTCGCCGGTAACATCAACCTCGGGGGAACCCTCGAGGCACCGACCTTTAACGGCGAAATAGCCTTCAGGGAAGCGAACATAGTAATCAGCCTGCTCGGTGAACGCTTCGGGCTGGATAGCCGGCCGATCCGATTCAGCGGTCAGGAAATCGCCTTTGCCGACAACTGGGCCATCAGCGATAGCGAAGGTGGCAAAGCGACCGTTAGCGGTACCGTCCGCCTGGAAAGCCTGGCAGACATCGTGTTGGATATGGACGTGGTGGCGCAAGACTTCTTGGCCATCAACTCCACCGAAGAGCAGAATCCGGATTATTACGGCAAGATGTACGTGGACGCCACGGTGGACATCACGGGCACCGCTCTGCTCCCGGTCGTCGAAGTGGAAGCGACAACCACGCAGGAGTCCGCCATCACCTACGTCTACCGCATTGCCCAGCAGGGCTTGGTAGAATCGCAGGGGGTGGTAGAGTTCGTCGAGCAGTACCAGTGGCGCGATATTCTGCGTAGGGATACCATAGCCTCGACGGCGGATACCGTCGACCTGGCCGGCCTCGACCTGACGCTCGATCTCGACGTCGACCCCAACCTGGAGGTAACCGTAATCGTGGACCCCGTAAGCGGGCAAACCTTCGTAGGCCGGGCCGAAGGCAACCTTACCATGCAAATCTTCCCGGACGGGCGGCAGGAAGCCACCGGGCGGGTCGAGCTCAAAGAAGGAAAGTACGACTTCATCTATCAGGGCGTGATCAACAAGCAGTTTGAGATCGTCGAGGGGTCGGCCGTAACCTTTAACGGCGACCTGCAGAACCCGCAGATGGACGTAACGATTCGCCATGAGGTACAGACGACGCCTTTACCACTGGTGCAGGGTGTCAACGGAGAGTCAGCCAGCGTATCCGGGCTCCGTCGGAAACAAACCTTCTATGTCGTTATCACGCTCGACGGTGATTTGGTAGCCAGTAACCTGACGACGAATGTAGTCTACCCCGAGGATGCGTACGGAAACCTGGGCTTCGCCCCGGTCGAAGACGCGCTCTCCACGCTACGGCAGGACCAGAGCCGGATGACGACGACCGCCTTCCAGCTACTGACCTTTGGCAGCTTCAACATTCCCGTAGTGGACGGCGGTAGCGGCGGCGGTGGGGGCAATCTGGTAGCCACTACCCTCACCAGCGTCATGGATAACTACCTGAATACTTTCGCCGATCAACTAGTGGGGTTCGTAGAGCTCGATTTTGGTTTGGATAACTACGAGGACGAAGGCGGGGCGACTCAGACCAATTTACGCGTAAGCCTGCGCAAGGCACTATTCGACGACCGGGTCGTCATTAGCGTCGATGGGGTGGCCGGAACGGCGGAAGACGAGTTGGCGGGTACCAGCCAGACCTATCTGGATAACATTACGCTGGAGTACCTGATCAACGAAGACGGCTCGTTCCGCATGAAATTCTTCAACGATCGGGACCGCAGTTCATTAGTGGGGGGCAACGTCGTCCGCTTCGGTGGCCGCCTCACGTTCGGAAAAGATTTTGAAAGCTTAGGATGGAGCAAAAAGAAATAAACGTGCGCAAGTACCCCCTGCTGAGTGGCTTTCTTTTCGGCATACTGCTGTCCGGCTGTAGCATCAACCAATACTTACCGGAGGGGGAATACCTGTATAATGGCAGTGAGGTAAAGATCGAGGCCGACGATGAAAAGGGGACCGCTGACTTATCGGCCGACGTCAACTCCGTACTCAACCGCAATACCAATAAGAAGTACCCAGTCTTAGGGTACTACCCCATCTACCGCTGGTACAAGTTCGAGGAGAAGCTAGCCGAAAAACCCGAAAAGTTTGAGGATAAGGAACACTGGGGCGAAGAGCCGATCTTCTACGACGACGATATAGTGGACGGCGTAAATACCCTGATCGAGAACCGGGCCGCCAACGAAGGTTTCTTCACCAATGAAAGTGACTGGACGCTGGATACGGTAGAGAACAACCGCACCATTAGCGCGCATTACGTACTGGAGGTGGCCCCCGCTTACTTCGTGGATTCGCTAAGGAGGGTATTTACCGATAGCTCGATCGCGCGCCGTATCGAGGAGTTGCAGCCGGCTACCCGTATCAGGAAAGGGGACCGCTACGAGCTGGAGAAAATGAAAGCCGAGCGGCAACGCTGGCAGACCGAGTTGCGGCAGCAAGGCTACTATTACCTGCAAGCGGATAACTTCCTCTTCCTGGCGGATACCGTTACGGGGGATCACGAGGTAGACCTCCTGGCCAAAATGAAGGACGATCTACCCAGCAACCACTTCAAGCCGCAACGCATCGCGCGGGTCAACGTCTACCCGAATGCATCGGGGCGCGACAGTACGCAAACCTACGGGGCGGGAGATACCATCCGCGTAGGCGGGGTCAACGTTCTGTGCGATGACTGCCCCCTCCGCCCCGAGATCATCGACGAGGCTTTCGCCATGCGGGCCGGGGATTTATACAGCCCGGAACGGCACCGGGTGACCCTGCGCAGGTTAGCGAACTACAATACTTTCCGTTACATCGCCATGGATTACGAGCAGATGCCCGGCACGGACAGTCTGCTCATCATGCACGCTTACATGGAGCCCCGCCTGAAGCGCCGTTTCGAGGGCGAACTCGGCCTTACCTACAACAGCGCGGATTACTTCGGCCCCAACGTCCGCCTCGCCTACGTGAATCGCAACCTCCTACGCGGCGCGGAACTACTGCGCATTGAAGGGGAGTACACCCTGGCGCAGTTCCTGGGCCAGCAGGGGGATACCCGGGTGCCTATTTCCCAGTTGTTCGGACTTACGGCCACACTGAGCGTACCGCGCCTCTGGTTGCCCAAGCGCCGCAAGCTCATCCCGCGCGTCACCACCAGCGGAACCGTGATCGAGCTCGGGGGAAAGGTCGAAAGCTTACGGATGAACCTCGCCCGCTTTTCCAGCGACATTCTCGTCAACGGCCTTACCGACCTGGCCAATACTTTGGAAGAAGATCAGGAGGCCACCGAATCGCTGGCGCTGACGCAACTGCGCGCCCAATTCGGCTATACCTGGAGCCGGCGTATAACTAAAAGCCATTCGCTCAACCCGCTCAGCATCCGCTTCCAGAACCCGGTCGTGAGTACCGACGAGGTCCTGGATCTGGCACGCCTGAGTAACCTCGCCCCGGGTGCGGGGGATGGTGCCCAGGCGGGCCGCTTCGATCGTATGCTGGTCTTCAGCCCCAACTATACCTACACCTTCGACAGCCGCCTGCGCGAACTCAAGACGCACTCCTTCTTCTACAGCCAGTTCGTATCGGCTAACGTCAACCGCGTTTCTCCGGTAGGGACCGACGCGGAGATGCGTGAGGCCGAAATCAGTACCTATCCCTTGCTGGACAGTGATTTTCGCTACTACCTCACCCTGAGCAGTACCTCACAGTTCGCCGTACGCCTGCACGGGGGTATCGCCTTTCCACTCTTCAGCGATCGGGCCATCGTACCTTACTTCGACCTGTTCAGCATAGGTGGGCCCAACAGCCTGCGAGGTTTCGCGCCCCGCCAACTCGGCCCGGGGCGCACGGTACCCTTTCCGAATAACCTCCTCACCTTCGGGGGCTTCGGTAACCTCCTCGTCGAAACCAGCTTCGAGTATCGCCACCGTATCAATGCACTCCTCGAAGTCGCCCTATTCGCGGACGCGGGTAACATCTGGACGTACAAAACGGAGCTCTCCGAACTCGACACCGACTTCCGAACGGATGCTTTTGTCGGAGACCTGGCGCTGGACGCCGGAATAGGCTTCCGCTTCGATCTACAGTTCCTGATCTTGCGTATCGATTTGGCCCAACCCCTCCAGACGCCCTACAACGAGAGCCTCCCCGAACTCCAGTTGCCCTATCAGGATGCCCGCGAAGTGCCGGAGAGCAACCTCCGCCTCGTAGTCGCTTTCGGCTACCCCTTCTGAGCCCCGCCCGGCAGCTACTTGACCGTCAGCGGCATACTCACCGAGCGGCTACCGCTGATGAGCTCCACCGTATAGTCCCCCTTTCGCAGATAGTACTTCTCGTTCTTCGCCGGCTTCACCGTTACCGGAGGGCGGCCGTCGTCCTGCTCCGCTGACAATTTATCCGCCATCATCTCCGCAAAGCGGCCGTCGAAGGTCAGGTCGTAAGTCAGCTGGTTGATGCCGTACCGTAAGTCTACCTCACGTTGGTGCAAAAGGGTGCCCGCCCCGTCCTTTACCAGCAGCTTTCCGGCAGCGGACGCCCGCGGTTGGAATACGGTCAGCTCGACCTCCGGCTCCGTTACCTCCAGGTCGAAGTCCTTCTCCCCGTAGCGGCTACTGTAGCGGACGGCCTTTAAGCTGTCCATGACCAGCCGGTCGGGCTGACCGACGGCTTGTTGCAGTAAGCCAACGTTGGCTTTGTACAAACTCCGGCCGTGCGTACCGACGATGAGGTCGTTGGTCGTCGGCTGGATCACCAAGTCGTGCACGGCCACGTGGGGTAGCCCGTTCAGCATGGTCGCAAACTGGTTACCTCCGTCCGTGCTTACGTACAGCGCGTGGTCGGTGCCGACGTAGACGATGTCGGGGCTGATGGGGTCTTCGAGTACTACGTTGACCGGTTCGGCGGGTAAGTAGCGGCCGATGATGTCCCAACTCGCCCCGCGGTCACTACTGCGAAAAACGTAGCTGCTAAAATGATCGTAGCGGTAGCCGTTCAAAGCGACGTAGACGGTGTTCGGGTCGTGCTTACCGGCGGCCACGCGGCTAATCCACATATCCGCCGGTAGCTCCCCGGTGATGTCCGCCCAGGTAACACCGCCGTCATCGCTCCGGTGAACCAATCCGTCATCACTCCCTACGTACAGCAGGCCTTCCGTCAGGGGGCTTTCGCTGATGGTCGTCAGGGTGCCGAAGGCGACGTCGCCCTTCCTTCCACCCTTCGTCAGGTCGCGGCTGGTGAGGCCAAATTCGTCACCGCGGTTCGTGCTCTTGTGAAAGTGGTTACTCCCGAGGTAGAATACATCGGGGTCGTGCGGGCTGATCAGGATGGGGGACTGCCAGTTCCAGCGGTACGGGCGCTCTCCGAGTGCGTGCTTAGGGGTGAGGTAGGTGCTGGTGTCCGCCCGCGTATCAAGGCGGTAGTAGTTGCCGTACTGAAAACCGACGTAGGTCGTCGTGTGGTCGCGGGGGTCGACTTGCACCTGCATCCCGTCGCCGCCGAACAGCATCTTGTAGGGGTATTCGCCACCTTGCATCCAACCGGGGCCGGCTTCGTAATTGCCCGGGCCGCGCCAAGTGCCGTTATCCTGCAAGCCGCCGTAGACGCGGTAGCCTTTCGGGTGGTCGTCCACGGCGATCGAGTAGAACTGGCCGACGGCGGGGTTATTACACTTGAGCCAGTTCTTCCCGCCGTCGTAGCTGATATTGATACCGCCGTCGTTGCCGTTGATGAGGTGATCGGGGCGGTCGGGGTTGATCCACAGGGCGTGGTGGTCGGCGTGTACGTTATCGCCGTTAATGCCGCCCCAGCTGGCCCCGCCGTCGGTAGATTTGATGATCGGGACGCCGAGCGCATAGACCGTCTCCGGGTCATCGGGTAGCGTACGGATTACCCCGAAATAGTAGCCGTAACTATTATATAGGTTGTCGACCCATTCCTCGTGGGTGCGCGTCCAGCTCTCGCCGTTGTTCTTGCTCAGGTAAAGTTCGAAGCCCTTCACCGGGGTATCGAACAGCAGCGAGTTGGCGTCCTCCAGGTACTCTACGAGTTGCAGCGGTGAGATGGCTTTGTCAGTCGTATCGGCCAGTAGGCTGTCGGCGGTAATATCTTTCGGAAAGCCATTCCCGCGCAAAAAATCGTCAATGAGGTAGGTCTCCAGCCGTCTGAAATCCTCCCGTGGCATCGAGCGGAGCATTTCTTTCGTAATAGTTTCGTCCGTACTATCCCGCGGTTCGGGTTCGCGGCGAAAGTAGTTGTCGATGCTGGCGTAAAGGTAGCGATCACCGGCATCGTCGTAGCTGATGCTCAGCCCGATCCGCCCGCCCCCCGCACCGGTTGGGAAGCCGGAGCTGGGCCCCGTGATCTTCGACCAGTTCGCCCCGCCGTCGGTACTGTGGTAGATGCCGGAGCCGGGGCCGGATTCTTTGAAGTCCCAGGCTTTCCGGCCCCGCTCCCAGGCGGCGGCGTACAACTCCTGCGGGTTGCGTGGGTCGCGTATGAGGTCCACGACGCCGGTGCTGTCGTTGATGAAGAGTGTTTTTTGCCAGGTGCCGCCGCTATTCGTCGTCTTGAATACGCCGCGTTCCGGGTTATCGCTGTAGAGGTGGCCGAGGGCGGCTACCCACACCGTACTCGCGTCTTTCTGATCGACGAGGATGCGGCCAATGTGGTGGGTTTCGGGCAGCCCGATGTTCGTCCAGCTCTTACCGCCGTCGGTGCTTCGGTACACCCCGTTTCCGGCGTAGGAAGAGCGGCTGGAGTTGACCTCCCCCGTCCCGACGTAGATGGTTTTCGTGATCCAGTGCACGTCGATATCCCCGATCGTCATCACGGGCAGGTTGTCGAACAGGGGGTGGAAGGTGATGCCGTTATCCCGCGTCTCCCACAGCCCGCCGCTGGCGTAGGCAACGTAGAAATGGGTCGGGTCCTTCGGGTCGACCGCGATGTCGGTAACGCGCCCGCTCATGATGGTCGGTCCGATATTTTCGAAGGCAAGGCCGGCGGCGGGGCTGTTTTGCCCGAGGTAGTTCCGCTGTAAAAAGCCTTGCTCGCGCACCGATGCCGCAGTAGCACTTTGGGCGAGCACGCAGGTGCAGGGAAGGGATATAAAGAGCAGGGCCAAGTAGGCTAATCTCATGGTAGGGGGCTGTTTCGGTTTGGCGGGGGAAGATACGTAGGCGGGGGGGAGTATTGACGGGTGGAAAATAGGATAAGTAGCTGAGTGGATAGGCATCGGTACGCAGCTAAGAACAGAGAAGGATAAACTATAAACAAACTTTCAATAATTACTGAAAATACCATAACTTTGCCGTCCACCTACCTTATTAATACATGCGCGTACTAATTTTCGGTGGCACCGGCTTCATAGGGGCCAGCCTCTGCCGCCACCTATCCCGCCGGGGCTACGAACCGATACAGGTGGCCCGCCATGCCCCCCGGAGCTCCCCCTTCCGGTTCCTGAAATGGGATGGATATACGGTCGGCCCGTGGGCTGAAGAGTTGGAGGGCGCAGTCGCAATCGTCAACCTAGCCGGTAAGTCAGTCAATTGCCGTAAGACGCCGGACAACATCGACGTGATCCTGAGAAGCCGAGTGGATTCCTGCCGGGTGATCGGGGAGGCCCTGCGAGGGGTCGACAACCCGCCGCCGGTATGGGTACAGATGTCTACGGCACACATCTACGGCGACCCGGCGCGAACGCTCGGCGAGGGGGATACCTTTGGTTACGGCCTGGCACCATTCGTTGGAAAAGCGTGGGAAGCGGCCCTGCTGACCGCCTTACCGGATGGTATGCGGGAGGTGCGTTTGCGGACGAGTTTCGTCATCGGCCGGGGTGGGGGCGCGCTGGCGGAATTGCACCGTCTGGCCAGGTTCGGGCTGGGGGGCCGCGCGGGCTCCGGCCGGCAGGGGATGAGCTGGTTGCACGAATCGGACATGAACGCCCTTATCCGGACGGCCATCGAAGACCCCACTTACGCGGGGGCATACATTGCTACCGCCCCGGACCCCAGGAGCCAGGTGGATTTCATGCGTACGCTGCGGCGGGTGATCGGCATGCCCATCGGCTTACCGGCACCGGACGCCCTGATTCGCCTCGGGGCCCGCTGGGTTATGGATACCGACCCGGAACTGATCCTTTACGGGCGTTACCTTAAAAGCGAGCGGTTGGCCGCGGCGGGTTTCCCGTTTGCCTTTCCCGAACTGGAAGCGGCCCTTCGGGACCTACTACGCTAAAGAAAGCATTCTCTTATATTCCAATCATTGCACCTGCGTACTCGCAAAAATAAATAAATTGTTGTAAATTGTGCCGTGAAACAACGGGAGGTTATAAAAGGGCGCGGGGCACAGATCAATACGGCTAACCCCTACCACAACTTGCGGTACGACGAGTGGCCGGACCCGGAAGATGCCTTACGCACCGAGTACATCCCGACCCACCCAAAAACGATCCTGAATGAGATCACCAGCCCCGATCTCGGGCGGGGATACGGGCTGAATAGCTACCAGGGTTGCGAGCACGGTTGCGTGTATTGCTTTGCGCGTACGACCCACCAATATTGGGGCTACAGTGCCGGGCTGGACTTTGAGACAAAGATCCTCTACAAAGCCGAAGGGCCGACGCTGTTACGTAAGGCACTGACGCGCAAGCAGTACCGACCCATGGCGATCATGATGTCGGGGAATACGGATGCTTACCAACCGGCCGAAAAGGAGTTGCGTCTGACGCGGCAGTGCCTGGAAGTACTGCGGGAATTCGACCACCCCTTCGGGCTCATCACCAAGAATAGTCTGATCTTGCGCGATGCGGACCTTCTACGGGAAGCGGCTGAGCGGGATCTGGTGCACGTCTGCCTCAGTATTACTACCCTCGACGAAGATTTGCGCCGCTTCCTCGAGCCACGAACGGCCAGCATCCACCAACGCTTTCGTGCCGTAGAAGCCTTGAGTAAGGCGGGGGTGCCCGTGATGGTCAACATCGCCCCCGTCATCCCCGGCCTGACCGACCACGAACTATTCGCCATCGCCCGCCGCTGTGCCGAAGCCGGTGCCAGAAGGATCGGTTACTCCATCGTCCGCCTCAACGACGAGATCGGTGACATCTTTGAAAATTGGGCACGCACCACCATGCCGGACCGCGCCGACCGCATACTGAATCGCATCCGTGACTGCCGCGGCGGCGGGTTGGGGGAGCGCCGCTTTCACGTCCGCCACCACGGGGAGGGGGAAATTGCCCGGATGATCAAACAGCAATTCGACCTGGCCCGCTCGCGCTTCTTCCCGGGCGAGGCGGATTGGCCGAAGTATAATTTCGAGTTGTTCGAGCGCCGCCGCCGGCCGCAGTTGGGGTTGTTTGGGTGAGTGGATATGGTTGAGCGGGTGGGGCCACTAAACAAGAGCGACCGTGGCTACGTACCAGCAGCATTGCTTAAACAAACTATCAGTAAAAATGAAACGCACCGCAATCGCCGAATGGAACGGCACCGTCAAAGAAGGAAAAGGTACCTTAACCACCAAGTCTAAAACGCTGGATCGGCAGAACTACAGCTTTCACAGCCGTTTCGAAGACGGGGCGGGCACTAACCCCGAAGAGCTGATCGCGGCCGCCCACGCCGGTTGTTTCACGATGGCCCTGAGCCACGGCCTGACCGAAGCCGGCTACACCCCCGGCGACCTCAAGACGGACTGCTCGATTGACTTCCAGGACCAGAAAGTCGTGGAATCTCACCTCAAGACTACCGCCACCGTCCCCGGCATCGAAAAAGAGGAATTCGACAAGATCATTCAGAGCGCGAAGGTGAACTGCCCGATCTCACAGGTGCTGGATACAAAGATTACCTTGGAGTATAGCCTTGGTTAGGGCGGGCTGTCGCCTTTAGTATGTTATTTCCACTACCCGCTACCCGCTACCCGCTACCCGCTACCCGCTACCCGCTACCCGCTACCCGCTACCCACTACCCACTACCCGCTACCCGCTAAATCCTCCCGAACGCAGCTTCCCCCCGCCGGCGGCGATCCAGCTCCTGGCGGATGATGGAACGCAGTCTTTTCGAGCGATCCATACAGGCGTAGCGACGGCGAACGTGAACTTGCGTTAGGGCCAGGATCAGGATGCATACCGGCAGGGCGATCATACATGAGCCGACGAGCCATTTCTGACCTACCAGTGCCAGCGTACAGCCGGAGAACATTAGAAAGGGTATGGCCAGCCCGAGGCGGAACATGAAATCGCGATAAAGGCGCAGGCGACCTTCGTAGATCTTGATGCGGCGGAGTAGCTGGTGCAACTCGTGGGTGGCAAATGCTTCGGCACCGCCCGTGAGGATGAGCGCGAAATCATTATTACCGACCCGTTCAAGCCGGTTGATCTGTCGTTTTAATTTGCCGCGTAGCATATGACAAAGTTACGCCGGCACTTTTTGGTTGTACGTAGAATGCTGGCTTTATTCACGTAACTTGTCGACATCGGGCGATAAATATCGACAAACAAATCGTGTTTTTTGATGCAACGCTTAGCATATTTGCAACACTTGACTACTTATTGCCCATGACACCCGAACTCGCCAGAACCGCGCTAAAGAAATATTTTGGCTACGACAGCTTCCGCCCTTTGCAGTTGAACATCATCGAGGGCGTCTACGCCGGCAAAGACGGGATCGTACTGATGCCGACCGGTGGGGGGAAGTCTGTTTGCTTTCAGATCCCGGCCGTAACGATGAAGGGGACGGCGGTAGTCGTCAGCCCGTTGATCTCGTTGATGCAGGATCAGGTGGATAGCCTCAAGGCGGCCGGCATCCGTGCCGCCTACCTCAACTCCAGCCAGAGTAGTAAGGAGGGCCACCGGGTGGAGCGGGCCTTCGAGGAGGGGGAGCTGAACCTGTTGTACGTGAGCCCGGAGAAGCTGCTGTCCAACAACTTCTTTACCTTCCTGAGGCGGCGCAACATTTGCCTGTTCGCCATCGACGAGGCGCACTGTATTTCGGCTTGGGGGCACGACTTTCGCCCGGAGTATACGCAGTTGAAAAGTCTGAAAAAGGCATTTCCGGAAGTTCCCATCCTGGCCCTTACGGCGACCGCCGACCGGCTTACGCGGAAGGATATGGGGGAGCAGTTGGGCATCGCGGACGCACCCCAGCACATCGCCAGTTTTAATCGGCCCAATCTGTCGCTGGCGGTACGCCCCGGGATCAAGCGGCGGGAGCAAATTCTGCAGTTTCTGCGGCAGCGACCCGATCAGTCGGGCATCGTGTACTGCCTCAGCCGCAAGCAAACGGAAGCGTTGGCGGGTAAGCTTCGGGAGGCTGGCTACAAGGCCGAAGCCTACCACGCCGGTATCCCGTCGAGCGAGCGCGCCCGGGTACAGACGGACTTCATCAACGATCGAACGCCCATCATCTGCGCTACCGTAGCCTTCGGGATGGGGATCGACAAGAGTAACGTGCGCTGGGTCATCCACTATTCGCTACCTAAGAACCTGGAGAACTACTACCAGGAGATCGGCCGCGCGGGGCGGGACGGCGCCCCGGCCGACACGCTGCTATTCTACTCTTACAACGACTACATGATGTTGCGGGATATGGTAAAGGGCAGCGGTACGGAAGACCTGAACCTAGCTAAGCTGGACAGGATGCGGGAGTACGCGGACAGCCTCGCCTGCCGCCGCCGTATCCTGCTCAACTACTTTAGCGAAGACCACTCCGAAGACTGCGGCAACTGCGACATCTGTGCTAACCCGCCGGAACGGTTCGATGGTACGGTGCTTGCCCAAAAAGCACTCTCGGCGGTAGCTCGCCTCCGGGAAAACGTCGGCGTCAATATGACCATCGACGTACTGCGTGGCTCGGCGCGCTCGGAGATCAGGAATAATGGCTACGACCGAATCAAGACGTACGGGGCCGGCCGGGATACGAGTACTTTCGACTGGAACCAGTACTTCAACCAACTGATCAGCCTGGGTTACGTGTACGTGGCGCACGAGGACTACAATAAGGTCCGCCTTACCAAGGCGGCCAAACGGGTGCTCTACGATGGTGAGAAAGTCGAGTTGGTAAAAATGGCTACGATCAAAAGCCGCAGAGAAAGCGAGAAGGCCAACTCCAAACGGGTCAAACGGGAAAAGGCCACGGTATCCGCCGACCGGCAGGATCTCTACGAGGCACTCAAAGCGCTCCGTAAACAACTGGCCGTAGAGAAGGGCTTACCGCCTTACGTCGTCTTTCACGATTCTACCTTACAAGAGATGGCCACCGAGCTGCCGACGACCGAACTGGCTATGTCGCGCGTATCCGGGGTAGGGGAGGTGAAGTTGCAGAATTACGGGGAAGCCTTTATCAAACTCATCGCTAACTACGAAGAACAGATTGCCGCGGGCTGAGGCAATTCCGACAATAACCTAAGGTATCATGAATTTATTCGTTTACGGCACGCTCCTATCCTCCGTTCCTTCCAGTATGGCTAAGTTTCTGCGCCGGCGGGCCAAGCTGATCGGGCAAGCTACGATCAACGGTACGCTCTTCGACCTGGGGATGTACCCCGGCCTCACCACCGGCGGTAGCGGGGAGGTAGTCGGTGAGGTGTATGCACTGGACGCAAGCCGTGATAAAGAAACCCTCGAAATGATCGATAGCTACGAAGGCGTGATGGGGGAGGCGGAAGATGAGTACCGCCACGAGGAAGTAACGTGCCGATTGGCCGACGGGAAGCGGATAGCGGCGACTACCTACGTGCTAAAGAAACCCCCGGGCAAGGCGGCAAAAATATCCGGTGGTGACTACGAAAAACTGTATAAGAGTAGCCCCGCCCACCAAAAATTCGTGGCGGGTGGGTAGATAGACTCGGATTTATTTGTGTGTTTGAGCTAGCGTGTCCAAACATCAGTAAAATTTATGCCGTTCTATTGAACATGTATGAATTCCTCCACCCCAGTTGGAAGAATATCCTCCAAATACTGATTACCGCACCTGTCTTATATCTTCTGGTAATAATTAGTATTCGCGTTATCGGGAATCGGTCCACCTCCCAAATGAATAATTTCGATTGGATCGTCACCGTGGCCGTAGGTGGTATATTCGCATCCGCCGTAATTCTTCAGGGGACCAACCTAATCGAAGGCGCTTTCGGCATAGCGCTGCTGCTACTATTACAGTATATGGTCACCCTACTGGTCAGGCGTAGCAAGCTGGCGCGTAAGATATTGAAAGCTACCCCGCAGCTCCTGGTATACGAAGGAGAGTTTTTGCGTGAGAATATGGCTTACGAGCGCATCATCCAGGCGGAGGTACTCGCCGCAATCCGCAATAGCGGCTACAAGAGCCTGAATGAGGTTTATGCCGTCGTTCTGGAAACGAACGCCCAGATGAGTGTAATCCCCAACGCGGAGAAAGACCTCAAGGGGTTCAGCTTATCCGACGTGGGCGGCCTGCCGGAAGGCCTGAGAAGCGACCTGAAAGACAGGGGCGAAGAAGACGATAACGACCAAAGCCGGGATAAGGAGGAAGAAGATGGCCAAAAACGGCAGACATCCCGCAACAGCAATAATGACCAAGCCCCCCAGGAGGAAGATCAACTCCAGCATGCGTAGTAGGTAGCCCGCCCAGATCGAACTTTTCGTTAGAAACAGTTCGGCATTAGTAGTAAAAGGTGGATATTGGCCGATCTTACGTCCGTAAATTCCTCCCCCATTGCGCTTATTACACACCGCAGACTGGCATTTAGGCCACCGCCTGTACGACCACGACCGGGGGCCGGAGCACAAAATGGCGTTGGATTGGCTGTTAACTACCGTAGTAGAGGAAGCCGTCGATCTGCTCATCGTAGCCGGGGACGTGTTCGACGTCTCTACCCCATCGAACGCGGCGCGGCAGCAGTACTATAACTTCCTATCCCGCTTAACGCGGACCGACTGTTCCGGGGTGGTGATCATCGGCGGGAACCACGATTCGGCCCTGATGCTCGATGCGGTAGCGGAGCTGGCCCGCGCGCTCAGCGTGCACGTTATCGGTGCCGCCCGGGGGGAGGTTCAGGAGCAGATCGTAACCATCAACTGTAAAGAGCGTAAGGTGCCCATCGCGCACGTTGCCGCCGTACCCTACTTGCGCGAGCGTGACGTACGTAGCTCCAACTTTGGGGAGAGCTCGGAAGAGCGACTGGCTAATCTGAAAGAGGGTATTCAACACCATTACGATCGCATAGCCGAGGAGACTAAGAATACCCGACGCGAACCGAGCGTACCGCTCATTGCGACCGGCCATCTATTCGCAAGCGGGGCGGCCGACGATTCGGGCAAGGCGTCCTACATCTACGGTGCCGACGAACACAACATCGAGGTCGACCACTTCGATGCCTGCTTCGACTACGTCGCGCTCGGTCACGTTCACCGCTCCCAAACCCTGGATGAGGAAGGGAGGGTAGCCTACAGCGGCAGTATCGTACCCTTGTCATTTCAGGAGGCGCAGAGCAGGCGCAGCGTCCGCATCATCGACATCGAGCGGGCGGGCGGGGGCGTTTCGGTCAGCAAACGTTATTTGCCCAATGCGCGCAGGTTACTGCGGTTTCGCGGTTCGCTCGGGGAAGTCCTGGCTCAGTTACGGAAGGCTTCCGAGGAATGGCTGGCGGCGGATCACCCTGCGACGGCACTGCGGCCCTGGGGGGAAGTGAAGGTCGTGACGGACGACCCCGTGCCCGATCTGAAGCAACGGCTGGTGGCGGCCATGCGTGAAGTGGTCGGGCGGGCGGGCGAGCTACCCATTCAGCTGCTATTCCACAACACCGTACCGGCTACCCCCCGCGCGCTATCCGACGCCGGGGTGGCCGACACCAGGGTTCTCGACGAAATAGCCCCCTCGGAGGTGTTCGCCGACGTGTGTGACCGGCGGGGCGTGGGGGAGGATTACCGCAAGGAGGTAGTCGGGGCGTTCAACGACCTGCTTAGCTATTGTCAGGAAGGGGACCTGTTATGAGGATACTCACTATTCGCCTTCGGAACCTCAACTCCCTATCCGGTACGCACACGGTAGACTTTACGAGCCCACCTTTAAGTCACCACCAACTGTACGCCATTACCGGGCCTACCGGTGCGGGGAAGACCACGCTGCTGGACGCGATCACGCTGGCGCTGTACGGGCGGACGGCCAGAAGCGCGACCGACACCCCGCGGGCGGACGACGTATCGGATACCGTGATGAGCCACGGCAGCGGGGAATGCTCGGCCGAACTGGAGTACGAGACGGCAACGGGGCGCTACTTCAGTAAATGGTACCAACACCGCGCTCGCTATAAGCCCAGGGGCAATCTGCAGCCCTCGAGGCGGGAAATAAGCAGATGGAACGTCACTACCGAGGCCTACGAACTGCTGGCCGGTAAACTGAAAAAGGAGGTAGAAGAGACCACGGAAAAGGTCATCGGCCTCGACTACGCGCGCTTCGTTCGGTCCATCATGCTGGCGCAGGGGGATTTTGCCAGCTTCCTCCAGGCTGGCACGGCGGATAAGGCCGACATCCTGGAAAAGCTGACCGGCACGCAGCTATACAGTACCATCGGTCAGGCAGCGTACGCGCGCAAGGAAGCTGCCGTAGCGGCATTGCAGCAACGTACCGAGGCGTTGACCTACACCGCCCCCCTGGAAGAAGAACGGCGCGGCGAACTCGAAGCACGGCGGGAGGCCACGGCCGCTACCGTTGCGAAACTGACCGTCGAAATCGATGTGGTGACCGTTCAGCGCCGCGCTTACGATAAAGTCAAAGAACTACTGAGGGAAGCAAGCGAACGGACCGAGCAGGTCGCTACCCTCGAGCAAGCCGCCGAAGCGTTACGGCCCGAACGCGCGCAATTAATACTGCACGAGCGGTTGCTACCGATCAGTACCGATCTGAACGAACGGAGGAATGCCCGCCGCGACCTCGGGCAACTCAAAGCCGACCTATCCGACCTGAATAAGGAAGCCGACGCGGTTGGCGAACGACTAGGGGCCGAGCGGGAGCAACTAGCGGAGTTGGACGGCCGGCGGGCCCGGTTCCTCACCAACTTGCCGGAGCGGTTAGCGGCACTCCAACGCGCGGATAAAGTCGAGCGGCAGGTACAGGCGCTGCGGCAGGAGCTGGAACAAGTCGGGGAGCGTAAGGCGGAGGTAGACGGGCAACGGGACATCTTGTCAAAAACCTTAGCCGCGCTAAAGCGGCAGATCGCGGACTACGAAGGGCAGTTCAGCGGCATCGAGCCGACGCAACTACCTAGGCTCCTTAACGATACCGACGAGCAACTCGAGGAAGCCCGGGCGAGCGCGCAAGCACTGACGGAGCGGGCCCAGGCACGCCAGTTGGTCGACCAGCGAACGCTACTGGACCGCGAACTCGATCGGCTCGAGCAGCGTAGGGCGGCCAAAGACCGGAGCTACCAAAGCGCGCTGACGGAGGAACACGAAGCGCAGGAACTATTCGACTACCAACAGAATACCAAGACCGCCCTCGAGGTACAGATGAGCTTGCAGGACCACAAAGCCGGCCTTGAGCCGGGGACGCCCTGCCCGCTGTGCGGCGCGACGGACCACCCTGCCCTCGAAGGCTACGAACGCCCGACCGAAAGTCAGTTGATGCGGGCGGTACACTTCGTGAACGATGCGGAAAACGCCCTGCGCGCCAAGGAGAACCTATCGCGCCAGCACGGCAATGAGCTGAAGGAAATTACTGATCTCATCAACCTGTCAACCGGTAAACGGGCCGCCATTACCGAGCAGTTGGCTACAACCACCGTGCCAGTAGAAGAACTCCCCGAGTCAAGCGTACTCCGCCAGAATGGCGACCTCGCTGAACAACGAATATTGCACCTGCGTACTCGCAAAAATAAACTTCAGGAACTCAGTAAAACGGCCTCCTCGCTCGCCCAGGCCTACGCTCGCTTGACGGACAAACAGACCTCGGCGAACGAAACTCAGGCAAAGCGCGAAGCCCTGGCCACCGCGATCGTGGATAGGCAAGCGGCGCTACGAACGGCGGAAGAGCTGCTCGACCGTCTAACGGGCGGGGCGTCGGTCGAGCAGGTGCGAACGCGGCTTCACACCCGGGAAAAGCAACTCCAGGAACGCGTTCACGTAGCCCGCGCGAGCCTGACCGGCCACGATGCGCGCGCGCAGGCGCTCCACCAGCAGATCGAGCAGTACGGGCAACGGCTGCAGACCATGGAAGAACGAGCGGGCGCCCTCAATGAGAAAGTGATTCGGGCACTGCGGCCATTCGATCTGAGCCCCGAAGCGGCATTCGCGGCTCTGCTGACCGCCGATAGGGCCAGTGCGCTTCGTAAAAGCATCGAGCTGAGCGATAGTAGATTGCGGGATGCGCGGGCCCTGGCCACCCGTACGCAGCAGCAACTCGCCGAAGCGCGGGAAGGCCTCGATGAACTGGCCCCGGTCGAACAAATCGACCAACTCCTAGCATCGCTCAAAGCGGAGCATTCCGACGGCAACCGGCAACTCGGCAGTATCCAACAGCAACTGGCCGAAGACGACCGCCGCCGCCGCCAGTCCGAAAAGATCCGTGGCGAGCTGGCGGGCCTCAGGGCGGATCTTCACCTTAAGGAGCAACTCAGCGATCTGATTGGCTCCGCTACCGGCCACAAGTTCAAGCGGTACGCCCAGGCGGTCACCCTTCGCCGGTTGATACGCGTGAGCAACAAGCACCTCGCCGTTATCGACCCCCGTTACCGGATGCAGTACGCGGCTACCCCGCCCGGCCGCGAAGAGCGGCTGGAAATCATCGTCGTCGATACCCACCAAAGTGACAATAAGCGTACCCTCAGCACCATGAGCGGCGGGGAGACCTTTTTGCTTAGCCTCGCCCTGGCACTGGGCCTTTCCGAGATGGCGGGGAATAAGCAATTGCTACAGTCCTTATTCATCGACGAAGGCTTCGGTACGCTCGACCCCGGCAGCCTGGATCGTGCCTTGCTCGCCCTGGAGCGCCTCCGCGATCAGGGGAAGGTGATCGGCCTGATCAGCCACGTTTCACAACTGCAGGAACGTATCGGCTGTCAGATTCAGCTGCGAAAGGCGGGGGACGGGACGAGTACGCTCCAGATAGTGGCCTGACCCTCATTTTACCCGCGCCAACGAACGAAGGCCCCGACCGGTAGGTTTGGATAAATACTTCGTATCTTATAGCAAGCGGGTTGCGTCGCAGCCGCCCGTAAACCCATACCAAACAACCTCTTTTTATGCAAATTACCATTCATAAGTCTTCCGAATTACTCGACAGTACCGTTGCGGTCATCAACGAAAAACTCAACAAACTAGAAACCTACTACGACCGTATCGAACGCGCCGACGTCTACGTCAAGGAAGACGACGGCAATACCGCCAACGGCCATAAGGTGGAAGTCCGCCTCGCCATACCCGGCAACGACCTGTACGCCGAGGTAACCGACCCGAGCGTCAAGCGCGCCATCGCCGAAGTCGCCGAAGCCCTGCGCCGGCAGATCAAGAAGCACAAGGAGAAGCTACAGGACCACCACCACCCGGCCCCCCAAACTCAGGAAGCCGCCGTGCTGCCCGTCGATGACGAGTTAGACGAAGACATTGCCGTAAGCGAGGAGCAACTATAGGCACGCTTTGGTAGTCTTTTGACGGTAGCAATCTACCTTTAGCGCAAAAGAACCATTATGGCCCAGGCGCTTCGCCAAACCGACCTCGAATTCCACCCCCCCGCCGAGTTGTACCGTGGTAAAGTCCGCGATGTCTACCGGCGTGGGGGTGCGTTGTTGATGGTCGCCAGTGACCGCATTTCCGCTTTCGATTACGTCCTGCCCCGCGCCATCCCGCACAAAGGGCAGATCCTGAACCAAACGGCCATCCACTTCCTGGAAGCCACCCGCGACATTTGCCCGAACTGGCTGGAGCTCTCACCGGACCCTAACGTGGCCATCGGCAAAGCGTGCGACGCCATCCCGGTCGAAATGGTCATCCGCGGTTACCTCGTCGGTCATGCGTGGCGGACCTACCAACAAGCAAATGAAACCGGCGAGCCGGCCGTACTTTGCGGCATCCCCCTGCAGCCGGGGATGAAAGAGGCGGACCGGTTCCCGCAACCCATCATCACCCCCGCCACTAAGGCCGAAGAAGGACACGACGAGGACATCAGCCGCGAGGATCTATTGGGCCGGGGCATCCTCACCGAAGTAGTGTGGGATAAACTGGCCGATTATACCCGCCGCCTTTTCGCCCGCGGTACCGCCATGGCCGCCGAGCAGGGGCTGATCCTGGTAGATACGAAATACGAATTCGGCCTGCTCGACGGCGAGGTCTACCTGATCGACGAGATCCACACCCCGGATTCCAGCCGCTACTTCTACGCCGAAGGCTACGCCGAACGCCAGGAGCGGGGAGAACGGCAGAAGCAACTTTCCAAGGAATTCGTCCGCGAATGGCTGATGGCCAACGACTTCCAGGGCCTCGACGGGCAGCGGATGCCGGATATGTCGGACGACTTCGTCCACCTGGTCACCCGGCGGTACACCGAGCTCTACGAACGCGTCACCGGCAAGCGCTTCGAACCCGCCGCTACGGAAGACATCCCCGGTAGGATTAAAGCCAACCTGGTGGGGACGGATTGGGGGTAGGGTAGGCCGGGCGTCATTCGAAGCCATAAAATAAGAACCATGAAAATTTTCTGTATAGGCCGCAACTACGCCGCCCACGCCGCCGAGTTAGGCAACGCCGCCCCCGACCGGCCGATGGTATTCATGAAGCCGCCGACGGCCATACTTCCGAACAACAAACCGTTCTACTATCCGGAATACAGCAAAAATATCCACTTCGAGTGCGAGCTGGTGGTCAAGGTGGCTAAGAACGGCCGCCACGTACAGCCGGAGTTTGCGCGAGATTACATCGGCGGACTGGGGCTGGGGCTGGACCTGACGGCGCGCGACCTGCAAACGCAGCTGCGGGAGAAGGGGCACCCGTGGGAAATTGCGAAGGGCTTCGACAATTCCGCCCCCCTGGGGAAGGAATTCTACCCGCCCGAGCGGTTCGCCGATTTGAATAAGGTGGAATTCCGACTGGAGCAGAACGGAGCGGAGGTACAGCACGGGCACACCGAGAACCTTCTTTTCCCGATCGAGACGTTGATCGTGTACGTAAGCCAATTCTTTCGCCTGCAGAAGGGAGACCTATTGTTTACCGGCACGCCGGAAGGGGTAGGGCCGATCGCGCGGGGGGACGAGCTGGTGGGGTATCTGACCCTGGCGGAGGGGGAGGTAGAGATGTTCCGCACGCGCGTCAAGTGAGCGAAAAATAATAATCAGCCGACAGGCAACCTCTCCGATAGCAATGGGTTTATACCCTGACGGCCCACGGATTTTCGTGGGAACCCCAACGGGGGCGTACCGGAATCGACAGGGAAGTAAGCTTTGTAGTAAGCACGCCGGAGCATGATTGGTTACTCCGCAAAAAATAACGATTAATCTCTAGTTGGCACTCCCAGCTACGCTATGGCAGCCTAATTTAGGTCTACCTAGCATCCATAGGCCGCATGGTTGAGTCTCCATACACATCAAGCCGCCTTCACCCTCTTGGAGATCGCCGCCGACCCTAGTCTGAGTCGGTAGCTAAATAAAGGACTTAAGGCACGGATACGAGAGCGCCACTGATCTCGCCCCGCGCTCGAAAACCTTGACCAGTGGCTAAGCGTGTAGAAAGTTGCTTGGCGCTTTCGCTGGACGCGAGTTCGAATCTCGCCGCCTCCACTATTCAGGAAGCTAAAAAAGTGCAAACTTTTTTAGCTTCCTACTACCTACTTTACGAATGGTGACTATCTTCGCCATCCCAAAGACATAGCCGGCTACTACGCCGGTGCTGATCAAGAGCCGCGGGATCCCCTTCCCGCCTGCTCATGTGCCTCGAACCACCTCCCCGCCACCCGGTTCGGGGCTTTTTTATGCACCTACTACAAACACCCGTCCGGCCCATCGGTTAGGGGAAAGTGGACTATCCAATACCCATACATGACAATTTCGGCCAAACACATCCCCCACCTGTTATTTCTGCTTTTCCTTTCCCTCGCGCTGTTCGCCGCCTGCGGCCGCCCCGACGGGGAAGACATCGGTGAGGAGCAATCCGACCGCGAGGTCGATGAGTTCATCGAACACCCCGGTAACCCGCTGGCGGGCAGCGGGCAGGCTTCCCCCGTCGACGTCTTTCCGTTCTACCACGGCAGCTTAGGCATGCGCTACGCGGGCCTCGATATCCTCATCGACCCCTACGACGGCGCCGAGCGCTACGAGCGCTTCAGTGCCCCCGATCTCGTACTGATCACGCACACCCACCCCGACCATATGGATACCAAGACCCTGTCGGGGCTCGACCTGAGCAAAGCCACCCTGGTAGCGCCACAGGCGGTGATGAACGGCCTGAGCGGATTGAAATTCGCCGAGCGGGAAATGCTGGCTAACGGCGATACGCTGGATTACAAGGGCAACCTCATTCTGGCCGTGCCCGCCTATAACGTCCCCCCCACCAACGGCCATCCGAAAGGTCAGTTTAACGGCTACGTGCTGGAGCTCGGAAAAGAGCGGGTGTACGTATCCGGAGATACCGGCCCCGCCCCCGAATTGAAGGAACTGCGCAACATCGATATGGCCTTCGTCAGTATGAACGAGCCCTACACCATGTCGATAGACTCCGCCGCCAGTCTGGTAACGGCGATTCGGCCCAAGCTCGTCCGCCCCTATCACTACCGCAATAAGGACGGTAGCTTCGCCGACCTGAAAGAATTTCGCCGGCTCGTACAGGAAGATGCCCCCGGCGTCCGCGTACTCATCGAAGACTGGTACGTAGAGCCCGACGAAAAAGAAAGCAAATAGGGTGCGATTGACGCGGCTGGAAAACGGCTGGCAACTGCCCACGATCGGGCTCGGTGGCACCAAACAATCGCCTAAAATCAAGCCCGTCGACGAACTGCTGCTTCAGTGGCTCGCGGAACGAACGGATGGCGCAATCGCTACCTTCCACGACGAACAGGGCGTGCTGACTACACACTTGCACGACCGTACGCCCGTGCACGTATCCGACAATCTACTACACCACGAACGCATCCGGGAGCTATATGCAATTAATTCATTAACCCCGGCGCCCATACCCACCGCCGCGCTGGATTCACGGCCGCCCCTCCGGTATGCCGTCATGCGAATGCCGAAATATCCCGATCTCTTCGAATGGTATCTGAACGTAATTTCCCGGGTGATCAGCGCCGACTTTAGCCTGGCCGTCGGCTTCCAGACAAGGCACTTTACGCCAAAGCTACTGACAATAGCAAGCCGCTACGCACGAACGGTAACGCAATCAAGAGGATATAAAAGGGCGAGGACGCTGGTGCTGGGTGATTGGGTAATGCAAGCCGCTAAACTTCCCTGCCATACGGTGGAATACCGCGAAAAGGTTTACCGGCAATATTATGGCGTGTTTTCAGCGGGGCACATTGATTACGGGACGCAGTATTTATTAGATACCTGGAAGGAAGACCCCGCCCTGCAAAGTCTGCCGACGCCCAACAGCATACTCGACGTCGGGGTCGGTAACGGCGTCATCGGTGATCAATTGCTGCTGCACCACTACCCGGAAGCCGCCTTGTGCGGCACCGACGTATCTCACAACGCCGTTGCTTCGGCCAGCATGAACCTGCCCCCCCGGGCGGACGTCCGTTGGGCTTCTACCCTGGACGCATTTCAGGGGCGGGCCTTCGATCTGATCGTTACCAATCCGCCCTTCCACGATGGCCACCGGAATACTACCCGACAGACGACGCTGCTGTTCAGGCAGGCGGCGGAACGCCTGAGCCCGACGGGTACCCTGGTAGTGGTCAGCAACCGGCATCTGAACTACGGTAACCACCTACGCGATCGCTTCGAACGGGTCGCATGCGTTGCGGCGAACGGAAAATTCGAGATCACTCTAGCGCAACTTCGCCGGTGACCCGGTCCAGCAAGCGGTGCAGGTAGCGTTTCAGCAGGTCGGGGGTGCGGTAGATCAAATCGTGCTCCCCGTCTTCTACCATGTGGTGGATGACTACCGGTGCGTTGATGAGTTTGTTGCAGGAGTAATAAGCGTTGCGCGGGTAGATCAGCCAGTCGTTCGTACCGTGCACGATGACGGTAGAAGCATCGATTTCAGCCCACGAGTCGGCCATGTCCTCAAGCTGCGCCAGGTGGTTCAGTTTCTCCCGGTTGGCGGTGCGGATGCTGCGCGGGAGTAGCCACCGCAAACTCCAGTGGGTGGTGGGTTCGCTTAGCCAGTAGACGTACTCTTCCTTCGGCGCGGTACTCGCCGATTGCAGCATAAGGCCGTCGATGAGCTCCGGGTAGTCCATTGCGATCCTGGCCGAAACCGTCCCGCCGTAACTGCTGCCGTGTAGTATGACGGACTGGGAGTCGGAGTGTATGCGATCACGAATTACCTCCATTACGCTTTTGGCCTGTTCCTCGACGGAGATCATGGCCTGACCGAGCCCGCTACCGCCGTAACCGGGGCGGTCGATGGCCAGTAGGTTGGCGCGCGATCGCAGCGAGGAGTCTTGCATCATCTCCACCCAAAAAGCGCTGCTGGAGGGGGAGCCGTGGATGAAGACCAGGAAGGGTTTCGTAGAGTCCTCCCCGATCTGAAGGTAGCGTAGCCGCCGGGTGGTTCCCTTCACGTAGCCCAGGCTAACGTCGGGCCGGATCGACTCCGCGAAGGCGGTAGTCAGTTGCTCGTCCGTCCATTGGTTCTCGAAGTAGGGAAATACCCGATAGGCGGCGTAACCCAGAAAGAGCAGAAAGCCGACCAGGATGAGGTAGAATATATAGCGTTTCTTGCGCGGCAGTAAACCCACACTTACCGAACACGGATGACTGACGGCTGTTTTGCCCGGCCCCGTCTTCGCGCTGATTAATCATTCAGAATGCGTAACGTATTAGTAATTTTTCTGGCCCTTAGTTCACTTCTCCTGCCGGGTCAGGACTTATCGAAGCGAAACTCCTCGCCTGCCCCCCGCTGGTTCGATGACTGGACGGTCCGGCCCATTCTGGGCGTTCAGTCCTGGGCTACCTACACCCTGGGCCATCAGGATTATGACGCCGCAGGCGAGGCCTACATCGATGCCGATGATCGTATCAACTTCATGCTACGCCGTTTGCGTTTCGGTACGACGGCGCAGGTGGGCGATCGGCTGTTCATCAAATTCTTGGGTGCGGTGGACTTCGTGGGGGCTGACCAACGATCGGGTACCGTCGGCGGGGTCAATAATGGTGGCTTCCCCGCCGCCCAGGTCTGGGACATCTACACCCAGTACAAGATCAGCCGCAATACGGAGGCGCTGTACGTGGTCGGTGGCTACCTGCGGGCGCCGGTAGGCAGGGAGAGCATGTCCGGTGCGCTGGGGGTGAGCAGTTTCGAGAAGGCCTGGTCGCAGTGGTACGTTCGCCAGCACCTCGTCGGTACGGGGCCGGGTGGGGCCGGAGGGGCTTACCTGGGGGGGCTCGTCCCGCTCACCAAGGGCGGAAACGTTCACCTAGACTACCGTGCGGGCGTATACAATGCCAATAACGCCGGGATCTCCGCCGGCCGCTTAGCCAGCCCCCTGTTGGTGGGTCGCTTCAACTTTATGTTCGGTGACCCGGAGAGCGAGGTGTGGGCCTATGGCCTACCGGCACCAAACAGTTTCGGGAAGCGGCGTACCGTAAGCATCGCCCTCAACGTGGCCGACGAGGGGCCCACCGACGCCGCACCCGGTGGCATTGGCCTGATCGGTCTGGACGGGGTAGTGACCCTGGGCCAGTTTCACGCCGAGGGGGAGTACTACCGGATGGTACGGGAGGACGCTGCAAACGCTGCCTACGAAAGCGCCACTTACTCCTTTCGATTAGGGTACAACATCCCCCTCCCGAGGGGTGATGGCGGGTCGCCCAGCTACCTGGAGCCTACCGCGATGGTCTACGGCTTCGACGGTACTACGGATGCGGGGGAGTATCCGGTGGTAGTAGCCACCTCGTTCATCGGGGGCACCGAGGTGGTTTACGATGTTGGCGTAAACTACCACGTCAAGCCGGGTAAAGTGCGCCTGGGGCTGCATTACGTCGGCCGTAGCGGTGAGTTAGGCGACCTGCCGCCGGATGGCCAGTTGAACTGGAACTTTAACCAGGGCGGCATCGGCGGGATACGGCGGGGGGATTATCTGGGCCTGGAGGTCATTCTGGCTTACTAGTGGTCGCTGGGGTAGGGCGGGGCGCAACTTTGCGACGAGGCGGTCATTTAACCTACCGAGTGCGTACCTTTGCGCCGCACCAATAACGAGGGCCCGTAGCTCAGGGGATAGAGCACCTGACTTCTAATCTGGCGGTCGCAGGTTCGAATCCTGCCGGGCTCACACGTCGGACGGGGCGATTGGATTTCTTCCGGTCGCCCCGTTTTCGTACGCTCGGGCGCCCCACGAACCTCCCCCGTGAAACTGCCGTTTTAGCCCACGACTATCCCCCCCGCTAAGCTTCCTACCCCATGCGCTTACTTCCCCTGCTTACTGCCTTGCTCTTCACTTTCATTGTCAGCACCTGCGATTCTCGCCCTAATGACGTTGAAGGCGCCGGCGTCGATACCCCCCCGGAGGCCGGTGTGGATAGGACGCCGAATGACGGTAACCTGGATATCTACGACGTCGACCCGGAAGATCCGTATCTATTGAGTAACCGGACGCTATTGGGCCTTAAGCCCGGAGAACCGATCGCGCCCTATACCGACGCCCTCCGCAAGGGCAAGTTGAAAACCGGCGAAGGTAATTTTGCGGGCTACTACATCGACGGGGCGGAAGGCGGTGAATTGGGCTTTATGATGCCCGACACGGAAGACGAAACACTAATCGGAGATATTTACGTTTTCTCGCCATCGGTCGTGACGGAAGAAGGTATTCGGGTAGGTCTGAGCTACTCCGAACTTACGGAACGGCTGGGGGCCATTGATTTTTACGGTTCTGAAATCGAGTCACGCGTGTACGGCGAGCACGAAGGTTTGCGCTATCAATTAGATATCAATAGTAATACCCCGGAGAAGATTGCCGCCGGCGATATCCCCGCTTCCACGAAAGTGAAGGCGATAGTAATTAACCGCTAATCACCGACGGTTTGTCCCCCCGCAAGCGTACCGCAGTAATTTTGGCCGCCGGCGCCTCTACCCGTATGGGCGTACCTAAACTATTTCTTCCGATCGATGGGGAGAGCCTACTACGCCGGGCCATCGACGCAGCCGAATCGGCTGACCGTATCATCGTTGTTTCCGGGGCCTATCATCGGGCAATAAGCGAGCACTTGGAGAGTGATTACCCTACCTTGATAATAGTAGAAAACCCAGATTGGAAGGCGGGGATGGGGGGGAGCATCGCCGCGGGGGTAGCGGCCGCGTTACCCGATCAACCGGAAGCTCTGTTGGTTCTCCTAGCCGATCAACCGGAAGTAGATGCGGACTATCTGGCCGGCCTATGGCAAGCAAGTACTGAGAGCCCGCAGCGGATCGTGGCCACCGAATACCCCGAGGGGCCGGGCGTTCCCGCCATATTCCCGCGCCGCTACCACGGCACCTTACTACGGGAGGCGGGGCGGGGCGGCGCGAAACGCCTCCTGCGAAAGACCGCTTCCGTCCATCTTCTCCGCCCACGCCGCCCGCTGGTAGATTTGGATACCCCGGAAGATTACCGAAATTACACCGGCCAAGCCCTACCCGAATGAAGGAAATCCGTGAGATCGTCAGGCTCTACGACCGGCTCAAGTCTCAGCAAGTGCCCGCCGCCCTGGCGGTTGTCGTCGACGTCGAGCAATCCAGCTACCGACGTATCGGGGCGAGGCTGCTAGTGGCGGCCGACGGCCGTTTCGTAGGCGGCATCAGCGGGGGCTGCCTCGAGGGGGACGCACTGAAGCGAGCCGCCCGGGCCATCGCCACCGGCAAGCCGGCCGTACATACCTACGATACAACTGACGGGGAAGACGCCGTGATCGGTGCCGGCCTGGGTTGCGAAGGCCGCATCGACGTGCTATTTATTCCATTACGGTATACCGACCCCGGTAACGAAATAGAAATACTCAGAAAATTACTGGATACCCGCGAGGCAAAGGTATTAATTAGATTACTTAGCGTTCGGGATGGGGTAGACTGGAGCGACTTCGACCGCCCTTTCCTACCCGCACGAATAGCGCCACTGGCCACCCATACGGGTAACTCCGAAGCGGAGCTTACGCAGCAGGCCGGGCAGATCAAATCCGAGGGGCGGAGCCGTACCAAAAGATTTACCGACGATGAAGGCCATACCGGCCGCTTGCTTTTCGAAGTATTGCAGCCCACCATTCATTTGGTGTTGACCGGGGCGAACTACGACATCCCCGCCGCGCTGCGCGCCGCGCGGCTGCTGGGTTGGCGCACGACGGTCATCGGGCCCCGCCGCAAACTCAGCAAAGAGATCGTCGACCTCACAGATGCGCGCTTCGATTATTCCGAAGTCGCTGAGGTAACGGTAGACGCCGCCACCGCGCTCGTCCTCATGAGCCACGATTACGATTGGGACCGTAAAATGGTACAACATTTCCTACCGCTAAGTCCGCCCTATTTCGGGATGCTCGGCCCCCGCAAGCGAATGGTCAAAATGGATGCATCCTTACCCGACAGCGAACTGGCGCGCTACCCAAACCTTTACGCGCCGGTAGGTCTGGACATCGGCGCGGAAACCCCGGAGGAGATCGCCGCCAGCCTGATCGCCGAAATAGTGATGGCCTTTCGTGGCCGTACCGGCGGCGCGCTGCGCGCGCGCGAAGGCAGCATACACCCTTAGTCCAATACCCCCTGGGTATCCCGGTCGGGTGGCCGAACGTACTTCAGCTCGATGCGGTATTCCCGACCCAGTTGGCTTACCATGGGTTGAAACATCGTCTCCATAAGGTCGTTGGCCTGCAGTTTGGCCCGGTCCAGCACGTTGCTTTCCAACGCCTCGGCGCGGAATACCTCCCGTAGGGTATTGATGCCCTGGTTGATGTTGGCGCTCTCCAGTTCTCGCATCCAGCCGATATCGAGTTTCTCGATCTTGGGCAGCACTTCGTGGCTTAAAATGGTCGGCTCCGGCAGGGTGATGGTAACGACGTTTCTTGCCTCGTCCAGTTGTAAATCAAAATATTGGTCGAGTTTGAAACCCACCTTGAGGATCGAAATGGCGGTAATTTCCAGGTCCGTTTCCGATACGTTGAAGCCGGCGATGCTGGTATTGAGGACTTTCTGTAGGCCCTTTTTATCGCGTATCTCGATCGTTGCCAGTTCTCCGATCACGGTTTCCACCTTTTCCTGAAAGATGCCCCGCGAGCGGCTAAAGTCGTCGATGGCCCCCCGCTCGGCCATACGTTTCATCATGGGGCGGAGGGCTTCCGCCGTAGCGATGCGGCAGGGGTTGTCTACCTCACGCCCTTCGGCCAGGATGCTTCCGTTGCGGGTCGTGATCACGGCGGCCAGGATTTTGTTGACCATGAAGCAGGTGTAGTTGCTGGCCACCTCTTCGAATACTTCGGTCAACTTCGAGCCCCCTTCCTCGTACCAGGTTTCGTAGACGGCGGCGGAGGCATCGCGCAGGCGCATGAAATCATTGTAGTACAGATCGGCGAATTGCGGGTGCTGGCGGTCGTATTCTTCCACGACGGCCAGGCGCAGGGAGTCCTGCAGGCCCATCCGGTTACCGACGTGGCGGAGGATGTCGACGTTGATGTCGTATACCAGGCGGTCGAATTCGCGGCGGTAACGACGGGGGTGTTGCAGCACGCTGAGGGCCAGTTCGGGGTCGATGTCCACCCGGAAGTCGGCCGGTCGGAACTGCAACTCGTACTCCTCCGGCTGGGAAAACAGGCCACCCCCGCCGCCGCTCCGGTCGTAGCTGTAATACAGGAAGCCAAACACCCCGAGGATGATCACTATCAGCAACAGACTGGCGGAAGAAGAGGTGCGCGCTTGCGGGTTAGCCATGGGCGTGGTTTAGGACGCGGCCAGGTAACGGCGGGTTTTGGGCGAGTAGAGCGTGTAGCTTGATCGCCTGTGCCGCGGCGGCCACGTCGTGTACCCGTAGAACGTCCGCGCCCCGTTGAAGTGCGAAAAGGTGTAGTGCGGTCGTGGCCGGTAAGCTGTCGGCGGCCTCGATGCCGAGGGGGCGGTAGATGCTGCTTTTGCGACTGACGCCCAGTAAGATCGGGGTGCCGAGCGTCCTGAACAGTTCCAGGCCGTTAAGTAGCTGGTAGTTCTGCGCGGTCGTCTTGCCGAAGCCCCAGCCCACGTCGACGAGCACGTCGTGTACGCCGAGCTCCCGCAGTTCACCGAGTTTGGCGGCCAGGAAATCCCACACTTTGGTCACCACTTCCTCCCCGTATTCGTTGGCGCGCCGCTGCATATCGGCGGGCTTGCCGGGCATGTGCATCAGCACGTATGGCACGCGCAGGTCGGGCAGGGTAGGGAAGAGCTCGGGGTCGAGGTTGCCGGCGCTGATGTCGTTTACCATGGCGGCGCCTATGGAGACGGCGGCGCGGGCGGTGGCGGCGTAGATCGTATCCACGCTGACGTAGGCGGCCGGGTGGGCGCCGGTTACGGCCTCGATTAGGGGCAGTACGCGGTCCATTTCCTCGCTGGCGGAGATCACCTCGGCACCGGGGCGGCTACTCATACCGCCGATGTCGATGAAGGTCGCCCCCTCGTCGAGCATGACCCCGGCGGTGTCGACGGCGGCCTGGGCGTCGGTAACGCGGCTGGCTGCGTAGAAGCTGTCCGGCGTAGCGTTCAGGATGCCCATGATGGCGGGGCGCTCGAGGGTAAGAAGGCGGCCGTTGCAGTTCAGCGTGATCATGCCGCCAAGGTAAGCACCGTGACGTACCTTATGCGCCGATCATGTACACCGAGCAGCAGATCCGTCAACTGGCCCTTCGCTTTCTGCGCGACCACTATAAGTATCGCCCGCGCGCCGGTAGCAGCCAGACCCGTACGGTCGCCCGGCCTCACTTTTTTAATGGCTGCAAGATCGATGCCCGCCTGGCTTTTCAGCGGCCCGACCTGAGCTGGTTCACGGCCACCATCGAAGCTACGAGCCGCGAGACGCAGGACGAAATCATCTACCGCATCAACTGGTTTCGCCTCTTCGCCGTCGGCTGCCTGGTGGCCATGACGGCCATGGCGTTGTTCGCCTTACTTTGGCCGGGCGGCAATTTTGGCGCGGGGGCGCAGGTGCAGTATTACGGAAGTAGTGCAAGCAATGGCGGCGGCCGGCTATCGGTGCCGCACTCCCTACTCGGGGCGGTGGGCTGTGGCGTACTGGCGCTCTCCGTCATCATCGGCAGTAAGCGTAAAAAGGCGCGCTACCTCTACGCGGTCGCTCAGTTCAAGCGCTTTCACGCGAGCGCCCAGTGGATCGCCTACGACCGCAAGATCTTCCGCGACCTCCCGGCCCGCTACCGGGAGGAACTAACGCGCCAGTGCATTGCCTACGGCTTCGGTATGCTGGAGGTACTGTCGCAAGACCGGATCCGCTGCGTCATCGAGCCGAGCCGGGTCGATCAATTCGCGGGCGCCCGCAGCCGACTCCCCGGCTGGCTGGCCGCCGCTGACTTAGGCCCGCGACTGCGCTCGCTGGCCGGAAAGTCGTTTCGCATTCCGATCTCTTTCCGGGGTGGCACCGGGCAACGGCCCCCGGCCAGGTTCATCGAGCGGGGCGGGCGAACGGTGGCCATCGTCCCCGCCCGCCCGGGCCGCCCCGGGCTACTCGAGCGGCCGGATAAAGCCGTGTGGCACGTTCGCTGGCTTGCCCGGCAGATCCATCGCTTGCTCCTGCCCAGGGCGGTACGCCGCCGCCCCGGCTACTTCGTACTTCCCAAGTGGTACTTACCATTACTGCTCGTACTGGCTGCCCTGATCTGGTGGCTCGGGGGCGGGCTTGCCGGCTAAGGGCCTATCTTCGCACCCACCCCTACCAAGAAAAAATGGACGTAAAGAACAACATCCTAGAAACCATCGGCAACACCCCGCTCGTACAACTGCACCGCGTCGTCAAAGACCTGCCCTGCACCGTACTGATGAAAGTCGAAACCTTCAACCCCGGCCACTCCATCAAAGACCGGATGGCCCTTAAGATGGTGCAGGACGCCGAAGCGGACGGGCGGTTAAAACCGGGCGGTACCATCATCGAGTGTACTTCCGGCAATACCGGTATGGGGCTCGCCCTGGCCGCCTGCGTCAGGGGCTACCGCGCCATCTTCACCACCTCCGATAAGCAGAGTAAGGAAAAGCTCGACATCCTGCGGGCCATGGGCGCCGAAGTGATCGTGTGCCCCACCAACGTCACCCCGCAAGACCCCCGCAGCTACTACTCCGTCGCCGAACGCCTCAGTCGGGAGATCCCCAACAGTTACTGGTTCAACCAATACGACAACCTCAGTAACCGTTTGGCGCACTACGAATCCACCGGCCCGGAGGTATGGAAACAAACCGAGGGTAAAGTCACCCACATCGTCGTCGGCGTCGGTACCGGCGGGACGATCTCCGGCACCGGAAGATACCTCAAAGAGCAAAACCCCGATATTCAGGTTTGGGGCATCGATACCTACGGCTCGGTATTCAAAAAATATAAGGAGACGGGGGAATTCGACGAAAAAGAAATATACCCCTACATCACCGAAGGCATCGGCGAGGATATACTACCCAAGAACGTGGATTTCGAGGTGATCGACTACTTCGAGAAGGTCACCGATAAAGACGGCGCCGTAATGGCCCGCCGCCTGGCCCGGGAGGAAGGCCTACTGCTGGGATACTCCGCCGGCAGCGCGGTAGCCGGGCTGCTTCAATTGAAGGACCGCCTCCAACCCGAAGACGTCGTCGTGGTCATCATCCACGACCACGGCAGCCGCTACGTCGGTAAGATCTACAACGACGACTGGATGCGCGAGCGCGGCTTTCTGGAAACGGAACTCAAGGTACGCGACCTCATCACCCATAAAAAAGAGGCCGCTTACGCCACGATCGGCCCCGATGCGACCGTCCGCGAAGCCCTCAAGATGATGAAGGAGCACGAATTCAGCCAAATGCCCGTCGTGGACGGGGAAGCATCCGTCGGCAGCATCACGGAAACGGACGTCCTCAACTACCTCCTCGCCAACCCGATGGACAACGCCGAGCAGCCCGTCTCCGGTATTATGCGCAAGCCCTTCCCGGAGGTGAGTACGGATATGACGCTGAGCGAACTGGGTAAGCACATCACCAAGGAGAACCCCGCCGTGGTGACTACCGACCGTAGTGGTAAAAAAGTATTGGTCGCTCAGTACGATATTCTGCAGGCTATGTAGGAGAATGCGGCGGCTAGTCCGCCATAGGATAGAAACTAGCTTCCAGCGTATCCAGATTCAGCGCCGTCAGCACCCCCATCCCCGCCTCCGAGTGCGAACAACCCGTATCGATACAAATTCGCTGCTGAAACTTCAACTGCTGAATATCCGCCTCGGTCGCAAACTGCGGTTGCGGGGTGTGCCCGTGCACGATGATGCGGTCTCCGAGGAATTTCAGGTCCGTCTCGTCGTACCAGTACCGGATCCACAGCATGGCCTCCTGGTCTTGCAGGGGGTAGGCGTGCCGAAAATTCAGCCCGGCGTGCACCAGCAGGTAGCCCGGCGTTTCGAGGTAATAAGGTAGATCGTTGATCCAGCCCACGACGTCTTGCACGTAGGCGGCCGGCGGCGTCCACTCGTAAAGGTCGCGTTTGCCGTCGTGGTGGTCGACCAGCATCTGTTCGTGGTTGCCGCGCAGGCAGTGTACGGAATACTGCTCGTCCTGCAGCTGCCAGATCGTATTGAGCACCCCGGCGGAGTTCGGCCCCCGGTCGATATAGTCACCCAGGAGGAACAGTTCGTCCGACCGATTCAGTCCGATCCCGTCCAGCGCGGTACGAAACGTTTTGTGGCAGCCGTGAATGTCTGAGAGCGCGTAGCGGGCCATGTGCAATAAGTTGGCTTCTGGGAGTGAGACCTTGAAAGGCCCAATATACCAACAGACCATCAGACCCAACCTCCCCCCGGCGCTAACGTTTACCCAGCAGCTCTTCCACCATCTATCAGCAAGCAAGCCATGGCCAGCCCGACCACCGTTTACGACACCCCCGCAACCAAGCCGGAGAACATCGAGAAAATCGAACTGAAGTACCTCAGTATTCAGGAGTACGCCCAACTGCGCGAGCTGATGGAAGAAGCCTACGCCGTCCTGCCCGAAAGTGCCTGGGAACGCCACGAGATCCAAAACCTGATCGACCGCTTCCCGAGGGGCAGATCGCCATCCTGATCGACGGTCAACTGGCCGGTTGCGCACTGAGCATCATCGTGGATTACGCACGCTTCGGTGACGACCACACCTACGAGCAAATTACGGGCAACTATACCTTCAATACCCACACGGCCGAAGGCAACGTACTGTACGGGATCGACGTTTTCGTAGCTCCGGAATTTCGTGGCCTCCGCCTCGGCCGGCGGATGTACGACTACCGCAAAGAACTATGTGAGAAGCTCAACCTGGAGGGCATCGTCTTCGGTGGCCGCCTGCCGAAGTACACCTCTACGCAAAGGAGTTATCCGTCAAGGAATACATCCAGGGGGTCAAACAGCGCGAAATCACCGACCCGTCCTCAATTTTCAGTTCAACAACGATTTCTACGTCAAGAAGGTCGTCCGCAACTACCTGCCCGGGGATGCGGATAGCTTGGAGAACGCCGCGCTACTGATGTGGAACAACGTCCTCTACACCGCCCCGACGGCGTACCGAAAGTAACCAAAAGCGTGTGCGCCTGGGGTTGATCCAGTGGCAGATGCGCCCCTACGCTACCTGGACGTCCTCATCCAGCAAATGGAATACTTCGTACAGGCGGTCAGTAACTACCGTTCGGATTTCTGCCTCTTCCCCGAGTTCTTCAACGCGCCCCTGATGGCTGCCTACAATGATTTGAAGGAGCCGGATGCCATCCGTAAACTGGCTGAGTTTACCGATCCGATCGTCAAGAAAGCGAGCGAGCTCTCCATTCAGTACAACATCAACGTCATCACCGGCTCGATGCCCTCGGTGGAGGAGGGTACCCTTTACAACGTCGGCTACCTCTGCAAACGCAACGGCCTCGTAGAGAAATACTACAAGCTCCACGTCACCCCCGACGAAGCGAAAGTATGGGGCATGGCCGGCGGTAACGTCCTGCGCGCCTTCGATACGGATTGTGGGCGCATCGGTATCCTCATCTGTTACGACGTGGAATTCCGGAGCTGGGCCGCCTGCTGGCCGAGCAGGACGTCGACATCCTCTTCGTTCCCTTCCTGACCGATACCAGAATGGTTACAGCCGCGTCAGGCACTGCGCCCAGGCCCGCGCCATCGAGAACGAGTGTTACGTGGCCATCGCCGGCTCCGTCGGTAACCTACCGAACGTCCACAATATGGATATCCAGTACGCCCAGTCGATGGTCTTCACGCCCTGCGATTTTGCCTTCCCCAGCAACGGGGTCAAAGCCGAGGCCACCCCGAATACCGAAATGATCCTAGTGGCCGACGTAGATCTGAACTTGCTCAAAGAACTCCACGAGCACGGCTCCGTACACAACCTTCGCGACCGCCGCGTCGATTTATTCGGTTGGAGTTGCGGTAGGTCGATATCCGATAGATTGCTTCCATTACCACTTCAGTCGCGGTAACTTAACTGGACGGATCGATCCAACCATAAATATTCTTCTTTCGAATAAAGGCGTTCTTCAATCACTGGTCGTGTCATGGCTCCGCTGTTTGTAGCGTAGCAAGGATGAGTTTTAGGTGCACGCGCCTAAGTCAGATGCCTACCCCCAACCGCCGTAGAACCTCCGAATAAACCGCGTGCTTAGTTTCCGCCGGGTTCCCGTCCACCCCCATGCGTACCAACACCAGCTTCCATTCCGGCACGACGAGGCAGACGTTGTGGTTCAGGCCACTCGTGAACGCCGCGGCCACTGGCGCATCCTTTCCACGATTGATCACCCACCAGTTGTACCCATATACGCCGCGGCCGTCAGCCCCCTTGCGGTCGGTATCTGCCAGGGTGAGGTCGGCGGGTACGTGGTTGCGCATCGCCTCCGCGGCCCAACCTTCGGCAGTATTTGTTCACCCCCGCCATTTACCGCCGTTTACCATTAACCAACCAAAGCGGGCCTGCTCGCTGGCGGACATCAAAAGACCGGTACCACCGAAGTTGATCGGGGCGCCCGCAACCGCACCTTCCCCCCACCACTCCCGCTTCAC
>OY764652.1:0-3202 GCA_963668285.1 uncultured Lewinella sp. | reverse complement strand
GCGGTTACCCGGAAGTCAACATTACCCAGCAGGCTGCACTGCGCTACTGCGAATGGCTTTACCACAAGACCGGCCGGTTCTTCCGCCTACCCACGGAAGCGGAATGGGAGTACGCCTGCCTGGCCGGCGGGCAGGAGGGGGGGCAGCAGCCCGACGAGTCTAACGCCTGGCTGTACGAAAACGGGGAAGAGACCTTCCACCTCACCGGGCAACTCCAAGCAAACGCCTGGGGCCTCTACGACATGCTCGGCAACGTAAGCGAATGGACGGCCGACGACTACGAAGCCGACTACCTAGCCATCGTCGCCGATAACCCACATGACCCCTGGATGCAACCCGACCGCAAGCATTCGCGCGGGGTACGTGGGGGGCACTACGATACGGACCGGGCGGAAGCGGGCTGCCGCGTACGGGAGAAGTCGCAGGCAAAATGGCAGGCGCGCGACCCGCAGATCCCAAAATCCAAATGGTGGAACGTCGACAGCCCTTTCCTGGGCTTCCGCCTGGTAAGCCCCGTAGCACAACCCACCGAGAAGGAGGTGGCGGCCTACTTCGGGAAGGCTATAGTCGATTAATTATATTACGATCAGCAAAACCACTTAACTATGAGCACCCGCAGGGACTTTATCCGAAAAACCGGCGTACTGGCCGGCGGCCTCGCCATCGGCACCCAACTCGCCGCGAACGTATACGCATCGGGCGACGACACCATTAAGATCGGCCTGATTGGCTGCGGTGGCCGCGGCACCGGCGCTGCTTTTCAGGCACTGAGTACCGAGCAAAACGTGCGGCTCGTAGCCATGGCGGATGCCTTTGGCGATCGGCTGGAGGAGAGCTACGAAAACATCCGCGGTCAGCTGATCGACAACGACCTCGACGAGGGCCGCCTGCAGGTGAGCGAAGAGCAAAAGTTCGTAGGCTTCGATGCTTACAAGCAGGTCATTCCGCTGGTGGACGTACTCGTCATCGCCACGCCCCCCGGCTTCCGGCCCATTCATTTCGAGGCCGCCGTGGCCGCCGGCAAGCACGTCTTTATGGAAAAGCCGGTAGCCGTCGATGCCCCCGGCGCCCGTAGGGTAATCGCCGCCGCCGAAGAAGCGAAACGCAAAAAACTGAACGTAGTCGTCGGTCTTCAGCGGCACTACCAGTCCCTATACACCGAAGGCTGGGTCGATAAACTGCAAAGCGGCGCCATCGGCGACATCACCGCCAGCTACGTCTACTGGAACAGCGGCGGCGTATGGGTGCGCCCCCGCGAGGCGCAGCAAACCGAGATGGAATACCAGATGCGCAACTGGTATTACTTCAACTGGCTGTGCGGCGATCACATCAACGAGCAACACATCCACAACCTCGACGTAGGGAACTGGGTCAAGCGGGCCTACCCCGTCAAAGCGGAAGGCTTCGGCGGCCGCCACACCCGTGACGGCAAGGAACACGGTGAGATATTCGATCACCACGCCGTACAATTTACTTACGAAGACGGCAGCGTAATGAACAGCCAGTGCCGCCACTGGCGGGGGGCGGCCAGCAAGGTCACCGAAATGTTTCAGGGCACGAAGGGGAGCGCGCCGGCGCCGGGCAAGCTACTGGCCGCGGACGGCTCCGTTCTACTCGACCACGACGAGCGCCGCGATGCGAACCCCTACCAGGTGGAGCACGACCTACTTTTCAAGGCCGTCGCCGACGGTGAATACAAATACGCCGACGCGGAGAACGCCGCCAAAAGCACCATGACCTCCGTCCTGGGCCGCATGGCCACTTACAGCGGGCAGATCGTAAGTTGGGAGGACGCCATCAACTCCGAAGTGGACCTCTCGCCGGCTACTTACACCTTCGACGCCAACCCCCCGATCATGCCGCTCGAGTCGGGCTATTACCCGATCCCCGTGCCCGGCGAAACGAAAGTATACTAATTGCCGTTCCCGCCGCCCTTCCACGTGCTCATCTCACTGATGTGCCTGGGTAGCTTGCCCGGCCGTGCCCAGACCATGCATCGCTTCACCCACCCGGCGATGGGCACGCTGTTCCACCTCACGATAGCCGCGGGCGATACCAGTGGCCTTGCCGCCGCCGTCCGGGCAGCCTGCGACACGATCGACCTGCTTGAGGATACCTTCAGCGACTACCGCGACGATAGCGAACTGAGCCGCCTGCGCGGTAAAGCCGGAGTCGTGCCGGTAAGCGGTCATTTGTACGCCATTCTTACCATCTCGGCTAAGCTCTCGCGCGATTCCGGCGGGGCCTTCGACGTTACGGTCGGTCCGTTGAGCAAACTGTGGCGCCGGGCCTTTCGTCGGCAGGTCTTTCCCGATTCACAGCAAATAATCAGGGCGAGGACGCAGGTGCAGTGGAAAGGGGTAATACCCGTGGCGGCGACTTCTTCGGTCTTCCTACGGGCCCCGGGGTATCAACTCGATCTCGGCGGGGTCGCGAAAGGCTATGCATTAGACGTGATCGGTAAGGAGTTGATCAACCGAGGCTTTCCGGCCTTCTTACTGGACGGTGGCGGTGACCTACTGATCGGAGCCGCCCCCACCGGCGCGCGCGGCTGGGTTATTGCGGCGGCGGACGGTTCTCCACTGGGGGAGTTCGAACGGGTCGCGATCGCTACTTCCGGCGCCGAGTTCCAGTATTTAGATTGGCGTGGCAAACGTTACAGCCACGTCATCGATCCGCGTACGGGTTACGGGGTCACCAACCCCGAGCCGGTGACGGTATTCGGGCCGAGCGCTGCGCTAGCCGATGCGCTCGCTTCCACCTATAGCGTATTGGGCCCCGGGTGCCCGGTAGCCGGCTACGGGGCGTACCGGGTGAGGTGGTAATCCAAGAGCGGTTGTATCTTGAGTTGGTACATGCGCATCTATCGGCTACTACTCTACGCGGTAATTCTTGCGGCCTGCGCCGGCTCGTCGGCAATCGGTGCGCAGACCACCCCCGATTGGGCGCTAAAGGACCTCGGCCCTTCGGTGCTAAGCAGCAGATTCGTCGTGGGGCAGATGCGACCGCAGTACGTGAGCTTCGATACCCTGGCGGGTGCTGGTACCCCCAAAGAAGTCGCCGGACGTATGTGCGCAGGCCCCCGGGAACAATTCCTGCCGGACCGGTCGGCTATGGATGCGCGGGGGGTGGCGCACCATCGATTTAGGCAATACTACCTCGGCCACCGGGTGGTGGGTAGCAGGTTAGTGGTGAACCAGCG
>OY764651.1:0-22399 GCA_963668285.1 uncultured Lewinella sp. | reverse complement strand
TAACCGTTACCGACGGGGAGCTGAATATCGACACGGACAAAGTCATCGAAAACCCCAAGATCAGCGCCATCGCCGCCATACCGACCGTCACCTGCACCGTCGGCGCCCCCTGCGATGACGGCAACGAATGCACGACCAACGACGTGATCGTGGCGAACTGCGGTTGCGCCGGCACCCTCCGCGATCCGGAACCCCAGGAACCGGTCCTCTGCGAAGAACTGAACATCAACTGTGGGGGAGGGGGCGGTAACCGCCGGCGGCATTACATGGGTGACCGACCGGCCATACGCTCAGGGGAACATTCTGCGTACCGTCAACCCCGTAACGGCTGCCTCCGTTTCGGAGATCTATCAGACCGAGCGCTGGGCGGATGATCTTTCCTACGCCATCCCGGTCGAAAACGGCGAGTACGAGCTCACGCTACACTTCGCCGAGATCTACAGTAGATACCAGGGAGCCAACCAGCGCGTGTTTTCCATTCAGCTGGAAGGCGGGGAAGTAGTCAGCTCGCTGGACGTATTCGCCGAGTCGGGTGGCTTTACGGGCATGACCAAAACGTTTACCGTGGAGGTTACCGACGGCATGCTCGACATCACTACCTCGCAAATTGCCGGCGACCCGGCCTTCGCGGCCATCCAGCTTCGCCGCTGGTGCACTCCGATCGACCCTTGCTATCAGAACTTCGTCACGGGGGGTAATTAGGCGACTACAAGCCGTGCATCTTCAGCTTGACGTAGTCTTTCAGTTCGTAACCCTCGCGTCGCCGTTCTTCGATGAAGCTCGCCGATACACCGTGGATGCGCAGTTGCATCAGGGTCCGAAAAGGGATGTCGGCATAGCCGATGTCGTTGAACTCCGCAACCCACCCGGGGGTGATGCCATGAATCTTGGCTTGTAGGAAATCGTCGAGTGGTAAGTCCTCGTAGCCCATTGCCTTTAGCTCCGCTACGTACCTCGGAGTGATGCCGTGGATGCTCAGTTTTTTGGCTTCCTCGAGCGATAGATCTTCGAATCCTGCCTGGCGTAGCTCCGCGATCTTTGCGGCGTCTATGCCGTGAATTTTAGCGTTGACGATGTCCTTCGCACTCAGGTCGGTATAACCTAACCGATTCATCTCACGGATGTAATCCTCGTCGATCCCGTGGATGGCCATGGATTTGGCCCGGTCAAAATCTACGTTCGAGTAGCCCGACTCCGCGATCGTAGCTAGAAAGGATGCACTCAGGCCATGGATCTTTGCCTCGATGACGTCCTGCAGGTCGAGGTCTTTATACCCGGCCTTACTCAGCTCCTTAGCGTATTGCCCGGTAACGCCGTGGATCTGTAGCTCGATCAATTTCTGAAGTTCCGGCTTGCCGAACCCGGCGTCACTCAGGTCGGTAATACGCTCGCTGATCTCCTGCCGGTCATCGAAGAAGATCGATAGCTCGATCAGTTGCTGATGGCTGGGCTTGTAGCCTTGCTCGGCGAGGAAACTCAGGTAGCCCTCATCCATATTTCCGAGAAAGAGGAGGAGGGTTTCGTGATCGGAGTAGGTACCGTAGCCCTCCTGCTCCAGCTTTCCGGCAAAGGTGGGGGAGGGGGCGAAGGTGAAGCTGCCCAGCCCGTCATTATCGTCAAAGAGGCCCTTAAAGTTCAGCGTGCCGGCGGCGCGCGTAAGGCTGAAAGTACCCATCGATCCACGCGGCAGGGTACCAAACCGATCGGCGTCGAAGCAGCGCGTCATGCTGTAATTGTGCCGGTTCTCGGGCTCATTACTGTCGGATCGGAGTTGGAAGCAGATCTCGTCGCCCTCAATCTTGGCGGTCCAGCTATTCATTTCGCCTCGCGGAACATTCAGTCGGGGTGCATGGTCTGATTTTTGCGAGTGCGCAGGTGCAAGGTCTATAGGTAGTGCAAACTCCGGGGAAGGCGCGGAAACTATTTGGGGAGACTCAATGCTGACGGACTGCCCAACGGCATTAAACTGTAAAACCGACAGCGTCAGTAACGGTAAGAGAATAAAGTACCTCCAGCCGGAGCGGAAGGAAGATTTGCGTGATTGCATCATGGTAATTCGTTTTTCTAGAAAGTTTTGGTTGTAACTGGCCACGAGGCCATTGGGGAAATTGGGGACGGCCACCCGCACCAGACTCAGCTGGTAGGCTTCCGGGTCGGTACCGTTACGGAGCATCTCCGCATCGGTCAGGTATTCTAAATTGTGCTCTATGGCCGCGCGGTACAGCCAGGCAAAGGGGTTGAACCACTGCACGATCACCACCGCCTCGGCCAACAATAGATCCAGACTGTGTAACTGTTTCACGTGGATGCGCTCGTGCTCGACGATCTGATGAAAAGTCTCCGGGTCGTACCGCTCCGGGTTCAGGAAAATGCGATTCAGGAACGAGAAGGGCGCTTCTTCTTGCTTCATCTCTACCAGGCGAAATTCGCCTAAGTCGTGCGTAGGGCTGCGGTACATCCGCCAAACTAACTGCACCAACTGAAGCAAGAAGTTTGCGGCAAAAACGAGCACGCCAATTAGGTAGGCTACGTAGATCGCTCGCCACCAGTCAAAGGGTTGTACGGGCGCTCGTACGTCTGTGGTAGAACGGGGCATTTCATCGGAAGCCGGTACTTTTAGCGGTTGGAAAACGTCTTCGGCGGGGGTAGTGGCTTCTACGATAGGCCTCACCGCTACCACCTCGCGCAAACTCCAGGCTGCGGGAACCGTAATGAAGGGCAGCGCGAGCGAGCCTATCAGGCAACCGAGCAAAACCCACCGGTTGAGTGTAAAGTGCGTCTCCCGCCGCAACACCAACCAGTAATAGCCGAAGCAAACGGCAAGCAGGGCACTGGCGTGGATCAGGTAGCTCATTGCTCTTTCTTTTTGATGATCTTGAGAATGCGCTCGAGGTCCGCCGCATCCAGCTTCTGCTCCTTGGCGAAGTAGTTCACCAGCTTCATGGGTGAGTTGTCGAAGAAACCCTTGACGACCTCGTCGACCACCTCTTCCTGATAGTCCTCTTTAGGCACGGCCGCGAAGTAGGTGTAAGCCCGCCCGAGCTTCTCTTCCCCCACGAAGCCCTTCGACTTGAGGAGCTTTACCATGGTGGACACACTGTTGTAATGGGGCCGCGGCTCCGGAAGCCGGTCCACAATCTCCTTAATCGAGGCGCGCTCGAGCTCCCAGATGATCTGCATGATCTGCGCTTCGCGCTTAGCTAATTTCTGCATAACTACTAATTCGTTAGTACAAAGGTAGTACTAATGTATTGGTAGTTACAAGTTTCGGCCTTCTTTCTACTAATTTATTAGTAGTTGGTGGGGGCTTACCTTAATGATGGGCTAATTTTTTTGGGCCACTAAAATGGCGGTAGCCCATTCCGCTTAACCCCATCAACGCTAGGGCTCCAATAAGCCAAGGCCACCAGTTTTCCCGCCGGGGGAGCTCCACCGGCCCGTCCACCCCGTGTAGCACGAAGCCCGCCCAATAGTAAGGGTGCACGTAATCACGCTGCTTGCGAAGCTTCCGTTGCGCGGTACCCAGGGCGGCGGACCGATCTTCCCCTTTCGCTAGCTCTTTGTAGAAATACTTCATCAGTTCCGCCGTGGCCTCGTCGTCGACTCGCCACAGGCTAGTTAGCGTAGAGCGGGCGCCAGCAGCGGTGAAGGCACTGGACAGGCTGAGCGCGGTCTCGCCGGGGATGTACTTACCGAGGTTCGTTTCGCAGGCGGAGAGCACGACCAGGTCGGCACTAAGGTTGAGCGTGGAGATCTCAGGAAAGTAAAGTACCTCGTTTGGGTCGAGCGTATCGCCTGACTGGGAGAAGGCTACGTAGGATAGGTTGGGTTCCTCCCCGTCGGTGTAGCCGTGCGTACTCAGGTGGATCAACCCGCTGCCCTCGTGAGCCGCAAGAAACTTCGCCCGGCTGGCTTGCCGCTCGAGCACGACTTCGGGGTTACCGATAAGTGGTTGAATGGTTCGCGCCTCTCGCTGGTTATGGTCAAGCCGGTATAAATGCCCGGAGAAACGTGGCGCCATAATCAAGGCTTCGGAAGGGGGGGCACTGACGTTATTTTGAGCGAGCAGACTGACCAACGAGTATGTATGTTGAATATCTACCAAATCGGTTGTGGAGGTGTAATTTTTCCAATTCCATTCTTCGTCTTGCGTGTATAGAGGTAGGGCGGATAGAGGTAATAAGCTAAGGTCTCCGTCGGGTACGACGAGTAGGCGCTGACGCTCGCCTCGAGTGCCGTTAAATACCGTGTCGGCCTGAGTGTACCTCAGTGCTTCCGGTGGAATGAGTTGCCGCGCTAACTCCTGACCGCTGGTACGAAAAGCTTCGTCTAAAGCAAGCTGTGTTGACTTCCCCCTCAAAGATTTTCTTCGGTACTGTGAAGCAAACAAACCATTACGGAATGCTTTGACCTGCTCGTTAAGTCGCTCTCCCGCAGGGAGGTTTGCGAGGAAAATGCCGCCATTGGGGCGTACCACAATGACGTGACTGGCCATGTCGCTTACGTGATAATGCAACAGTGTTTTGTCGTTCTTGACCAGATAGGTCATTAGGCTATCCTGGGAAAAACTACCCGCTCGGGTGCTTTCGGTTTGCTCGTCATCGCGCGTCAGCAGCAAGCGTTGCAGCCTCAGTTGCCGGATGCGATCGTTGGGTTCCTCGGTGCGGGCGGCCTGTGCTTCTAACGTTGCCAGCTCGCGTTCTATCGCCTGTACGCCAAAGCTACGCTCGGTTTGATTGCGTCGAAGACGATCTTCGAGGGTGTAGGCGCGCGCGCGGTCGCTCAACTTCAGCGCGCGCCATAGATAAGCGGTATCCTGAGTCGCTGTGTACACGGCAATAGATGTTCGCACGGCCTCATCGAAGAGCCTACGGACGTCTTTGCTCATGGTACGTCGGCCGTCCTCACTGATCGCGTTGCCACGCAGGCGCTCGTGTGCATCCAGCGCCAGGTCGTAATCCTTGCAGGCGAGCGGTAAAGAACCGACCGCCGCGCGATAACGGGCGCGTTCGATTAGTGGAAAGGTGATTTGGCGTAAATCTTCCGCCGACAGTGAATCCAGCACGCTGGTTAATGTCGAATAGTCCGTCAGCAAGACGAATGGATAGATGGCTTTAATGGCTAGATCAATGTACGGAAGCACCTGCTCATGACGGCCGAGTTTCCAATAGGCAGTGGCCATATTGGTATAGAGCTGGTTGTAAAAGGTAAAGCTGGTATCCGCAAGCCGGAGCGCCTGCTTGGCACTCTCAAGCGCTTCCAAATGGTAACCCAACTCAATTTCTACGGTGGCTTTGTTATTGTAGAAGGAGGACTGCCAAAGCGCTTTTTGGTTTGCCGCGTAGCTCAGCGTAGTATCGATGTATCTGTAAGCTTCTTCGTATGAGCCATTTATAAGATTGGCACGCTGAACCAAATTGTAGATGTGGGGTATTTGGCCATCCCCGCCATGTGCTCTTGCTATCTTTATAGCGATTGCGGCGTTTTCCTTAGTCAATTCCACCAAGCCTAGTCCGCTGGGGTGGTACGTAAAATTGTAGTAGTATTGGAATAGCTGCTCCGGAGATAGCTGATTCCGGTGTGCATCCAGTAGCCTTCCGGCCTTCCGCACAACTTCTTCGGTCAACTGCCGATCTCTTCGAGCCGCGGTAATCTGTACCAGATTAAATAAGGCCCAGAGCCACGCGGTTATATCTGGGTTAGATTGGTGCTCGTACCTATGCGAGGCGCTGTAGAGATAGTAAGACGCAGAGTCCAGCTGATTGGTGGAGATCAGGTAACTACCGAAATCACACAAGGTCCTGGTTACGTCCTCGTGCTCGTCAGGAAGCAATTGTTGCTGTAGTTGTAGCGCTTTGCGGTAAAAGCCTAAAACACGATCGGTTGAGATGCTATCAACCCACGAAGCACTATTGGCCAATTTTCGTAATGCTACCGCCGACAAGCTATCTCTGATGAAATTTCCGGCGCCGTCCTCCGTGACACGCCTATAAATTGGGATTGATAATGCCTCCCGCCCAGCTTCATACAATTGTTTACCTTCCTCCATCAACATCACCCTCTCCTCAAAACGCATCCCTTGCCCATAGACTGCCTGGCAGCCGATCAGATAGACAGCTATGAGGCAACTGATATATCCATAGAGGTGAGGTACCATAGAAACAAATATAGCAGGATGTGTAACGGCATCGCTGTATTTAGCATAAATACGCAAACCGACATTGTAAACAGTTAATTACTTCAAACCACAATTATGAGAATCACTGACGATTACGATACCGAACCAACCGACGGACAGGGAGACGATCCCCAACCAGGGAGCAATCCTGCCGACGACCAAACGAAACCCACCCCTATCGCCGATACTACGGACCCAGGAGCAAAAAAGATCAGGATCAAGCCACCATCGAGTTAATCCGATCGTGTACCGCTTTTACTAAGCGGATACCATTACCAGATACGGATAAGGGACATCTCGCCGAAGGCTGCGTAGCTTTGCCCCATGCTAGCCGACAACCTCCTCCCATCCCTCCTAACCCCCCTCCGCCGACAAATCGACGAAGCCTACGCGGCGGATGAGCGCCTGACGGACGACGACGTCCGCCAGGCGCTCACCGCTTACCACGGCTACTTCGACGACCAAATCACCGGTAACCGCAGCAAAACCATCAGCGTTAGCCAGCAAGCGGACCGCTTACTCGATCGCTTCGAGGTAACCCTCACCGAGTGGGAAGAAACCGCGGAAGGCGACGACGAAGTCAACACCACCCCCCTGTATCGGGATGCCTTCGACCACCTCCTGATCGGCGAAAGGTGGAGCACGGAAGCGCCGACGCCACCCGGCGAACCCGAGCCGGTAGTAGAACCGGAGCAAGAGCCGGAAGTAACCTCGGAAGCTGAAGGAGAACCGGCACCCCAAACGGAAGAAGCGGCCGCCCCCGCCGCCGCCACCGAGGAAGAGGTAAACATCCTCTTCGTCTACCAACTCCACGTCTCCCTGCACGGCACCAGCCCGACCATTTGGCGGCGGCTCGAAGTAGACGCGGAAACCGAGGTCGCCCTCCTCCACCGCATCCTCCAACTCACCTTTGATTGGGATGACAGCCACGAACACGCCTTCAACGTCGGCCCCATCAGCCCCCGCCTCGTACCGGATAGCGAAGCCAGCGGAAGGGGCAACACCAAAAGCTACGAGGGCATGACGGTAGAAGACCTCTTCCTCCAGGCCGGCCGTAAAGTGCTCTACCAATACGGTGGTTACTGGACGCACGACATCCTCCACGAAGGGGTCACGGCGGGCAAGGACAAAGTAGATTACCCCCGCTGTACCGAAGGCGAACACGCCCTGCCCACCGTCGACCAAGCCGCCCTTTGGGGGATCGAAGGCTTCGCCGTCCCCCCCGTCACGCCGGATGGGGAGATCGTGCACAGCCGCCCCGCCAGCCCGGCGGAAGAGCAGGTAGCCGAAGCTTTCGACCCCGAGCAAGTCAACCGGCGGTACCGGTCGCGGCTTTAGTATACCCGGTTGATCCGACCGATAGCCGTCGACCGATTTGTTACTGTTGTCGAGAATAGTCGTCAGAACGTACGAATAGCGGCTAATTGAGTGCCGTATCAACATCAACTACATGAGGGGGCCGCTCACCATTCTACTTCTTTTATTCACCACCCTGCTACTCACCGCTCAGCGCGAATCAATAGAAAGCTTCGATTCCGTAATGGAAGTGGGTGAGGATGGATCCGTCCAGGTTACCGAAACTATTGTCGTTAAAACGGACGAAGACATCATCCGGCGGGGCATCACCCGGGCGATCACCCGCAAGCCGATCGGTGGGGGCGATCGGCAGCTGGATTACGAAGTGGTATCCGTAATGCGGGATGGGGAAGCGATCGACTGGTTCGATGAGCGGACGGGCAGCCTGCATACCTTCTACCTCGGGAGCAAGGATAAACGCCTTCCCGCCGGCAGGTACCTGTATCAATTCATCTACCGCAGCGACGATCAGGTCTACCGCGCCCAGGAAATAGAAGAAGTCCGCTGGCACCTCGTCGATACGGATACCAAACTGGCGGTGGAGCGGGCGAGCATGACCATTGTCTTTCCCCCAAATCTCCCGATTGCCCAGGCTGCCTGTTTGGCCGGTAGCGAAGGCAGCCGGGAACGACACTGCGCCCAGCAAATAGACAGCAATGCCGTCACCTTCACCCTGGCCCGCCGCCTCGACCCGGGGGAGGGGATGACGGTCGCTGCCGGCGTAGCGCCGGGTAGTTTCGATCACCTCGCAGCCGCTCGACCCACCCCCGGTATCAATCAGCTTAGCGGTACCCCTCCGGCCCCCGAGCCTACCAACCAAAAATCACTTTACGCCATCCTTATCGGCCTGATGATCGCCCTCGTCTACGGCCACCAAAGCTGGTTGCGTTACGGTCGGGACCCGAAGGTGAGGGGGGAGAAGTATCAATTCGCCCCACCCGAAGGATTATCTCCCGCCGGCGTTGCTTACCTCCACTCGGGCCTGTACGCCCAGCAGGCGGTCACCGGTTCGCTTACTGATTTGATCGTGCGGGGGTACGTCGAGCTGTCGGAAAGGACCAGTAAGGGTTTCCTGGGTTTGGGCAAACAGGAGTACTTCGTGCTTAGCGCAACCGATAAAGTACCCACACCGGCCGTTTCACCCGAGGAACAACTGAAGCTTTACGAAGGCCTGTTCGCTCGGGGGCGGACCGTTGAACTAGACGGTACTTACAACAAACACCTGGCAAAAGCCACCAAGGCGCACCAAACAAGCTTAGCAAAGCAACACAAGTCATTCAAAAGGGATGGTGCCAACCTGACCTTCGTCTGGCCGATGATCGGAATTGTACTCCTGACCCTCCTTGCCGGCATCATCACGTTCCGCCAGGCCGATCAACTCGGTAAGATTGCGGTAACGGCCTTTGTCCCACTCGCCATCTTTGGCATCTTTCTTTACGCCTGGTTGATCCGCCGACCCAGTCAGCAAAAGGTCGGCCTATTGCAACGTATCGATGCCTTCCGAAGCTACCTCAAACTCAACAAAGGCGAGCGCGACGAACTACGCGGTGCGCCAGATATGACACAGGAATACTACGATCGCATTCTCCCCTATGCCATCGGCCTCGGCTTGGAAAACGCCTGGGCGGAAGACCTGCAACACGACTGGCTCGGCTCCAGCACCCGGCGGGATCGTACCGGTAACTACCCTTTGCTGTACGGTGCCGACTTCAGTACCCGCCTCCACACCAGCTTTGCGGGAACGTCGACGCACGCTTCCTCGGGCGGCGGCGGCTCCGTTGGTGGGGGTGGTGGGGGTACGGGTGGGTTCTAATCCGTCGATCGATTCCATTTATTTTGGCGGGGTCTCACCAAATTAAATGGAATTGAGTTAATTTTGGCAGAAATTTGCCAAAATGTTAATAGGTCGCCGTCCGGAAATTACTGCTTTAGAGAACGCATTAAGTAGCGACAAAGCGGAGATGATCGCCGTTATCGGACGCCGTCGAGTCGGTAAAACTTTTTTGATTGAAGAGGTCCTGGGCGAACAGATTATCTTTCGCCAAACGGGTGTCCGCCACGCTCCGGCTGATCGCCAGCTTCGAACGTTTGCTAACAATTTGTCATTACTCATCGGCGGGCCGGCCCCGGAACTCGAAGACTGGCTCGATGCCTTCTTTCAGTTGCGCAAGGTATTAGAAGAAAAGATTAGTAAAGGGCAAAAGGTAGTTATCTTCTTCGATGAATTATCCTGGTTGGCAACGCCTGAAAAGAACTTTCTAGACTATTTGGCTCACTTCTGGAATGATTGGGCGCATCGGCAAAACCTAGTGCTCGTTCTCTGCGGCTCGGTCTCTTCCTGGATCATCAATCGCGTAATTAACGATAAGGGCGGGCTACATAATCGCATTACTCGTTACCTCCACCTCAAACCCTTTACTTGCGCGGAGACAGCCGAGTTCTTGCACGCAAAGAACATAAAATTTCCGCCGCGGCAGATCTTCCAACTCTACATGGCTATTGGTGGTATACCCCTCTATCTCGAAGATATCCGAGCGGGCCATAGCGTTGCGGAAAGCTTGGATCAATTATGTTTTTCCCAAACGGGGCTATTGCGGGAGGAGTTTAGCCGCCTTTATCCAGCGTTATTTGATGACGCCCACCTACATACGGAGGTTATCCGGGCGCTGGCCGCCGCCCCGCGCGGGCTAACGCGTAGTGCGATTATCGCCAATAGCGCGCTCCCCAACGGAGGCACAACCACTCGCGTATTGGAAGAGCTGGAACAGTCCGATTTTATTCAGGCCATTCAACCATTCGGCAATAAAAAGAGCAATAAAATTTATCGTCTTGTGGACGAGTATTCCCTGTTCTATCTCCGTTTCATAGAACACAATCGCTTAGTTGGTGAAGGTACTTGGCTGCAACTAGCTCAAACACCTGCCTACAAAATTTGGAGCGGGTATGCTTTCGAAAGTCTCTGCTTCAAGCACATTGCGAGATTAAAGGCGTCTCTCGGGGTCAGTAGTGTCTACACTACCGTTTCTGCCTTCGCAAAACGAGGCGAACCCGGTGTGCAGGTTGATCTGGTTTTACAGCGGGCGGACGAGGTCATTAACCTATGTGAAGCCAAATTCCATAAAGATCCTTATGCGCTTACCGCCGCTCGAGTTGAAGAGCTAGAAGAGCGTACCCTCCGCTTCCGCACCCTCAGCAAGACGAGGTTACACGTGATACCTACCCTCATCGTCGGCGGGGCCTTTCGGGAGAACGATTACAGTAGCTCCAGCGGATTTCGGATTGTACGCGCGGAGGAATGGTTAGCCCTTTAGCCATATTGGGCGCACAGTCACCTAGGATCACCATCCGTAGGTTTGGGAATCACGATCCTAGGTTGTCAAGCCGTACCTTCGCCGCCCCCCAACGAGCAAAGCCCCCCATGCGCATAAAAGTCGGCATCTTCTTCGGCGGGCCCAGCCGCGAACGTGAAATCTCCTTCGCCGGCGGGCGCACCGTTTACGACAACCTCGACAAAAGCCTCTTCGAGCCGGTGCCCGTTTTCGTCGACTCCTTCCGGAAGTGGCATTTGCTGGATTGGCAATACCTGTATCGGGGCACGATCAGAGACTTCTTCCCACCCATCCACCTTGCACCTGCGTCCTCGCAAAAATTCCAAGTCTATCAGGAGAGCCTCGGGCCGCTCGACGAGCTGAGCCTCGAAGCCATGAGCCGCCACGTCGGCCGCCGCATCCGCCGCGACGAACTGCCCGAACTGATCGACGTCGCCTTCCTCGCCCTCCACGGCGAATACGGGGAAGACGGGCAGCTGCAAAAAGAGCTCGAATACGCCGGCATCCCCTACACCGGCTCCGGCGTGCGCGCCAGCGAGATCGGTATGGATAAAGCCCTGCAGAAAGAACTGATGCAGGCCGCCGGCTTCCCCTCCCCACCCATCCTGGTCATCGAGAACGGAGACTTCGACGGCGACCGCGTACAGCAACACTACTACGAATCCACCGAAAAGATCGGCTGGCCGATGGTCGTCCGCCCCGCCCGCCAGGGCAGCTCGATCGGCGTGGCCATCCTACAGGAATCCGAAGGGCTGGAAGGCTTCGAGCGGGCCGTCAACGCCGCCTTCTTTCGCGAGTTGCTGCTGCTGGAGGAATACGAATCCCGCAGTGAGTTCGAGCGGCTGGAATACGTCCGTCAGATCAGCGACTTGCGCGACGGGATCGCCTTTCCGCTGGACGCCCGGCTCGGCGACCGCACCCTGACCCTCTATACGCCCGACGAGCTCCACGACTACCTTGAAGGCCTGGCCGCGGACGAAGACGGCCACCAACTCGTCAGCCTCACCGGCCACCAGAGCGAAGAGCGCGTCATCGTCGAAGGCTTCATCGACGGCAAAGAGTTCAGTTGCATCGTCGTGCGCACCGAGCAGGGTAGGGCCGTCGCCCTCCCCCCCACCGAGATCGTCAAAATCAGCAGCGAGCTCTTCGATTACCGCAGCAAATACATGCCCGGCCGCAGCCGCAAGGTCACGCCGATCGAGCTGCCGACCGAGCGCATTCAGGCCATCCGGGCGGAGTGCGAGCGGCTCTACGAAGCGCTCGGCTTCCACGTTTACGCACGCATCGACGGCTTCCATACGGCCTCCGGCGAGATCTTCCTCAACGACCCGAACACGACTTCGGGCATGATGCCGAGCAGTTTCTTCTTCCACCAGGCGGCGGAAATCGGGCTGAATCCGAGTCAGTTTCTGACGTTCATTATCAGACAATCTTTGCGAGAACGCAGGATGCAGGGTGAGTTAAGTTCCGTATCCGAAGAGATCGGACGCGTCCTGGACGAAGCTATGGACGCCGCCAGGTCAAGAACCACCGAAAAGGAAAAAATCGGGGTATTACTGGGCGGGCCGTCATTCGAACGCCACATTAGCGTGGAGTCGGGGCGCAACGTCTACGAGAAGCTCGCATCGAGCGAAGGGTTTCGGCCCGTGCCCTTGTTCGTCGAAGCGGGGCCACGGGGGAAGTATCACCTCCACCAACTCCCCATCAACCTGCTGCTGAAGGACAACGCGGACGACATTCGCGCCGGGCTCGGTAAAACGAGTGAGCACCCCGTCGTCGCGGAAATCCGCGAGGCGTGCGCCGGCATCACGCGCCGGTATGCGGACCCGGACGTCGTCTTCCTCCCCCGCCTCATCGGCTGGGAAGAACTACCCGAAACGATCGACGGCGCCTTCATCGCCCTGCACGGCCGCCCGGGGGAAGACGGTCAGATCCAGGCCTTGCTGGAAGCCCGCGACATCTACTACAACGGCTCCGGCATCGCCAGCAGCCGGATCACCATCGATAAGTACGCTACGTTGCGTGCGCTGGCCGGCGCCGGCCTACCCGTCACCGAGCAGTGGCTGGCAAGTGAGGCGCTGTTTCACGCTAGCAACCAGGAGTTCTACGCCGCCGTCGATGGAAAATTCGGCTACCCGCTGATCGCCAAGCCGGTAGACGACGGTTGTAGCTCCGCCGTCTGCTTACTCAAAGACCGGCAGGAGCTCATTGCCTACTGCGAACTGACCTTCCGCCCCTCCTCCCTCAACGAACGGGCCGCCCGCAAAGAGCTGCGCGTCGGGCAGAAAGACGAGTGGCCGGTCGGTAAATCCACCATCCTCTTCGAACGGGTCATCACCGCCGAGGGGGCGAGCAAATTTTTGGAGATCACCGGCGGTATGCTGACCCACTACGAAGAAAACGGCGACGTACGCTACGAGGTCTTCGAACCCAGCGAGGCCCTGGCCGGGGGGGAAGTGCTGAGCCTGGAAGAAAAATTCCTGGCCGGCGAAGGGCAAAACCTGACGCCCGCCCGCCTGGCCACCGACCGGCACGACTACGCCCACCTCGCCGGCCAGGTCAAGGCCGACCTCGAAAAGGCCGCCCGCGCCGTAGCAGTAGAGGGGTACTGCCGCATCGACGCCTTCGTACGCATTTACGATGACGGCCGCGCCGTGACCGTCCCGATAGAGGTAAACAGCCTGCCGGGGGTGACGCCCGCGACGGCCATTTTCCACCAAGCCGCGATCGCCGGCTACCAGCCCGCCGAATTCATCGCCGCGATACTTTCTTACGGGAAGGCGCGCCGCGATCGGGTGGCCGCCATCGCCGCCGCGGCCAGAGAGGCCGCCCCCTCCGCGGAAGTCGAAGCGACGCTAGCTACCGCTTCTTCCCCCGCCCCGAAGGCGGATCGTACACAAGTAAACCCTACCGATACCCCACTAATGACCGATACCTCACCCGCCCGAAGCGGCTTCGTCGGCAGTGCGCTGGCGCTGTTCAAGTCCGGCTACTTTTGGAAGAACGTGCTTGGTGCCGCGCTCTTTCTGCTGCTCTGCTTTCTCATCGTACGTACGGCAATTACCTGGTACACGAACCACGGCCAGAGCGTACAGCTCCCTGATTTTGTGGGGATGAGCCGCACCGATGCCGAATCCAAAGCCGACGATATGGGGCTGACGCTCAAGTTCGAAAAAGGCGCCTTCGACCCCAACCGCCCCGCCGGGACGGTCACCCTCCAGCACCCCAGGGCCGGCGCGGGCGTCAAGACGAACCGCAGCATCTACCTGACCGTGCTGACCGACGAGGCACCGCTGATCAAACTGCCACCGCTGGTGGGCCAGTATGATTACGAGCAGTACACGACCCGCCTACAGCGGCTGGGCGAGATCCGCTCCAGGGTGCGCCAGCAGGTGTACGACGGGAAGCAGGAAGACAATACCATCCTGCACTTCTTCTACGGCGACCGTAAGATCACCGAGGAGGACCTGCGTGGCGGGCAAGTAGAGATTCCGAAGGGAAGCGAGCTCGAATTCGTAGTTACCATCCGGGCAACCGGTGAGGTGGCCGTACCGAGCATCCGCTGCCGTACCTACGCCGAGATGGAGTTCCTGCTCGATGGCTCCGATCTGAAAATCGGCCAGGTGTTTGGCGACGTGGCCGATCGGTCTACCTCCTACGTCGTGCGCAGCGTGCCGGAGCAGGGCAAAATGGTGCCCGTAGGCTCGCGATTTGACGTCTACCTTTCGGAAGTGCGGCCGGCGGATTGTAACTAGTGTTGGCAAACACCAAAAGCACCTTATTCGCGTTGTTACGACCTAAGACGAATCTATGAGCCGACGACTACCCCGCCCCGACTTCCGGCTATTCTGGCTATGCGCCCTGGTGTTTGCCTTAGCCCCGCTAGGCGCCCAGACCTTCCACCCCCTGGAAGGCTACGATGAGCTGCTTCCGCCGGCAAACGGCAAAAGAACTTCCCCCCGATCGAAAGTAGTGTGTGAGGAGTTGGACCTATCCGCCTTTACCGTGATCCGACCGGGGGAGCGCATCGAGCAGGTCGTCCGCCCCGATACTTTTATGTTGGAAACTCCGGTAACCTACTCCTGCGGCAACTGTGGGGCGGTCAACGGTGGCTCGGCGATCCCCCGCGGGGATACCCTGATCTACGAGGCAACGGAGGCCATCGAGGAGCGTGCCGACACGATCATGATCCGTGCCTGCGGGGCGGATGGGGAGTGTAATGACCCGACGCCCATTTTCATCCTCGTGCAGCGGGAGGCGGCCCAGCAGGAATTACCCGCTCGCAACGTCGCCCCCGGTGAGGAGATCACCGTAGAAATACCCGATGACCCGTTCGCCCGCAAGGCGGCCTGCCGGGCCATCGAGGCTTGCGCGCCCGATTATCCGGGGCGGGAGCGGGCCTTCTTCTTCGATTCCTTCCAGCGTGACGGCAACGACTTTACCTACGTGGCGGCGCGGTACGGCGGCACGGATGCCATCTGCGTACGGCTCTGTACGGAGTTCGGCCTCTGCGATACCTACCGCACCGAGATTACCGTAGACCGGCCCACGCGCGGCCTGCCTTTTTTGGATGACTTCAGCGCCCCCGGCTTCCGCCCCCTGGCCGATCTGTGGCAGGATGAAGACGTACTGATCAATCGAACGTTAGCGCAGTTGCCCGTATCCGTCGGGGTCGCGACTTTCGATGCGGTGGATTCCGATGGCGGCCCTTACCCGGCCGTCGGTGGCGGCCGCCGAACCGCCGTGCGGGATTACCTGACTTCCACCCCCCTGGAGCTAGCGGGGCAGAACGGGGCGGCCCTCAGCTTCTACGTGCAACCGCGCGGGTTGGGCAACCGGCCCGAAGTACAGGATAGCTTTTTGGTGGAGTTCCTCGCACCCGGCGGGCAGTGGCGCCTGATGCTGGCCGTGCCCGGCCAGCCGACTACGGAGGGCTTCGACACGCTCTACCCGTTCACCCCCTACAACATCCCCCTGGCTGACGAATTTCTCTACGACGGCTTCAGCTTCCGGTTCAGCAACAAGAGCGGTGAATCCGGGGCCGTGGATATGTGGCATTTGGATTACGTGAAGCTGGATCGAACCTCCAATACCGCCACGACCAACGACGTAGCCATCATCGGTGAGCCCGGGCCTATCCTGGGGCCGTTTACCTCTATTCCCCTCCGCCATTTTCAGGCCGGGCCGGATGACCTGGCGCAGCCCTCGGTCAGCTTCGGGATATTTAATTTGGGGGACGAAGCCTCCCCGCTGTCCAGCGATAAACCGAGCACGATTGCCGTTTTTGGCAAAGACCGGATATCCATAGCCAACGAGAGCGTGACCAAGGAAAGCACCTTCGGCCTGGTCGGTAACGTATTGCCGCAGGTACACGAGGTCGGTGAACTCTCCCTCGGCTGGGACGGGCTGGCGCGGGTGACGGGCTATCTGAAAGACCTGCCGGACGACGGCGAACCGGTAGAACTCACCACGGTGTACGAGATCTTACCGGATAGGGAAGACTTCCAGCTCAGCCCCGTTATCGACGATAATAACGAGGTGAGTTCGACCACCGTACTGGATGAGTACATGGCGCTGGACGACGGCTCCGCCGAAGGCTTCATCGAGGTGCCCGAAGAGACGTCGTTGCTGCAACGCTACACGGCCTACGTCGAGGACGAGCTGAAGGGGATTCAGTTAAGAATACCCCGCTCGCTCGGCAGTTACGACGATCAGCCGATACAGTTAGTGGTGTACGCCGGCGATACCTTACCCACCGATCTGCTGTACGAAGCCAGCTTCCCCATCGTACTCCCCGAGGATGTAGCTGATGACAGCCTGGGTGGCTTTACGACCTACATCTTCGACGAGCCGGTGCCCCTGGCGGTAGGGAGCTTCTTCGTCGGCTTCCGCCAAACGCGTGCGCCGCGTAACATCGGCATCGGCTTCGACCGCAACATCAATTCCGAGGACCGCCAACTGTTCGGAGCGCCCGGGAATTGGCAGATCCTCCGCTTCGGCCGCGTCACGGGTACCTTGATGTTCCGCCCGCTCCTGGAAGGCTATGACGGCTTTACCACGAGCACGGATGATGCCTCGGAGGCCGCCGCCGCAGGGAAGTTAGTCGAGGTATACCCTAACCCCACTAGTGGCCCGCTGAACTTGCGCCTGCGCGCGGGCATCAGCCAAGAGCGATTGGAGCTCCGCCTGTACGGGAGTACCGGCGCGCTTCTACGTTACGGCCGGGCGCAGGATCGTATGGACCTGACCGGCCTGCCAGCCGGCTTCTATACCCTGGAAGCGAGCGATGGCCGGCGGCGTAGTTACCATAAGGTTATCCGCCAGTAGCCGCGTGGCATTGATCTAAAGCGCGGCTTAGGGTGTTGACCCCCAAATTCCCCACACGTTACCTTACTACCGCATGGACGCAACCATCCAAGAACTCAAAGAACGCGAATCAGTCACCGCCAAGGATTACGTCCTGCTGGACGTGCGGGAAGACTACGAACGCAGCGAATTCAACATCGGGGGTATACACGTGCCGCTGGGGGATCTGATGGGTTCCCTCGATAAGCTGGCCCCACACAAGGATGACGAGATCATCGTTTACTGCCGCAGCGGAAAGCGCTCCGCCATGGCAGCCCAGCTACTCGGGCAATCCGGCTTCAAGAACGTCCGTAATCTGGATGGGGGGATGTTGGCCTGGCAGTCCGCCGGCTAAAAAGATGGCCCCGCCCGGTAGTAGGACTACTCCGCGACCACCCGCCCTTCGAAACCCTTACGCTCGATCTGGCTCAGTAGCGCCTCCGCTTCCCGTTCGTTTGAGCGCCGCCCTACGAAGGCAATGGCGAAAGCCCCGCCGTTGGAGCGGCTGACCTCGCTTTCGGAAAAGCCTGCCTTTTTGAGGCGAGCTACCTGCCGTTGCGCATTTAAAAGCTGCCGGAAGCTGCCGGCCAAGACGATGTAGCCCCCTTCCAGATCCCGCTCCAGTTCCCGCACGACGCGGTTGTTCTCCCAGCTGTTATCGTGGTCTTCATCCTCTTTAAAAAGTGGCTTGCTGTCCTGAACGTTCACTTCGTCGGCCGGCGGGGGGGTGAAGTATCGGTCGAGTTGCGCCTCCGCTTCTTCCTCGGGGGTGGGCGGTTGGTCACGAACGTCCTGACGGGCGAATTCTTCGGTGACGATACCTTCGTCGGTGGCGACGGTGGGTATCGTCGGGTCTACGCCCGCGTCGATGGCGGCGAAGATCAGGTAGCCCAAAGTCAGCAGGCAAATGCCCAGAATGATGGGAATGACCAGGGGGGTGTTACGCATGTGCTAAAAGTTAAAACTGGGGGAAAAATTCCTTGTCATCGCAATAATCGGGTTTGTCGCTGTATTATTGCGGTGTACTTATGGAATACGGCAGTAATGACCGTCTTTCCTGAGACGTAAGAATTGTTCAAGTGTTTGCTTTTTGGAAAGACCGTTTTGTGGAGGCACCCCCCTGGGGTGCCTCTTTTTTGTTGGGGTAAGGTGACGATTACGCACGTCGACTTACAACCGAATTCGAACACCCTCGTACGGCAGCCGGCACGACTCGAAACTGCGTAGACTTTGGTTAAATCCCCTAACGATATTTTAACCAAAACCACCGGCTACATCACCAACGTAGCTGTTCTATAAGTACGTCTGAATGAGTAGTTCACCGCCACGCCGCTAACGTGATTATCGGCGGGCAGCCGAGCTGCTTAATTCCATTAAACACTAATAAAATGAACGTCAAATTCTTTTTTGCTCTGCTCTTCGTCCTCGTTTTCTTTTCCGCGTGTGAGAACGAAGAGGAGGCTGCCGAACTCTCTCCCCTTGGTACTTGGCAACTGACCGCCGTACTAACCGACAACGGTGACGGCTCAGGCTCCTTCAAGCCCGTTACCAGCGACCGAGAAATTACCCTGCTCGCCGATAACACCTACCGCGCAAAAGGCAACCTTTGCAGCCTGGAAGAAGAAGGCCAAAACGCCACCGTTGGCGTCTATGACCGCGTCGCGCAAACCATGTGGCCCGAGAACTGCGTAACGATGGGCGGCACCCCGCTCGGTTTGGAGATCGAAGGCGACCAGCTGACTATTACTTACCTCTGCTTCGAAGGTTGCGCGCACCGATATACCCGTAAATAGGCACCCTTTTTTATCTACCTGCCCGGGAGGGGGTGAACGGCGCGCCGTTCACCCCCTCTGCATTTGGTGTCATTCGGGGATGGAATACAGTTGGTGGCCTTCGTGCTACCTTTGCTGCCCTTCGAATCTTTTATGTCTGAAACACCCCCGAACGACCCAACGGCGGCCAGCCGCAAGGAAGACCACATCGAGCTGGCGTTCCGCTCCCAGGTCGAGCAATTGTCACTGGACGGGCGCTTCGACTACGAGCCCATGCTTGCCGCCCACCCCGCCCCCGGGTCGTTACCTTCCATCTCTTTCGGGGGTAAGCGGATGCGGGCCCCCATCTGGGTCAGCAGCATGACCGGAGGAACGGAAAAAGCCCTCACTATTAACCACAACCTGGCGCAGGCTTGCGCCGAATTCGGTTTGGGAATGGGCCTCGGCTCTTGCCGCCCTTTACTGTACGACCACGACCGGCTAAAGGATTTCGACATCCGGCCCATCACCGGGCCCGACGTACCGCTCTACGCCAACCTCGGGGTCGCCCAAATCGAGCACCTCCTCGAGCGGGGGCGGGTCGATGACGTTCGGCAGATGACGGACGTGCTGAAAGTAGACGGACTCATCATCCACGTCAACCCCTTACAGGAAGCCATGCAGCCGGAGGGAGACAGCTTCCAGCGCTCCCCGATCGAGATCGTCGAGGCCACCCTGGAAGCCCTTCCCGGCCTTCCACTCATCGTAAAGGAAGTAGGGCAGGGGATGGGGCCGGCCAGCTTACGCGCCCTCTTCGACTTGCCGCTACTGGCGGTAGATACGGCGGCGGGCGGCGGCACCAACTTCGCCAAACTCGAACTCTTTCGGGGGGAGGAGGTGTTGCGCGCCGCCTACGAACCCCTCGTGCGGGTGGGCCACGCGGCCGAAGAAATGGTCGATTGGGTAAACGGGCTGGCTACGGAAGAGAAAGCCACCTTTCCCCACCTGATCGTCAGCGGTGGCGTCCGCACCTTCCTGGATGGGTATTACCTCACGGAGCGGTCCGTCCTGCCGGCGGTTTACGGGCAAGCCTCCGCCTTTTTACGATTTGCGCGGGAGGACTACCCTACCTTGCGCAAGTACGTAGCGACCCAGGTCCGCGGCCTCGAGTTGGCGCGCGCCTTCCTGCGGGTGCGGGATAGATGACGCGCCATCGACGGCTACGACGGTCAACCAGTAACACACACCAACTAATACGCCCCGCGTGGGAGACGAACAGCAACGCATAAACGGATTCAGTAAACTGGATAAGGCCGCCCGGAGGTACTGGCTGACCAAAACCTACCTCAGCCCCGCGGCCAGTTTGATCCTCAAGCAGTTCGACGTAGAGGACGCCACCATCCAGGAAGTCTTCGACGGGTTCAGTGAAAACACGATCGCGAACTACGCACTCCCCTACGGTATTGCGCCCAACTTCGTCGTCAACGGGCGGACTTACGCCGTACCCATGGTGACCGAAGAGTCCAGCGTAGTAGCGGCGGCCAGCGCGGCGGCGAAGTACTGGATGACCCGCGGTGGCTTCCACGCCGAGGTGGTCGCGGCCGAAAAGCTCGGGCAGGTGCACTTTCGGTGGTCCGGCGCGCCCGAGCGCAGGGCGGCGCTACTGGGTGACCTGAGCCGGCGGCTCGCCGCATCTTCGAGCCACCTCACCGAACGAATGGAGGCGCGCGGCGGCGGCATCCGCGGCTTATGCTGGAAGCACCTCCCCGAAATTTCCCCCGACTGCTACCAACTACTCGTCAGCTTCGGTACGGCGGACAGCATGGGGGCTAATTTCATCAATACCGTCCTGGAAGCCTACGGTCACGAACTGCGCCGGTGGGCGCTCGACTGCCCCCAGCTCGGTGAGGACGAGCGCCAGCTGGAGGTCATCATGGCCATCCTGAGTAACCACACCCCGAACTGCGTGGTACGAACGTGGGTGACCTGCCCGACGGCGAAGATGGCCATCCCCGGCGCCGGGGTGGACCCGCACGATTTCGCCCGCCGCTTCGCCTACGCGGTCAGGATTGCCGGCCGAGACCCCTACCGGGCCGTTACCCACAACAAGGGCATCATGAACGGCGTCGACGCCGTGGTGCTCGCTACCGGCAACGACTTCCGCGCCGTCGAGGCCGCCGCCCACGCCTTCGCCGCCCAGGACGGACGCTACCGCTCGCTGAGCCGTTGCCTGATCGAGAACGACCACTTTACCTTCGAACTGACCCTGCCGCTGGCGCTGGGTACGGTCGGCGGCCTCACCAAGCTGCACCCCCTCGCCAAGCTATCCCTGGATACCCTGGGCCGCCCCTCCGCCGAAGAGCTGATGGGCGTCGTTGCCGCCGCCGGGCTGGCGCAAAACTTCGCGGCCGTACGCAGCCTGGTTACCACCGGCATCCAGGCCGGTCACATGAAAATGCACCTGCAGAATATCCTGGCCGGCTTCAACGCTACCGAGGAAGAGCGGGCGGCTACCCTGGCGCACTTCGAAAAGAAAACGGTCAGCCACGCCAGCGTTCGGGAGTTCCTGGGGCGTTAGGGCCCGGTGAATCCTTGCTCACCCACCAACAAGTTTTGCACCTGCGGCCTCGCAAAAGATCTAAACTTCATTCGTTATAATCTATTGGTTAGTTCGTCCGTTATCCTTGGAAGCGCCTTTAATTATGCACGCAACGACCCTGACCGATAGCGCGGTATCCGGTTTAGCACCCTACACCCCGACCGAAGCCCTGCCGTGGGATGCCGAGCGGGTCAAACACCTCTACCGCCGCGCCGGCTACGGTGCCAGCCCGGCCCAACTCCAGCGCGCGCTCACCGACGGGCCGGAGGCTACCATAAACCGACTGCTGGATACCGCCAACGAGCGCGAACGCCGGCCGGAGCCGGAGTGGGCCTTCTGGGATCACGAGGCCATCGAGGCTTCGGGCACGAATAGTTTCGAACTGTACAGCGATTGGAATAGGGGCTTCATAGGCGAAGCGCTGAACCACGGGCCGCGGGAGAAGCTGGAGCTCTTTTGGCAGAACCACTTCGTGGCCAAATACGATAGCTATGCCTGCGGGAGCTACTACTACCAGTACTGCGACCTGATCACGCGGTACGCGTTCGGAGACTTCAAAGCCTTTACCCTGGCCATCGGGCGTACGCCGGCCATGCTTTTTTTCCTGAATGGATTCGAGAACACCAAGCAGCAACCCAACGAAAATTACGCCCGCGAACTCTTCGAGCTTTTCACCCTCGGCGAGAACAACGGCTATACCCAGGAAGACGTCGTAGCGGCCAGCCGCGCCCTCACCGGCTGGAACGGTTGGACGACCTACTGCGGTAGCGTTGAATTGGGTGGATTGGGCCCACGATGACGGGGAGAAGACGGTCTTCGGCCGGGTCGGGAACTACGACGA
>OY764650.1:0-10231 GCA_963668285.1 uncultured Lewinella sp. | reverse complement strand
GAGTCAGCAAAGACGCCGAAAAGTCCTCCAAAGATGGTGGTGTCCGGTTGCTGTATCTCGTCTGTCCAGCGCAATTTTAGGGGGGAGAGGTTATGACCGGTCGCCAGATAACTTGAGTGATAGCGAAAGAGAATCCTGCGATCCGCCATAACCAATCTACCAACCGGAGTAGCCTCACCCGCAAAGGCAATGTTTACTTCAAGCTCCTCCATCACCGGTCATACTTCTCGAACCGCTTCCGCGCTGCCGCCAAACCTTCATCCCAAGCAAACACCCCTTTGAATTCCTCTAAGCGTTGCAGGATATGCGCCAATTGTAAAAGGTGCTCAAGTGAGATCTTAGCTTGTTGTTCGAAGCGCTTGAGGCTTCCCAGACTCACACCGCTCCGTCGAGCCATCTCCGTCTGCGTCCAGCCACGGTCTTTGCGGATGGCAACAAAGCGGTCGGCCAGCTGGCGAGCGGTTTCCCCGGGAAGGGGGTCGGTGGAGTACATAGCTACTATTTTAGCCAGAATACGTATTTTTTGATCATATAGCTAATATTTTAGCTAAATTGATTCTGCTATTTCTGTTTAGCCACCCACGCAACGTGCTTGGCTACCCGTTCGTGCGTTAGTAAGGCTTCGCGTGTATTGTAATCTCTCGCCAACTCTTTCTCATCCGGGATCAATCGGTGAATGCCCTTATGGCACTTTCGGCAGATGCTGATGCGGCGGTGCGTCATTTCCTCTTTGCTGAATCGCTTTTGGAAGTACTTCTTACCGTGAACGGCGCGGGGGATGAGGTGGTGCTCCGTCAGGGGTTTTTCGCGCCCGCAGAGTTCGCAGGTGCCGAGGCGGCCGGTGAGGCGTTCGGTGTAGTTTTTGCCTTTGCGGGGCATGGGGGGGGAGCAGTCAGGTTACGCAGGTGTAACGGAAGATTCCACGCTCCGGGTCGGTCAGGGCGTCATCAATTGTAGGTACACCGCGGTACCCGGTAGCTCCGTGAACGTACCCATCTGCACGTAGTCGTCAGCGTCACCGGCGAAGGCGGCGAATTCATCTTCAGTCACGGCGGTCTCGTTGATGTAGTAGATGCGTTCGCGGTGCTGCAGGCCCTTCTCTTCCAGGGTACCCTCCAGGTATTCCAGCTTTTGTGGCCCCGCGTCGAGATGGAGATAGGCCCACTCCCCGTCGAAGAGGTCGTATGGTCGTGCGTCAGAGCTGGCGTACATTTTCCTTCGTAGGCTCTCGTGGGGGATGGGGTCGTCTAAGCTTTCCGCCGAATACTCGCGTTCGGGGGGGGCGTACATCCAGGTAGCTTTGCCGTTTACTACGACCGCGACGGTAGCCTCCCGATCGATATGCGCGGGCCACGCTACTTGGCCATAGTTCACACCGGTGCTGCCGTTATAGGTATGCACGATCTCCATCATCCGGGGCGGGTCCTTATCGGTCGGGCTCCACTGAGTATAGCCGCGGAGTAGTTCGTAGGGTCGGTAGAGGGCTAGCGTGTATTGATCGGGGCCGTCGGTAAAACTTTGGTAAAGGCGTAATTCATAGTCGGTGAGCTCTTCGGTGATCTCCCGGATAAACTTCATCTCGGCCGGTGTGGGGACTTTCTTAATGTATATCCTTATCGTACCGGTGAAAGTGGTATCCGGGCTTACCGGCTGTGGATAGAGTTCACTTAATGACATGTCCAGATCCACTTCAACCACCCCCGCCGGCCTACTCGCTTTTTCAGTGCTACCGTTAATGACGGATAGGGCAATGCCCGCCCAGATTACGAGCAAGCCGGCCGCGAGTATGGCAACGGCGCGGTATTTCGGGATACCCGTCAGGCGAGTGATACGACTGCGCAGACTCGGCTCGGAGAAAGGGAGGCCAAATGTAAAGTGACCCGTTTGCTGACTTTGCCGAACCAGTGCGAGTTGATACGCCTTTCGGTCCGCTCCACCCCGCACGACGGCCCGGTCTACCAGGTATTCGAGGTTAGCTCTTTGCTGGCGGTGGAGCCACCACGCAACGGGGTGGAACCAGAAAAGGCAGAGGAATACTTCCCCCAGTAGCAGATCAAGCGAATGCAACTCGCGGGCGTGGATCCGCTCGTGGGCGAGAATGTACTCGAAGTCGGGCGTAGCTGGGAGGTCGTCGCTGCAGTAGATGGCGTGCCCGAAAGTGAAGGCCTGCCCCGGGCCGGCGCTTGCGGGCAAAAGCCGGTACTGGCCTACCGGGCGGGAACGGAGGTGCAAGGTGAGCAAACTGACTATGCGTACGAGGAGTAGCAAAACGGATAACCCTAAACCCACGGCGTAAACTATTTGCCACCAGTTCGCCCCATCCGTTACGGCACTTGCTTCGGTAGCCGGCGCGACGTCTACCAATGTCTGCTCTTTTTCTTCCCAACCCTGCACCTGCGTACTCGCCCAAGAACCACTGACCGTCTGCACGGACCTCGTCAACTGAGGCGTCGGGCTGCTCCATGGCGCTACCGGCAGCAATAGCGTCAATACCATACCGGCTAGCAGGAGTGCGCGGTTGAGGCGGTAGCGGCGGGAGAGACGCATCATTGCGAGGTAAGCGGGCCAGAGGACTAGGAGGAAAAGGGCGGCGGTCAGGAGGGTTTGCATGTTGCTAGATCTATAGTTTGGGAGTGCGGTTATTCCTGCTCGTCGATCATCTTCAAGATGTCCTGCAGGTCTTCACGGGAAAGTTGCTTGTTTTTGGCGAAGTGGGAGACTAAGGCCTTGTGACTACCCGCAAAAAAATCACTGACAACGCGCTTGAGGTCGCGGCCGAAGAATTGCTCACGGGAAATTGCGGGGTAGTAGCGGTAGGTGTTGCCGAAGTCTTCGTAGGTGACGTAACCCTTGTCGACCAGGCTTTTGATCTGGGTGGCGACGGTCGAATGAGCTGGTTTCTTCCCCGGGGTAGCGGCGATCAGTTCGCGGACGAATGCGCGCTCGAGTTGGAAGAGGGTGCGGAGGAGGGATTCTTCTTTGCGAGTTAGTGGGGGCATGCCACAAAGGTATGTCTAAAAAATTAGATGCGCAACTAATTTTTTAGACTGGGTCGTTTTAGTGATCCGCTGGGGTTATTTTTTAGTGTTAGAGAAGCAACGTACTTTGCACATACTTCTTTCTATTCTATGAATCACTCGCTGATCCTCAATTGAGAAGCCCTATGGATAGAAAACTCTGGCCGCTGTACCTAATCCCCCTTATACTTTTCATTCTACTGAGTCTTTCGGAGAGTGTCGAGCGCAGTATGTATACAGATGGGGTCGCTTATGCCGGACTATCGATGAATATGGCCAATGGCATCGGGTCGTTTTGGTTTCCCAAGCTATCCGAAGTGCATCACTTCTCCTTTCACGAGCATCCGCCACTGATCTTCGGGATTCAATCTCTCTTTTTTGAGGTGTTTGGCAATGGTATCGTGACGGAACGAATATATGCGTTGACCGTGTTTTTACTGTCTGCTCTGATGGTGGTTTTGCTTTGGCGTAAGGCGTTGATGCATTGGCCTACGGCTAAACAGCTCTACTTTATTCCGTTGACCCTTTGGCTGGCTAATGAAGTCGTCTATCATTTTTATCCGGCTAACGTTCTTGAGCCTACCATGACGCTATTCACGTTAGGGGCGGTACTGCTCTGTATGCACGGTGTAGAGGATGGGAACACCAGTAAGGAACAATATCTGTTTGCGATTCTTTCGGCTTTCCTGATCTTTCTAGCGACGCTGTGTAAGGGGTTTGTAGCGCTATTTCCATTGGCATTCTTCGCGTTCTATTGGCTGGTATTCAGAAAAATATCTTTAAGCCGTGCGGTGGCATTGAGCTTGGTTTCGGTCGCTACGGTTGGGGTCTGTTATCTCCTGTTGTTGCAGTATGAGTCGGCCAAGGTCTCTTTGACTAGATACTTTGACTCGCAAGTGCTGGCTAGCCTCTTATCCGAGCGTAGCTACGAGAATCATTTCCGGTCCAGCCGCTTTTACATCATCGAGAAGCTGGTGCTGGTATTACTGCCTTCTCTAATTCTCACCATCGCAATTGCCTTCGGGGTGAGGAAATACAACAAGCAGGGTATTAGCGTTGACCGGCCGCAGCGTTGGGCCAGCCTGTTTTTGCTACTGGGTTTATCCGCGTCCGTCCCGTTAGCAATTAGTCCAAAACAATCGTTCTACTACCTGTTGCCATCCATGGTTTACTACGCACTAGCTTTTGGCCTGTACATAGTTCCCGAACTGGTAGCTATTGCGCATTCGAAGCCAACACCTTTGATGACTCGGATACTACAGGGGCTAGTAGTTGCTGGCTTGATCGCGGGCTGCTTCAATACTTACCGGCACTGGGGGATTGTAAATAGGCGGGATCGCGTAGTATTGAACGATCTGGATCAGATCAATTCGGTGGTCGATCGGGGGAGCACAGTGGGAGTGGTGGGGGAGATCAAAGACCTCGTCAGTTATGCTTATCGGGAGCATCAGCTATCGTTGGATACTACGGTGAGTCATACTACCCGATATGAATACATTATCGCTCCGTTGGAGGAGAACGTATCGATTGAGGGGGTGGAGATGGTTCCGCTAGAGGTTATTAAGTATGGACTTTATCTGAATGAGAAGGCCATAAAGTAATCTATAGTCTAACATCCTAGGGATTGTGAAATTTTGGCGATGATATTTTTTCCTCTCACGAACTGAAAAAACGTAGGCATAGCCTGAGCTACGGCTGCGTAGTTGGGGATGGGGCCTCAACTAAAGCTACGGGAAGTGAGAGGGGAAAAGAGCAAGCCAAAAATCACAAGTCCTGGGTTGTTAGACTATAGCTCTAATGTGGCCTGGCAAAATTGATTGGCTGGACTAGAAATTGAAATAGTACCTACATTTCGAAGAATTGACCTTTATTGAATCCGTAATATCATCCACGTTGTGTAGATAACCATCATAACTATAGTCTACAAAAAGGCAGCAGTTCTCACTTTCGGTCAAATGAATCTAACACAGTATACCTCGTCGACGATGCTTCCCAAAGCGGCTATACGCTGCACATCTACGAAGATGGGTTACAACCCAATCTGGGAGGAGAAACCGTCCTGCTAAAAATGGAGGGGCATATTCTTTTGAAGACTGAGTAGGTACGTTAATGTTATGCCTAACCCTCCCAGACTCCCTAATGCGCCTCCAACCAATTCTCCCCCAAATCACTCTCCACCACGATCGGCACCGCCAGATCCGGGATAGCCTCCCGCATCAGCTCCTCGATCAGGGGGCGGACGGTATCCACCTCCTCCTTCGGGGCGTCGAACACCAATTCATCGTGTACCTGTAGGATCATCTTCGTCCGGTAATTGCCCTCGCGTAGGGCGGCATCGATCCGGATCATGGCAATTTTGATCATATCCGCGGCGGTGCCTTGGATGGGGGTGTTCATCGCCATCCGCTCGGCGAGGGCGCGGGCGACGCTGGAGCGGCTGTTGATGTCACGCAGGGCGCGTTTGCGGCCGAGAAGGGTGAGGGCGTAACCTTCGTCCTTGGCGGTTTCGACGGAGGTTTTCATGAACTCCCGCAAGCCGGAGAAGCGCTCGTAGTAGTTCTTGATGAGGTCGCTGGCTTCCTGGCGGGTAATCTCCAACTCCTGCATCAAGCGTTGACTGCCGGCGCCGTACAGGATGGCAAAGTTGATCGTCTTGGCCTGGTAGCGCTGTAGGCGCGTCACTTCCGCGTAGTCGACGTCGAAGATCAGGGCGGCCGTCGCGGTGTGGATGTCGCGGCCGGTGGTAAATGCTTCGACCATGCCTTCGTCTCCACTCAGGGCGGCGACCAGACGCAGCTCGATCTGGCTGTAATCCGAGGCCAGCAGGATGTGGTCTTCATCGCGGGGGATGAATGCCTTACGGATCTCCGCACCCTCCGGCGTACGGACGGGGATGTTCTGTAAGTTCGGATTGTTGGAACTCAGGCGGCCGGTAGCGGCGATCGTTTGGTTGAAGCTGGAGTGGATACGGCCGGTAGCGGGATTGACCAGCAGCGGCAGGGCGTCGACGTAGGTACCGAGGAGCTTACTTAGCGACCGGTGCTTCAGGATCTTCTTGACGATCGGGTACTCCACGGCCACGTCTTGCAGCGTCGCTTCGTCGGTCTTGAACTGCCCGGTCTTCGTTTTGCTGCCCTTGTACGGGATGCCCATCCGCTCGAACAGGATCTGCCCGATCTGCTTCGGGGAGCCGATGTTGAACTGGCTGCCGGCCTCGTCGTAGATCTCCTTTTCGATGTCCTGCAGTTGCCCCGTGAGCACTTTACTGTAGTCTTCCAGGAACTCCGCGTTCAGGTTGATGCCCTCCAGCTCGATGTTTTTCAGGACGGGGATGAGCGGCGCTTCGATGGTGTTGTACAGCTCGACGAGGCCTTCTTCCTCTAGCTCCGGCCACAGGGCGTAATAGAGGCGAAGCGTGATGTCGGCGTCTTCACAGGCGTAATCGACCACCTTCTCGACCGGTACCTGGCGCATGGTAAGCTGCTTTTTTCCAGTGCCGATCAGGTCTTTTATGGGGACGGGTTTGTAGTTGAGGTACTGCTCGCTCAGGATGTCCATCGAGTGGCGCTTATCCGGGTGCAGTAGGTAGTGGACGACCATGGTGTCGAGCAAATCACCGGCCACTAGCACGCCGTAGCGCTCCAGCACGATCAGGTCGTACTTCAGGTTTTGCCCGACTTTCTGGATGGCCGCGTTCGCTAAAACGGGCGCGAACTCCCGGGCGATGGCGGTGGCCTCGGCGCGGTCTTCGGGCACGGGCACGTAGTAGGCTTCGCCGGTGGCGTAGCTGAAGCTCAGGCCGACCAATTCGGCCAGGGTGGGGTCGATTGAGGTCGTTTCGGTGTCGAAAGCGAAGATGGTTTGTTTGGCCAGCCTGGCGAGTAGGTCGGCGCGACCTTCGGGGGTATCGACTAGCTGATAGTCCTGTTCGGTGTTGCCTAGATTATCGTCGGCGACGGCGTGTTGCTTGGGCTGGGTGTACCTACTTGAGCCTTTATTTTTTTGCGAGTTCGCAGGTGCGGAGTTGGGGCTAGTGAATAGATTGCCTTGGGCGGTCGCGCTCGGCGAGGCATTCTGGATAGCCGGGTTGCTGGAAAGTATTTCGTTGGCGATGGAACGGAACTCCAACTCGCGGAAGATGTCCGTCAGGTGCTCATAGTCAAACTCATTGATGTGGTAGGCCTCCGCGTCGAACTGGATGGGTACCTCGATGTCGATCGTCGCCAGCCGTTTGCTGATCTTTGCCTGTTCGCTGAATTCCGTTAGCCGCTCCTTGTTCTTACCCTTGATCTGATCGATGTTATCGAGGATGCTTTCCAGATTGCCGAACTGCTTGATGAACTTTGCCGCCGTCTTCGGCCCGATGCCGGGCACGCCGGGGATGTTATCCACCTTATCCCCCATCAGGCTCAGGATGTCGATGACCTGGATCGGCTCGTCGATGTCCCACTTCTTATTGATCTCCGGTACCCCGAGGATCTCGATACCGTTCCCCATCCGGCTGGGTTTGTACATATAGATGTCTTCCTCGACCAACTGCCCGTAGTCTTTGTCGGGGGTGACCATATATACGGTATAGCCTTCCTTTCTCGCCTGCTTGGCGAGCGTACCGATCACGTCATCCGCCTCGAAGTTAGGAATGATGATGACCGGAATGTTGAAGCCCTGCAGGATTTGGTGGACGTAGGGAAAGGCCACGCCGATGTCTTCCGGTTGCTCCTCCCGGTTTGCTTTGTAGTCGGCGGCAATTTCGTTGCGAAAGGTCGGCCCGTCCGGGTCGAAAACGACAGCTAGGTGGGTCGGGTTTTGGTTTTTCATCAGGTCCCACAGCGTCCGCGTAAAGCCGTGCATGGCCGAGGTGTTGATTCCCTTGGAGTTGATCAGCGGCCGGTTGATGAAGGCGAAATGAGCACGGTAAACGAGGGCGTGGCCATCGAGGAGAAAGAGCTTCTTGGTGGGGCTATCGGACATGCGGCCAAAGATAGGGTGCGCGCTTTGGTAGCGGTCGCGGCGCTCCCTTTTAGTCTGGGAGATCGTCGCTGCGCTCCTCGGAGTCTTGGAGGCCCTAACCGCTAACTTACTCTTAGCCCTACCGCGTAAGCGCCTGCGTAACCACATCCAACTCCCGCTTCATCTCACGAGTATCCAGCGCCCGCAACACCTGCAGGCGCTCGCGCTGCGTCATGTGGAAGGAGACGGAGGTGCGCAAGGGGTCGTCGGCTTTGGGTTGGTAATTGAAGCGGTGGAGGTGGAAGAAATCCTTGCCAAAGATCTCCGTCAATTGGCCGATGATGACTTCTTGGTCCAGGATCTGGACGCCGAGGATGTTGCCGGCTACGCCGACCGGGCTGAAGAGGCTTTCGATTACCCCCCGCCCGTCGTCCGGCCGGGGCTCGTTTTCGCGAAAGGCGCTGATCTGGATGAAGTGGATGCCACCGGTGTTCTCCCGGATCCACTCTTCAAAGACGGTCACGAAGCGGGCGGCGGAGACGATGCCGTAGTTATCCCGGTAGCCCGCGTCCATCAGGCGAACGACCGGGCTGGTGGGTAGCCCGACCAGGGGTAGTACGTAAGGGTAGGTGGCGTTGGCGCGTAGGGCGGTGAGGAAGCTCAGGCTGTCCGCATCCTGCTCGGAAAGTAGCCAGCGGAAATCCACCATATCCGGCCGCAGGTCGTAATCACCCCGCATGGCGGCGGGCGGGGCGGTCATGTAGCTGACGCCCTGGGGGGAGATCACCATGCGGCGTGCATCGTCCACGATACTGGGCGTAACGAAAAGCATCGGGATGCGGCCGCTCTTTTCGGCATCCCGGTAGGAGGCTATCGACTTATCGAGGTTACCGCCTGCGTGCTGGTTGAGTTCCCGTTCGAAGCCGTAGGCACGGTCGCGGCGGTATACCTTCCCCATGACCTCGACGCGGGAGAAGGGAACGAAGAGGTCGTTACTGACAATGGAGAAAGCCACCGGATTCAATAGGTCGCGGCTGATGCGGTCCAGGCGCTCGGCTTCCCTATCGCGGAAGTTCGGGTCGGACAGGTAAGACTCCCGCAGGGCGGCCAGGCCGACCATCCCTCCGGAAGCACCGGTCATCAGCGCCGTACCACTGAGGAGTGCGCCATCACTGCACCGGTCGAGGGTTTGCGCTACGTGGGTCGTCCAAAGCGCCGCCGTCAGCCCGCCGCCGCTGGCGCAGACCACGAAGAAGGGCGGGCGATCGGCGGTCTGCTTCGCTTTCCAGCTTTCGAGGATTTCGAGAGTAGCCGCCCGGTCCCGATCCAATTTGTCGGACTGGTACAGGTCGGTCATGCGCTGAGTACTGTACCGGGCGGGGCGGGCATCGTAATCCAGCCCGTAGGCGCGGTTGTCGAGCTCAAACCAGGAGCCGCTGGTCAGGCTATTGACCGCGAAAGCCAGTAATACCAGCAGCGTAAGGCGCCACTCGGAAAACCAGTAGCTGATGGCACCGATGATGGCGACGATCAAACTGAGCAAAACGAGCGCGCTCGCCCCCGCCGGGATCTGAAAGAGCGGCCGGTCGATCAAGATGCCCAACAAGCCCAGAAAGAATACGGTAGCTACCTGAAGCAAAATAGCGTTGCTGTGGTTCTGCCGGAAGATGCCCTGCAATACCGAGCTATCGTAATGGCGAACCGAGCGGACGAGCCTGGAGCGCAGCTTTTCGTTGAGGTAGGTCCGCACGCGGAAGGGGTTGTCGTAAAGCGCGCTGAGCCGGGGGCCGAGGGCACGCGTCCGGTACGCCCCCCGCCCGCTGACTGACTTCGCCGCCGCGGGCCCCATATTAGGCGGTCGCTCGCGAAACTGCGGCAGGTAGTAGCTGATATCGCGGTTCGTCAGGTTGAAGTAGAGGGCGTAGAGGAAAAGGCTGATCGTGAGGCCCAGGAAGAGGCCGGAAAGCGCTTCGAGTAGCGCCAGGTGGTTACCCTCCACCCGGAAGAACCGCCCTAACTGATAGCAGTAGATTAATAGCACCGCTAAGGGGAGGATGGCGTTGTTGACGCAGAACTTGAAGAACGGCCGCGATAGGCTGGCCAGAAAGTTGAAGTAACCGCCCAGCAACAGATAGGTGCTCAGGTTCCAGCTCATCGTAAAAAAGCCGTAAGCGAGGCCGATCAGCAGGAAGGGCCAAAATCCGGTCCTGTTCAGGTATTCCGGATCCAGGAAGAGGTACTGAAGGCCCAGGTTGCGGCCGATC
>OY764649.1:0-1199 GCA_963668285.1 uncultured Lewinella sp. | reverse complement strand
ACGACCACGATTGACGTGGACACGGGGATCTACATGGAGCTGCCACCGCCGCTCGAAGAGGAAACGCCGCCGCCGGAGATCCCGGATCGGAACATCCTCACGGTCTTGGTCAACGCGCAGGGCGACGTGCTGCTCGAAAAGGAGTTCGTTCGTATCCCGGACATCCGCCCGAACGTTAAGCGCTTCATTAACAACAGGGGTGCCGATCCGACGCTCTCCGACGCGCCTGACAAAGGCATCGTCTCGTTCAAGACTGAGCGGCAGTCGAAGTACGCGCAGTACGTCAAGGTACTCGACGAGATCAAGATGGGCTTCAACGAGCTACGCGCCGAAGAGGCCCGCCGCCTCGGCTACCGCGACTATGCGGACTACCAAGCCCGGTTGCCCCAAGGTGAGGAGGATGTGATCTCGGAGACGTATCCGTATCGCATCTCGATTGCCGAGCCGGACGCCAGCAACCCCTCCGCCGACGGTTCCGGCGGCTAAATCGACGTAGTCCCCAGCCCACCGCTAAACGCCAACCCCTATGTCGGTTCACTTCCAGAAAAAGGTCCGCACCAAGCAGGACATCCCGACGGCGAGTCTGCCGGACATCGTCTTCATGCTGCTCATCTTCTTCATGGTCTCGACCGTGCTGCGCGAGGTGGACCTGAAGGTGCGTGTCCTGCTCCCAGACGCCGAGGCGATCCAGAAGATCGAGCAGAAGCGCCTCGTCTCCTACGTCTACATCGGCCCCGAGAAGATGGAGGGCAACCGGGTGGGCGACAGTCGCGTGCAGATCGACGATGCACTCGTGCCGGAACTCACCGAAATCCGCCAGCTCATGTTCCGCCGCCTCCAGGAAGAGCCGCGCACGATTATCTCGCTGCGCGTGGACGAGGAGTCGGAGACAGGCATCCTCTACGACGTGCAGCAGGAGCTGCGCGAGGCCGGGACGCTGCGTATCAATTATTCGACAAAGCGGCTCACCCCGTCCTGATCATCGGTGCGCCGATTCTATCTTTGAAGCGAAGAAGCCCTGCCTAGTGCGGGGCTTTTTCGTTGGTCTCCTCTCTGCCGCTCTGAACATCCCCGCCATGGCCTACACCATTACGCTCCTTCCCGGCGACGGGATCGGTCCCGAAGTCACCGACGCCACGCTCCAGGTCCTCGACGCCACGGGCGTAGACTTCGACTGGGACGAGCAGACCGCTGGAATG
>OY764648.1:0-4024 GCA_963668285.1 uncultured Lewinella sp. | reverse complement strand
GGCCCAACATTATGCTAGCGGCCATGTCGGCTTTGCCGCCACGTCGCCAACAGAAGCGTTCGCCGCGATCGAAAAAAACAAATACCTTATCGAGAGGACGAAATGTTAAGATTGAAAAGGCTGGTGTCGAAGATTCAATTCAAATTCTGATAACATACCCGTAGTTGCCAGCTATTGCTGGCGATTGGCGGGTATGCATTGTTCCATACTGGCTTCATTTTTTATACTCAATCTTTCTTTGGAATTTCCTATCCAACTTTTTCTTCCACTTTCCTCTTTTATTTAACTTTACCTTATAAATCTTTTGAGATTTCCAATTTCCAAAGTTGTCGTATTTGTATTCATAGATAAAATATTCTGTCGAATTTCGGATTGACTTAATTAAATCTCCGGTTTCATTATATTCCCATCTTGGGTCATTAAATTTATGGTTTTCGTTAAAATCAAGTATCGCCGTATCTCTTGAAAGTTCCATTCTTTCTAAATCCAATTTAATTGAAATGTATTGGTTTTGATTATAAATATATTCAGCCTGTTCTTCTCCTGAAAATTGTTCTTCATTTCCATTAAATACTTTCATTGAAATTGGATGCCCTTTTTTATTTGGGATAATTTTCGTTTCTCTAAACTTGAAATTATTTGCATTTACATCTTCTATACGAACTAAATGATTTTGGTAATTATAAATGTAATTCGCTTTCTCCTTTGTGTATCCTATAATCTTATTCCACCTCTCAAAAGTTCTTGAAGTTACTAAATTTGTAATTGAATCATATGAATATGTCAATCTTGCTATTAGTTCTTCATCTTCAAATCTGTCTTCCCTCAAGCATTGATTATTTGCATTTAGGTATTTAATGTTCTTTTTGACCTGTTTGCCAGATTGATTATAAAATGTATTTGTCTCAATTATCTTTTCTGCTATTTCGATATTGACCTTTTCTTTGTCATTTAAGTGAATTGCAGAATAGATATTTTGTCCATTTGCCAAAATTGGAAATGAGAGAAAAATTGCGATTAGTATTTGTAAGATGATTTTCATTTTTTTGCTTGCATGGAACGCCCAAATATACACATTGGGTTTATTTTCTCGTTGCAATTTGGGCATATCCAATTTCTACTTGAGCTAGTATTCTCATTGTAAATCAACGACTTATTTGTATTTTTGGCAATTCTGAAAATAACGTAAAGCCCATTGTATAAGGGATATTAAGAAAAAAATCAGGAATTTGCGTAAAAATTAAGAGTAAAACGAAACTCTCAAAGGTTTAAAATAAAAATGCGGCGAACAATTATGGGTCGAAGGCAGTCCGACCGTAGGAGGACCTGTCGTCGGCCCGTTGTTGAACTAACCCGTGTTCCCCACTAAATCCAGGGTTCTGGAACCCTCCGCACCAGTTTTATGGTGACTCCCAAATTGTGAAAGCGAATTTTCGGCGCATTCTCTATGGGGTTTCAATCGAACAAGACCTTGAAAGCCAGTATATACTGGATATCTGACAAAGTCTGTGCACCATCCTTGCGTCAGCTTGTGAAAAGTTTTCGCCTAAAATCCGTTGATTCCAGGACAGTAAACAACCTGTGCAGTAGTTTACCTTTATGCAAGATCGGAAATATTTGCTTAAGGCTAAGGTTGGCGCGAAGCGGCTTAGTTCATTAATATGTAGTAAGATTAGCTATACAAGAAGTGATTTCTTGTTTCTATTCGGCGTTGTTGCATGAATCGAGCCTGAGGACACTCAAATCGTACTAGAATAAATTTGGGCTGGAGCCCATATCTTTGGTTTACCACAACTAAATCAACAGATCTCCAGCCCATGCCAAAGATAAAGAAGGACGAGCGATTCGAAGCCAAAGAGAAGCAGAAGTACACTGTCACCAATTGGTCTACTTACAACAAGGCTTTAGAAAACCGAGGTGATATAACCTTCCTGATCAGTGAAGAAGTAATCGCCAAATGGTACAGCGATGAGCCGCTTCAGAGAGGTGCTCAGGAGAAGTATAGCGACACCTGCATTGAAGCGATCATGATGTTCAAAACAGTCTTCCGTCTAGCCTACCACCAAGCAAGAGGCTTTACCTTAGGAATATTAAAACTTATGAAGTTAGAGCACCTCGACGTACCAAGCTTTACCCAAGTAAACCGCCGCTTTCGCGCGATGGATATTCTCCCATTTGATATTCCCAAATCGGGTTCGATAACGATAGCGATAGATTCTACCGGAGTTAAAGTCTATGGCGAAGGCGAGTGGAAGTGCCGCAAACACGGCTGGAGTAGGCGGCGCACCTGGAGGAAACTTCATTTAGGCGTTGATCCAAATACCGGGTTCATCCATTGTCACACTACGACCACCAATTCCGAAAGTGATGAGTCGCAAGTAGACGACTTACTGGACCAAGTGGAAGCCAAGATTGACGAAGTATATCTGGACGGTGCTTACGATGCCCAAACGTGTTATGACGGACTGCTGGAACGAGACATCTACCCGATTATCCCTCCACCAAGAAACGCAATAAATTGGTATTGGGAAGAGCCCGGAGACGCCAACGATTATCCAAGGAACCAATTCATTGATCGCATTGAAGAAATCGGCCGGGCGGAATGGAAAAAGGAAATTGGCTATCATGGACGAAGCTTATCAGAGACAGCCATGTTCCGATATAAGAGCAGCTTCGGAAGCCAGTATTATTCCCGATCACTAGCAACTCAGACCCAAGAAAACAAAATGAAAATAAAAGCACTCAATCAAATGACAGCCCATGGCATGCCAATCTCTCAACCGAAAGCCGCGTAATTAAATGGGATATTAGCGTAAGCTTTACTCGAAATCTTCATGCAACAACGCCTTTCTATTCTACAAAATAAAAGCTTTTCAAATCAATAAAAGCTATTATAAAATCGCATCGAGTCAAATCTCAACGGCTCAAATCATAAATGAAGATTATTAATTTATATATTGCATTCGCCTGTGTTTCGTCGGTATCTGTGATACTATCGCTACCTATAATGAGATTATTTAAAATTTCAATAGAAGAGATTGGTATATTCCTTAGTCCCATCTTTAATTTGTTAAAGTTTAATATAAAAGACTGCGAAGTAAAGATTGGTTGGCTTCCCCTTAGCGGATATGTTAAGGTGAAAGACATGGTTTTAAGTGAAGGCGATTTGATACTTGATCATTCATTTATTATGCTAAAACCATGGCAGAAGTTATTTCTATATCTTTTGATGCCAATCATAATTTTATTCGTCCTGACAATTTTAAAAATTTCAAATGGTGGTGGGCTATGGTCTGTTGGGCCATTATCTTTAATACTTGGATTAATTGGTATGATTAAGTACTTGGATATAGAGAACCACAATTATGCAAATACTGTCTATACCGAACAGCACTTGTATACATCAAAATATATAATTAGTTTAATGATTTATTTAGGTTTTTTAATTGCATTCCTAATTTTACTGTACATCGCTTACTTCTATGATGGTTCAATGACCCAATATTTTGATAGTGATCTATTAACGGATAATGTTGGTGATGCTAACACAATGTACAGATATATTGTATTGATAGGGCTGTTCTGTGTAACTATCAATATGCTTCCACTTAGTGCAATGCCAGGAGTGAAGACAGTTGACTTGTTTTATGAGTCTCTGACTAGTAAAAACTTACCCTCGAATTTTCAGAATAAATCTGCCCTGTATGGACTGCCAATTATATTGATTGGGTGGATATGGTTTTTAAAATTTCTAATTGTTGATCTAACCTAAAACTTATGGAGAACAATGCATTAGTTTTTTGCTAATTTATTACCTAAACTACGGATGAGAACAGTATTCAATATGCCGCTAACGAAACGCCAAAGGCAGTGAACTAAGTCTGGAAGTTATAAACAGTTGTTATTTTTACTATGATTATGCGGCCCAACATTATGCTAGCGGCCATGTCGGCTTTGCCGCCACGTCGCCAGCATAAGCGTTGGGCGCAAGGGATTGAATAGGTGCTTCGAGAAATGATTTGTC
>OY764647.1:0-7332 GCA_963668285.1 uncultured Lewinella sp. | reverse complement strand
CGGATGACGTTGACATCGACCGGGTCAACATAGCCGGTGGAACCTTTGCTTACGCGCTACCTAACCCTTATAACGAACCGATAACTATAACGCTGAGCATCCCGGAAGCCACGCTAGGCGGAGAACCGCTTTCCGTAACCGGTTCACTGCCTGCTTACAGCGGCCAGGGCGATTTACCGCTGTTGAGTAATCTGAACGCCCCACTCGACCTTACGGACTATACGCTATCCGTGCCCGATGGCCTGGTCATCGTAAACGCTTCGGTGGTGAATAGTAATGGTGATAGCTTACCCGTCCCCGATTCATCGGGCGTAGTTATCAACAGCCTACTCTTCAACTTCGCGGGTGGCTACCTCGGCCAGGAGTTCTACACGGGCGAACGCGACACCATCGCCGTAAACTTCTTCCGGCAGTACGCCGAGGGGGAAATCAACCTCGTCGACCCATCCGTAACGATCCGCCTGATCAGCTCCTTTGGCTTACCGGCGCGGGCGGTGGTCGGCCGCTTCGACGTAACTGGCCTGGATGGGGAACGACTTTCCCTGACCGGGGAAGGAATAGAGAATGGCTTCGACTTCAACTATGCGGAAACGATCGGGGATACGGTCATTACGAACTTCGTCTTCAATCGGGAGAACTCCAACATCGACGCCATCCTGAATGCCTTGCCGGTGGCGCTGGATTACGAGATCAACGCACTCATCAACCCTACCGCCGACACTACGATACGCGGCTTTTTGACGGACTCTTCCGCCTATCAGGTAGAAGTCGACCTGAATTTGCCGCTGTACGGAAGCGCCGACCGCTTTACCGTCCGGGATACCATCGGGCTCGACCTGAACGGGCGTTACGAAAACATCCGGGAAGTCACGCTGCGCCTCACCGCGGATAACGGCCTGCCGGTAGCCCTCGAGGTGGAGGGGACGTTTCTGGACGGGCTCGGTAACCCCACCGGCAAGCTGACGGCCGAGGAAATCACCGTTTTGGAAGCTGCCCCCATCGATGCGAACGGTGCGGCCACCGAGCGCTCGAAAGCGACCCACGACTACCTGTTCTCCGGCCCCCGGCTCAGACAGCTCCGCGCCGCCGATCGCCTAGTGTTGGCGCTGAGGCTGACCACCACTGAGGGGGCGGGCGTGCCCGTACGGATCCTGGAGGAAGATCGCGTCCGATTACAACTGGGGGCGATCCTATCGGTCGTTCAAGAATAGCTGAGATATGACCGAACCACGCCGAACGGCTTACCAGGTACTTGCTAGCCTCAGCGCCCTGCTTTTGCTTTGTGGCCCGACCTTGCGGGGGCAGGGCATCCTTACGCCGGTGGTGCCCGATGCTTACCTTGCCGCGGCCGCTAACCCCGCGCTGTATAGCCGGGTGGAGGATCGTTTTACCGTCGGCCTGCCGTTGGTGACCGAGCAGATTGACTTAGGGGGGCTGAATTACAGCTCCCTTCTACCGCTCATCGACGGCCGGCGCTTACTGGACTTAAATAGATTAGCCCGCGCCGTAGGCCCGACGACCACCCTCACCAACGAATACGCCCTTACCACGCTGGGGGTAGGCTACCGTACGGGGGCGTGGGGTTTCAGTATTGGCCACCGGCTTCGTTCGCGTGCACAGATCAACTTCCCCAGTGAACTGGTGCGGGTCGTCGCCGAAGGGAACGCTCAGTTCATCGGCCAGTCGGTTGAGGTAGCGCCCTCCGGGGAGCTGTCCAACTTCCACGAGCTTCACCTGGGCGCGAGCTATCGACTATCGGAAAACGTGTCGGTAGGTGCCCGCTTCAAATACCTGTTGGGTATAAATGACGTACGGATAGAGCCCGGCGGAAGCCTACTGTTAAGGACTGACGAGGATAACTTCGCCCTTGCGCTGGAGCAAGACCTTCGTATCAATAGCGCGGGGGCACTGGATTACAATAGCTTACGGGACTTCAACCTGGGTATCTTGCCCGGGTCCTTTTCCGGTGCCGGCCCAAACGGCGGTAACCGTGGCATCGCGCTTGATGTTGGCATCCATTTGGACTACGACGACATCCGCCTGCAAGCCGCCGTGTCCGACCTGGGTGGCGGGATCGACTGGGGTAGTGACGTAACCAACCTGCAACTCACCGGCACGGCTAACTTCGATGGGCTGGACGTCCTCGGCGAAGTGCTGGATGCGGGCTTCAGCCTGGATGCTTCTCTGGACAGCCTCGAAGCTACCTTCGAACCTACGCAAAGCGATATTTCTTACGGGAGTCGAATCGGAGCTACCTACATGGCCGCCGGCGAGCTAGACTTTGCGGGGCGTTGGACCGGCCTGGCAGTCGTACGGTATCGGGAGCGTTTGGTAGGCGGAGATTGGGCGGCGGCCATCGGTGCCCGCTATGCCTTGCGGAAGCACCTTCACTTTGCACTGCACTATAACCTGAGGGGGGAGGATGCCGTTAACCTGGGCGGCCAACTCTATGGGGCTTGGGGCCCACTTCGTTTCCTGATCGGGTCGGACGATCTGACGGCCGTCGTGCGCCCATCGGAGGCGGGTGAGCTGGGCGTCTACCTCGGTTTTACGCTGGGCTTCGGCGAAGCGGCGGCTCAGTAGCGTTGGCGCTTGGCGAGATTTTTAAGTAGGATGCGGTCCTGCATCCGTTTGGGCATCCACTTAATGACCCTGGCGAGTAGGGCTTTTTTCATGATCAGCTGGTCTGGCCGTGGCTGGTCGGTGACGAGCGCCCGGAGGATGCGGTCGGCGATGACCTGTGGTTCCAGGCCGGCGGCATTGGCCTTTTTCGTGAAGTTGTTGAGCCCGTCCAACACGTGTGCGTACCGCGTTCCTTCGTAGGCGGCGGTCTGCTTGCTGCCTTTGGCCCAGATGGGTGTTTTGACTGGCCCGGGGGCGATGCTGATGACGTCGATACCGTAGGGGTGGAGCTCCCGCCGCCAAGCATCCGTGATGGCTTCCAGGGCGAACTTGCTGGCGGAATAGATACCGGTAAAGGGGGAGGAGAGGTAGCCGGAGATGCTGGAAATATTGATAACCTTGACCTGCGGTGCGCCCGCTTCCTTTGCGGCGTGCAAAAGGGGTAAGGCTTCTTGCGTCACGGCAAGCACCCCAAAGACATTGACCTCGAACTGTAACCGATATTGCTCTTCGGCCAGCGTTTCCAATGGCCCGGTAATGGCTACGCCGGCGTTGTTGACGACGGCGTGCAGGGGCCCGGCCTCTTGGATCGTTTGAATGGCTTGTTTGATAGCCTGCCGATCCGTTACGTCGAACACTAAACCAGTGAAAGAAGCGTGATCGGTGAGCGCGCCGAAATCCGCCGCCTTGCGAGCACTACCGTAAACGGTGTGGCCTTTGGCGAGGAGGGTTGCGGCGGTGGTGCGACCGATGCCGGTAGATACGCCGGTGACGAGAACGGAAAGTGGAGTGGTCAAAAAGAGGGGCTTTTAATCTGCGGGCGAAGTTAAGTTAAGTTAGCTGCCGGCGGCCAGCTTCATAAGAATCGCACAGATTATCGCTCCGTAAGTACCCAATGCGTACCCCAGCACGGCCATGATCGCACCCACCGGCGCGAGGGCGGGGGAGAAGACACTCGCTACGACCGGCGCCGAAGCGGCCCCACCGACGTTGGCCTGACTACCCACCGCTACGTAGAAGAAGGGAGCCTTGATCAGCCAGGCTACCGTGAGCAGAATGGTCACGTGGATGAGCATCCAGATGATGCCGATGGCGAAGAGCCCGAGGTTGGAAAAAATATCGCCAATGTTCATCTGCATCCCAATGGTCGCAACCAGGATGTAGATGCAAACGGTGGCCCAGCGGCTGGCACCCACGCCTTCTAGCTTACGCGCACCGGTAAAGCTGAGGCCAAAGCCGATCGTGGTAGCAATTACTACCAACCAAAAGAAGCCGCTGGTGAGGGAGGTCAGCCGCCAGGAGGCCAACAGTTCTTCGTACTGACTCAGCCAGGGCGCGATCAAGTCGGACCCTAAATGCGCTAGCGCCACCCCGCCGAAAGCTACCCCAAGCAATTGAAAGCTGGTCGTTGCAGTAGGCTCTCGCTTGACCTCGGCGGCGTATTGCTCTACCCGGCGGGTAAGGTCGGTAATGGCGCTGCTATCCGCCTTCAGCCAACGATCGATGCGCCCGGCCCGGCCGGCGCCAAAGAGGAGGAAACCCAGCCAGATGTTAGCGACCAGCACGTCCACGATGATCATCTGCCCGAAGATGCCGGTGGGTACCTCGTAGATTTCCTTCATCGCCGCCTGGTTTGCCCCCCCGCCGATCCACGAGCCGGCGATGGTGGATAGCCCCCGCCAGAGTTGGTCCGGGTCGAGGCCGATCAGGTCGGGGAACAGGTTGGTGATGATCAGGAGTGCGATCGGCCCGCCAATGATGATGCTGACGGTGGCGGCCAGGAACATCACGATCGCCCGGTAGCCCAGGCCGAAGATGCCCTTTAGGTCGATGTTGAGGCAGAGCAGGATCAGCGCGGCCGGCAGTAAATAGCGACTCGCCATGAAGTACAGTTGGCTATGGCCCTTGAAGTCGGTAAAGTCACCGGGGTCCTGACCCCGAGCGTCTAGGTATTGATTGATCTCCCCGTAGCTCATCCCGTTTATACTTTCAAGGCCGATTTCGCCGGCGATTTCGGGTACGTACCAATCGTAAGCGATCAAGCCCAAAGGCCAGTGTAGGATGGCGGGCACGAAGTAACACAATAGTAGCGTCGGCACGTAAGTGTAGAATTGCTTCCAGAACGGACGATCGCTGTCGGCCGTCGTAAAGATCACGGCCAGCACTACCATCAGGATACCGAGAACGATGGCGTCATTCGTAAATAGGGGTTGCATAGGGTGGCCAAGATAGCGCGCGCTAACTAGCTATCATATAACGCCTTCCTAGCCACGAAAACAACACGGCCAACATATATAAAACATTTTGTTAGTAGTGTGGATTTTCGTATCTTCGCCGGCCCCGTAACACCGTCGATTCGGTACCGAACGGAGGAGATTAACAGCAGCAGCGCCATGACGCCAAATTCCGAAAACAACCCGGAACTTAACGGACACGCCCAGTCCGACCCCGACGCAGATCGCATCATCACCCTTAGCGGGATGTACGAGGATTACTTCCTCGATTACGCCTCTTACGTCATCCTTGAGCGGGCCGTCCCTACCATTGAGGATGGGCTCAAGCCCGTGCAACGTCGCATCCTCCACGCCCTCAACGAGATGCACGACGGCCGCTACCACAAGGTGGCCAACGTCATCGGGCAGACCATGCAGTACCACCCCCACGGGGATGCCGCCATCGGCGATGCACTAGTCAACATGGGGCAGAAGGACTTACTCATCGACCCCCAGGGGAACTGGGGTAATACGCTGACGGGAGACTCCGCCGCCGCCAGCCGCTACATCGAGGCCCGCCTGACCAAGTTCGCTACCGAAGTCGTCTTCAACCCCCAGACCACCGAATGGCAAACGAGTTACGACGGCCGCAAGAAGGAGCCGATCAACTTGCCGGTGAAATTCCCGCTGCTACTCGCACAGGGCGCCGAAGGGATCGCCGTCGGCCTCAGTACCAAGATCCTCCCCCACAACTTCCGCGAACTTTGCCGGGAGAGTATCAAGATCCTCAACGGTAAGAAGCCAAGGATCTATCCCGACTTCCCCACCGGCGGTACCATTGATGTTAGCGAATACAACTGGGGCAAACGCGGCGGCAGGGTCAAGATCCGCGCCAAGATTGAGAAGATCGATAACAAGTTTGTCGCCATTAAGGAACTACCCTACGGCGTAACGACGGCCTCGCTCATCGACAGCATCCTGAAGGCGAACGACAAAGGCAAGATCAAGATCAAGCACGTTCAGGACAATACCGCCGCCGAGGTGGAGATCCTGATCGAACTGGCCACCGGCATTAGCCCGGACGTGACCATCGACGCCCTCTACGCCTTCACGAATTGCGAGCTTTCCGTCAGCCCGAATGCCTGTATCATCATGAATGGCGATAAGCCGTACTTCGTCTCGGTACTGGACATCCTGGAGCACATCACTCACCAGACGCATGACCTCCTGAAAATGGAGCTCCAGATCAAGCAAAAGGAACTGGAGGAAAAGCTTCACTTCGCAAGCCTGGAGAAAATCTTCATCCGCGAACGCATCTACCGCGACATCGAGGAGGCGGAGGACTTCCCCGAGGTGATCGAGATCATCCGTACGGGCCTGGGGAAGTATTTCCGCGAACCCAGCTCGAAGAAGAAACGAGGCGACAAACGCATCCCCCTGCTCCGCGACATCACCGACGAGGACATCGTCCGCCTAACCGAGATCCGCATCAAGCGCATCTCGAAGTACAACAGCTTTAAAGCGGAAGAACGCATCGCTGGCCTGGAAGCGGAGCTCAAACGGGTGAAGTACGACCTGGATCACCTCACCGATTACGCCATCGCCTGGTACCAGAACCTGCTGGATAAATACGGTAAAGACCGGGACCGGCGGACGACCATCGACGTATTCGAAAAAGTCAAGGTCGCCGCCGTGGCCGCCAACAACGCCAAACTGTACGTGAACCGTAAGGAAGGCTTCGTCGGTATGGGGCTAAAAAAGGACGAGTTTGTTCAGGATTGTTCAGACATCGACGACGTGATCGTACTGCGAAAGGATGGTGTACTTACGGTAACCAAAATTGCCGATAAAACCTTCGTCGGTAAAAACATCCTCTACATCAGCGTTTGGCGTAGGGGCGATGAACGAACGACCTACAACATGCTCTACCTGGATGGAAAAACGGGCCGTACGATGGGCAAACGCTTCAACGTAAAGGCCATTACCCGCGATCGGGAGTACGACCTGACCAAAGGAGCTAAGGGAAGTAAACTACTCTACTTCAGCGCCAACCCGAACGGGGAAGCGGAGATCGTGAACGTACTGCTGAGCCCTTCCGCCAAAGCGCGCGTAAAGGATTTCGACTTCGATTTCGCCGAGCTGGCGATTAAGGGCCGTGGGACGGGAGGTAACATCGTTACCCGCTATCCCGTCCGTAAAGTTACCATGAAGGAGGCCGGCAAAAGCACCCTTGGCGCCATCAAGATTTGGATGGATGAGGTCAGTGGTCGCCTCAATACCGCAGAGCGTGGCCGCTACCTCGGTGGCTTTGATACGGGCGATCTGATCCTGGTCCTTAATAAGGACGGAAGCTACGAACGGGAGGAGCTGGATATGAACCGCCGCTACGACCCCAAAGAGATCTGGTTCATCGGGAAGTATTTCGAAGAGATGGTCGTCTCCGCGGTCTATCTGGAAGGCGAGCGGGGCACGACCCAAGTCAAACGCTTCCAGATCG
>OY764646.1:0-1664 GCA_963668285.1 uncultured Lewinella sp. | reverse complement strand
TGCTTGAAGAAGATAGTACCTTTTGGCAAGACCTCTACGTCGCTATACTATTTCACGACGCCGGAAAATTTGTACTGAACTTCCAACGAGAAAATCGGAAGAAAGCCAACAAGGGAAAACCTGATTGGGATTTATACATCCGCCACGAGTTCATTTCTTGTGTGCTGTTGCTGGACCGCTATACCGAACTCTGTGATGAACGCCCTTATGCCTATCTAGCTGTGGCCGCTCACCATAAACCCCTAGGGCAAAATCTATGGGCTACGTCGGAACTTAAACAAGTAGAATACAAGGACAAGGACTTACGAATTATCGAAGGGTGGCTAGCTAGTCGCCTGAAAGCCATGGGTGTCACTTGGAGTTTTGAAGGCCGTGCCGCTCGTCGTTTGACAAAAGCCAAGACTGGGGGCACCCTAAAGAACCTCCGCGATTATGCGTTGAAACAAACGGTGTTTAATACTGTATCTAGCGACATGCTGGATTATTTTAGCCAGGATCCAGTACGCCGCCGCCTACGCTACGCCCGCTTTATGGGCTTACTACATGCGGCCGATTGGGGAGGGAGTGGGCACAACCTACCCGCCGCCCCTCTGGTCTTCGATGAACAGTACCTTCTAGCTTACATGCGACGGAAGATCGGCGCTAGTTTTGAGCGGTGGCGCGTCTTCCAAGCGGACAGTAAAATTAAAGGCAATGTACTAGCCATCGCTCCAACAGGTAGCGGTAAAACCGAGGCCTCTTTGCTATGGGCAACACAACGGACACCCGGAACGAGAATCATTTACTGCCTACCGACAAAAGTGACTTCGAACGCGATTTATCGGCGAATCGTCGATATGGTAGCACCGGATAAAGAAAATTCCGAGCACGTAGCCGTCGTGCATTCCGGGGCAAAAAATTACCGACAGCTCGTTGAGGAGGACTTTGATGAGATGGGCTACCTTAGTGATAAGAGTTTTGGGCGCGACGTAACGGTCTGTACTATCGATCAGTTACTGACCGTGGGATTCAATCTTGGGCATTGGCAAATGCGAACGCTATATTTAACCAAAGCGAGCGTAATCATCGACGAGATCCATCTTTATCAACCCTTCACCTTGGGGCTGATCGTACAGACTATGCGCTACTTACAAGAATATTGTGGTGTCCGGTTCTACGTGATGACGGCCACGCTACCCAGCCAACTACGTTCACTACTGGAACAAAATCTGCTGGACGTAGAAATTATCGCCGACCACGAGAAACCTCGACAAACAGCGAAGCTACTGGCAGTACATAGAAACCTCGCTGGAAGACCAACTATTATTCGAACGGATCAAAACTGATATTCAAGCGGGAAAGAAAGTCCTTATTGTGCGTAACACAGTCAATGATTGCGTAGCGACCTACCAAAGATTTCGGAAATTACTTCGTCCTGAAGATCGCTGTTGCCTACACTCTCGATTTACGCAACTTGATCGGATTAGAAAGGAAGAGCGCGTGATTGAATTAGCGGATGATATTCCGTTCTTATTAGTTGCTACTCAGGTCGTAGAAGTATCATTAGATATTGATTTTGATGTGCTATATACTGAGAATGCCCCGATCGATGCCTTAGTCCAGCGAGCCGGTCGCGTAAACAGAAAAAGGCAGAAGCCGGACGCCGCGGTGGTAGTGTTTCAATA
>OY764645.1:0-3967 GCA_963668285.1 uncultured Lewinella sp. | reverse complement strand
CCCGATCAGAGCTACCTCTTTCTAAGCATATATAAGGACGCGATCAAGGGCCGTTACGAGCTCTCCCTCTCCGACCTTAACCGGGCGGTTGGCGCCAACTTCACTAACCCGCTCAGCGAAGAGGAGGTGGCACCCTACCACGAACGACTACAGGAATACATCCTTTCCCGTTCGGACTTCGACGGTGGCAATTACCCCATCCGCTGGGGTGACGTGCGCGTCAACAACCTCGACCCGGGTGACGGGGAGGAGGATTACGTCGGTTTCTATTTTACGCTAGACGGTATCGAGGAAATCCCAACCGAACTTCCCATCCGCTACGAGTTGATCTTCGACCAAGAGCCGAATCACACCGGCGGCTTGATCCAGGAACACAACTGGAAGGCCGGGGTGATCAACAATTACACCCGCCTATCGGCCATCTTTACCCCCGGTGATACCCAGCAGACGCTCGACTTGACCGATACGTCGGTGTGGCAGGGCTTCTCCGCCCTCGTCCGTTTGGGGATGTGGCACATCTGGATCGGCCTCGACCATATTCTGTTTTTGGTCGCGCTGATCTTACCCTCGGTAGTCCGCCGCCGCCCCAAAAACCTGGTCGCCGCCGGCGAACGCAACTGGGAGTGGGTTCCGGTGGGTGAGTTCAAGCCCGCCTTCCTGTATATCCTGAAGATCGTGACGGCCTTTACGGTAGCGCACTCCATTACGCTTGCTTTGGCCAGTTTGGGTATCATCGAGCTGAACTCCCGCCTGGTGGAGAGCATCATCGCCTTTTCGATTGGCGTTGCCGCCCTGCACAACATCGTCCCGATCTTCAAGGCGAAGGAGTGGATCATCACCTTCGTCTTCGGTCTGTTCCACGGCTTCGGTTTCGCCAGCGTGCTGGGTGAGAAAGGCTTGAGCGGCGACTTTATGGCCTATTCCCTGCTCGGCTTTAACGTAGGCGTTGAGCTCGGGCAAGTAGCCATCGTGTGCGCCATCTTCCCCATCCTTTACCTGATCCGTAAAACCGCCCTTTACCCCCACCTGATCTTCTGGGGCTCCGTCGGTCTTATCCTGATGGCCCTGCACTGGACGATCGAACGGGCCTTCGAGGTTAACTTTAAGTTCTTCAACATCTTCCGCGACATTTTCGCCGGCTAGACCCACCGTAACCCTTCATGCCCGACCGCCCCGACAAGCCCGCTTCCCAGTCGGATCTACTCGCCCGGTGGAAGCAACGGAAGCAGCCCGGCCCCAAAGGCATGCTTGAGCGCCCGGAAGGTGCCGCCGTACCCGCTACCGCCGGCCAGCGACGATTGTGGCTGTTACAGCAATTAGAGCCGGAGAGCGCTTTTTACCAATACGGCCACCGCTACCGCTTTACCGGAGCGCTGGATGCGGATGCGTTGATGAACAGTATTCGACGGGCGGTCAGCCGCCACGAGGTGTTTCGCAGCAGGTTCGAGGAGGTGGACGGTACCGTTTACCTGCGTACGGAGGAAGCCTTGGAAATTCCGATCCTTCGGGAGGACTTTTCGGGCCGTATGGCCAAGAAAGAAGCATCCGAATGGGCCGATACGTTCGTCCGCCGCACTTTTGACCTGGAGGTCGGTCCGTTAATGCGGGTAGCCCTGCTTAAGATCGGTGTTGGAGAGCACTGGGTGCTCCTCTCGATCCACCACATCATCGGGGATCGCCCCTCCCTGCTGGTGCTCAACGAGGAGATCTTTAGCGACTACGGGCAGGCAGGGCCGGCGACTTCAGAACAGCCCACCGGCATCCAGTTTGCCGATTACGCACATTGGAAATCCTCCCGGGAGGTACCAACCGCTGGTTTTGACTACTGGACGAAGGCCTTGATGGGCACCCCTCCACTCACAACCTTTCCTACCGACCGCCGGCGACCGACCGAACCCACCTTCGCCGGGCGTACGATCAGCGCGGCGCTATCCGGCAACACCTCGGAGCAGGTCCGCACGCTCGCCCGACAGGTCGGTAGCAGCCCGAACGTGATTCTGCTAGCGGCATTTCAACTACTTCTGCGGCGCTACACCGGCGCTGACGACCTGCCCGTCGGTACCCCGATCAGCATCCGCGACCGCCGGGAGCTGGAAGGGATGTTTGGTTTTTTGAACGAAACCGTAGTCATTCGTGGTAGGGTAGATAGTAATAGTCCGACCTTTCGAGCGTACGCCGGGCAGGTCAAAACGACCATGGAAGCTGCCCTCCGCCACCGCGACGTTCCCTTCGACGAACTACTACACCGATTGGAGGCTACCCGTACGCCCGGTGCCAATCCCGTATTCCAGAACATGTTCGTGTACAATGCCGCCACCACGGCCGCTAAGCTCCCGGGGGAACTCGTGGTAAGCGAGGACGTGATGGACCTGGGCGTCTCCAAGTTCGACACGACCCTCTTCGCTACCGACGAGGGCGGCCGCTTCATGCTACGCCTGGAATACGCGCAACAGCTCTACGACGATCCGACCGCCGAACGACTGCTTGATAACCTGATCGTTCTGGTCACCAACGCGGTCTCCCACCCCGAACGGCCGCTGGACGACCTACGCTCATTGGGTGGCAAAGAACTTAGCCTGCGTGCGGCTTGGCCGGCCCCCACGGCGGCACCCCCCGAGGAAACTACCCTCTTACCCGTCATTCACCGGCAACTGATCGGGAGGCACACGCAACCGGCGGTGACTGCCGCTGACGGTACCCTGACCTACGCGGAGCTTCGGGCCCGGTCAAACGAGCTCAGCCACGCGCTACTGGCAAAGGGCGTCAGCAGGGGTGATTACGTAGGTTTATCCTGCGGCCGGTCGGTCGATCTGTTAGTCGGCATTCTGGGTATTCTACGGGCCGGGGCCGCCTACGTCCCGCTCGACCCCGCCTACCCGGCCGAGCGCTTACGCTACATTGTCGAAGACGCGCGTATCGACGTATTGGTCGGTCAGGCGGGTGAGCGGCAAATTCCCGTAGCTACTGAGTTTGTAGAGATCCCGAAAACCGGTGGCGATGACGACGATCTACCGTTGGACGTCGAGAGTAAAGACCCCGCCTACCTGATCTACACCTCGGGGAGTACCGGCCGCCCGAAGGGGGTAGCGATCAAGCACGGCAACCTGCTACATTCCACCAGCGTGCGCGAAGGTTGGTTCCGCCACCAACCGGGAGCATTTCTACTGCTATCGTCCTATTCCTTCGACTCTTCGGTAGCCGGCATATTCTGGACGCTGAGCCAGGGCGGTCACCTGGTCATCCCACCGGAACGGAGCGAACAGGATATGGAAGGGCTGTCCGGGCTGATCGAGCAGCACGGTATTACGCACACACTACTCCTGCCCTCGCTTTACCAACTGCTGTTGGAGCACGCCCGGCCCGCGCGGCTTCGATCGCTCCGAACGGTCATGGTAGCCGGTGAGGCCTGTTCTCCCAGAACCGTCGCTACCCACTACGGCCAGCTACCCCACACCGAGTTGGTGAATGAATACGGCCCGACGGAAGGGACGGTATGGTGTACCGCTCATGCGGTCCTGCGCGAGGATGCGGCGGGGCTGGTTCCTATCGGCAGGCCAATCCCTAACGTTCGCAACTACCTGCTGAGTGAGGCACTCCAGCCAGTTCCCATCGGTACGCCCGGCGAGTTATACCTGGCCGGGCCGGGCTTGGCGGAGGGTTACTTCGAGCGCCCGGAGTTGACCGCCGAGCGTTTCATCACGATTCCAAAGACCGGTACGGCGGAAGACCCGTTACCGACGGTTTCTCACACTTACCCCCAAGCCGGGGAGCGGCTTTACCGCACCGGTGACCTTGCTTCCTTTCGCCCCGATGGGCTGATCGACTTCCTCGGGCGGGCGGATCGTCAGGTTAAGATCCGGGGCCACCGCGTGGAGCCGGACGAACTCACTTTCGTACTCGAAGCCTTCCCGGAGATCGGGGAAGCGGCTACCATCATCGACGTTCGGGAAGGTACCCAGCCGGCGCT
>OY764644.1:0-14625 GCA_963668285.1 uncultured Lewinella sp. | reverse complement strand
ACGTCAATCGGTAGCGACAGTACGGTCGATAAGTTGGCTCCGTAGGACTCAAAGTAAACTGGCCAGAATAAGTTTGAGGCCCGGAAAGGCTGCCCTTATCTGCCGGTAAGCAAGGTTCAACCGAGGATCGTTCGGCGACGGTCAGGTCTAAGGCAAGGCACGGCTCGTCGAATTGAATATGATCGGCCCCCTGGCTTTCGAGCTGCCCGAGCAGTTCCAGGTAGACGGGGAGGCAGGCGATCGAGTAGCTCGATGCGCGTCGAAACCCGCCTCCTTCTCTTTACCGAGAAGCAAGAACGAAATAGGCCCGATAAGGAACGGGTTTGGCATTGATGCCCAGCGCTTTTGCTTCCAAAAATTCGTCCACGACCTTGGAAGAAGAGAGCCGGAAGGTCTGGCCGGCGGAGAACTCGGGTACTAAGTAGTGGTAGTTGGTATCGAACCATTTGGTCATTTCCATGGCGGTAACGTCCAGTTCATCCTGCTGGTAGCCCCGGGCCATGGCGAAGTAGAGGTCCAGATCCGTAACGCCCGGCCGCTCGGCCAACGGTAGGTATCGGTCGGGTACGGCACCGACTGTTTGGATCATATCCAGCACCTGGTCGTAGAAGGAGAAATCATTACAGGGTATCAGATCGATACCCGCCGACTGCTGTAACAACCAGTTGCCCCGGCGAATTTCCCGCCCTACGGCCAGCAAGTCGTCGTGCGAGGTCTTTCCCGCCCAATAACTTTCGCAGGCGCGTTTGAGCTCGCGTTTTGCCCCAATACGGGGGTATCCTAAAATATGGGTTTGCATAGTCTTTTAACTATTAAAAAAGGTTAGTTAAAAGCCCTTACGGAACTCCGTAATGCAATCGGAAATCAAGCAGCGAGCAGCACGCACGCATAACCTTATCCTACCGCCCAAAGTGGGCAGCGGACACACAACGACTTATTTACTGCGCCGTAAGACGAGTAATTAAGCCTGGGACGGACTTATAAAGAATTCTTCAGTCGGGGGGGCGGTTAGTACGCATCGGTCTGACGGTCTGCTTCAAATCGCGAAAGCATAGTCAAATCGAAAAAGGCAGGTCTCCTGACTCGTAGCATTTCCATCGGCCTTCCCGCTAAACGCAGTGACACTCGAGGATGGAAACTAGGCGGCTACTTACAGTTGCGCGACAGTTCGTGATTTTCACACGATTCCCTTTTAATACGCCGCTAGGCGTAACCAATTTCGGTAGATGAAGAAGTTAAGAAAGAACTTATCGGGGGTGAAGGTAATAAGAATGATTATTAAATACTTGTAACTATCCGCGCGGCGGGGTCAATCCGGAACTTTTAGTTCTTCCTTCAACGAGGCCATCCGCCCCATTAACCGCGTCTGAACTTCCTCCAGCTCCGGGTCGTCGATACGGTTGTCCATTTCGGTGGGGTCGGCATCCGAGGTCGAACAGCTCGTAGCCCTCGAAGCCGGGTTCGGTGTACTGGATGAGTTTGTAGCGCTCGTCGCGGACGCCTTCGTGGCGGGCCACCCGGTGGTACGAGTTCATTTGCTGGTAGTAGCGGTAGTAGACCTCGTCGCGCCAATCGGCGGGGGTGTCGCCCTCGAGCAGGGGGCGGAGGCTGCGGCCCTGGATCTCTTCGGGCGGGGTGAGGCCGGCATAATCCAGCAGCGTAGGGCCGAGGTCGATGTTGAGGACCAGTTCGTCGATGGCGCCTTTATCGAAGCCGGCCGGGTAGCGGATCATCAGGGGGGTGCGGTGGCTCTCTTCGTACATGAAGCGCTTGTCGTACCAACCGTGCTCACCGAGGTAGAAGCCCTGGTCGGAGGTGTAGATGACCACGGTATTTTCGGCGAGGCCGGTCTCGTCGAGGTAGTCCAGCACGCGGCCTACGTTATCGTCGACGGATTTCACGCTCGCCAGATAATCTTGCATATAGCGCTGGTAGCGCCAGCCGAGCTCATCGTCGGTACCCTTCACGCGTTGCCACTCCTCGCCGATGCGCCTGAGGTAGGGTTCGTAGGCGGCGCGCTCTTCGGGTTCGAGGCGGGCCAGTTGCCGGTCGAAGTTCTTTACCTGGTCGAAGTCTGGGTTAGTGATGAAGGTGGCCCCACCGGTGCCCGGGTCCGGGTTCTGGTATTTGCCGGTGACTTTATGGTCGTGGCTGGTAAACATGTCGGCAATACGCATATCGGCGTGCTCGGCGGCCGCGCGGCTCGCGTAATTATCGCGCAAGGTGGCCGGCTCCGGGTAAGTTTTATCCAGCAAGCCGGGCAGGTCGGAGGTATCCGGCATCCAGTTGCGGTGGGGGGCTTTGTGCCAGTAGCATAGCATGAAGGGTTGCTCGTTGCCCGGTGCGGCGGCGCGTTCGAGCTCCTCCAGCACGTAGTCGGTGATGATGGTCGAGGTGTAGCCGGGCTCCGCGCCGAGGGTATCGCCGTTGTGGACGAAGACCGGTGCCCAGTAGCTCCCCTGCCCGATGAGCCCGCGAAACTCATCCAGCCCGCGGGGCATGGCCTGTAGGTGATGTTTACCGATCAGGGAGGTGCGGTAGCCGGCCCCGTGGAGGGCTTCGGGGAAGGTCCATTGATCGGGGTTGAATCTGTTCAGGTTATCGATCTTGCCGTTGAGGTGACTGTACTTGGCCGTAAGGATGGCCGCGCGGCTCGGGGCGCAGATCGAATTGGTCACGAAGCTGTTGCGGAAAAGGATGCCCTCGTCGGCAATCCGGTCCAGATTCGGTGTTTCGATGAGTTCGTCGGTGTAAGCGGAGATGGCCCGCTGGGCGTGGTCGTCCGACATGATGAACAGGAAGTTCGGCCGTGGGGGTGGCGCTTCCTCGGGCGCATCGGGGCTTCCGCAAGCACCGATAAATAGCGTGAAAAGCAGGGGGAAAAGGTTTCGCATGGCTCGATGGTGATTCTCCCCTACAAGGTAAACATTGCTGGCAAACGGGAACCCGCGCGAGCGAAACATCGCTATTTACCACCCCGCCCCCGCACCTGCGTACTCGCCCTGAAAATTAAAACTAAAGGCACCACGATGCGTTGAGTAGAGAGCACACGACGTCCCAAAAATTGGTTGACCCTACAGTTTAATTAAATTGGGAAGTGACTTCGGCCTGTCTAGGGCGGGCCTCAGACCGTGACTTGTCCGGTTCGAAAGCAGTACCTTTGCGGGAACTGCGGAAGCAAGGGGATTACTGAAACCAGGCCAGCTATCCCAACCATGTATGTTTCGAGGAGTCAAACCACTCCTGGGGCGGCGTGTGACTTTTTCATCTTCAAGGCCTTAGAGCGCTGGTACCAACCCCCTCAATAGCTAAGCCCTTCCCCCCCCCCAATCAACCAATGCAGAAACGAAGAAATTACCGTGGAGGCTCCGGCCGACCACAAAATCGCCATTCTAATGGCGGAGGCCGCCACCAGGGCCGCAGCAAACACGTCTACAAACCCATCGACGCCGAGCTCATGGTACACGAAGCCGTGCCCATGCAGGAAGTCAAGTATACGGCCAAGACCAAGTACGAAGACTGGGACCTCCACCCCAAGCTCAAGCACGCACTCAAGCTGGCCGGCTGGAAGTTCCCCACCCAGATCCAGGAGGAATCCTTCGAGCACATCGTCGAGCTGAAAGACATTATGGGCATCGCCACGACCGGTACCGGTAAAACGGGCGCCTTCCTGATCCCCGTCATCGACGCGCTCCTCAAAGACGAGCCGTTCCAAACGCTCGTAATGGCCCCGACCCGCGAGCTCGCCCTACAGATCGAGAATGAGTTCAAGATCCTGACCAAGGGCATGACTTTCTCCAGCATCGTGCTTATCGGCGGCCGGAACATCAACTCCGACATCCGCGGCCTCAAACGCGATCACGACTTGGTCGTCGCTACCCCGGGCCGGCTGAAAGACCTGCACGGCCAGGGTAAGATCAACCTCAACGAAGCCTCCGTACTCGTACTCGACGAATTCGACCGGATGCTCGACATGGGCTTCCAGAAGGACGTCAAGTACCTCGCCGACCAGATGGGCGAGCGCGATCAGACGATGCTCTTTTCCGCTACCCTCGACAAGACGCAGGAAAAGATCATCAGCTACTTCCTGGACGACCCCGTGCCGGTAAAGGTCAGCAGCGGAGAAGCCTCGGCCGAGCACATCAACCAGACCGTCCGCTACGTCGATGCCGACGATAAATTCGACGTCCTCATCGACATGATGAAGGAGCCGGAACTCAAGCGCGTCCTGGTATTCGCCGAAACGAAGCACCGCGTCAAAAAAGTAACCAAGAAGTTGAATCAGGCCGGTATCGCCGCCGACGAGATCCACGGTAACAAAAGCCAGAACTACCGCCAGAAGGCGCTGGGTAAGTTCAAGTCCGGGAAGATCAAAGCCCTGTGCGCCACGGACGTGGCCGCCCGCGGCCTCGACATCGACGACGTGACCCACGTAGTGAACTTCGAGGCGCCGACCGATTACGATACGTACATCCACCGGGTCGGCCGTACGGGGCGTAACGGTAAATCCGGCGAAGCGATCACTTTCGTGGATAAAGGTTAAAACCGGCCGACGGCTGCTACCTTCGCCGCCGTATGCAAGAGCAAGAGCTACCAACACCAACAACAGAGGCACCCTTCTCCCTGCGGGAGGGGTGCCTTTTGCTCGTCGACAAACCTAAGGGGTGGACGAGCTTCGACGTCATCAACAAGCTGCGTTACGCGATCCGTAAGCGCCTCGAAGTCAAGAAATTCAAGATCGGCCACGCCGGCACGCTCGACCCCCTGGCCACCGGCATGCTGAACGTATGCACCGGCCGCTGGACGAAGCGCCTCCAGGAACTACAGGGCCTCGACAAGACCTACACGGGCACCATCACCCTCGGCGGCCGCACCGCCAGCTACGACGCCGAAGAGCCGGTGGCCGAAACGTGGCCCGTCGCCCACCTCACCGAAGCCGCCATCCTTGCCGCCGCCGAAGCGCTGACGGGCGACCTGCAACAACTCCCCCCGATCTACAGCGCCATCAAAGTGGATGGCGTGCCGCTCTATAAAAAGGCCCGTTCCGGCCAGCCGGTAGAGGTGAAGCCGCGGCCGGTGACGGTCCACGAATTCACCGTGACGCGCATCGATTTACCGGAGGTAGATTTTGTGATCTCCTGCTCGAAAGGCACCTACATCAGGTCGCTGGCCCACGATTTAGGAAAGTCCCTGGATAACGGCGGTTACCTGACCGCGCTACGGCGGACGCGCGTCGGCCCGTACACGGAACGGGGTATGTGGAATTTGGACGATCTGCTGCGGGAGCTGTAATTGTTGGCCGAACTGTTCCGTAAGATAGTGACTTGGAAGACGGGAAGCGTACCCGAACGTTCATCGAAAAACCACGATCTTTTATCCATGGGCCACCCACAAATCAGTCGAGTAGATTTAAACGATTACCTGTCGATCGAAAGGGCGAATGACCAACGCTACGAATACCACGGCGGCGAACTGTTCGCCATGTAGCCGGCGGCTCGCTGGGGCACTCCACCATCTGCAACAACATCGCCGCGGAACTAAGAAATGCCGTGCGGGATAAAGGCACCTGTGTTGCCTTCAATTCCGAGATCAAGATTGAAGCAAAATCCAAGTCTCGCTATGTATACCCGGATGCGGGTGTGGCGTGCCCCCGGCTAAAAGAATCTTCGAATATTACGGGAGCGATCACGAATCCAAGGGTGGTGGTCGAAGTCACCTCACAACAGAGTGAAGGATACGATCGTGGGGCAAAGCTGAAGTACTACACCGCCATCCCTACGTTGCGCGAATACGTCATCATCGCTCAGGATGAAGCCTGGATCACGGTTCACCGCAGGGATGAGGCCGGGCAGTTTCTACGTCTGGAAGCCTCGTTAGAGAGCTTAGCGGATAGCCTGCGACTTACAAGTATCGGCGTATCTATACCTCTCTCCGAGATATATCTGGATGTAGATCTAATTGGAATTTAAACTACTCTTCCACCCAATCCATACTCCGCTTAACGGCCTTCTGCCATCCGGCGTACAACTTCTTACGCTTCCCCGCCTTCATCTCTGTCTCGAAACGCCGGTCGAGTTGCCAGGTCTTATCCAGATCTTCCTGCGTCCAGTAACCGACGGCTAAACCGGCGAACATGGCGGCGCCCAGCGCGGTGGTCTCCGTTACTTGTGGCCGCTCGACGTTCGTCCCGAGGATGTCCGCCTGAAACTGCATCAGGAAGTTATTCGCCGAGGCACCCCCGTCCACCCGTAGCGTGCTCAGGTCGTGGCCGCTATCCTTTTGCATGGCATCGAGCACGTCGCGTACCTGGTAGGCAAGGCTCTGCAGCGTAGCCCGCACGATGTGCGCCTTCGTACTGCCCCGCGTCAGACCGAAGATGGCGCCGCGGGCGTACATATCCCAGTAGGGCGCGCCGAGGCCGGCGAAGGCCGGCACGACGTATACCCCGTCGGTATCCTTGACCTTGCGTGCGTAGTATTCGGAATCCGGCGCCTCGTCGATGATCTTCAGCCCGTCGCGTAACCACTGTATGGCGGCCCCGGCGATGAAGACCGCCCCCTCGAGCGCGTAGGTGACCTCGCCGTCGACCTCCCAAGCGATGGTAGTCAACAGGCCGTTTTGACTGGCTACGGCTTCCCGGCCGGTATTCAACAGCATGAAGCAACCCGTGCCGTAGGTATTTTTTGCCTGCCCGACCTCGTAGCAGGCCTGACCGAACAGCGCGCAGTGCTGATCGCCCGCCATGCCCGCGATTTTGATGGGCGAACTGAAGAGGTCGGCGGCCGTCTCCCCGTACACTTCACTGCTGCCCTTCACTTCGGGGAGTAGGCTGCGGGGAACTTCTAATTCCTGCAAAAGCCGCTCGTCCCAGTCGCGCTTCCTAATGTCGAAGAGCATCGTTCGCCCCGCATTGGTGACGTCGGTCACGTGCACCGCCCCGCCGGTAAGCTTGTAGACCAACCAGCTGTCCATCGTACCGAAGGCGAGCTCGCCGGCTTCGGCGCGGGCGCGGGCGCCTGCTACGTTGTCGAGTAACCACTTGATCTTCGTGCCGGAAAAGTAGGCGTCGACGACCAGGCCGGTAGTGCTTCGAACGTGGTCTTCCAACCCGCGCGCCTTGAGGTCGTCGCAGATGCCGGCCGTACGGCGGTCTTGCCAGACGATCGCGTTGTGGATGGGGTTGCCGGTGGCACGGTCCCACAGCAAGGTGGTTTCCCGCTGATTGGTGATGCCGATGGCCGCGATGTCGCCGGCCTTTACCTTGGCCCTGGCGAGTACTTCCTGAGCCACGGCGTATTGGGTACTCCAGATCTCGTCGGCATCGTGCTCGACCCAGGCCGGTTGGGGGTAGAATTGGGTAAATTCCTTCTGGGCGGTAGCGACGATTTCGCCGGCTTTACTGAATAGGATTGCGCGGCAGGAGGTGGTGCCCTGATCCAGGGCCATAATAAGTTGTGGCATGGTCGTCTTTACTATCGTGCCGTCAACCTTTAGTACTTACAGGGGGTTTGACGGCCTGACTCGCAATATAGATACGCCCATGCAAATCGACCGAATTCCGTTTCCGGAGGTCCCCCAGTTTTCCGAAAAAGACGTAGCCTACGCCACCGCGGATACGCGGCTTCGCCCCTTTTACAAATACGACGTCACGCTCGACGCTTTCGGGCAGGTGATGCAGGATAAGGCCCGTGACGCCACCGATCGGGCGCTACTCGTTGCGGAGCTCGAAGATCAATACGCTTCACTGGTCGATAATAATTTTGCGAGGACGCAGGTGCAAAAGTTAGGAAGTGATGCAGGCTTTTCGGTCATCACCGCCCACCAACCGAGCTTATTCACCGGGCCGCTCTATTTCATTTACAAGATCTGTTCGGCCATCAACCTGGCCCGTCAGCTCAACGAACGCTATCCGGGTAAGGACGTCGTCCCGGTATTCATCACGGGCGGGGAAGATCACGACTTCGAGGAGATCAACCACGCCAGGGTGTACGGCAACCTCATCGAATGGCAGAACGATACGGGGGGCGCGGTAGGCGCCATGCCGACCGACACGCTTTCCCCCGCCCTCGCCGCGCTGAAGGATATACTGGGCGACCGGGAGGCGGCCCTAAGCATCTACCGGCGCATCGAGAAAGCCTATACCGAAAACAAGACCTACGGGGCAGCCAGCGTGGCGCTGGTCCACGACCTATTCGGTAAATACGGGCTGGTGGTGGCCGATATGTCCCGCCCCGCCTTCAAAGCCGCCTTCCGCCCCCTGATGGAGAAGGAACTGTTCGAGCAGATCAGCCAACCGCTAATCGAAACGACGCAGCGACAGCTCGAGGAAGCGGGGCTCAGCGGTCAGGCGCACGCCCGCGAGATCAACCTTTTCTACCTGACCGCGGGGCGGCGCGACAGGATCGTCCTCGAAAGCGGGAAGTATAGTGTTTTAGGTACCGACGTCTCCTTCAGCAAGAAGAGCTTAAGCCAGGAGCTGCAGGACCACCCCGAGCGCTTCAGCCCGAACGTCGTGATGCGACCGCTGTTCCAGGAGTTGATCTTTCCGAACCTCGCCTACATCGGGGGGGGTGGTGAGTTGGCCTACTGGTTGGAGCGCAAGGAACAGTTTGCCGCTTTCGGCCTCAACTTCCCCGTGTTGATCAGGCGCAACTCCGTACTGTGGATCGACGGCGGCAACCAGAAGAAGCTCGGTAAGCTCGGGCTTGACTACCGCGAGCTGTTTCGCGACGCCGACCTCATTATCCGCGACTACGTTGCCGACCGTTCCGACAACGAACTGAGCCTGGCGCGGGAGATGCAGCAGATCGGTGACATCTTCGACCGCATTGCCGCTAAAGCCAAAGACATCGACCCTACCCTCGAAAAAGCCGTGCTGGGCGAGGGGACCAAGCAGACGAAGGCGATCGAAAATCTGGAAGGCCGCTTGCGGCGCACCGAGAAACAACGCTTCGACGTCGCGATGAACCAGATTCGTGGGTTGCGGGATAAACTTTTCCCCGATGGCGGCCTGCAGGAGCGCACCGATAATTTCCTGAATATTTACCTCCAGGAGGGAGAAGCCCTGTTCGAGACCCTGATCGAGCAGCTGAACCCGCTTGAGGAAGGCATGGTCGTCATCCAGCCCTAGGGGAAGCTATACATCTACCATAAGCTTACCTTTGTCGAAAACCGCCCGTATGCAAGTAGACGCCGCGTTAATCTCGCACCTAGCTAAGCTGGCACGCCTCTCCCCCACGGAAGACCAGGCAGCGCGCCTACGGACCGACCTACAGGGCATCCTCCAAATGGTTGAAAAATTGGATGAACTGGAGCTCGGCACCGTACAGCCACTCCGCTACGTGACCGGGCAGGAAAACGACCTTCGCCCGGATGCGGTAGGCAGCCACATCGACCGTGAGAAAGCCCTGGCTAACGCGCCGGACCCGGATACGGAAGGCGGTTTCTTCCGCGTACCGAAAGTCATTGGCGATTAAGTGCTTAGCTGTAACCCGAGTTCAAACCAAGCGCCATGAAGCCAGTCATCTCCATCAACGATCTCACCAAGACTTACATCATGGGGCCGACCAAGGTCCACGCACTCCGCGGCGTCGACCTGACCATCAACACCAACGAGTACGTAGCCCTGATGGGCCCCTCCGGCTCGGGTAAGTCAACCCTGATGAACCTGCTCGGTTGCCTCGACACCCCGACCCAGGGCCACTACGAGCTCGACGGTAAGGACGTGAGCGTGATGGAAGACAGCGAACTGGCCAGCATCCGCAACGAAAAGATCGGCTTCGTTTTCCAAACCTTTAACCTTCTCCCCCGGCAATCCACCCTGGATAACGTAGCCCTCCCGTTGGTTTACGCCGGCATATCCCGAAAAGAACGCGAGGCGCGCGCGCACGACGTGCTCGAGTCCGTCGGCTTGGGCGATCGCACGGGGCACCGGCCCAACGAACTCTCCGGTGGCCAGCGGCAGCGGGTTGCCATCGCCCGGGCCCTGGTCAACCGCCCCGCCATCATCCTCGCCGACGAGCCGACCGGTAACCTGGATACTAAGACGAGCATCGAAATCATGGAGATATTCGAGCGCATCCAATCGGACGGTAATACGGTGATCCTGGTAACCCACGAGCCGGACATCGCCGAGCACGCCCACCGCATCGTCCGGCTGCGCGACGGCATCGTAGAAACCGATGAACGCAACCCCACCATCCGCCGCGCCAGCGATCCGGAACATCGATACAATCAAGCCTGAATTTGAAGATCTACACTAAAACCGGCGATAAGGGGGAGACTGGGCTGTATTCCGGCCGCCGCATCCCCAAACACCACCCCCGCGTCGAGGCCTACGGCACGGTGGACGAGCTAAACGCATTCACCGGGCTACTGAAGGATCACCTGACGGACCGGGCGGTGGTGGAAGAACTCGTGGAGCAACAGCACCACCTCTTTGCGCTCGGGGCCGCGCTGGCGGACGACCGCCCCGGCGGGCTGGCCTACGAACTTCCCGCTTCCGCCGCCACCCGGTTGGAGGGGGCAATGGACCGCATGAACGAGAGCCTGCCGGCAATGACGCACTTCGTATTACCCGGTGGGTCGCCCGCAATCAGCTACGCTCACGTGTGCAGGACGGTCTGCCGGCGGGCGGAACGGCGGGTGGTGGAACTGAGTGAAGGCACCCAGGTGCCGACTACCGTGGTGGTTTACCTCAACCGACTGAGCGACTACTTCTTCGTACTTTCCCGCCATCTCGCGGCCGCCGCGGGCGTACGGGAAATAAAGTGGATAAGCTAATGAACGTATCAGTAATCGGAGTGGGCCAGATGGGCTGTGGCATCGCCCAGGTGTTCGCAGTAGCCGGCCACCGGGTGCGCATCGTCGGCATCGACGGTCAACTACTCGATGACGGAATGGCGGCCATTCGGTCGAGCCTCTCCCGCATCTTAAAAAAAGAGCGCATTACGCAGTCGGCGCTGGATGCAGCCGTTGCCCGGATCACCACGCACCTGAGCCTGGCCGAGGGCGTCGAGCAGGCCGAGCTGGTCGTGGAAGCCATCACCGAAAATATTGACGTAAAGCTTCGTCTGTTCGAAGACCTCGATCGCTTCGCACCCGCCGGGTGTATCCTTGCGTCGAATACCTCCAGCATCAGCATTACCCGCCTCGCCGCTGCGACCGAACGGCCGGAAAAGGTCATCGGGATGCACTTCATGAACCCGGTGCCCATCATGTCGCTGGTCGAAGTGATCCGGGCGTATGCCACCGATGCGGCGACCACCGAGACGGTCATGCGCCTCAGTCGCGAGCTCGGCAAAACGCCGGTCGAGGTGCAGGATTATCCGGGCTTCGTAGCCAACCGCATATTGATGCCGATGCTGAACGAAGCCGCCTTCACGCTGATGGAGGGCGTAGCCGGAGTCGAGGAGATCGATACCGTGATGAAGCTGGGTATGGCCCACCCGATGGGCCCGCTGCAGTTGGCCGACTACATCGGTTTGGATACCTGCGTGGCAATTCTTCACGTAATGCACGAAGGCTTCGGCCGCCTCCACTACCGGCCGTGCCCGCTCCTGATCAATATGGTCACGGCCGGCAAACTTGGCCGCAAATCTGGGGAAGGATTTTACGATTACCGCCCCGGTGGAAAGGACCTTACCGTCAGTAAAGCTTTTCGTTGAATGGACTACTCCGCCCTACCCCGAATTAAACACGGTGACTCCTCCGCTTTCTTCCTCATCGCCGGCCCTTGCGCGATCGAGGGGGAAGATATGGCCCTGGAGATCGCCGATCGCGTCGGTACGATAACCGAACGGCTAGGCATACCCTACATATTCAAGGGCAGCTACCGAAAGGCCAACCGTAGCCGGGTAGACAGCTTCACGGGTATCGGGGACGAGCGTGCGCTCACCATTCTCGCCAAGGTCGGTGAGCGTTACGACCTACCGACTACGACCGACATCCACGCCGACGAAGAAGCTGCCATGGCCGCGAACTACGTCGACGTACTACAGATCCCGGCCTTCCTCTGCCGGCAAACCAGCCTGATTGCGGCGGCCGCGCGAACGGGGAAGGTCGTGAACATCAAGAAAGGGCAATTCCTCAGCCCCTCCGGGATGGAGCACGCCCGCCAAAAGGTGATCGACTCGGGCAACGATCAGGTCTGGCTGACCGAGCGTGGTACGACTTTTGGCTACACCGATCTGGTAGTAGACTTCCGGGGCATTCCCACCATGCGGGCACTAGGTAGCCCGGTAGTAATGGACTGTACCCACTCACTCCAACAGCCCAACCAGTCTAGCGGCGTGACCGGCGGAAGGCCTCAGATGATCGAAACCATAGCGCGGGCGGCCGTAGCTACGGGTGTAGACGGTCTCTTCCTAGAGACCCACCCCGACCCAAAAAGCGCGAAGAGCGACGCGGCAAACATGCTTCCGCTTGACGAGCTCGAGGGGCTTCTGCAACGCCTCCTCAAAATTCGACGGGCGATCGCGACTTAGTCCATAAGTACGAATAATGGGTCCGACTTCGTGCGATAACACCATCCACCCCGGGTCGCCGAAAACCTTTTATATACTTTGCGAATAGCTATTTAATGAGAGCTACGCCAGCTCTTCTCCGCTAAGCAACACTACTTATCGGTCATTAAAGTGCCGGCTTAGTATATGACGCAGACTTTTGCTCTTTTCCCGTTACAACTGGTGGTCTTCCCCAACGAACACCTCAACCTGCACATCTTCGAGCCGCGGTACCGTCAGCTGATCGAAGATGCCGAGCAGGATGAAATGACCTGGCTGGTACCCACCGTAATCGAAGGAAACATCCGCCCCACCGCCACCGAGGTAACCCTCAGTGAAGTATCCATGCGCTACCCCAACGGCGAGTGCGATATCAAGACGATTGCCGGCGGGGTGTATTTTCTGGAAGATTATTGGCGCCGCCTGCCCGGCAAGCTCTACCCCGGTGGTAAAGCCAGTGAGCTCGAGGTCGATCTCGCCGAGAATCCGGATATGAACCACGAGATCATCGACCGGACGCGCGACATCCACCGGCGCCTAAAGGTGAGCAAGAAGATCAAGGACGTCGAAGACGGATTCCGCACCTTCGACATTGCCCACTATATCGGCCTTACCCTCGAGCAGGAATACCAACTGCTGACTCTCCGCAGCTCCTACCCCCGTCAGAAATTCATCATCGAACATTTAGAGGCCATCCGGCCGGACGTTGAGCGCAACACCAGCATCAAGGCACGCGCAGAGCTTAACGGGCACTTCAAAGAACTGACGCCGCCTAACTTCTGATAGTAGCCGCCACTACGACCCCGCCAGCTCCGCGCGGATGTCGGCGGCGATGGCTTTCATTCTATCCTCGGATACCGTTATCGACTTCCCGAAGCGAAAGTCGGCTTCCGTCGATACCGGGACGAGGTGGATATGCGTGTGCGGCACCTCCAGGCCCAGAACGCCTACTGCGATGCGCTTACAGGGAATGGCGGATTCCACCCCCTTAGCTACCCGCTTGGCGAAAAGCACGAGGCCGGATAGTTCCTCCTCCCCAAGGTCAAATATGTAGTCTACCTCCCGTTTGATGATACAGAGCGTATGCCCTTCCGTCATCGGGCGAATGTCGAGAAAAGCATAATACAGCTCGGTTTCCGCAATTTTGTAGGCGGGTACGTCGCCCTGGATAATCTTCGTAAATATGGTGGCCATGAATCAGATATTGATTTCCACCACTTCGAATTTGATCGAGCCGTTAGGGGTATTCACCTCGGCGATTTCACCGGGGGCCTTTCCTAGTAACCCCTTACCCATCGGGCTATTGACGGAGATCTTTTTGCTTTTAAGGTCGGCTTCGGATTCCGCGACGAGTTTGTAGGTCATCGTGGCGCCATTATTTACGTTCTTGATCGTGACGTGGCTCATCACGGTAACGGTGCTGGTGTCGAGCTGGCTGCTATCCAGCACCCGCGCGTTCGCCATGACTTTCTCCAGTTCGTTGATTTTCATTTCGAGGAGGCCCTGCGCGTCCTTTGCCGCATCGTATTCCGCGTTTTCACTCAGGTCACCTTTCTCGCGGGCTTCCGCGATCGCTTTGGCTACGTCGGAGCGGCCTTCGGTCTTTAGTTCTTTCAGTTCTGCCTTTAGGCGGTCATATCCTTCTTGAGATAGGTATTGGGTCGTAGACATGGTGGGTTTTATTAAAGGTAGGACGGTACAGTAAGTAAAAAACGGAGACGTTCCCACCATGGCGGGAACGTCTCCGAATTATATTATCTAGGACAAATATACGGATAAGTCCTAAAATCGTTTCTGGTCGGTTGCCTGGATTAAATGGCTAAACTGATGCCGATATTGTGCGTCCCGCTGTAGATTCTCGTCGACCGATATGCGTAGTCAAAACTGATGTGCTTGCTGGGGTCGGCCTTACTGAACGGCACCCGCAGGGAAGCACCGGCGCTAAGCCCGTTGTACAGGGGAGCTTCGGTGAGCTCGTCGCGCTCAAAGTCATTGCGGTAGGCTACGCGGCCTATGAACTGTTCTTTGAATGCATACTCGACACCCGCCCCGAGTTGGTCGCGGCTGAACGAATTGGCCGTGAAGTTACCTAAAACGGTTACCCGATGATCCGGGGTGCCCG
>OY764643.1:0-118534 GCA_963668285.1 uncultured Lewinella sp. | reverse complement strand
TGATGCGCATGCTCCCGGGCATGACCGTCATCAACCCCTGCGATTACAACCAGACCAAAGCCGCCGTACAAGCCATTGCCGACCACCACGGCCCGGTATACCTCCGCTTCGGCCGCCCCGGCTGGCCCATTTTCATCCCCGAAGGCCAGAAATTCGAGATCGGTAAAGCACTCCACCTCAACGAAGGGTCGGACGTGTCGATCTTCGCTACCGGCCACCTCGTCTGGTACGCCGTCGAGGCCGCCCGCGAGCTTGAAAAGGAAGGCATCAGCGTCGACCTGATCAACATCCACACCATCAAGCCGCTCGATGAAGCAGCCGTTATCGCATCGGCCAAGAAGACCGGCGCGGTGGTGAGCTGCGAGGAGCACAACAAATACGGCGGCCTGGGCAGCGCCATCGCCGAAGCACTCAGCAAGTCGACGCCCACCCACCAGGAATTCGTGGCTACCGACGATACCTTCGGGGAGTCCGGCCAGGCGGAGGATCTTCTGGAGAAGTATGGCCTAGGTATTAAGGACATCGTCGCCGCCGCAAAAAGAGCAGTAGCCGCTAAAAGCTAGTTTTTTTGCGAGTACGCAGGTGCATGGATGCGGAGGTCGAGAGCAAGGCGGACCCCCCCCCCCCGCCGCGCGGTCAAGTAACCATTAAGTCGAGTGGCCCCCATTGCTAACGGTGCCGTTCCACCTTGTTCCTTACGAACGAAGCTACGCACCTGCGTACTCGCCCAAATTGCCAGAAATCGCCGCCATGTACGAACGCGATGAGAGAATCAGGATCACGCTCGCCCGGAAAAAGACGGAGCTCAAACAGATCATCGGCCTGCAAAAGGCCAACCTGCGCGCCACGGTCGGTGAAGAAGTAGCTGCTAAGCAAGGCTTTCTTACGGCCGTACACGACTACACCGTGCTCGAAGACATGAACAGGTCGACGGCAGCCGTAATCGCGAAGTCGGGCACGAAAGTCGTGGGTTACGCACTGGCCATGACGCGCCCCTACGCCGCGCAAATACCCACGCTCACCGACGTCTGGGAGCTACAGGAACAATCGAGTTTTCGAGGCCAACCGCTGAGCGAAGTGGAATACCTCGGCATGGGCCAGGTCTGCGTCGCCGAAGAGGCTCGTGGGCAAAAGGTCGTCGACCGTATGTATCGCTACCTACGCACCTGCTACAGCCTGCGGTTCGAGTACCTGATCACCGCCGTTGCGCCGGAAAATACCCGCTCCCTACGCGTCCACGAACGCATCGGCTTCAAAGAGCTGGGCCGTGAACGCACGCCGGCGGGGAAAGAGTGGATCGTCGTCGGTTGGGATTGGCGGAAGTAGCGCGAACAAAATCCGGAAGGCGGTTCTTAGGTTTACCATGGATCAAGCAGTAAGCATCTTCTGGCACCGACGGGATCTTCGCTTCGACGATAATGCCGGCTTGTATCGTGCCCTGAAAGCTGGCGGCCCCGTCCTGCCCATTTTCATTTTCGATCGCGAGATACTGGATAAGCTGCCCGAGCGCGCGGACGCACGGGTAATGTTCATTCACCGCTACGTCGAGCAACTCGCCCGGCGTTACCGCGAGATGGGAAGCGACCTACACGTATTTTACGGGCACCCGATCGAGATTTGGAAGCAGTTGCGGAGCGATTACCGGATCAATGCCGTATACACCAACCGCGATTACGAGCCCTACGCCATCGCGCGCGATCAGGCCGTAACCGACCTGCTGAACGAGCAAAACATCCCCTTTCACGCCTTTAAGGACCACGTGATCTTCGAGAGTGACGAAGTACAAAAGAAAGCCGGCGGCCCCTACACCGTCTTCACCCCCTTCTTCCGTACCTGGAAGGCTAAACTGGCCGAGCGGCCCGATGCGGTGGGCGGCGAAAAGGTATCCTACTACCTCAAGCCCTACCCGAACGCCGAATATCGAGGCGGCTTAGTAGCGCTGAGCGACCACCGGGCCATTCCTACGCTGGAGGATATGGGCTTCACCCCCAGCGATCAACCCATCCCCCCCGAAGCCGCCCCGGAGGAGCTGATCGCGAACTACGACAAGACCCGGAACATCCCCGGGGCGGAAGGGACGAGCCGCCTGAGCGTTCACCTTCGGCACGGCACGGTTTCCATCCGTGCGAAGGCCCGCAAGGCACTCGCCCTGAACGATACCTTTTTGAAGGAGCTGGTCTTCCGGGATTTTTACAGTAATATCTTGCAGGCTTTTCCGCACGTAGTCGACGAGCCCTTCCGGCCGGAATACGCCGAGATACCCTGGCGGAACGATGAGGAGGAGTTTGAGAAATGGTGCGCGGGTAAGACGGGCGTCCCCATCGTGGATGCCGGGATGCGGCAGTTGAACGAATCGGGGTGGATGCATAACCGCGTGCGCATGATTACCGCCAGCTACCTGACCAAGCACCTGCTTATCGACTGGCGGTGGGGCGAGGGGTACTTCGCGGATAAACTCATCGATTACGAACTAGCCAGTAACAATGGCGGGTGGCAGTGGGCCGCCGGTTGCGGTACCGACGCTCAACCGTACTTCCGCATTTTCAACTACGAAAGCCAGCAGAAGAAATTCGATGCGAAGTACGAATACGTAAAACGGTGGGTACCAGAATACGGTACGCCCGACTATCCCTCGGCGCCGCTCGTCGAACACAAGATGGGGCGGCAACGGGCGCTCGATATTTATAAAAGCGCGCTCGCGGCGGCCCGGGAGTGAGGGCGCACGGCTTTTTTACCAACACGCTGCGCCCGTAGGTTGCGGGTCGCTCCCATTATGGCTTAATTAAAGGCGGCCCCTCCCATGGTATGGGGTTGTCTTATGTATTAAGCTAAGCCTATTTTTGCTTTTTACCTCAGTTAAATGACAACCTCAGCTTTGCGTCCACTTCTTTTGATTTGTTTTTTACTCGGTGTTACCAGTCTGCTCGGTCAGCGACGGCTGAACATGTTCATCGATTGCGAGTGTAACAAGACCTACCTGAAGCAGGAGCTGCCTTACGTCAACCACACGATAGACCCGGCAACCTCCCAGGTCAGTCTGTTCATAGTCACCAATTATCTGAGTAGTGGCGGGCGCGTGTACAATTTAGATTTCAAGGGGCAGGAGGAGCTATCGGGTAATCAACTCAGCTTTAAGGTGTCCACTACGGCGGTTATGACGGCAGTGGAGCGAGACGAGTTGCTGGGCCAACGCATCAAACTCGGTTTGGCCGGCTTTCTTGCCGGTACTGCCTACGGCGATCTTGCCGAGCTTACCGTTTCCGAAGTGACCGCCCAGCTGGCTCGGGACTCAACGGCGGCCGTAGTAGTTGATAATGGAGACAACTGGAACAACTGGATCTTCGAAGTAGACGCTCGGTTCGCCACGAACACGGAAACCCAGCGGGGCCGGACGAGCCTCCGCCTCGGGTTTGACGCGGATCGCACTACGCCCGATCTACGTATTCGGATCAGCCCCAATTTATTCTACCGGACCGAGAACGTAAAACAGAAGGACGGGACCGTGCTAACCTCCATCCGGCAGGATTTGTGGATGAATGGGTCCATCGTTCGAAGCATCAGCGACCATTGGTCGGTGGGTTTGTTTACAAATGCGTCCTCCTCCACCTTCCGTAACCTTGACTACAACGTATCGGTCTCCCCCGCCATAGAGTACAACATCTTCAACTATAACCAGGTACCCTTCAAAGAATTCACCGTTGCCTATCGCGTAGGCTATAACCGCAACGATTATATCCGGGAGACGATATTCTTCCAACTGGAAGAGAACTTCTTTCGCCAGGTACTCGACGTCGACTTGCGGATACGCCAGCGCTGGGGGCAAGTGCGGGCGGGGGTTTCCGCCGGTAACATCCTCAGCGACTTTTCGAAAAACCGCTTATCGATGAATGGCCAGGCGAACGTCCGGCTGATCAAGGGTTTGTCCTTCACCATCGGCGGGAGCTACGAGATCATTAACGACCAGATCAGCCTGCCCCGGGGTGAGGCTTCGGTTGAGGACGTCCTGCTCGGGCAATCACAGCTGGCGACCAACTTCGAAGCGGATCTGAGTTTTGGGCTCAGCTATACGTTCGGCTCCTTATTCAACAACGTCATCAATACGCGCTTGTAGGAATAGCAAAGGCCGAAGCCCCGGATGGGAACTTCGGCCTTTGCCGTAATACTAAGGTAATGCGGAGCCTAATTAAGTAGTGGCCCCCCTGCCGTTCCCGCATCGGCCGCGCCTACCGCCAGGGCGGTAAGGATACAGAGAATGAAGAGTGCCGCGGCGAGCCCCCAGGTGATCTTTTCGATGACGTCGGTCGAGCGGCTCGCGCCGATCATCTGGTTGGCCTGGGTGCCACCGAAGGTCGAGTCGATCCCGCCGCCCTTAGGGTTCTGGATGAGTACGACCAGCATGAGTAGCAGGCAGATAATACCGGTCAGAATCGTCAGTAAATTGACCATGGGGGCTTATAATTTATGCTTCAAATCCTTAATAAGGGCCGCAAATATCGGGCTTTTCTTTGGGTTAGCCAAAGCCAACTGTTCGTAGATGTTGATTGCGTGCTGATACTGCCCCTGGCTGACGAACACTTCGGCGAGGGTAGCGCTGATGATGCCTTCGGAAACTACGAGGCTGCGGCGCGCGAACTTGTTCACGGAGCGCTTCTTCTGCTGCTCTAGCGCCAGCTGGCGTTTGCGGATGGCTGCTAACCGTTCGCGCAATTCCTCTTTAGATGCGATGGGCGTGCGTTGCAGGAACCGTTCGGGGTCTTCGGGCCGGGGCGGCGGGGCCGGCGGTGGGGTAGGGGATGGTGCGGGCGTTGGCGCCGGCGGTGTGTAGGACGCCGGTGGAGCCGAAGGCGCTTCTTCCCGCGTGATGGTAAGTAGAGGGGAAGGTTGGCTTTCATCCGTGGTGGCCTGAAGCGGCACGGCTGCTTCTAGTTCATCCAGAGAAAGCAGCTCGAGCGCGTCTTCTACCTGTTCTTCCTCCACCGGCTCCTGCCGCCGGGATAGCAGCCGGTAAAGCTGATCGTAAAGGTGGCTGCGATCGAAGGTCGTCGTGGCGGCGCGTTGGAGGTACCGCTCCCGCTGTGGGTGGTCGTTCAATTCGGCCCATAGCGCCATCAGGAGTTGTACGTTGGCCGAGTAGGGGTACCGATCGGCAACTACCGCCAGGTCGGCGTGCTCCACGGCCATTAAGCGCGTGGGGTCCTGAATCAGCTCGAGGAAGGCGGTTTCCGTCATTGTTCGCTGGTAGTCTTATCTATGAGGGCGGCGGCAGCGGAGTAAAATTACGCGTCGTAGGGAGAACTGGCACTCATTATTCGCCTTCATTCGCTGGTTTATCGAACATTATCTACACGAAGGCGAGTTATTATAAAATAACACTTTGGTTATTCTACTATATGTTCTATCTTTATGGAACTGACGTTAACCATGTTTACCGCTATTCTCTCACGACTAAAAAATCAACCTTCGGCTTTATGGCCCGCTAAGAATATTGTGTTGTTCATAGTGTTTGTTGTGTAGCCTTTAACCGTTTGTGTTAAAGGCTTTTTGTTTTCTGCCTGTTAATCGGTTCCGATAAGCAAACAGTCCTATATTGCTCATTCGTACCGTAAAATCGACACGGATCGCTGCTTTGGAAGAACCGTTCATGCATGGCTAAACAAGAAGAAAATCGCATCATACTTAATAAACAAGGTGATGAAGTGCGTATTGACTACTCCGATCTACGGTCGGCAGTTCTCGTTTTACGCGCCATAAACCACTCGCTGCGCAAGCGCATGCTGAAGTTGCTGGAAGAGAAGGGTGAGATGAAAGTAACCGACATTTTTGTCGCACTGCGTATCGAGCAATCCATTGCTTCTCAACACCTTAGCGTGCTAAGAAAGGCGAACATCGTCGATACGCGGCGGGAAGGCAAATTTATCTATTACTCGGTTAACACGGAGCGCGTCGCCTACCTTGCAAATGTGATTAAAGAGCTTAGTGTTTAGCGCTTTCAGCTACCGTAACAGGCTGTAGCCGGCCTTTGCGGGGGCTTGTAGCTATATTGGCTACGCATTTGAAGTAGTATCATTGCACCTTTGTACCCACATTGAAGACACACGCCCAAAAATTTTTTGATTTTGATTTTGGATGTACGCATTGGGCGTAGGTCGATTATTCACGTTAACCACCCTTCGATCGTCCACACGGCGCTTAAGCGAAGTGTTGAGGGGTGGGGAAATTTTACTTTGGCCTTCCTTGTAGGCAAGTCAATAACTCACGAAAGGATAGCTCTTTAAGCTGCCACCTCAAGTTACACATCTCGACTACTTTTTCGGCCGGTAAACGCTAGCCCGTTCACTGATGCAAGCTAAACAACAGCCTTATCACGATTTAGACCCAAACATAGAAATTGCTTCCCGGGTCGTTCATGCACTTACCAACCCCGCCCGACTAGAGATCATTCGTAGTCTCTGGGAAAAGGGTACCCTAAACGTCACCGAACTTTCCGACGCGCTCGAGTTAGATCAGTCCACCGTTTCCAGCCACCTAAGGTTGCTGTACCGGGTTAAACTAGTGACCAAGGAGCGCAAAGAAAGATTCACCTTCTACACCATTGACGGCGAGCGGCTAAAACGCTTCCTCGACGCCATCGGTCGGTTGAGCCTGGATGATTAGTAAGCCCGCTCTCACTCAGGCGTATTGCTTTCGCCGGTCGAGCCCGGGGCCGGTTTCTTCTGCGCGGCACCGAAGAAGTAGTAACTCAGCAGAATGGCTACGCCCACCGATATTGCTACGTCCGCCACGTTGAACACCGGGCGGAAGATCAGGTAGGACTCACCGCCGACGACCGGCAGCCAAGCGGGGTAAGTGCCGTAAAAAAGCGGGAAGTAGAACATATCTACCACCCGTCCGTAAAGTAGCGGCGCGTAGCCTCCCCCCTCCGGTAAGAACTCGGCCACCCCCCCGTGAAAGGAGCTTTCGGAAAACACCACGCCGTAGAATACGCTATCGATGATATTCCCCAGGGCACCCGCCTGGATGAGAACGAAGCCCAGCAGAAGCCTCCGGGGCGCCGACTCCCGCACCAACCGCCCGAGGTAGAAAAAGAGAAAACTTACCGCGAGCACTCGGAACAGCGTCAGTACCAACTTTCCATAAACCCCTCCGAGGGTGATACCGAAAGCCATCCCGTCGTTCTCCACGAAGTGAATCAGCGCCCTATCCCACCCCAATAACTGGATCTCTTCCCCGTACGCCATGTGCGTTTTTACCCAGATCTTCAACGCCTGATCGGCGATCAAAACGGAGGTCAGGGCAAGGGCTACTAAGTGTTTTCGCTGCATAAGGCTGGGCTGATACCCGTAGGAACGTTTGACCGCGCCGGGTCGGTGTGTACCAACAAAGCGGGGGGGGGGGCTCCCGTAGAGTTGGAAGGGCCGCAAATTACATCATCGACTATAGATGTTTACACGTTAGCAAGACTGCTCGGCTGCGATGCCCGGGGTAACCGGCTTAATGCCGTAGGCCATTCGAAACGCTGGTGTGCCCTTTCATTATCCAAACCGTATGGTTATTGTCTTCGCTAGCTTGGAAGCTCCCGTAGCTTTTTAACGATAAGTAGTTTGTTGGCTACATTTTCGAGAACCTCTTGCCGTAAGGTGGCTTTAGGATGGCAAAGCTCGCCTATGCGCCCCCGCCGTCTTGAATTCACAACTACCGTACCCAGGCCACTTTCGCAGACCTGGTCCTTCTTCAGCCGCCCGGAAAACCTGGAACGCCTGACCCCGAAAGACGTCACCTTTGACATCCTCAGCCCCGTGGCCGGCGTCGAAATGTACGAAGGTATGATCGTGCAGTATCGGGTTAGTCCACTACCGCTCTTTACTACGAATTGGGTAACGCAGATCACCAAAATCGAGCATGAATCGTACTTCGTCGACGACCAGCTCGTAGGCCCGTTCGCGCTGTGGCACCACCAGCATCACTTTCGGGCGCTCGACGCCGAACGTACGGAGATGCGGGACGTCCTCCACTACCAAGCCCCACTCGGTATTTTAGGGACCATCGCCGATAAGCTGTTCGTACACGCGCAAGTGCGCAATATTTTCCAGGCGCGGGAGACGGCCATCGGTGAGCTCTTCCCCACTAAAGCCTGAGGCGCCGTCGGGTTTTAGGTTCGTAGGTATATTTGCTGCGTGCGTGTTCGAACCCAATTGACGGTGCTTTTTTTCTGCTTGCTTTCGTTCAGCTCAATCGGCCAGGTCAGGCCACCGGCTGAGTTGGGGGAGCAGGATATAGCCATTACCAATTGTTATACGATCAATACGCCCTACGCGGATTTTGCGCCGGTCATCTACGGGGGGCAGTTGGTCTACATCAGTCAGCCAAGACGGGGGAGTAATAATTCAAGGACGGGACGGCCTTTTTTGCGCTTACACACCAGCCGCATCGGCGTGGATGGGATGCCGGACGAGGGGGAAGCGTTCTCCAACGACCTGGGCGGGAACTACGACGACGGGCCGGCCAGCTTTACGCTCCAGAACCAGGTGATGTACTTCACCCGCCCGCAAGACCTCAGCGCGGCAGCGGGGGGCGAACCGCCGAGTAACGGGATCTACTCGGTTTACAACGATGGATATGCCTGGACCGCCGAACGGTCGCTACCCTACAATACCGCCGGGTCGGCCAGCCAGCACCCCAACGTAACGCCCGACGGGCGGCGTATTTTTTTCTCCAGTAACCGCCCGGGCGGCTACGGCGGTTACGACCTTTATTTTGCCGATTCACGAGCCGGCCGCTGGGGTGCGCCGGTTAACCTGGGTGCCGAGATCAATACGGAGGGTGACGAGACCTTCCCCCGTTACCACGGGAGTGGCTACTTGTTCTTCTCCTCGGACGGGCACGGTGAGGGGGCTGGAAAAGATATTTACGGCATGGACCTGAGCCAGCGGCAATGGGGGCCGTTGGAACGACTGCCGAACCCGGTGAACTCGCCGCAAGACGAACTTTCCTTCGAGCTCAACGCCGAGGGGACGACCGCCTACGTGGCGAGTAATCGACCCGGCGGGGCCGGGGGGCAGGATGTGTATACCGTCTCCCTGAGGAAAGGGCTAACCAGCCTTTTCGAGACCAGCGTAGCGGCCAAAGCGATCAGTCTCTACGACGCGTACAGCTCCAAGCGCCTTTCCGATGCCGCGGTGTGGGTTGCGCCGCTCATTGGCCAGGATCGGTTACCCGGTGGCATCTCGGGCTTTGCGACCACCGAAGAGGGGGGTAATAAAATTATTCGCCAGGTGCGCTTACCCTCCGGTGCCGCGGCGGGAAAGCCGGTGGGCTACACCGATCAACAGGGGAGCCTTGCCTACGATTTTGCAACCGACCAAAGTTACTTGATAACGGCCGCCGCGCCGGGGTACGGTAGTACGACCTTCGAATACCAGCCCGCCCGGCAGCGCGTCGGGCGGCTGCTCGGGGTAGCCATGGAAGCAAGCGGCTGCACCGACCTTTCCGGGCGGGTAGTCGATGTGCGTGGAATGGGGATACCGCTGGCAAACGTTCGTTATCTACGATTCGGTAGCTCCGGGGGGGTACTGGCTGAGGCAACGACCAATTCCAGCGGCCACTTCGGGGTGTGCTTGCCCGTCGATCAACGGTACACCGTAGTGGTGACCGGCCCGGAGGGTTGGCTGATGGCTGATTCCTTGGATCTCCGGGTAGCCGGCCTTCCCCCCATGCTGAAGCAGACGCTGCAACTAGAGGAGAACTATTCGCCAAAAAGGCTAACCAAGAGCTTCGCCCGGGCCACCCTTACGCTTCGGGGCATCTACTATCCCCATCTTTCGGCTAACCCGAACCTGGAGGCCTCACCGGATATCGATCTGCTGGTCGACTTCCTCCGCCAGTACCCCGCACTATCCGTCCTGCTCACTCAACACGTTGACGGCCCGGAGTCCTCCACCAAACTGCAACGATTAAGCGAGGAGCGTGCTACCCGCTTGAAGCGGCTTTTGATCGCGGAAGGGGTCGTTGAAGACCGTATCCGCACCATTGGCGCGGGCAACTCATCCCCCCTCGTCACGTGTGGCGACTGTAGCGATACGGATTATCGGGCCAATACTCGTTTGGAAGTTAAGGTGATTGACTGGCGGTAAAATTGTTGGTAGTTTAGTAATAATAAACAAACCGCGTTACATTTGCTGCCGAACGAATCGCCCGCGTGCCGGCAGCCAGCTCAGCACGTTTCCTTTATGACCCCTTATATAGCACCACCGACCTCTCTGCGGATCGAGGATTTGCGGGTGCGAGATCGGCCCCGCGAGAAAATCATCCGCCGTGGCCCCCGGTCGCTTTCGGATGCCGAGTTACTAGCCGTCCTGCTGGGTAGCGGTAAGCAGGGCCGTTCCGCGTTAAGCTTAGCGAAGGACATCCTTGGCGCTCTACGTAACGATCTGCATGCTTTAGCCCGTTGCGAGTACGTCGACCTCCTGAAGTTTTCCGGGGTCGGAGAGGCCAAGGCGCTTCGATTGGTAGCCGCCTTGGAGTTGGGGCGAAGAAGGGAAGTAGCTCTGGAAGGTAAAGCCCTCCGTATGGGGAATAGCGAATCGTGCTTTCGCTTCCTGCGACCGCTGCTCGCCGATCTGAGCTACGAGGAGTTCCATGTACTGTGCCTCAATCACGCAGGTTGCCTGCTGGGGAGTCAGTGTGTCAGCCAGGGTGGCGTGACATCCACGGTAGTCGATGCGAAGCGGGTACTGCGTGCCGCCTTATCCTACGCAGGCTGTACTTCGCTCGTCTTTGCGCACAATCACCCGAGCGGGCAGTGCTTTCCGAGCGAGGCGGACCTTCAGCTAACGAATAAACTAGAGCGAGCCGCCCGCCTCTTGGATATGGCCGTGTTGGACCATCTTATCGTTGCCGGACGAAGCTATTACAGCTTTGCCGATCAGGGTTTACTGCGCTTCGGTGCAGACAAAAATCGACGATCGTCGAATTAATCACCTACTCGCTTATCTTAGCGCGCTCAAGCGGCCCCGCGCCCAACCAAAAGTATATCATGGCCAGTACCAGCGACATAAAGAACGGTTTTACGTTCAAGCACAACAACGATATTTATTCCATCGTAGAATTTCAGCACGTCAAGCCCGGCAAAGGCCCCGCCTTCGTGCGCACGAAATTCAAAAGCCTCTCTACCGGCAAGGTGCTCACCGAGACCTTCCCCAGCGGCCACAAGATCGAGGAAGTGCGCGTAGAGCGCCATAAGATGCAATACCTCTACAGTGATGATATGGGATATCATTTTATGAACAATGAATCCTACGAACAGGCTATGATTCAGGAAGCCTTGATCGAGAACCCCGGAATGATGAGAGAGGGTGATACCGTGGAAGTCCTTTATAATACGGAGGACAACACGCCACTCACCATCGATTTGCCGCAGTACATAGAAATGGAAATCACTTATACCGAGCCGGGCGTGAAGGGCGATACGGCAACGAATACGCTCAAACCCGCAACCGTGGAAACCGGGGCGGAGGTACGCGTGCCTCTCTTTATTAATATTGGTGACCGAATTAAAATTGACACGCGTAGTAACTCTTACGTAGAGCGCGCTAAAAGCTAACCGAGCCCAGACTATGAACATTACCGACATCCAGGATCTCATTCGCCTCATTGCCGAGAAGGAACTCTCCGAGTTTAAGTACTACGACGGCGAGATCAAGCTCCATATTCGCGGAAAGTCCTACACGCCCGCCAGCAAGGGAAACGGTGCCTCCAATAGCGGCGGCCCGTCCATAATAAACGTTCCCGCTAGCCCGACCTACCAAACCGCGGCTCCTCAGCCAGCCGCTGCCACCCCCCCCGCCGCCGCCCCGCCCGCCGCGAGTGAAAGCGACGAGTCGGACGAGAGTAAATACCTGACGATCAAGTCCCCCATGATCGGGACCTTCTACCGCTCCTCTTCTCCGGATAAGGACGTCTACGTTAAAGTTGGCGATACGGTAGCCAAGGGCGATACCGTCTGTATCGTCGAAGCCATGAAGCTTTTCAACGAGATCGAGTCGGAGGTAAGCGGATCCATCATCAAAGTATTGGTGGAGGACGCCCAACCGATAGAGTACGACCAGCCCCTGTTCTTAGTGGATCCGTCCTGAGCCATTCCACCCACCACCACTATTCGTTAGATAACACCGAAGATAATGGCTGAGAAGTTCAAGAAAATCCTCATCGCCAACCGGGGCGAGATTGCCCTGCGCATCATCCGCACCTGCCGGGAAATGGGCATCAAGACCGTAGCGATCTACTCCACGGCCGACCGGGATAGCCTGCACGTACGATTTGCCGACGAAGCGGTTTGCATAGGCCCACCGCCCTCCGCCGAAAGCTACCTGAGCATTCCTAAGATTATGGCCGCCGTAGAGATTACGAACGCCGACGCCGTCCACCCCGGCTACGGCTTCCTGAGTGAGAACGCCGACTTTGCTGAGGTCTGCCTCGACTACGGAATCAAGTTCATCGGCCCCGCGCCCGATCAGATCCGCCGGATGGGCGATAAGATCACCGCCAAGGATACCATGATCAAAGCCGGCGTGCCCGTCGTGCCGGGGGACGGTAGTCTGCTCAAGTCTTCCGAGGAAGGCATCAAAAAGGCGAAGAAGATGGGCTACCCGGTTATGCTCAAAGCGACTGCCGGCGGTGGCGGTAAGGGAATGCGCATCGTCACCAGCGAAGCGGAATTCCAGAAGAGCTGGGAAAGTGCGCGCACGGAGGCTAAGGCGGCATTCGGCAACGACGGTATGTACATGGAAAAGTACATCGTCAAGCCCCGCCACATCGAGATACAGGTAATCGGGGATCAGTTCGGTAACGTAGTCCACCTCTCCGAGCGGGACTGCTCCATACAACGCCGCCACCAGAAACTCGTGGAGGAGACTCCGAGCCCCTTTATGACCGACGAGTTACGCGATGCCATGGGGCAGGCCGCCATCGAGGCGGGCAAAGCCATCGGGTACGAAGGCGTAGGCACCGTTGAATTTCTGGTGGACTCGGAGCGCAACTTCTACTTCATGGAAATGAATACCCGCATCCAGGTAGAGCACCCGGTAACGGAGGAGGTGATCGACCACGACCTCATCAAGGAGCAAATCAAAGTAGCCTACGGCGAAAAACTATCCGGGGAGAACTACTACCCGAAGGCGCACGCCATCGAATGCCGCATCAACGCGGAAGACCCCTGGAACAACTTTCGTCCTAGCCCGGGTAACATCTCCAGCTTCCACAGCTCAAAAGGGCAGGGCGTTCGCGTCGATACGCACGTTTACGCCGGCTACACCATCCCCCCCTACTACGACAGCATGATCGCCAAACTGATCGTAAGGGCACCGACGCGCAAGGAAGCCATCACCAAAATGGAGCGCGCCCTCAATGAATTCATCGTCGAAGGTGTAAAAACGACCGTCCCCTTCCACCAGTGGCTCATGAAGCAGGAAGACTTTCGCTCCGGCAACTTCGATACGGCGTGGTTGGGTAAGCAGACGTTGCCTAAATAGCGGTTGTTGGTCCGTTGGTCTTTTACTACGTTAGACCAACGGACCGACAGACCTTTAAGCTACTCTTCCTCCGAGCTTCTCCAAAAGCGCGATCGTCTTACGAATACCGTCGTCGGGGCTCAGGTCTTTGCCTTCGTATTCGATGCCGACCCAGCCGGAGTAGTCGTGCTCTTTGACGATTTTCATCATTTGGGTATAGTCGATGACTGACTCCATTCCGTCACTGCCGAAGTCGTAGGTCTTGGCGGAGACGGCCTTCGCGTGAGGCATCAGTTCCTCGAGGCCCTTGTAACGGTCGTACTCGTCCTTGCAGCCATCCGGGCTACGCTCGATGCAGAAGTTGCCGAAATCGGGGAGGGTGCCGCAGTTGTCCATCCCGGTATTTTTAATGACGGAAGATAGCCAGGAGCCGTCCGAGCTGTAGCCGCCGTGGTTTTCAACGATGACGTTTATGCCGGCGCCTTTTGCGTATTCACTGAGCTTACCGAGGCCTTCGGTGGCTGCCGCCGCTACTTCTTCCCGGGTGCCGGAGCCGGCGGCATTAACCCGAATGCTGTGGCAGCCGAGGTACTTCGCGGCGTCTACCCACTTATGGTGGTTGTCAACGGCCTGCATGCGTTCCTTTTCGTCCGTAGCGCCGAGGCTACCCTCGCCGTCGATCATGATGAGTAAGGTTTTTACGCCCTGGTCGTTCGCCCGGTCGAGCATCTGCTGCAGATAGGCTTCGTCTTTGGCTTTGTCCTTGAAAAACTGGCTGACGTACTCTATGCCTCCTAACCCATAGTCTTCCCTGGCTACCCGGGCAAAATCGAGGTTGTCGATATCGCCGCCGAAGAAGGCTTTATTGAGCGACCACTGCGCGAGGCTGATGTCGAACCACTTATCCACCGCCATGTCTTTTTTGGCGTCGACCATGGTTTCGTCCGTGGCCCCCTTGTCGGCGGCGGAACAGGCCGCGCTCAGGCCCAGTAAGGAAAGCCCGAGGGAGGATTTGGCGGTGGTGGTGAGGAAGTTTCTTCTACGCATAGTGGATGGTTTTGTGAGTACTTAGATACGGCAAATTATTCTTTTGGGGAATTGAGCCGCTTCGCCGGGCTCAGGGGCGCGACGTTCGCCTTGGCTTCCCCCCGCTGGCTTATGGGGGGGGAATCCCTTCTCTTCACACCAATTTTTGCACCTGCGCTCCGTCGCCATAAAACAACGGTAAGGCCCTAAATTGCGGCACACAACCCTCAGTAAATATGCGCGCCACGAACCTCCTCCGTAGCCAGGCCGAAAAGATCGGACTCACCAGGCCCAAAACCGGTGCCCCACCCGGTACCCTCGTCTATACCGGCCGCCAGGAGATGGACGAAACGCATACCCACCTTACCCAGTTCGGCCCCGATCCGGAGCACTTCGAGCATAGCCTGGCCGTCAACGAACTCCCCCCCAGCAAACCGGATAACGGGATCACCTGGTACGACATGCGCGGCCTCCACAACATCACCCTCGTTGAGGAGCTCGGTAAGCGCTACGGCATGCACCCCCTCGCGCTCGAAGACGTGGTGGACGTCTACCAGCGCCCCAAAATGGAAACCTACACCGACGGCGTACTACTACAGTTGAAGGCCTTCGCCTTCGACCAGGAGAGCCGGCAGCTCAGCGTCGAGCAAGTATCGGTCTACCTACACGAGGAAACCGTGCTGACCTTTCAGGAAGATGCCGGCGACCTATTCGCCTCCGTCCGTAAACGCCTGGAAACCAAGACCGGGCGCATCCGCAGCCGTTCCGCAGACTATCTCGCCTACGCGCTGATCGACAACGTTATCGATCGCTACTTCGCCGTGCTGGATAAAATCGAGGAAGCGCTCGACGTGCTGGAAAACCAGATCCTCAAGCAGCCGGAGCCGGCTACCAAAGGCCACATCCACGATTTGAAGCTAAGCTTGCTGACGATGCGCAAAAGCGTCAGCCCCCTACGCGAGCTCGTCAGCAGTTTCGGCGATACCGAGCACCGCCTGGTCACCGAAGATACCCAGCTTTTCGTACGTGACCTGAAGGACCACATCATTCAGGTAACCGACCTGGTGGAGACTTACCGCGACGTGACGAACGGCCTGTACGACCTTTACGTGAGCGAGATCAGCTTTCGGACGAATTCGGTCGTGCAGACGCTCACCATCGTGTCGACCATATTCATGCCCCTTAGTTTTCTGGCGGGTTTGTACGGGATGAACTTCGTGAACATCCCGGAGCTGCAGAATTCCGATGGCTACTACATCCTGCTCAGCGTCATGGGGGTACTCGTCGTGTTGATGGTCGGCTGGTTCTGGCGGAAAGGGTGGTTCGTCAGCGCCTGAGCGGCGTCGTTCATCCAAAATTCCACCCGTTTCATAGATTATATTTCTCACCCTTTCTTCCTGAAGTAGCTTTGTTCTCATTAGCCCGCCACCCCATGCGCCATATCTACTTGCTTTGCTTCTGTTTCCTACTGCTCGCGACCACCACCGCTTCGGCGCAGGAAGGGGGCGGGACCTGGACGCTCAACCGCGCCGTTCAATACGCCTTCGACAACAATCTGCAGGTACGCCGCTTCAATAACATTGCGGAGGCGGGCGGCCTACAGAGCCAGCTCGCGAGGAACGCCCGCCTGCCGACCATTAGTGGTGGTACGAACATCGGCTTACAGTTCGGCCGTACGATCGACCCGACCACTAACACGTTCGACCAGCAGACGATCGGCTTCCAGGGCTACCAGATACAGGGAAACGTCGTCCTCTACAATGGCGGGCTCATCAAAAATTCTCTCCGCCAGGCCGAGCTGGATCAGGCCGCCGCGGAAACGGACGCCCGCGTCAACCAAAATAACATCGGCCTGCAGGTTGCTAATGGTTACCTGACGATCGTGCTGCTCCGCGAACAACTGGCCAACGCCCGCGCCCAGCTGGCCCTGACCGAGAACCAACTCACGAATACCGAACGGCTCATTGCCGCCGGCTCCCTGGCCCCCGCCCAACGCTACGACCTGGTCGCCCAGGTAGCCGCGAACGAGCGCACCATCGTCGAGCTACAAAACCAAGTCACGAATAGCACTCTGGCCCTGCAACTTCTGCTAGAGTTGGACCTGGACGCCGACTTCCAGATAGCTACCCCCGAGCTCGACCCCACCGAAGAGCAACTCTTCGAGCCCTACGACGCCGAGCAAGTCCTTCAAGCCGCCCGGCAAACCCAACCCACTATTCGGGCGGCGGAGCTTCGGCAGGAATCGGCCGCTATCGGGCTCGACCTGGCGCGGGCCGGTATGCGCCCTACGGTAAGTCTCTTCGGTAGCGTAAGTACGAACTACTCCAGTGTATCCAAGGACTTTCAGAACCCGGACGCTTCGGCGGTAGAGACCGTGCGGGGGCCGGATGTGCCCGTCATTATTAACGGGATGCCCAGCACGATCGCGCAGTTCAGCCAAACGGGCCTGGTGTTCCCCAACCTGGGGTACTTTGATCAGCTGGATCGCAACTTCGGCCAGTCGGTGGGTGCGTCGCTCAACGTCCCGATCTACAGCCAGGGGCGCAATAAGCTCAATACGCAACTTGCGGAGGTACAACGCCTCAACGCCGATCTGGACATCGAGCAGGCCCGTAACCAACTCTATAACGACGTGCAGTTGGCACTCGCCGACCTTAATGCCGCCCGGGAGTCTTACCGTGCCTCCCGGGTCAGCCTGGATGCCGCGCAGACGGCATATGAGAATACGGACCGCCTCCTCCGAGGTGGCGCGGCGAATAGCCTCGACGTAGTCACCGCCACCAACCGCCTCGATCAGGCCCGTACGGAACTCACGCGGGCCAAATACCAGCTCATCTTTAACCGGCAAGTGATTGAATTCTATCTCGGCCAGGGCTTTACGCTGGAGTAAGCCACCCCACTTTCCACCCCCCCCTCAATAACCACAACTACATGGGACGTAAAATTACTATCGGTGTTTTCATCCTTATCATCATCGGCGTCGTGATCGCGCTGATCGCCTCTAACCGGGCGCCGGAAGGTACCCGAGTATTCGTCTCGGACGCCAAGGAAAGGGATATTCAGGAGGTAGTCAGCGCCAGTGGCAAGATTTTCCCGCAGACGGAAGTAAAGATCTCCTCGGACGTATCCGGTGAGGTGGTCGAGCTATACGTCGAAGAAGGGGACAGCGTGAAGACCGGTCAGCTACTCGCCAAAATCGATGCCGACGCTTACCAGAGCCAGGTCGCCCGGGGGGTAGCCGGGGTGAACAGCAGTAAGGCACAGCTATCCAACTCCCGCGCGCAAATCCAGGGCCTCGAAGCCCAGAAAGCCCAGATCGAAGCGCAACTCGAGAACGCAAAAGACATATATAACCGCAACAAAGGCCTAGCTGCCGATGGGGTAGTGAGTCAGGCGGAGCTGGAAACGAGCGCCGCGAACTTGCGGGCATTGGAAGCTAACCTCCGCTCCGCGGACAGTAACATACGCGCCGCCGAAGAGAACGCTAACGCCGCCCAATACGGCGTGGAATCCGCCCAGGCAACCCTCGACGAACTGCGCACCAGCCTTCGCCGTACTACGATCTATGCGCCCATGGGCGGCGTCGTTTCCCTACTCAACGTAGAGCAGGGCGAGCGCGTGGTAGGTACCATCCAGATGACCGGTACGGAACTGATGCGTATCGCTAACCTGAACGCTATGGAAGTGCGGGTAGAAGTGAGTGAGAACGACGTCCCTTCGGTTAAAATCGGCGATAAGGCCGAGGTGGAAGTCGACGCCTACCTCAACCGCACCTTCAAGGGTACCGTGACCCAGATCGCTAACTCCAGCACCACCGCCGGCCTGGCCGAAAACGTGCTGAATTCCGACCAGGTCACCAACTTTGAAGTGCGCATCAGCATCGACCCCGAAAGCTACGGTGACCTCGTCCGTGAGGGGAACCGCTACCCCTTCCGCCCCGGAATGTCCGCCGGGGTAGATGTTTTCACGAAGGCCGCTAACGGGGTGGTCACCGTTCCCGTCGAGGCCGTCACGACGCGCCAACAGGAATCCGACGATGCAGACGTCGTGGACTTGGATGCGCTCGACGAGGTCGTCTACGTCGTGGCGGGCGATACCCTGGAGAAGCGCATCGTCGCCACCGGTTTGCAGAATCGCTCGGTGATCGAGGTCGTTTCCGGCTTAGCGGCGGGTGACCAAGTGGTAGCCGGCCCCTACTCCGAACTCCGTAACCTGGAGGCGGGTAAGCAGGTCACGGTCGTCGCCAAGGAAGACTACTACAGCGAAAATTAACCCGTACGACCCGTTAAAATTTAGCGCTGGCGGAACGGCATATCGAGCGGCCCCCCGAGTGTTACCCGGTTAAAACCCAGCTGAACGATGGCCTCCCCGGCTTCCTGAGTATTGACCCGAACCGTGCGGGAGTGGGGGAATTTTCGTTCCTGACCGTCTACGGGCTGGTAATCGGCGTTTTGGATGGAGATCTCCCGCCCGTCCGCCAACTCCCGAATATTCATTTGCTTCAGCAGCAGCCCCCGGCCGTCAACGATGTATTCCGTGGCGTAGCGGCGGTCTTCGCCCCTTAGTTCGTACAGCTCTTCGTTTTGGCTCAACTTCAGGTCGCGTGTAAAAAATACCGCATTACCGAGGATCATCTCCTGCAGCAGATCGAAGCGGGCCGGCACGTTGAACTTACGCTCGATATATTCCAGCGGCTCGGCGGTGTATTCCCCCTGCAGGCGGTTGTAAACGAAGAAAGAATCAGGCCTGATCAGCGCCCGGGCACCTTCGAGGCCGAACTTACGTACGCTGACCCAGATGGCTTCGCCCTCGATCAGGCGGATAGTCGCGGTGCCTCCGATGTTCAGCTTATCGCTCTCCAATTTAATGCGGCCGGAGGCTTCGAGGTATTGGGGGCGAAAGACATTCGTTTCCAGGTCCTTGATCAGACGGGGTGCCTTTAGGTTGCGCGCGAGCCCGTCGGCCCCGTCCTTACCACGGAAGTTGGCACAGCCCTGGGTAAGAAGAATTAGGAGACTTCCGAGTAAGAGTAGTCGCGGCATACGTATAGGGAGTTGGTAGTGAATAGTCGGGCCGGGGGGGGGCTCACCCGTTTCCGGCTTTGGTAAGCTTGGCTGCGAGGGTCTTTGATTTGCTGCCGGCCTGTTTCGCGCGGGTGTACGCCTTCTCGGCGGCGGTGTTATCGCCGGCCGTCATGCGCTCGTCCCCCAGGCGCTCCAGTAATAGGGCATTGGTGTTCTCGGGTGCGTTGTAGCCTTCGAGAATGTCTATATCCGTTTGTTGGCCGAGAAGGACGCCCAGCGGCCCATCCACCCCGCCGGGTAAGCCGGCGAGTTTATTTGCCGCCACCTTATCACCCTTCTCCAACAGGTCGACTGCTTCGGCAATGGCCCGTAATCCTTTTGTCGCATCCGGCTGGGTACTCACCATGAGTTGTGCTTCCCCGAGGAGGCTTTTGGCCTCGCCGTAGTTGGCGCGCAGGGCTTCCCCGAGGGCGTAATTGACGTAGATGCTGGGGCGGTTGGGGTAGAGGTCCAGTGCCCGCTCGGCGTAATCGCGCAGTTCGGCGATCTGATTGGAGAGGTAGAGCGTACCGAGCAGTTGTTCCCAGACGGGAAATACGTTGTCGTCCAAGTCGAGCGTGACGCCGTAGGCTTCGGCGGCCTTAACGTAGTCTCCCGAATGAAAATATACATCGCCGAGCAGGGCGGATGCCTTTGCCTCGTCCGGGTGGACCCGTTGAAGTTCCTCCGCCAAGCGAAGTGCCTGTCGTGCTTTATCCGAACCGCCCTCACTCTGGGCGATGGCCTGTACCAGCGGAAGCACCTTACCGATCTTCAGGTCGATGTCGACGTCCGATCGGCCGAGCAGGTCCATCAGTTGGCCGTCGATCTCCATCGCCTGGCCTCCCTGCGCTTCCCCGACCTTTTGTAGCGCGAGTTGCGCGCGTACGTCGGCGGGCTCGACGGAAAGGATTGCCCGGTAGGTCTTTTCGGCGCCTTTAACGTCACCCTGGCCGGTATAGAAACCCGCTAACAGATGGCGGTAGTCAGTTATCTCCGGGCGTGCTTCGATTAGTTGGAGTAGTTCTTTCTCCGCTTTTTTAGTATCGCCCGTACCGAGGTAAAGGGCGTGTTTCAGGCGGGTCGTCTCTTCGTTAACGCCGATGCGCTCTTCGAGGGCGTTGTATACGGCGATGGCAGCTTTGATATCCTGCGCGCGTACGAGGGCGGCTGCTTCCTCTAAGTACAGGTCTTCGTCGTCGGGCTTCTGCCGGCGGAGTTGGGCGAAGAGGGCAGCCCCGTCTTTATGGCGGCCGGTCTCTTGGTAAAGCCCGGCGAGCAGACTTGCGTAGACTTCGTTGGGGCGGCTTGCGTAGGCCTTTCGGAGGGCATCGATGGCCGCGTCGGGCTTGCCTTGCGCTTTGTACAGCCGGCCGAGCTCGAATTGTACGGCATCGTCGTTACCATCCGCCTTTGCTAGTTTTTCGAAGAGGGTAACCGCTTCGTCCACCTTACCCAGGAGGGCCTCCTGTTTGGCTTCGATGAACTCGCTCTGTCGGTTTATTTGGGCGACGGTCAATTCCTCCTGCCCCCACGTCGGGAGGCTGGTGGCTAAGACGATCAAAAGGGTAGTGAAGCGCATGGGCGGGGGGGAGTTCTACGTCGGTTATGATAACGCAATACTCGGCCCCGCGTTGTGTACGCCCTTCGGCTAGTCGACTATCGTGATCTTCATCATGTTGGTGCGCCGCCGCCTCTCGAGGGGCATGGACCCGGTGTTGACGAGCATGTCACCGGCTACGACGTGGCCGCTGTCTTTCAGGATGTTCGTTACGTCCTCCACCGTTTTATCGGTGCTGCTAAAGTTGTCGTAGTGGAAGCAGCGAACGCCCCAGCACAGACTGAGGGTGTTCAGCATATGCTGCAGGTCACTGAAGATATAGATTTTCGATTTTGGCCGGAAGCTGGAAAGCTTGAAGGCGGTGTAACCGGAGCGGGTCATGCCTACGATGCCGCGGGCACCTACGTTTTGGGCGGCCCAGGACGCGGCCGAACAGACGACGTCACTGACGAAGGTGCCACTCTTGGCGTTGGCTTTTGGCCGTTTTTCGCGGATCTCGTAGATTTTCTCCGCCTCTTCGATGATGGCGTTCATGGCTTTGACGACCATGGCGGGGTGGCGGCCTACCGAAGTCTCACCGGAGAGCATCACGGCGTCCGTACCGTCGAGTACGGCGTTGGCTACGTCGGTCACCTCGGCGCGGGTGGGGCCGGGGTTGTTGATCATGGAATCCATCATCTGGGTAGCCACGATCACGGGGCGGGCGCGCTGAATACACTTTTTGATGATTTCCTTCTGGATGATCGGAAGGCGCTCCATCGGCACTTCGATGCCCAGGTCTCCCCGCGCCACCATGATGGCATTGGAGTGCTTGATGATCTTATCGAGGTTGTCGATGGCTTCGGGCTTCTCGATCTTGGAGATGATCTTGGCGGGGTGCCCCTTGGCATCGATGCGTGCGCGAAGGTCCTTCAGGTCCTTAGGGTGGCGGACGAAGCTGAGCGCGATCCAGTTCACCGGTTGGGTAAGGATATATTCCAGGTCGGCCAAGTCCTTTTCGGTGAGGCTCGGCAGGCTGATCTTCGTATTGGGTAGGTTGACCCCCTTGTTTGATTTAAGTACGCCGCCGAACAGGGTTTTTAGGCGCACCATGTCTTTACCGTTCGATTCGACCACTTCGAAAACCAGGGTGCCGTCGTCGACGAGCACGCGTTCCCCGACCGCCACGTCAGCGGCGAATTGTGGGTAGCTCATGTAGACGCGTTCGGCGTTGCCGACGCAGGGGGTATTGGTAAAGGTGACGATCTGGCCTTCCTCTACCGGCAGGCCTTCACCTTCCATTTTACCTACGCGTAGCTTGGGGCCCTGAAGATCCGCCAGGATGCTGACGTGGGTGTTGAGCTCGGTATTCAGAGCAATGATGCGCTCGATAATCCCGCCGTGCACGTCGTGGCTGCCGTGGCTGAAATTCAGGCGGAAAACGTCGACGCCGGCCTCGATCAGCTCGCGAAGGCCGTCCTCTGAACTACAGGCCGGGCCGACGGTGGCCACGATCTTGGTGTTTTGATGATCCGTAATCTTCATATGGTGGTTGGGGGGATAGTGTATAAAGTACAATAATAGCGTAAATGTAGCGGACGGGTAGGGTGCTCTGAGCTAATTAAAGTCGTCACATCCATTTAAAGGGAGCCCGTACCACCGAAACTTTTCCTCCCTGGGCGTACTTTTGCACGACGAGTTAATGACAGGTGGCTAGCAAAGCCATTGCCTTGCCCTCGGGGCCCATAGCTCAGTGGTTAGAGCAGCGGACTCATAATCCGTTGGTCGTAGGTTCAAATCCTACTGGGCCCACCAAAAACCCCCTTGCCGGCAATAGTCGGTAAGGGGGTCTCTTATTTGAGGCAGTGGTTATCCGCGGCTACTTACATCCCGGGTATTTCGGTTACGGGCGTATCGCCGATGTCGAAAAGGCTACGGTCGACTTCGGCACCAACCTTGATATCGGTATAGTGCTGCTCGTACCGGACGCCCTTCTTATCGGTACTCTTCGTCACGAGCGGAAAGCCGTAATTCCCGTAGCTCTGGCCTTGGCCGTCGGTACTGCCCTTGCCCCCACCAATGAAGGAGGTCATGGCGCGTGCCATGTCAGCCATGTCGATGTCGATGGCCTTGGTCAACCAAGTCTCACCGTCGGTGCCGGCCGCCCGGTCGGTAAATACGTAGCGTTCCGCCGGGTAGCCATCGATCGTTTTGGTCTCTCCGGTGGCCTCGATCGTGATACCGGCCATGTAGTCGTCCGGGTCGGTGTTCGTACGCTCCAGCAAACCGCTGAGGTTGGGCGTACGCATCCGCATCGCCGTTTTCCGTCCTTTTTCTTCGGTAATGACGGTCACCTTTCCGGTCTGGGTATTGAAGATGCTCCACATATCGCCCTTACCGTTCGGGCTGGTGATGCGTTGGGCGATCTTATCGGGTAGCATGCCGAGGTGGATCTGCATTTCCTCTTGCTTGCCATTCTTTTTGGTGGTGGTCATTTTCATTACGGCCGAAAACGTCACCTCATTCGTGAACGGTTCGTAGGCACCACCGCCACCGCCGAGTAGGCCGTTCAGAAAAGCACCGGCGGCGGCTTCGTCGGTAGTAACCGCGTCGGCGCGCGTGGTATCCACCGGCTGGGTGCGTTGGGGTCGGCCTTTGCGCTTCTTTTTGAAGAGGCTGCCGACGGCGTTGAAGGCATCGTCGACCGCTTTGTCGACGGATCGATCCAGCTTGTTGTTGGCCCTATTCTCCGCCCGGCGAGCGGCGCGTTCTTTAGCACGGTCGGGCACGGTTTGGCCGTAAGCGGGCGCGATCGTGCCGATACAGAAGAGTAGAATCGCTAGAGGAAGGTACGTGGAACGGAGGAACATGGGGGGGGGGGAGGTTTGGTTGCCGCCATGGGTGTGCTACCGCCGGCGTTGTTGCCGCTCAATGGCGTTGTTTCGGTCACCGTTACACCCCCGGAAGATTCCGAACGAACTCCGTGCCGGGCGGGTCGGTTCTTATAGTAACCCCGTTAATCAAATTTGAAACCATTATGGAAATTCGGCAAAATTTAGGCCGCCTGGTATTCGTCGTCACACTGTTCCTGATTCTGGCCGCCCTCTTCACGCTGCCGACGCTCGCACGTTTGGTCTAGTGCACGCTGAGTTCACGACCGGCTGCTACTTTCGGTTCGCGGGGTGGAACGAAAGGATCGTCTCTCTCAAATAAGCTGTATCGAGGTGCGTGTAAATCTCCGTCGTTAGGATCGATTCGTGCCCCAACATTTCCTGTACGGCGCGTAAATCAGCTCCGCCCTCGATCAAGTGGGTAGCGAAAGAATGCCGGAAAGTGTGCGGACTCACGGACCGTTCAATCCCCGCCGCCGCGGCGTATCGCTTAACCGCGGTGAATACGCTCACGCGGCTCAAGGCCCCTCCCCGCCGATTAAGAAAAATCACGTTCTCCGCCTCCGGTTTAATCGTTGGTAGCTGCGCGCGGACGTGCTCCAGGTATATATTCAAGTGTTTGATAGCTCCGTCGCTAATGGGTACGAGGCGTTCTTTGTTACCCTTCCCCTTTACGCGGATGAAGCCCTCCCCCGGGTACAAGCCCGTCAACCGCAGGTTGGTGGCTTCACTTACCCGCAAGCCACAGGCGTACAGTACTTCCAGCAGGGCTCGATCGCGTAGGCCGTGGTCCGTACTGAGGTCGATGGCACCGAGCAGCCTTCGAACCTCTTCGTAGCTCAGGACTGCGGGGATCTTTCTGCCCAGCTTCGGTGCGCTGAGTAGTTCGGTCGGGTCCGTCTCTATCAACAGATCGTCCGCTAAATACCCGAAATAGGTTCTGAGCGCCGAGATCAACCGGGCCTGAGAGCGGGCGGCGAGCCCTAATTCCGCCAGGTAACTTACGAACCCGTCCAGATGAAAGGCTTCCACCTTCGCGGGCTGAAGCTCCCAGCCACGTAGCGCTCCGAAGGCGGGTAGCTTGGTTACGTCCGATATATAGGCCGTTACGGTATGCTCGCTGTACCCGCGCACCAGCCGGAGGTAAGCGGCGAAGCCGGTAAAGGAGTCTTCCCAAGTCAGCGCTTCCATAACATAAAGGTAGGTTCTCCCTCCATACGCTAGTCGCGGCGTACTCGCCCAACGAACCAATGACCTCGGCGCGGCGTAACTTACCTGAGCCTCTATCCACTCTCTTCTATGCTACCCCTGACCATTATTTCCATCCTTCTCCTCATCGGCCTCGTGGCCCTGTTCCGTATGTGGTCCAACAACCGCATGCCGGGCAAGAGCCAGCGGGAACGCGCCGTGCGCGACCTCAAGCAGGATATGGACGGGTGGAGTGCGGATCTCGTACCCCTCAGTAAGGAGGAGCTCAACCTTTTTAGCCTGGCGCAGGATAAGCAGGTCGTAAAAACCGGCGCCGGCGCGACGGCCAAAGGCACCTTTACGACCATCTTTCACGAGCCGGTCGTCAGCTATAGCTACCGCCGCTACCTGGGTAAAAAGGTCAACGAACTACTGTACGCCCGCACGGCCGAGCATGATTACGTTTACTGGACGCAAGATGGCAAAACCAGCCTCGAGATCGACGGCCAGCCCGTAGGCAACATCGACGGCAAAACGCTACTTGGCGCACGCTCCGGCCAGCCCCTGGCGCGCATCGCGGGCGAGCAGAAACAGAACTACCTGCCCATCAGCGTAGGCGATCGCGAAGTCGGTGCCATCACGGTCGGCAGTAAGGATACTACCGACCCCCTCGGCCAGCGTGCCTTCGAGTTCATCCCCGAAGACCTCAATGAAAAGGAGGAGCAACTGCTGGTCAGCCTCGCTACCCGCGAGCTGGTACTGCGCAGCATCCCCGCTACCGACTAAGCGCATTAATGACGCAGTTAGAAAGCATATTTTTGCGAGGACGCAGGTGCAATATTCGGGAGTAAAGAGAAGGGTGCGGCCGGCGCTAAGCCGGGGTCATCTTGGCAACTGCTTAAACTGGAGCTCCCTAATTAGATGAAGTCTAAATAACTTCTTAAATCCAACCTGCGTTGACTCAGGATAATTACTATGTCGCGATGACGTAAATTTGCGCCACTTTTCCGGGCCACCTTTTGGGTTGCGCTCGCCAGTGGGTGTAGCTCTACTTTATCGAGGCCCCACGATCAAAAACCAGCTTGCAAACGCACCCAGGCGCATGAATCCAACCAAGCACACAGCCTTAACGCTCCTTCTATTATTGGTGGCCTTCTCCACCTTACAGTCCCAGGCTTCCGCAAGTGGGAACAACCTGCTGATCTACGGCCTCGCTGCCCTGGCCCTCTTACTACTTTTTTTCATCATCATCAGCGTGGCGGATAACTTCATGGTCCTTGACCTGAAGGACAAGAATATCGACGATTCGAAGGTCAACATGGGGCTATACCCGAAGTTGACGGAGATCTTTGGCAAGAGCCGCCCGGAGTATCTGGAGGGGGAGAACTATCACAAGTTCACTAAGGGCTACGACATCCCGATGGAAGGTGCGCCCGCCGATACGATCGACGAATCCGTCGCCGCCAACCGCTACGCCATGATGCCGCCTGACTTTCACGGGCTGGTCCCCATCCCGAAAGTGATCGTAGAGGAAGGTGATACGGTCAAGGCCGGAGACACCATTTTTTACGACAAGAAGCTGGACCGCATCAAGTTCGCCGCCCCCGTAAGCGGTGAGGTGATCGAGATCAAGCGCGGCCTGAAGCGTTCCATCAGCAGCATCACGATCCTAGCGGATAAGAATCAGGAAAGCCGCACCTACGAGCTGCCCTCTCCGAATGCCGACCGGGACGCGTTGGTGGAGTTCCTGCTCGAATCCGGTGCCTGGCCCGCTATTCGCCAGCGCCCGTTCAATACCGTGGCGGACCCCGATCTGATCCCTCGCGACATCTTCGTTTCCACCTTCAGTACTTCCCCCTTGGCCTACAACAGCGAACTGGCCGTTGCCGGGCGGGAGGAAGAGTTTCAGCTCGGTATAAATATCCTGAACCGCCTTACTAACGGCCTGGTCTACGTGGGTCTTGACGGGCGCGCGGACGGCCCTACCGCCTTTAGCCGGGTGGCTAATGCGCAGAAACACTACTTTAATGGTGCCCACCCGGCCGGAAACGTCGGTATTCAGGCCCACCACATCCACCCGATCGGTAACGCGCAGGATACCTGCTGGACGCTCGACGTCAATGGCGTACTACTTCTCGGCCGGCTATTCACCAAGGGAGTCTATGATACCCAGCGCATCGTCGCGCTCAGCGGTGCTCCGATCGATCAACCGCGCCACATCCGCACCTATGCGGGCGCCAATATCGGCGAGCTATTCGCGGGGACGGACTACGAGAACGTACGCGCGATCAGTGGCGACGTCCTTTCCGGTGACAATGTGGGCTTCGACGGCTTTTTGGGGTTCTTTGACACGCAGGTGACCCTAATCGAGGAGGGTAACACGCCCGAAATATTCGGTTGGTTGTTACCTATTAAACCGCGAGCGTCACTATCCCCGACCATTCCTACCTTCGGTAAAACGGAGTTGACTACCAACAGCCACGGCGAACGCCGGGCATTCGTGGTCAACAACGATTACGAACGCGTAATGCCGATGGACGTGTACCTGACGCAGCTGATGAAATCCATCATGATCAGCGATTTCGAGGCCATGGAAGGCTTAGGGATCTACGAGTTGGTGGAGGAAGATGTTGCCCTGGCGGAGTTCGCCTGTGTCTCCAAGCAGCCGCTACAGTATATCCTGCGCGATGGGCTACGGCTCATGCAGGAGCAGGGTTGATCGAATAAGAAAATCCGCGCCCCACTCCGGTGGCGCTTAGCTATAGTTAGCCTATGAAAGCTTTACATGATTTTGTGAAACGGTTTGAGCCCGAGAAGGAAAACAAGCTGGCGCATACGACTTATGACGCCTTCTATACCTTCTTGTTTCAGCCGCCGACTACGACGACGGACGGTACGCACATCAAAGACGGCATGGACCTGAAGCGCCTGATGGTGCACGTCGTGCTCGCGCTACAGTTGCTCTACGTTTTCGGTACCTGGAACATCGGCCACCAGCATTTCGTCGCCCTGGGTGAGTATTCCGGTCTGCTGGAAGGTTTTCTCCTGAAGGTCATTTACGGTCTGATCCAGATCATCCCGATCTTCGTCGTTACGCACGTAGTCGGCTTGGGGATCGAGTTTCTCTACGCGGCCAAGAATGGCCACTCGGTGGAGGAAGGCTTTCTGGTATCCGGTGCCTTGATCCCGCTGATCATGCCTCCGGATATTCCCTTACTGTGGTTGGCGGTGGCCATCGTGTTTGCGGTCGTACTCGGAAAGGAGGCGTTCGGGGGCACGGGGATGAACATTTGGAACGTGGCCTTACTGGCCAGGGTGTTCATCTTCTTCGCTTACCCGACGACCATATCGGGGGACGAGGTATGGGTATCCGGTATCGAGAAGGTTGCCATAGACGGTGCGCCGGCCTACGTTGCCGCGGAATACGGTTGGGCCCACAGTGCTTTCGATTGGCTCTTCGGCCTATTCGGCTACGCTCAGTTCGGTGAAGGCGGGCAGGCCGTCGTGGATGGCTGGACGGGCGCGACGCCACTCGGTATCGCGGCTAAGGAAGGGTGGTCCGGCGTCGAGGCGGTCTATACGGAATCACAGATCTTTTGGGGTACCATCCCCGGCTCCATCGGTGAATCCAGCGTACCCCTGATCATAATCGGTATGATCTTCCTGATTGTTACCCGCGTGGCCTCCTACCGCGTCATCTTTGGCGGCCTGATCGGCTTCATGGTGGCGGCGCTGATGATGAATGCCATCTCCCCCGCGGAGTTCACCGAGGATACCCCGGGTATCTTCAAGTTCATGGCCATTCACCCTTTACGGCAAATGGCAATGGGTAGCTTCCTGTTCGCGATTACGTTCATGGCTACGGACCCCGTTTCCAGTGCCGATACACCTACGGGTAAGTGGATTTACGGCTTCTTGATCGCCTTCTTGGGCCTGATCATCCGCGTGATGAACCCCGCCTACCCCGAGGGCTGGATGCTATCGATCCTGCTGATGAATACCTTCGCCCCCCTGATCGACCACTACGTATACGAGGCCAACATGAAGCGGCGCGCCAAGCGTACCCACGCGATGGCCGAGCAACGCGAGGAACTGATAACCCGGCGCGGTGACGTGGACATCTTCACGGAAGATTCCGAATACCGCCCGGTTGGTAACGCCGGCGGCTACTAAACGACCCACCCCGGTGGTTTTCTTCGATGAACCCACCGGGCACCTTACTCTGTTTGCTTTGGAATAGATCAATCAATATTAAATGAGCACTAATAAAGTAATCCTGTTCGTAGTCGCAATGACCGTTGTGGTTGCCCTGCTACTGGCGGGTTCATCGGTTGCCCTGGCGCCAATTGCCAAGGAGAATGAGGACATCTTTAACAAACGGCAGATCCTGCTAGCCATCGCTAACCCGCTCGAAGCAGCCGGCCGTCCGCTACTTACCCTGACGGACGAAGAGGTGCTTTCCATCTTTGACGAGCAGGTCGAGCAGGCCATCATAGACGCCAGCGGCGATCAAGTCGAGTTGGAAGGCAGACAGGCCGTTAGCATCGACATGGCCGCCGAGCGCAAGAAGCCGGAAGAACAGCGGATGTACCCGGTCTATAAAGTAGATCTGGATGATGATAGCTACTACATCTTCAGCGTCCGGGGCAATGGCCTTTGGGATGCCATCTGGGGCAACATCGCGCTGGAGTCCGACATGAACACCATTGCCGGTGTTTCCTTCGACCACGCCGGTGAAACCCCGGGCCTGGGGGCGGAGATCAAGGATAATGCAACCTGGCGCGCGCAGTTCGTCGGGAAAAAGATTTACGATGGCGACAAGTATGTTTCCGTCTACGTCCGTAAAGGCGGCGCCCTCGACGAAGACCACGAGGTGGACGGGCTGAGCGGCGCAACGGTCACGGCCGACGGCGTAACCGAGATGCTCTACAAAGGCCTGAAAGCCTACGAGCCCTATATGGAAGAAGCCGATGCTTCTACCAGCATGAATTTGAAGTAAAAACCAAGCCCGCTACTCAGCGGCTAAAACCTATCGCAAATGGCTACTGCCACTGAAACGAAGCCAACTAAAGCCGCCGAGCAGGAACCCTGGTTCGGTTCCAAGGAACGGGAACTGATGGTGGACCCCCTCTTGGATAACAACCCCATCACCATCCAGGTACTGGGCGTATGTTCCGCCCTGGCGGTAACCTCCCTCGTCTATCCCTCGATCGTCATGGCCGTCGCGGTAGTCTTCGTATGTGCCTTCGCCAGCTTGTTTACTTCCTTGCTGCGGAGTTCTATCCCGAAAGCCGTCCGCCTGATCGTGCAGCTGGTGATCATTGCTACCCTGGTGACCCTGGTCAACGAGGCCCTGAAAGCACTCAGCTACCCGGTATACAAGCAACTCTCGGTATACATCGGCCTTATCATCACCAACTGTATCGTGATGGGGCGCCTCGAAGCCTTCGCCATGGCTAACCGGCCCTGGCGTTCGTTCGTCGATGGCATCGGCAACGGCCTGGGATACGGATTGATTCTGATCGTCGTAGGCGCGATACGCGAGATCTTCGGTAAAGGATCCCTCTTTGCCGGTAGCGGCCTGGAACTAAAGATGATCGGGGCCGGTGAAACCTACCTGATCGATACCACGACGGAAGGGCAGTGGGGCGAAACCTTTTTCGGTTGGTATTCCAACAATGGCCTGATGGTGATGTCCGTAGCGGCCATGTTCATCATCGCCGTTCTGATCTGGGTCCAGCGCGCGCAGAACCCCAAACTGGTCGACGTTTCCTAGCGGTACCATCGTCAGCGTTTACACCTTAATCTACTAGGCTCTTACTACATTCCCCATGGGCGATTTAATCAATATATTCATCAAGTCGGCGTTCATCGAAAACATGATCCTGGCTTACTTCCTCGGCATGTGCTCGTTCCTGGCCGTCTCGAAGTCCCTCTCGACGGCTTTCGGCCTGGGCCTGGCGGTGATCTTCGTGCTGGGCATTACGATGCCGATCAACTGGCTCATCAACGAGTTTCTACTCACCTCACTTGATTTAGAGTTTCTGCGCTTCATCATCTTCATTGCCGTCATCGCTTCGATGGTACAGTTGGTAGAGATGATCGTGGAGAAGTTCAGCCCGGGGCTTTATGCCGCCCTCGGCATTTTCCTCCCGTTGATTACCGTGAACTGCGCCATCCTCGGCGGTAGCCTCTTTATGGTGAGCCGCGAGTATTCCCTTTCCGAATCCGTAGCCTTCGGTTTGGGTGGTGGCTTCGGCTGGTTCCTGGCCATCATCGCGATCGCCGCTATTCGGGAACGCATCCGGTACAGTAAGGTACCACCGGCGCTTCGTGGCCTCGGGATGGCGTTCTTACTCACCGGCTTGATGGGCCTGGCGTTCCTCAGCCTATCCGGGATAGACCCCGCCGTCTTCGCCGGTTGGCAGAGTGGAGCGGAGTAATCTTCGATCGTGAGCTAAATATGACCCATTATGCTAAACAGCTGATGGGGAAATTAGCTTCTATTGTTAGTTCAACAAGACAATTCCGTCGGCATTCCTTTGATGTCGACATACTATAAATACCAATAAGATGACTGTCTTACTTTTTGCGGTGGTCGTATTTACGCTGGTCGTTCTGGCACTGACCGCCATCCTGCTGGTAGCGCGTCGTAAACTCGTCCCCCAGGGCGAGGTCAAGATCGTCGTCAACGGTGATGCGGAGAACCCCCTGCTCGTACAGCCGGGTAGCTCCCTGCTCAACGTGCTTTCCGATAAGAATATCTTTTTGCCTTCCGCCTGTGGCGGCGGTGGAACGTGCGCTATGTGTGAATGCCATATTACCGAAGGCGGCGGCGACGTTCTGCCCACCGAGCTCAACCACCTCACGCGCCGCGAAGTAGCGGAGCACAAGCGACTCGCTTGCCAGGTCAAGGTGCGTAGCAATATGGAGATCCAGGTACCCGAGGAGATTTTCGGCATCAAGAAGTTCGACTGTACCGTCAAATCCAACTACAACGTTGCTTCTTTCATCAAAGAGTTCGTCGTCGAACTGCCTGAGGGTGAAGACATGGACTTTGAGTCCGGCGGCTACATCCAGATCGACGTACCCAAAGTGACCGTCGACTACAAGAATATCGAGATCGACGCTCACCCCGAGCACCACGGTGACGACCCCAACAAATTCCAGAGCGAATGGGATAAGTTCAAGTTGTGGGACCTGAAGATGGTCAACAGCGAGGAACAGTTCCGTGCCTACTCCATGGCCAACCACCCCGCGGAAGGCAACATCATCATGCTCAACATCCGTATTGCCACCCCGCCGTGGGACCGTAAGAAGGACGGATGGATGGACGTCAACCCCGGTGTTTGCTCCAGCTACGTATTCGATCAGAAGCCGGGCGATAAGGTGACCATCTCCGGGCCCTACGGTGAGTTCTTCATCAAGCCTACCGATAAAGAGATGGTCTACATCGGCGGGGGTGCCGGTATGGCTCCGTTACGCAGCCACCTATTTCACCTCTTCCATACCCTGAAGACGAAAGATCGCAAAGTATCCTACTGGTACGGTGGTCGCACGCGCCGTGAGCTCTTCTACATCGATCAGTTCCGCGAAATAGAAAAGGAGTTCCCCAACTTCAACTTCTACGTGGCCCTCGACAATCCACTGCCCGACGATAACTGGCAGGTGAAGGACGACATCGACGCCCCGGGCGACGGCTTCCAAGGATACATCATGCCCGTGCTGATGGAGCAGTACCTGACCAAGCACCCCGAGCCGGAGGAGATCGAGTACTACTTCTGTGGCCCGCCCGCGATGAACCAATCCGTGATCAAAGCGCTGGATGAACTGGGTGTACCCCAGGAGAATATTGCCTTTGACGACTTCGGTGGTTAAGCATCGGTCGAGAGTTGCCTAAACTAAAACACGAAGCCCCGACGGTTAACTGCCGCTCGGGGCTTCGTCGTCTTCCCTAACCTCGTAGCGTACTTCCGCCAGTAGGTCGTCCTTCAGGTAGCGCCGAACGGCTTCATTCACTTTTTCAACGCTAAGGTTGAGGTACCGCTGCGTTTCCGTGTTCACCAGATCGAGGCGGTCGAAGGATGCGTAGAAGGCCAGTTCACTAGCCCTGCCGGCCAGCGACAAAGTTTTGAACTGATTGACGTGATCCAGTCGATTGATGGTCTTCGTAAGTTGATCCTGGCGGATGCCCTGCGAGGTAAACCGTCGGATGGCTTCGTCGAGCGCCGCGTAAGCCTCGGCGGGGTCCACGTCTTCCGAAGGTCTCGCTTCGATCAGCAGGCCGGCGTGATCGTAGGTATCCAGCATGCCGGCGCTGAGTTCGGCGAACAGCTCCCGATCGCGGATCAGCTCCCGGTACAGGAAGGAGGAGCGACCGCCACCGAGAAGAAAGGCCGCTACGTCCAACGCCTGAAAGTCTTCGTGTAGCCTGCCGGGCGTTCGATAGTGTAGATAGCGTACGGGGCTCGGAACGTCGGCCACAACGACCTTTTCGCGGCGGCCTTCCTGGCCCGGCTCGTCGGGTAGGGCAGGGCGGCCGAGCTCGGGGGCGGTAGCCGGAATGTTACCGAAATAGTGTGCTATCCGCTCGCGAATGGTCCGGGCATCGAACCCTCCGGCAACGACCAGGATGGCGTTATCGGGGCGGTAATAGCGGTAGTAGAAATCCTCGACGTCGGATAGCTTAGCTTCCTCGATGTGGTGAAAGCTCTGCCCGATCACCGGCCAGCGATAGGGATGCACGCGGTACACAAGAGCGGAGAGGTGATGAAAGAGATCGCCGTAGGGCGCTTCCAGGCAGGTTTCTTTGAACTCCTCCACGACGACGCGTTGCTGGGTTGCCAGCGACTTGTCGCTAAATTTCAACTGCCGCATCCGGTCGCTTTCCAGATACAGGGCCGTCTCGATGTTGGCGGCGGGCAGGATGTCGTAGTATAGGGTCGTATCGGCCCCGGTGGCGGCGTTGTTTTCCCCCCCCGCCATTTGCAGGACGTCGTCGAAGTTATCGACGTTCTCGCTACCGGCAAACATCAGGTGCTCGAAGAGGTGGGCGAAACCGGTGCGGTCGGGTGGGTCGTTACGGCTGCCGACTTTGTAGAGTACGTTCAGGGCGACCACGGTGCGCTTCGGGTCGTGGTCGAGCACTACGGTGAGGCCGTTGGCTAGCTGGTAGGTGTCGAAGTCGATCAATGAAGATGGTTTGTACGGCCGTCAAAGGTATCCCGCCGGTGCGACCTCAAACACCAGAATGGCGGGTAAGTGCATCCTGCGTTTGGTTGGATGACACTTTTATGACGCCCCTTAAGCTGTGTTTTAGTTGCTCGCTACTGCTGTTGTTCAATTGCAGTGGCTCCGTTCAAGTCGTACCGGCCGGGGGGCTGGACTACACCGAGGTGGCCGACCCTACCGGCTGGCGCCTGCGGGTATACGACAACGGAAGCGGAAGCATCGTCCACGCCGGGCTGCCGGCCTACCACCTTTATTATCCTCGCTCCACCTTCCATTCCTTGCACCTGCGTCCTCGCCCGAAAAAATGTATTGTCAGGGATGCAAGCCACGGTTGTACGGAATTGACGCGCTATTCGGCCGCCAACGATTCCGTCTACCACTGCCCCTGTACGAACGGGGCGTGGGCGGAGGAGTTGATGATGGTAGCCATCGACCGTATGGACAGCGCCGTGGAGGCCGGCGGGAGCGAACGCAGCTGCCGAATGCTGAAAAGGCAATGGCTCTTACGGTAGTCGGCCAATGTCGTAAAATTTAGGGTAGCGTTGGAGAGTTCACTATATTGCCCCTTCCAAACCCAACCGCATGCAAACCAGACTACTCAGCTTACTCCTACTATTCCTCCCCCTTCTCAGTTGTAACACCGCAAAACAGACTTCCGCCGGGGCGGAGGATCGTATGGCCAGCGGTGAAGACATGGGGGATAAGATGATGGCGAACGGAGAATGGATGCCACTCTTCAACGGCAAAAATCTCGACGGCTGGCACAAATACGGCGCCGAAGGAAAGGTCGGCTCGGCCTGGAAAGTGGACGGCGAGGCCATCTACCTGGATGCCGGATCCGGGGAGGGCGGCGACATCGTCACCGACGAGTCCTACGCAAACTACGAATTGGAACTGGACTGGAAGATCAGCGACTGCGGTAACAGCGGCATTATCTACAACGTCCAGGAATCCGAAGAATACAACACCCCCTGGAAGACCGGCCCGGAGATGCAGATACTCCACGACGATTGCCACCCGGATGGGAAAAACAAGACGCACCGCTCCGGCGACCTATACGATATGGTATCCGTCAAAAACGAAAACGTACGCCCGGTAGGGGAGTGGAATACCGCTAAGCTGGTGGTGACGGACGGTATGGTCGAGCACTGGCTCAACGGTGAAAAGCAGATCACCTATCAGAACACCGGTGAGGGCTGGAAGGAGATGATCATGAAATCTAAGTTCAGGAGTATGCCCGATTGGGGTATGTTCACCGAAGGCAAGATCAGCCTACAGGACCACGGGGACCCGGTTTGGTTCCGCAATATTCGCATACGTCAACTCGGCAAGTAGCCTTCCCTTCAGACCCGGTTCTTGGATTTAACCACCTTATACAATAGTAAATATGGCAACCATCATTGACAGCGGTGCCCTGCAAGATAATATACCCGCCGGCGTACCCGAGAACCGCGATCGACTCTTTTTAGCCAGTTGCGTCGCGCTTATCGTGACGGCGATGACTTTTGCGCTCCGGGCCGGTATTTTGGGTGATCTGGCCGCGGATTTTGGTCTGTCCGATGCGCAGCTGGGTTGGGTCAATGCCATGGCCTTTTATGGCTTTCCGGTAGCTATGATGATCGGTGGGGCGATCTACAATCAGGTCGGCCCGCGTACACTACTCTTCGTGGCCTTTTTTTCTCACTTGCTCGGTCTGATTCTGACCATGACGGCGGGGGGCTTTTGGGGGTTGATCATTTCTACCTTTTTGGTCGGCTTCGCTAACGGCTCCGTGGAAGCGGCCTGTAACCCGCTGATCGCCGACATGTACCCCGATAAGCAGGGCCCGATGTTGAATAAGTTCCACGTTTGGTTCCCCGGCGGTATCGTGATCGGTTCGGTACTTGCCTTTATACTGGGTGACGCGGTTTCCTGGCAGGTACTCATCGGTATCATGTTGATTCCGACGGCCATCTACGGTTTCCTGATCTTCGGGCAGGACTTTCCGCGCTCGGTCAATCTTAGCCCGGATACCAAGCAGAACTTTAATAACATCCTTACACCGCTGTTCATTGTCATGGCGCTGCTAATGACGATGACGGCTACCACGGAGTTCGGGGCAACCCAGTGGGTAGAGCGGATCTTGGGCAACGCCGGGGCCAACCCGATGGTGCTGCTGGCGATGACTGCCGGTATTATGGCGACGGGCAGGTACTTCGCGGGCCCGTTGATACATCGTTTAGATACTACGGGGGTGCTTCTCGGTAGCGCCATTCTTGCCTGCATTGGCCTATTCATGCTTTCGAGCGTAACGGGCGGTATGGTATACGTCGCCACGGCTGTTTTTGCCCTCGGTATTTGTTATTTCTGGCCCAATATGTTGGCCTTCACCGCTGAGAACTTACCTAAAACCGGCGCGCTCGGCCTATCGCTCATCGGTGGCGCGGGTATGCTGGGCGCCGGCATCTGGAACCCGATCATCGGCGGCTGGATCGACAGTGGCCGTAAGGAAGCGATTGCCGCAGGCCTGGAAGGCGTTGACGCAGAACTTGCTACCGGGCAGGCCGCATTGGGTAACATCGCCCTCTTCCCGTTAATACTCATTTTTGCCTTTGCCCTACTCTACTTCTTCATGCGGCGTAAGCGTACTGCCACCGACGCCGAAGTACTAAGCGTACCGGGATCGGCGCACTAGGCACCCCACCCGCAACCGCATTAGCAGATAAGCTGGAGTACTACCACGATCTGCACAACCGACCGGGCTTCATCCCCGACGATCCGATCGGTCTCGTGCACGCCTTCACCCACCCGCAGGATCGGGAGATCGTCGGCTTCTGGGTGGCCACCCTGGCGTGGGGCCGCCGGCAAACTATCATCGACAAAGGCTTACGGCTGATAGAACTGATGAAAGGCGAGCCGCACCGTTTCATCCTGGAACATACCGAGGAAGACTACGCGCGCTTTGCCGACTGGAAACACCGGACCTTCAACTTCGAGGATACCCGCTACTTCCTGCGCTGGCTGCAGTGGTACTACCGCCGGCACGATAGCCTGGAAGATGCCTTCGCCCGTCACCTCACCGCGGAGGATGCTACCATAGCGCCCGCGCTCAAGGGCTTTCACGACCTGTTCTTCAGCCTGCCGGATGCACCCCGGCGAACCAGGAAGCACGTGGCTACCCCCGCCCGAAAATCTCGCTGCAAACGCCTCTGTATGTTTCTGCGCTGGATGGTGCGGCAGGACGATCGTGGGGTGGACTTCGGCCAGTGGGCCCGCATCGAACCGCGCCAGCTTTGCCTACCACTAGACGTACACGTAGAGCGCGTCGCCCGCGAGTGGGGGCTGCTGAGGCGTAAGCAGGCGGATTGGGCCGCCGTGGTCGAACTTACCGACGCCTTGCGCAAGTACGACGCGCATGACCCCTGCCGCTATGATTTTGCCCTGTTTGGAGCGGGGGTGTCCGGGGCGTAGCGCCGCCCGGTAATGCCGTACTTTCGCACTATGCCTAAGCAGACCCCCATCGTCATAATAGGCGCCGGCCCCGCCGGAGCAGCCACCGCCCTCAAGCTTTCCTACCTCGGCATCCCCTCCGTACTGATCGATAAGTCGGGCTTCCCGCGCGATAAAGTCTGCGGCGATGCCTTGAGCGGGAAGGTACCCGTACTGCTCAACCGTCTGGACCCGGCGATCATGGGCCGCCTGCGCGCGCGCTTCGCACCGACTGACGTATGGGGCATCCGCTTCTATAGCCCGTCGAATAAGTGCATCGAGCTTCCTTTTACCGTCGGCTACGAAAGAAGGCCGGACGAAGCCCCCGGCTACGTGAGTAAGCGGATGGATTTCGACGGCTTCCTGATCGACGAAGTCAAACGGCGCGCTAACATCGAACTGTACCTCAACACGGAGGTGAGTAGCTGGGAGCAGACGGCGGAAGGGTACCGCATCACGACGAAGCAGGGGCAATCGTGGGAGTGCCGCCTGTTGATCGACGGGGCGGGCGCACACTCGCGCTTCAGCAGAAAGGAAGCAGGCCTGGAGGTGGAAAGAAAGCACCATGCGGCGGCCGTCCGTGCCTACTTCAAAGGCGTACGGGGTTTTCACCCGGATAACTTCATCGAACTCCACTTTCTGGAGGAGCTCACCCCCGGTTACTTCTGGATCTTCCCGCTCCCGAACGGCGAGGCGAACGTTGGCTTGGGCTTACGCTCGGATATGGTGAAGAAGCGGAAAGTAAATTTGCGGGAGACCTTTGACCGGATCGTAGCCTCCGACCAATTCAAGGATCGCTTCGCCGGGGCGGAGCAGATCGGTGACCTGGAGGGCTACGGCTTACCCTTGGGCTCCAAGGAAAGGGTGCTCTCCGGTGATAATTATCTGCTCATCGGGGATGCCGGCCACCTGATCGACCCGCTGACGGGGGAGGGGATCGGCAACGGCATCTACTCGGGCTTCATCGCCGCCGAATTGGCGGAGCGGTGCCTGGCGGAAAATAGATTCGACGCTCAGTACCTCCGTGCGTACGATACGCGGATCGCCCGCGTGTTGGGTTCGGAGTTACGACTCAGCTACCGCTTTCAACGCATCGTCGGTGTCAAGTGGCTGGCAAATGCAATTACTTCCATAGTGGTAGCCAACCCCAAGGTCATGGGTCTACTCTCTAGGATGTACACCGACCTCGAGCTCCGCGGAAATTTGGTCAAACCACTCTTCTGGTGGAAGCTTTTTCGGGGGAAATCCGATGAAATGCTCGTTTCTGAGCCCCATTCGGTTAACTGAAGTTAAAAACTGCCTTGTAACACGAATCTTTTTTGGCCACTCATATAACTTTTCGTAATCTTAGGTAGTTAAAAGAATAGTTGATTAAGTTTCATATACTAGTGAGTGTAAAGCGAGCTCCCGGCCTGAATTTAGGCACGGGGGTTCTTTTTTGGTGGGTAGTCTTTATTTTTTGGAGGACGACCTACTCCTCCATTTTCCACCGCCCCGGTGCTGAAACGGAACTGAACGACTTGCGTCAACTTAAAGTAAAAGCACTTGTTTCTTAGCGCAACTACACCCAGCAACCACAATAATGGCAAGAAAAAAAATTAAGGGCTCGAAGCTCAAGGCGCGAGATTTGGAACGCGCCCTACTGAAAGAACTAAAAGCGAACGGTCAAAAGCAATACAACCCTAAACAACTCATCCGGAAACTGAAAATCAAAAACAGCCCGGATAGCGTACTCACCGCGCTCGATAAGCTGACGACCCAGAAAAAAGTCCGCAAAAACGACGAATTCAAATACCAGTTGGCGCAAAACTTTCAGCGGCAACACAGCTCCGATTACGCCGAAGGCCGCGTCGATACCACCCGCTCGGGGGATGCCTACGTAGTGCTCGATCAGCCGGACGGAGAAGACATCTACGTGCCCCGTACCCGCCTCAACAACGCCCAGGACGGCGACCTGGTAAAGGTGAGGTTCTGGACGCCCACCCGCCGCCGCAAACCGGAGGGCGAGATAGCCGAAGTCCTCGAACGCAGCGTATCCCACTTCGTCGGTACCCTGAAAGAATACCCGAAGTACGCCGAAGTCGACGTCGAGCAACCCGGTGGCCACCTGTTAAAGGTAGCCGTCCACCGCAGCGAACTACTCGGTGGCGAAGACGGGCAGAAGGTAGTCGTCCGCATCGATAACTGGCAGCCGAACCGCTTCGGGCAGATCAGCGGCACCATCACCGCCGTGCTCGGAGAAGAAGGCAGCAGCGAGATTGAGATGCAGTCCATCCTGATCAACAACGGCTTCCAGATCACCTTCCCGGACGACGTGCTGGCAGAGAGCAAAGCGCTACCAGCCGAAATCACCCCGCAGGAGATTCACATCCGCCGGGATATGCGGGAGGTCACCACCTTCACCATCGACCCCCTTACGGCCAAGGACTTCGACGATGCCCTCTCCATTCAATACCTGGAGAACGGACAGATCGAGGTAGGCATCCACATCGCCGACGTCAGCCATTACGTACGGCCCGGCAGTGCGCTGGACCGCGAGGCTTCCCAACGCACGACGAGCGTTTATCTGGTGGATCGCGTCTGCCCGATGCTGCCCGAGCGCATCTCGAACGAGCTGTGCTCCCTCCGGCCCAACGAGGACAAACTTACCTTCTCGGCCGTCTTTACGCTCGACCCCAACACTTACCAGATCCGCAAGCGCTGGTTCGGCCGCACGGTCACCCACTCCGACCGCCGCTTCACTTACGAAGAGGCCCAGGAAGTACTCGATACCGGCGCGGGCGACTTCGTCGATGAGCTTCAGGACCTCGATAAGATCAGCAAAAAGCTACGTGAGCGGCGCTTTAAAAGCGGGGCGATCGACTTTGCTACTAACGAGGTCCGCTTCCGCCTCGATGAAGACGGTACGCCGGTTGAAGTCTACGTCAAAGAGCGCATCGACACGAATATGTTGATCGAGGATTTCATGCTGCTGGCCAACCGCGAGGTAGCTACCTACATGGTGAAGAAGGCCGAGCGCCTCAAAGACCTCATCCCGTTCGTCTTCCGCGTTCACGACGAGCCGAACCTCGAAAAGGTGGGGGAACTGGCAAGATTCGCCGAATCCCTCGGCTACGAAATGGACCTGACCTCCCCCCAAAGCATCGCCAAAAGCTACAACGAGCTACTCAAGCGCGCCGAGGAAGACCCCATGGTAAAGATGTTGAGCCCAATTGCGATCCGCACCATGGCCAAGGCGATCTATACTACCGAAAACATCGGCCACTACGGCCTGGGCTTCGATAATTATACTCACTTCACGAGCCCGATCCGCCGTTACGCCGACGTACTTGTCCACCGCGTCCTGGCCGCCAACCTCGACAAAGGCAGCCTCTACAAGATGAACGCCATGAAACTGGAGGAGGCCTGTAAGCACATCTCCGCCCAGGAGCGCAAGGCAACCACCGCCGAGCGTGAGTCCATCAAGTACAAGCAGACCGAATTCATGCTCGATAACATCGGCGAAGAGTTCGACGGTATCATCAACGGCCTGGCGGACTTCGGCGTATTCGTCGAGCTGACCGCCAATTACGTAGAGGGCATGATCAGCTACGATGATATGGACGAGCCTTACGACGTAGCCGCCGGTAAGCTCTACATCACCGGTAAAAAATCGGGTAAGCGCCTCAAGATGGGTGACGCCGTCCGCGTCCGCATCGAAGACGTGGATATTGACCGCCGCCGCATCGATATGGCACTGGTCAGCGTCCTTAAAGTACACGGGGAAGAAGAACAGCCGGTTAAGCCGCGCCGCAAAAGAGGTAATAAAGCGGGCGAGGCCGCAGGTGCAAACGAACGGAGGGAAGAGCAAGGCGGGGGTTCCCCTCCGCGCAATAATAGGAGGAAGCCCCGGAAGGCGAAGCGTTGAGGCTCAACGGAATAGCTTGACGGTTGTACCTTATATTGCGTAACTTAGCGGTATGTTTTTTACCCCTATTGACACCTTTGGTTTCTCAACGAAGCCTCCATCCCCCTATAAACTAATGGACGGTATGGTCTACGTTCTCTTCCTGGAGGGGGCCGCCGCCGCTGTTGATGAAAGGCTACTAATAGAGTGTGCTAACAGCTATTCACAGCATCTGGGCCACGTAATACAATATGCCCAGTTCATCCACGGAACTATTGCCAGTTTCGATCCAAAATACATGGACCCCTCCGACAACTATGCCGTCATCGGACGTACTTCATCTGAGGTTTGGGATTATTTCCGAATGAAAAAACTTGAGGCTAAATTATTGTCAAATTTCTTTGAAAAGAATGATGAACAACGTCATCTGCATACCTTCTATCCAAGGCCCGATGGAACAGTCTTAGGGGAGGCGTCTTCCATCGGGCAGATGGTTGGATTATCTGTACACATCGCCGAAGGAAGAGTTCGTGATCTTAGGTTGACTGCTGAAAATCGGTACGGAAGCGGAAGGGATAAGGAAATGTTATACGTTCCTAAAGTAGAGGAGTTGTTAGCACTTGCGATGATTCATGAGGTAGGTCATAATAGAACCTCTCATACTCACCCAGCCACGATACACCAGGGTACGGATGACGATATGGGATTAATGAGCGCTAAGCTCTTACACCCCGATGGATTCGAAGCCACCCTAAATGACATAGGAAACCTCAAATTTTTGGAGCGTTTCAATAAAGCTATGCACAACACACCACCGAAGTACCACGGCCCTTACCAATATCCTGAAAACCATGACTGTTACCGAGCGCCAACCGATAACTATCTATGGAATAGAGGAAGTTAAACGGTTCGTTTTATTGTGTTTTGTCTTTGGTTTAATCGGCAGCTGCAGTCCTCCTTTCGCACCCATGGTGAATTGCGTTGAGGCTGTCGTTTCGCCGTATACTGCCTTCCCAATCATTACACCTACGGGCATGGGCCTGGTCAGTATAACCGGCGATACCTTGGTGGCTCCTGTGTTTAGGTTAGTAGAACCGCGGGCGTCTCTTCTGGAATTTAGGTTGTTTAGAGATACGAGCTTTATGTATTACGAAGTTGGCGATGATCGCCAGCTAGTCAATGAACGATCCATCCAAACGGATGGGCTATCGTATATGGCTATTGATAGCGCCGACTACTTTATCAACGCTGGTATGGTTTGCCACGACTATCCAGAAAAGTCAGTATTTGAATACGATCGAACATATGGAACTTGGCCCTACGTATACTTTATATCCCGGCCCAGCAAAGATGGTATTCAATTCTGGATGCGTGGTAACGTATACGGATACCAGGATGCGAACGGTCGCATCCTATTTCAGGATACCGGAGCGCATCTCGCTCTGTACCTAACTTACGAACACGGACCCAGGGATAGAAGCGCTTATATAATGGAGCAGGAAAGACTCTGTGGGCAACCCTACGAGGAATGGGACTTCGTCGCGAGTAAGTTTTTCCGTTGGGGGGATTTGCGCACCTTTATGATCGGGCACGTGGGGGAGACCAATGCGCATTATCATAGCGTCCTCTGTACCCGCCGTATATTTTTGTAACGCCTCGTCACCATCCAAGACTACCCGAGCCAAAGTCCAACAGCCATGACTAATTTTAACGATCGGTCGGTATTTGAGTGTTTACCCCGCTGGGGTAGAAGTATATTTATTTTATTGTTGATCGGATGGGCAGTTGGTATCCTACCCGCGTGCGGGCCCGAGGATAGCCAGGTAAATTGTTTGTCGGTAGCGAAAGCGAAGCCGCTAGCCTTCCCGTTTTTTACGCCAAACGGGATGGGGTTGATCGACCAATCAGGGGATACGGTAGTTATGCCGCGTTTTAGATTGATAGAGCCAATGAATTCCCTCCATGAGTTCAGAATATTCACCGATACGAGCTACGTAGACTATACCGTCGGTGATATTTCTGACCCGGTGAATACAACGTATCTAGTAGATAACGGAAAGCCGTTTGATGCAATCGATAGTTTAGCTTTTTGGCGCGATATGGGTCTGCTCTGCACCAGAGACTCTAAGCAGAATATTACTGTTTCGGATCAGTGGCTCGTCACATGGCCTTATCAGCGGCTTGTCTCGGTTCCCGATCGGGACGGTATACAGTTTGCTATGCATGGCGTAACCTACAGTTACCAGGATGCAAACGGTAGCGTCTTGTATTCGAATTCAGCTGAGTTTTTAATACCTAGTCTCATATACCACGTAGGCCCTCACGATCGCACGGCATACGAGGCCGAACTCGACCGGTTGTGCGGGCAACCGCTCGGGCACTGGGAAAATGTCGGCTTTAACTTTTTTCGCGCCGGCGATATCTATACATTCCTTCTAGGGTTCACCGGCGTATCTGATACTCATTTCCACAGTGTAATGTGTGAAAATCAAATCTTTCTTTAATAGACTTGCTCTGGTGGACGCATATAGGTTGAATGATTTTATGATCGTTTTCAGCTGGATGACTACCGTAGCGGTCTGGCCTTTATTTGAATCCTACGGTCCGCCCCGTCCGGGCACTCTTCGTGGCGGCTTCCAGTATTTCTACTACCATTAAGTTGTTAGCCAGCCCGGTGAGGTCGTATTCGCCGGGGTTCACCTCTTCACGGATTACGGCTGCCAGGTAAGCAAATGGATCGTCGAATGGCGCGTGGCGGTCGTCGAGTACATAAGGGCGCTCCTGAAAGTCATCGTAACCGATCGGGGTGCGGAGGCGGAGTTGGTGTTTATTATCCGCGTACACCGCGCCGGTCAGGCCGTAAATCTCCAGGTCCTTGCGCCCGATCGGCCAGTTCCAGGAGGCTTGGATAACGCCTACGCAATTGGCATACTGTACTAGGATGATGGCTTCGTCCTCAACCTTCGGGTTGTTTTCGGCTTGCAGTTGCTGAGTGATGGCCGTGACGCTTTGCGGCCGTTCCCCTCGCAGTAGCCAGGTCAGCAGGTTGGCGCCATAGCAACCGAAGTCGATAAGGGCACCGCCACCGTTAAGGACCGGGTCCGTCAGCCACTCCAGGAACTCCTCGTTGACGCCGATTTTTTTGGGGCCGCGGTGGCCGTCGCGGATGACTACTTTACGGATCTCGCCGATGGCACCGTCTTCTACCGCTAACTCGTAGGCTTTGTGGTTAGTTGGGTACCAGGTAGTTTCGTAATTGGTAAGTAGGTGGATGTCGTGCTCCACCGCCAGCGCGCGCATCTTTTCGGCGTGTTCCGTGCTGACCGCTAAGGGCTTTTCCACCATGACGTGAATGCCGCGCGGGGCGCAAGCCTCTACCACCGCCAGGTGATCGTGAATCGATCCGAAAGCCACCGCTGCTTCCGGCGTGGTGGATGCAAAGAGCGCTTCCATCGTGGGGTGCACTTTGGATAGGTCATAGCCATACTGCTTTGCGTAACGTGCCGCTAAGTCTTGGTCCGCCTCTACGATACCGACAACCTCGACGTCACCGGCGCGGCCGCTACTTAGAATCCAGTGAACGTGGGCGTGCGTGAGGCCGATAACGGCTACTTTTAGTGGAGCGTGCTGACTCATAAGGGGTAGGGTAGCCAGTAGGAGGATAAACAGGATAGAAGCTTTCATCGTGAATCGTAGATTTGCGGTAGCCGCAATTTACACGCTGTTACCCCGAGGCCCGCCGGCGTTAAGATTAAGTTAAACAACTATCTGTATCGTAGTGGCCATTGAAGCCTAATAGTTTGCCATACAGTGTATTAGGTAGTTGCCCAAGACGTTAAATCTTCGTCAAGGGAGTAACTTCGTAAGGTACTGAACGTCTACTTTAGCAAAGCTCGCCCCCAGTCTGAGTACTTTTGGGGCCATTTTCAATATCATCCGCCTATGCGTCTGCGTTCTCTTTTCTCCATCGCCCTGTTTTCCCTGCTGAGCGTTAGCTCCTTGCAGGCACAGAAATTTGCTTCCATCGATATGGAACGCATCCTGAACAGCATCACGGAATATCAGGATGCTCAGGAACAGCTCGATCAACTCGCGGCAAAGTGGCAGCAGGAGATCAACCGGGAGTACGATGACATCAAAGGAATGTACAACCGCTACCAGGCGGAGCAGGTATTGCTCACCGAAGACCAGCGCTCCACCCGCGAAGAAGAGATCGTCGATAAGGAAAAAGCGGTGCGCGAACTACAGCGCCAGCGCTTCGGCCCGGAAGGCCTTCTTTTCGAGCGCCGGCAGGAACTCGTAAAGCCGATTCAGGATGCCGTTTACGAAGCCGTCGAGCAGTATGCCCGTACCCGTGGCTACGACTTTATTCTTGACCGTGCCGGTTCCGCCGGGATCATCTTTAGTAGCGAAACCTACGATAAGACCGATGACATCCTGCGTGCGCTACAAAAATAGCTATCCCCTTAACCACCCGCCGGAGCTTACTTACGCCTGAATACAATCAAGCTTTCCCTCCGGCGCATAATGACAACTATTCAACTCCATACGATGAAAAAGTTCTTCCAAATCGCCATGATGGCCGTGTTCGTGTTTGCGGCCACCGCTACCACGCTTTCCGCTCAGAAATACGGCTACGTTAACGCCGCCGAGATCCTCTCCGAACTGCCCGACATGAAGGCTGCGGAATCCAACCTCGAAAGCCTGCAGAAGCAGCTACAGAAAAAGGGCCAGAACATGGTCCAACAATTCGAAACGGACTACCTCGCCCTTCAGGAAAAGGTAAACTCCGGTACCCTCGCTCCTAAAGTACAGCAGGAAGAAGCCGCCAAACTCGAAGCCCGCCAGCAAGAAATCGCCACCTTCGAGCAGCAGATGGTTGCCGACCTACAGAAGAAGCGCGCCGAACTACTCGAGCCCATCTACAAGCAGGTAAATGACGCTATTAAGGCCGTCGCCGAGGAAAACGGCTATACGTTCATCTTCGATCAGCAGACGCTGCTCTACGGTGAAGAGTCTTCCGATGTTTCTACTATGGTTAAAGCTAAGCTCGGCCTCTAAGCCATAGCCCGGATTTAAACCGATACGATTGCCCCTCGCTGCATTGATAGCGAGGGGCAATTGTTTTTTGTAAGCCGCTTACCTTCGCCCCCATGGCGAAAAAAAGCATCGGCATTTTCGATTCGGGTATCGGGGGGCTTTCCGTTGCCGCCGCGATCTCGCAAGCCATTCCGGAAGCTCCTTTGCTATACGTGGGAGACAACCTGCGGGCGCCCTACGGGCCACAACCCGCTAATACTATACTAGGCTACAGCAGGGAAATTACACGGTACCTAGTGGGGAGGGGGGTAGATCTGATCGTAGTAGCCTGTAATACGGCTACTAGTATCGCGATCGACCAGTTGAGATCAGACTTTCCCGAACAGCGATTCGTGGGGTTGGAGCCGGCGGTGAAACCGGCGGCGTCGGGTAAGCACATTGGTGTCATGGCCACGGAGGCTACCTTGGCCAGCCGCCGTTACTTGGCCCTGAAGCAGCGCTATTTGAAGGGCCGCCCCGTGCTTGAGAATGCTTGTCACGGCCTGGTGCCCGTTATCGAGGCGGAAGCGCCCGGTAGCCCCGTACTTCACGACCGTTTAGCACACATTCTACAACCGATGATCCGGGCCGGTGTCGACACCATTGTGCTGGGATGCACGCACTACCCGATGGTCAAGGAAGACATTCAGGCAGTGGTCGGGCCCGGCGTAGCGGTGATCGACCCCTCCCCGGCGGCGGCGCGGCAGGCCAAACGGCTTTGGAACGAGACTGGCGGTAAGGGTTCGCTGTCATTAACCGACGAACGCGACACCTGGCCTAAACCCGGGCCCCCTGCCTCGGACTACGCGGCAAAAAATTGCGACTTTTTAAATACCGGGTCCAGCATCGCCCTGCAACGATCGCTATTCGGGTCGGACGGGCTCAACCAACGGCGGCGGTTAGTCCTTCCCAACTTACAACTTACGCTACCATGAACGCTTACGACCTGCTACGCGCGACTCGAAACAACATTGCTCGCCTGTGCGACGGCCTGAGCTCCGATCAATTGAACCATATTCCGGAAGGGTTTAATAACAACCTGATCTGGAATGCCGGCCACGTCATCGCTACGATGGAGTTGCTGACTTACGGGCTGACGGATCTACGCACGCCATCGGGGCGAGACTTCATCAACCGTTATCGCAAGGGGACGAAGCCGGACGCACCCGCCGACGAGGTGGAAATAGCGCACGTCCTCAAACAACTGACTATCGGTGTAGCGCAATTGGAAGCAGACACGGGGAAGCAAGATTTCTCGAACTTCAAGGCGTATCAAACAAGCTACGGAGTGGAATTGAAGGATATCGACGACGCGTTAGCTTTCAACAATATGCACGAGGCCATGCACGTCGGTTCGATGCTTGCCCTACGCAAATTCGTTGGGTAACCACCGGAATTTAACGACGGTCGGCTCCACTATAAATTGTTATCTTCGCGCCATAATAAATGAACTATAGCACTTCGCCCGCAAATGTGCGGCGGCCGGATAGCGGAATGACCGGCGTAATATATGGCATCTCCTCAGGGTGCCCTACGACACTCTCTCCCCCCTCCCTACAAGGCTGTAGTTTGCTTACGCACGCGCCCGTGGCGTCTTTTCGCTATGCGTGTGCCCCTACGTTGAATAACTAACCAAGTCATCTTATATAATTATGGGTAATAAGACCCCAATGACGGTGAGCTTTAACCTGCCAACCGGGCGGGAAGTCACCATCGAAACCGGCAAGTTGGCCACACAGGCTGACGGATCCGTCGTCGTGAAATGCGGCAAAACTATGTTGTTCTGTTCCGTCGTATCCGGCACCAGCGTGCGCGAAGGACAGTCCTTCTTCCCCCTAAGTGTCGACTACCAGGAGAAGTTCGCCGCCGCCGGCCGCATCCCCGGTAACTTCTTCCGCCGCGAAACGCGCCTGAACGACTACGAAATCCTCATCAGCCGCTTGGTGGACCGCGCCATCCGCCCACTCTTCCCGAAAGGCTACATGTTTGATACGCAGGTGATCATCAACTTGATCAGCCTCGACCCGGAGGTGATGCCGGATGCCCTGGCCGGCCTGGCCGCGTCGGCCGCTCTGATGACTTCCGACATCCCCTTTGCCGGCCCCATCAGCGAATGCCGCGTTGGCCGCGTGGGCGGTGAATACATCGTCAACCCCGACCGTAGCCAGCTTTCCGATGCCGACCTCGACCTGATCGTGGCGGCGGACGCCGATAACATCATGATGGTGGAAGGCGAGTGCCAGGAGGTAGACGAAAAATCCATCATCGAAGCACTGAAAGTCGGTCACGAAGCCATCAAAACGATGTGCGACGCCCAACTGAAACTCCGCGAAATGGTCGGTGACAAAGCCACTACTCGCGAAGTTGAGATCCATGAGGTACCCGAAGAGATCGTCACCTACGTAGAGGAGAAGGTGAAGGCTGCCGTGCAGGACGTCGCCCGCGGTAAGCTGAACAAGCAGCAGCGGAAAGATGCGTTCAAGAAAGTAAAGACGGACTTTAAAGAAGCCGTCCTGGAAGAAAAAGGGGAAGAATGGCAAACGGAGAATAGTTCCGACCTGAGTGCCGCCTACAACAAGATTCAGAAGAAGACCATCCGGGATCTGATGCTAAGCGAAGGCATCCGCCTCGACGGGCGTGCATTCGACCAAGTGCGTGACATTTGGACGGAGGTAGACTACCTGCCCTCCGCCCACGGCTCGGCCATTTTCAACCGTGGTGAAACGCAGGCCTTGACCAGCCTTACGCTGGGTACCAAGACCGATCAGCAAATGGTTGATATCGCCCACGAAAACAGTTACGCGGACTTCATCCTGCACTACAACTTCCCCGCTTACTCCGTCGGTGAGACCAAACCCATGCGCGGCCCCGGCCGCCGGGAGGTCGGTCACGCCAATCTCGCGCACCGCTCCCTCCGTCAGGTACTCCCCGACGAGATGACGCACACGATCCGTATCGTATCCGACATTATGGAATCCAACGGGTCCTCTTCGATGGCAACGGTTTGCGCCGGCTCGCTGGCGATGATGGACGGTGGCGTAAAGCTAAAGCGCCCGGTTGCCGGTATCGCTATGGGTATGGTAGCCGAAGACGGTAAGATCGCCATCCTCTCCGACATCCTCGGTGATGAGGACGCCCTCGGCGATATGGACTTCAAACTGACCGGTACCGAAAAGGGTATCTGCGCCTGCCAAATGGACATCAAGATCGACGGGCTGCCGTACGAGCAACTACAGCAAGCGCTGGAGCAAGCCCGCGAAGGTCGTTTGCACATCCTCGGTGAAATGGCGAAGACCATCTCCGAGCCAGCCGACGACCTCAAGCCGCACGCCCCCCGGATCGTCAAACTGATCATCGAGAAGTCTTACATCGGTGCCGTGATCGGCCCCGGTGGTAAGATCATCCAGGAGCTTCAGGAGATGACCGGTACGAACATCAACATCGACGAGATAGACGGAAAGGGCCACATCGCGATCGCTTCCAATGACAAGGCTTCCATCGAGGACGCCGTTGCACGAATCAAGAAGATCACCTTCACGCCCGAAGTCGGTGGTGTTTACACCGGTACGGTCAAGACCATTATGCCTTACGGGGTATTCGTAGGTTTCGAAGGCGGTAAGGATGGCCTGTTGCACGTAAGTGAAATGAGCCACAGCCGCATCGATAGCGTCGAGGACGTGTTCAGCGAGGGTGACGAGGTGAAGTTCAAGATTGTAGACATCGACGAGCGAACGGGTAAGCTTCGCCTGAGTCGTAAAGCCATCATGCCGCGCGCTGACGGTACGATCCCTACCGACGAAGAGTTGGAAGCCGAGCGCCAGGCCGCCAAAGACCGCCCACGTCGTGACCGGGGCGACCGAGGTGACCGCCGTAAAGGAGGTGGCCGTGACCGTCGCGATCGCCGCGACCGCGACTAGAACTCATCCACAGACGGTGAAATACAAAGCCGCCCCTTCTATGAGGGGGCGGCTTTCGTATTTCTTGGTGCTACTATGCAACGGTCCATGAATCTTCTCGTCCCTCTAAATACACTAGCTATCAAATCAAAACCAACTACTATGAAACGGCTACCCGTCTTACTCTTCCTCCTGACTTTTGCTTTCGGGGCTACTCACGCGCAAAACTGGGGTTGGAACACTAAAACCGTCCGTGGCGACGGGAAACTGATCACCCAAGAGCGTGAAGTCGATGGCTTCGAAGGAGTTAAAGCTTGCTGTAGTTTAACGGTAGAGGTTACACCGGGTAGTACCATTTCAGTGCGCGTGGAAGCGGAGGAAAACCTACAGGAATACGTCGAAACAAAGGTCTTTGGGAATACGCTGGAGATCGGATTTAAGGATAAAGTCAACGTACAGCCTAAACGCGACATCACGGTGTACGTCACTATGCCGAAGCTAGAAATGCTCGATGCTTCGAGCAGCGCGGACATCTATACCACGGGGGAGTTCAAAGGCGACCGGTTGAAACTGGAGTCCAGTAGCGGCTCCACCGTTAAGGCTATGTTCAGCGGCCGTGACGTGACGGCGGACGTAAGCAGCGGTGGTAACATCAAGGTAGCCGGCACGGCGGACTACATCGAAGCCGAGGCGAGCTCCGGCGGTCAGGTTCACGCTGAAGATTTGGAGGCAAAGGAAGCCGACGCCGATGTTAGCTCCGGTGGGGGCATCGAAGTGAACGTAAGCGAAAAGCTTAAAGCCGATGCCAGCTCCGGCGGGCGGGTTCGCTATAGTGGAAAGCCCAGCACCGTCAACACGGACGCTAGCTCTGGCGGGTCCGTCCGAAAAGGATAAACTACTTGCCGCCCGCTAAATCTCTACACGTCAGGTGTAGAGATTTAGCTTAGTACTGTGGGATGCGAATGGAGCCCGCCGTGCGTTGTGTGCGGACTCTTTCGTTTCGGCTCGGACCTACCAGTTCGGGCCGATCCCCGTTTCGGGGGGTAATCCGTACCGCGATTAGTAAGGATCGACGTCTAGTACAACCCGTACGCCGGTTAGCCTTGCCGTGACTGATAACTGAGTTACTGCTTTGAGCAGTATGCTCTTTACCCGTTTAACTTCGAGTTGGTTTAAAGGAACGCGTACTACCATATCTTGTAGGTAGTAAGTGCGTAGTCGGGCTACGGATGGTTCAAAGGGTGGCGTGATTACCTTTCCTAATACCGGGGCCAACCAGGAATGCAGCAGTTTAGCTGCCTCTATGACCGTGGAACGCTTGGGGTGGCGCGCCTGAACGTGAATCATCTTGACGTAGGGGGGGAACTCACTTTGTTGCCGGTTGTGCCGCTCTCTGTCGATGAAGTCGTCCCACCGCTGATCTACGACCTGCTGTAGCAGTACGTGGCCTTGGTTGGTTGCTTGAATGATGACTTTCCCCTGGCGGTGCTTTCGCCCAGCCCGCCCGGCTACCTGGGTCATTAGGTGGAAGGCGCGTTCGTCCGCGCGGAAATCCGGGAAGTTCATCAACTGGTCGGCATTGATGATGCCTACGAGGCCTACGCGTTCAAAATCGAGCCCTTTGGTGACCATCTGCGTGCCGACGAGGATATCGAGGTCGCCATTTTCGAAGCGGTTGATTAATTTGCCCAACGCGTCTTTACCGCGGGTGGTGTCGAGGTCCATACGGGCGATGCGGGCCTCCGGGAGGAAGATCTTTAGTTCGTCTTCGATCTTTTCGGTGCCCGTTCCGCTCAGGCGCATCTCGGTACTGCCGCAGGCGGGGCAGCTCTCCGGGGGGGGCTTGCTGTAGCCGCAGCAGTGGCAACGGAGTTGCTCTTTAAATTTGTGGTAGGTGAGGCTGACGTCGCAGTTAATGCACTGAACGGTTAGCTCACAGTTGAGGCAATGATAGGTCGGCGCGAAGCCGCGGCGGTTTTGGAACAGAATTACTTGCTCGTCGCGCGCAAGGGTCCTCTTGATCTCATTGAGCAGGGTAGGGGTGAAGAAGGGATGTAAGACGCCCTTTTCGTTCGTCTCCCGGGCGTTTGCAACGGCGATTGCGGGTAGTCGAAGGCCGCCGAAACGCTCCCGCATACGAACTAATGCATACTTCCCTTTAAGGCTATTCTCCCAGCTTTCCAGACTCGGAGTAGCCGTTCCGAGTATGGCGTGAGCAGCGTGCTGATGAGCAAGATAGACCGCTACGTCACGCCCGTTGTAGCGTGGGTTAGGCTCGTGCTGTTTGAAACTAGGGTCGTGCTCTTCGTCGACGATGACCAGGCCGAGCTTTTTGAAGGGTAGGAAGACGGCGGAGCGGGCCCCGATAATGGATTTCTCCCCCCGCAGTACGGCTTTCCAAATCTCTACGCGCTCCATGCTATTGAGCCGGCTGTGGTAGATGACGATCTGGTCGCCTAATATCTGCTGTAAGCGTTTTACGATCTGACTCGTCAGGGCGATTTCCGGAAGAAGGTAAAGGACCTGCTCGCCGCGCCCGATTACTTCCTGCATCACCTCCAGGTAAACCCGCGTCTTTCCGCTACCGGTTACTCCGTGGAGTAGGACCGGTTTTTGTTTGGAGAACGCCGAGCGTATTTCGGTCAACGCGACTTCCTGCTGCGAACTAAGGGGGTGACCGGCTTGCTGTAACCCATCGGCTTCCGCGATGCGGCTGATCTGTCGATCGTACAGTTCGAAAATGCCCTTCTTAACGATGGCATTAATGACGGATGAAGTGACACCCGTACGTTTCGTCAAATCACTTCGGCGGACGAATGGTAGTTTGGGAGCAAGTTGAATGTATTCCAGTAGGACGTTCGTCTGGTTATCCGACCGACCCACTAAATCAAAAGCCCGGTTCCAGCTTTCTTCGGAAGTAAATACCTCAGTGAAGCGTACGCAGGTAACTGACTTCGCTTTGTACCGCTCTATTAATTCCTCCTGTAGGTAGATGATTTTACGGTCTATCAGCATTCGGATGACGGGCAGTACCGTTTGCTTCTGCAGAATATCCTTGATATCGCTCAAGGTCAATATTTCTTGGATGGTAAGGGCTTCGACGACTAGGTATTCTTCGTCGTTAAGGTCGGTAGCATCCGGGCTGTAGAGGGGGCTCAGTGTTACTCGCGTTTCGCTGGTAAGTTTGAGGTGGCTGGGCAGGCCGGCGGCCATCACTTCCCCTAAGGTGCATACGTAGTAATCCGCGATCCACTTCCATAGAGCGAGCTGCTTTTCTGTGACGGTAGGCTCGACGTCGATCACGCTGAGGATTTCCTTCGCGGTGTGACCCGGCGCACGCCCGTGCAACTCGTCGATGATGCCCGTATAGCGGCGATTCTTCCCGAACTGGACTTCGACGCGCAGGCCGCGCCTGACTACGGCAACCAGCTTTTCGGGTACCGCAAAGGTATAGGTTTGGCTTACCGAAAGAGGAACGATAATATCGGCATATATGATCCCCGCACTGGTGAAGTCGTCTGGTGAAGAGGGAGCGGCGGGCTTTGGCAAAACCTACAATTATTTGTTGCAAATATAGCATTTGAAAGGCTGCTAGTTGCCCCCCGCGGCCAGCGGATTCACCCACAGCACCTACCTTCGCCCCCATGACTGATTTGAAGAAAACACCGGAACTTTCCGCTATCGTGGCGACGGACCGTAATGGTGTGATCGGAAAAAACGGGGACATCCCCTGGTACCTGCCCGCGGACCTGAAATTCTTCAAATCAGTTACGCTTGGCCACCCCGTCATCATGGGCCGTAAGACGTTTCAGAGTATCGGCCGGCCACTACCAAAGCGAACCAATATCATACTGACTCGCGACGCCTTCTTTACCGCTTCGGGGGTTGTCGTCACACATAGTTTACGTGAGGCGCTGAACCACTCCGCCGTACTAAACAGCCCGCGCTCATTCATCATCGGCGGGGGGGAGTTGTACCGTCAGAGTTTACCACTGGTTTCAACCGTTTACCTCACTAAGGTGGATGCGGGCATTCAGGGTGGGGATGCATTCTTTCCCGCCCTTGACCCAGAGGAGTGGGCCGAGATTTGGAGCGAAGGCCATCGACCTGATGCTAAAAACCAGTTAGCCTATCGATTTAGCCGCTGGGAGCGACGCCCCGGTGGAGTGGGCTAAGTTTGTGGTGACGAAGGGGGAGCACCGTACATCAGCAGTGCAGCTTCCATTAACATATCCGGAGAATGATTATGGCCCGCGTACTGCGAAGAAAGTAGCTGACTTCCAATCCTACATTCCGTACATCGTTTCCGGTCGCAATAAGAATGCTTCAGGTGAAGTAGTGCTTGACTGCTTCCGGCGGAGTCACTGGCGATGCCTGTTTGAGCCCACTTACGAATGATTTTGTTCGATTCGCTCGGGAGTTCCGCCAGCAACAGGCGTGCGCGCTGGATGAATCGTTCATCGGTCCGGTGGTTCCCATAAGCTACCAGGGCCGGTGCAACGGTATTGATCAAAATTGAATGAATCGTAGTCGACCCCAAACGACGTTTGCCCGTGGATCCTTCTTTGCCGAAGCGGTAATGGGTGCGCCAATAATTGCTTAACTCCACGTCGTACATATTGGTCAGTTCCTTTACTGAGGTTGCCGCCAGGGACTTTCCGAATAGCTGACCGGTGCGAAAGATCATAGTAGCCAGTTGAGCGATCCGTACCGTCGGGAAGCTGTTTGGCCGTAGACGTAGGTAACGCCAGGCTGTTTTAGGGATCGGCCGCAATCGATATTTAATGCGCAGTATTTCATACTCTCTGCGCAACAGCTTCACATACTCGTCCTCATCAGCATCTGGCAGCAGGCTGGCTTGGCCGAAGAGGAGCGCTTCGATCTGTAGTAAACTATGTTTATGTTTGAGTAAGGTGCGTAAGGGTAGGGAGCGGGCGAGCGTTTCCATAGCATCGGAATTAACGCGACCACCCAATGCGCGCGCCAGGAATTGGTAGAAGGTATCTTCCCAGTCGTTCCCGGTGCGCTCGAGGCAGTCGGTCACTCGCAGACTCTTCTCCCCTAGGCGCTCAGTCAATAGCTCCTCCAGCCACTGTTCGATGATACTGCCTGGAACCGTGTCAACTTGTTGCTGGCAGAGGATCCACTGTTCACTCCGTTGCAAACGGTAGTAGGCCTGGTAAATGCCCGGGGGGATTCTGCCAAAGAGTTCCAGGCAGGGAATGCGTTGCCCGTCCGAGCGGTAAACGGGGCGGTCTTCCTCGTAAACGACGTGAAGGATCACGTTGTCGTATTGTGGGTCCGTCTCATGACCGTGTTCGTACCACTCGCTAGCGTTGACGTGAATTTCAACGTTCCCGGCCCAGGATACGCCATCGATGGATATCCGGCTACTGCTGAAGTCCGGCCCGGCATCGTGGTTGTGGGTACCGAAGTGCTGGATGCCGAGAGTGGCACCGGTGGTAGTCAGGAGATCGCGCAGATCGAAGCGCGCCTGCCGCCAGATGAAGTGTAAAAAGTCTTCGCGCATTTGCTTATCGCAGATAGCGAGCGCGGGCTAAAGCCGATCAATTCGTTCACGGCAAATATGAGGCGGCGCTTTCGGTCTACAAAATGTTTTATAAATTTTGTGTATAAACTTTGTGTTTTGGTAGATCGGTCAATCAATCTCAGTCCTCTGGTCGTACCTTGCCCCCGCAAAATTCCCGTATGGACTACTTCGAAGAAAGCTTAAACCTGCACCGATCACTGAAGGGTAAAATTCGGGTGTCTACTAAGATGGACGTTCGTAGTAAGGATGATCTGTCCCTCGTTTACAGCCCGGGGGTAGCCGAACCGTGCCGGGCTATTGCCGCCGACCCGGAGAACGTATATAAGTACACGATTAAAAGTAATACCGTAGCCATCGTTACGGATGGTTCGGCGGTGCTTGGCTTGGGGGATATCGGTGCGATGGCTTCGATACCCGTCATGGAAGGAAAAGCCATGTTGTTTAAGCGTTTTGCCAACATCGATGCTTTCCCGATCTGCCTGGATACCCAGGATACGGATAAGATCGTCGAGACGGTAAGGCTGATCGCCCCGGTATTCGGTGGCGTCAACCTAGAGGATATTTCCGCCCCCCGCAGCTTTGAGATCGAACGCCGTTTGCAGGATTTGGGCATCCCGGTTTTTCACGACGATCAGCACGGCACGGCCATCGTTACGCTTGCTGGCCTACTTAATAGTTGCAAGTTGGTCAATAAGAAGATGGAGGACCTGAAGGTCGTCATCAATGGCGCCGGCGCGGCAGGAATTGCCATTGCCCGTTTGCTTAAAGCCATCGACAACCCGGATTCCGACTACGCAACGCCGGTAAAGGAAATCGTCGTGTGCGACAGCAAAGGCATCATCAGCCGGGATCGCGATAACCTCAACTACGCCAAACTGGAGCTGCTGGAGTTCACTAACCAAGAAAATAAGACGGGCTCTCTGCGGGACGCCCTGGTCGGTGCCGATGTATTTATCGGCGTTTCCGTAGCTAATTTGTTGACCAGAACGGATATCACTACCATGGCGCGCGACAGCATCATATTCGCGATGGCCAACCCGACCCCCGAGATTATGCCGACGGAAGCCAGAGCCGGTGGCGCGGCCATCGTGGGTACCGGGCGAAGCGACCTACCGAACCAAATCAACAATGTTCTCGGCTTCCCCGGTATATTTCGTGGCGCACTGGACGCACGCGCACCGAGAATCACACCGAACATGAAACTGGCCGCGGCCCACGCCATCGCCGAGCACATCCGGCAGCCGTCGATCGACAAGGTGATCCCCCCAACGCTGGACGAGCAGGTCGCCTGGCGGGTAGCGGACGAGGTGCGCCGGGTAGCACTCGAAGAGTTCGGCGGGTAGCCCGTCACCACTACTTGGCCGTTCTTCCTATTATAAAGGTTTCTTAACGGATATACTTGTGCAAAGGGTGTAGCGTACACATCTCCCGCCCGTATACCCGTTACAGTAACCGTCGTTCACCTCATGCAGGTGGCCGGCAAATCGTACAAGCTCTATGATGCGTTTACTCAGTTTAGTCATCTTTTTTTCCTTCACGACCTATCTTATGGCTCAGGACTATTCAGCCACTTACGACGCAATTGATAAGCTGGCCGCCGAGGGTAAGTACCGCAGCGCGCTTACTCAGGCCACTGAATTTTACCGTACCGTGGAGGCCGCAGGTGACCAGGACGATATGCTGAGAGCCCTCGCTTATCGCGCGGCATTTAGCATCGAGCTGGCTGAAGCGGGTACGGACGCCGGTATTCGGTTACTGCGAGAAGAGTTAGCGCAAAATACCGGCCGGCGCGTAGTAAGGCCCGTACTTAATTTTTTGATCGGCCAGGGGTACTATGCCTACGCGCAGGAGAATGCGTATCGCTTGAGGGACGCCACGGCAAGCGCGGTTGATACCTTGCCCGGTATTTCGACCCCGTTAGCTGACTGGTCGCTTCGGCAGTTAGCGGAAGCAGCCGATCGGTACCTGCTAACCGCCCTCGAGGAAGCGAGTCGTCAGCGTACGGACTTAACTTCCGTACCGGCGATTATCGAGGGAGAAGCCGAACGACCCGGGGGTAGATACCTCTATGATCTTATTGCCGAACGGGTAGCCACGATCCTTTCCGGCCCGTTACTTAACCTGGATAACCCCGCCCCGGCCGCCGCGGTGAACTACTTGGTCTCAGCCGAGAAGTTTGTTCGTCTCGACCTGGACGAGTTAGACTCCGCCACCGGGCCGGCGCGTAGACTGCGTCTTTACCAGCAACAACTAGGGTATCATTTGCCGGGGGCATCGGAAGGTTTACTGCAGGCTGACCTGGCTCGTACGGATTACCTCCGGCAGCTCGGGGTACCTGACAGCTCCTACCTCGAATTTTTGCAGGCTCGCTACCTGGAATACCGAAACATACGTGGGGGAGAAGTCTTCCTCCTTCGGCAAGCCGCCGTACTCGCCACGAATGACGTTCCCGGTATCTCACAACCTAAAGTGGCCGCACTGAATCTGCTGAATAAGATTGATGACGGCGCCACACCCGCTAACCGCAACGAAGCAGCCAGGTTACGGGCTCAGATACTTCGCTCGTCATTCGCTCTGAAAGTTGAGGAAGTCTATTCACCGCAGGAGAACATATTAGTATTTAATAGCTACCGGAATACTACCCGCCTTAACTACCGGCTGATTCGCCTGGATGAGCCTGCATACACTAACGGGTTGGCCAAAGTCATATCCGACCGGGAAGAGATTGAACGTTTGCTGAGTGGTGAGGAAGCCGCCCGAGAATCTTTTGAACTCCCAGTATTGAGCGACCACGAAGAACACACTACGGAAACCTGGCTGAGGCGGCAACCCGCGGGCGTCTACCTGTTAGTCGCTACCAGTGGAGAAGTTTTTGATTTGAAAGCCACCATGGTAACGGCCGTTTCTTTTCAGGTGAGCGAAATGGTCTTGTTATCGCACTACGATGGCGAACGCACCCGCTATGAAGTCCAGCGGTCCGACGACGGTGTGCCCATGCCTGGGGTGACCGTTCAGATTAAGCAAGCAAATAACCGGCGGAGAGGGGCTGCTACCTTACTGCGTACGGTCGTAACGGACGATCAGGGCCGCTTTGAGTTGCCGCGCTCGGAGCGCAACCGTCAGTTCTTGATCCTCCGCAGCCGGCAGGATCAGCTCGTAACGCAGCCCATCTACGATTACGGCTACGCACGCGATCGTAATGACCGGGAATACCCCTTCACCCCGCTATTTACCGATCGGGCACTGTACCGCCCGGGTCAGACGGTTCGCCTGTACGGTATTACTATGCTGAAGGATCGCCTGGGCCTACCGAAGTTACTGGCGGGTCAGGAAAGAGAGCTGTCCTTACGCGATGCCAACTACCAGGAATTAGAAACGGCAACCGTCACGAGTGATGAGTTTGGTCGGTTTCATATTGACTTCCGGCTACCTGAGTCTGGCCTGACGGGTACCTTTCGGATACAAACAGAAGGCGGCTCGCTTGCCTTTCGCGTCGAAGAATACAAGCGACCGAAATTTGAGGTAACCCTCGATTCTCTAACGTCCGTAGTAGGCGGAGATTCCGCATCGATCGACGGCCAGGCGTCTCTGTACGCAGGCGCGGCGGTCAACGACGCGCGGGTGAATTATCGGGTGTTCGTTTCGGAACGTAGGTGGTATTACTGGTTCCGTAACCCGCCCGCTACCGAACGCGAGCTGGTCGCCTTCGGAACAAGCCAGACGGACGATAGCGGTGCCTTCTCGTTTGCCTTCCTACCCAGTAGCGACCTGGCTAGATTGCGCAGACAATACGAGTACACCATTGAAGTAGACGTAGCGGATGCTACCGGAGAGGTGCGCACCGCCTCCATAGCGGTTCCGCTGCGGAGTCAGAAGCCCGCGGTGGCTATCCGTACCGAAGAAGTTTACACGACGAACGATTCGCTGGTCATCACCGGGGTCGGGCCGGAAGAGACGACCAGAATCAGTTATACCGTAAATAAGGTTCGAAAACCCTACGCAAGCCGCGACGATCGTAAGTGGGAGTTTCCCGAGGTGCCGCTGCTATCCATGGATAAGTACGAGGAGTTATTCCCCGGCCTCCTCCCACGAAAGCGCCCCGCGCTGAAAGACTGGCCCGTAGAACAAACCAAAATCAATGGTCGAGACTTTCGGATCGAAAGCACGCGGGCGGAAACAAAATTGTCTTTGGCAAACTACGCAGCCGGCTACTATCGCATCGACTGGGAGTACGCCGACGGTACGCCCGGAGACCCCGTTCTGTTTGAGGTACACGACGTAGCGAGCCCCACCCTACCGGAAGGCGTAGTATTTACCGTCATACCGGACGCTACCGCCCCACAACCGGGAAGGCCCTACAATCTTCGGGTTATAGCGGACGGCGCAATCTCTCACCTGACCTACAAATTTTCTAGTAGAAAAGGGGTCGATATGCGAACGACGGCGGTTCAGCGAGCGGCAACGATCAGCTATACGCCTACGGAAGCGGATCGAGGGGGTATTCAATTTGATCTATCGTTCGTGCACCGGGGTGAATTAAAGGTATATGCCTATTCCATTCCTTTCGGGTGGGATAACAAGAAATTGGTCGTTGATTACGCCACCTTCCGCGATAAACTGAGGCCGGGGAGCCCGGAAACATGGACGTTGAAGGTGAAGCATGCGGACGGCTCGCCCATTCACGCCGCTGCTTTGGCTTCCATGTACGATGCAAGCTTGGATCAAATCGCCCCGGCCGCATCGTGGGCCACAAGTCCCTATCCGCAGTTCCGGAGCTATCAACAATTCGCCACGCTATTTCTTGCAAATGTGAATCAGACCAGCGCCTATCCGGTCGAGGATGAGGTGGACTACGAAGAAGTTATTTCACCACCGGTACTGGACTTGAGCCCGCTGCGGTGGTCGCGCTCCAATAGTCGCAGTTTTGAAGGGTTGATTGCTACTCAGGCATCTCCGGCACCGGCCAGAGCGAAGATGCTGGACGTCGAAACCGTTCAGGAAGAAGTTCAGGAAGCTACCGACCTCTCCGCCGATGATTACGAAGCTAAGGGAGCCGGCCTACCTGCTCCCGAACCCTCCATCCGCCGTAATCTGCAGGAGACCGCCTTCTGGCTGCCGGAGCTGACCACCAACGACGCCGGGGAACTTACCGTTTCCTTTACCAGCCCGGAGGCCCTGACCCGTTGGCGCTTCCGCGTACTGAGCCACGACCGCCAGCTTAATTTTGGCTATTCGGAGCAAGAGATCCTGACGCAGAAAGAACTGATGGTATTGCCGAACGTTCCGCGCTTTTTGCGGGAGGGGGACGCCCTGGAGTTGACCGCCCGGGTCAATAATCTTTCGGGCCGGGATATGCAGGTACGGGTAGCTATCGAATACTTCGACCCGCATACGAACGCCGTTCTCGATCTCGACGCCGAGGCTGGTAACGTATCTAATTGCCGGCAGGAGGAGCAGCTCATTCCGGCGGGCATCGGTAAACCCTTTTGTTTTGCCCTCGACATTCCGGAAGGCTTAGCGGAAAAAGGGTTGATCGGCTATCGCGTCATTGCCACGGGTGGAAGCTTTACGGACGGGGAAGAAAACGCCATTCCCATTCTATCCGACCGCACGTTGATTACCGTCACCGAAGCGTTTTACCTAAAGAAAGGCGAACGTAAAACCGTGGTCACGCCGCACCTAAAGGATAGGACGAGCAATACGCACGAGAGCGTCAGCTACACCTTCGAAGCTACCACCAACCCAGCCTGGATGGCGCTCAAAGCGCTTCCTTACCTGATGGAATACCCCTATGAATGTACCGAGCAATTAGCCAATCGCTTCTTTGCCAATCAGCTAGCCTACGTTACCATCAAGGATAAACCCATACTCGAAGAAGTATTCAAGACCTGGCAAAAAGACACGACGGCGCTGCAGGGGCAGTTGGCGGGAAACGAGCACCTAAAACAGGCGTTACTCACCGAAACCCCCTGGGTACGCGCTGCCGAATCGGAAGCACAGCAACGCGCCAGAATCGCCGATCTTTTCAAGCTCAAGCAGCTGGCCGAAGGGCAGGAAACGGCCTTGAGCAAACTCGCCCGCCGCCAAAGCAGCGACGGTAGTTTCAGCTGGTTCCCCGGAGGGCCGCAAAATCGCTACATGACCCAGTATGTGCTGGAAACACTCGCCAGGATGGACCAGCTGGGCGTGCTCTCCAGTAGCCAGCGGCAGCAAGCAACTGCTATCCGGCAACGGGCGATGAGCTACCTCGACCTCGAACTAGCGGAAGATTACGAACGCCTTTTAGAGGCTACGCCAAAGGAGGAAGAGCGAAAAGAATACCAGCCAAGCAGCTACTTCATCCACTACCTCTACGCGCGGGCGTTCACTACTCGGGAAGCTCCGAAGGGTACGATGTCGCGCACCGCCCTGGCTTTTTACACCAGCCAAGCTTTCAAGCGCTGGACGGAATACGGCGTGTACGAGCAGGCACTCCTGGCTGCCGCCTCCAGCCAGCTTACCAATACTTCGGGTGCTGCCGCCACCGCCGATAACATCATCGCCTCCCTACGCGAACGGGCGTTGCAAAAGGATGAGTTCGGGATGTACTGGAAGTACGACCGAGGCTTTCGCTGGAACGACCTGCCGATCGAGACCCACTGCCGCATCCTCGAAGCCTTCCGGCTCAATGGCGGCACGACCAAGGAGCTGGACGAGATGCGGCTTTGGTTGCTAACCAACAAGCGTACCAACCGCTGGCCAACCACCAAAAGCACCGCCGCCGCCGTCTACGCTCTCCTCAACGGTGGAACGAACTGGACGGCGGAAGCCGGCGATGCCATAGATGTGAAGTGGCCGGATACTTCCCAACCCGCCGACCTTAAGCGGCGTCTGGCGAACGCCCAGTCATCGGCCGAGGCCGCTACGGGTAGTTTCCAGGCTAGTTGGGTCGGAGACGAAGTGAACGGCGAACTCGCTACCGCCGAAGTACGCAATAAAGGGAACAACTTGGTATGGGGAGGTACCTACTATCAGTATACCGAGCTAGCGAGAAACGTAGCTGCCTCGACGGAAGGCGCCCCACTCAGCCTGGAGCGGGAGCTGTTCCACCGCAAGTCTACCGAGGAAGGGGAGCGGCTCGTACCCATCAGTGCCAACGAACCCCTTACCCCGGGCGACCGGGTTACCGTCCGACTTATAGTGCGGGCGGACCGCGACTTCGACTACGTTCACCTAAAGGATCGGCGCGCCGCTACCTTCGAACCCGTAGAACAGCTCTCCGCCTACAAATATCAGCAAGGCGTAGGCTACTACTTCGCCCCGGGCGATCTCGCTACCAATCTGTTTATGGATCAACTCCCCAAGGGTACCCATACTTTCGAATACGATTTGTTCGTCACCTACACCGGTTCGTTCAGTAATGGGTTAGGAAAAATTCAGTGTATGTACGCCCCCGAATTTGCGGGCCACACCGCCGGCGCGGAAGTGGTCGTGCAGTAGCCCCCCCGGCACTCAGGTAAACCGTTCATCTACTGGATCACGGTATCCGTCGAATGCTTACGAACCCGGTCAGGCGTTATTTGCTTACTTTGGTTGAATGGCGAAAACGACACAGGACAGCGTGGCGCTGGAAACCGGTCGGTTTCTGGACAATCTGGGGCGAACGCTTACCCGGCGCCCTTTCTACCACGCCGGGGGCTGGTTTGCCTTCCTTTTGATGCTGGTAGCTACCGAGATGCGGACCGGCAACTACTCCTTCTGGGTCTCTCTCAGCAGCCAATTGGTGAATGTCGTTTTCTACGCGACCATCGTCTACTTCAACCTCCTTTACTTATTCCCTAAGTACCTACGCAAGGGTTTTATCTGGAGCTACCTCTTTATCTTACTCGGGGCTGCCTTGGTCCTCACACCACTAAAGCTGGTACTGAAGTACATTCTTTTCTCTAAGTCGGGTAGTATTCGGATGGATATTCTCGATAACCTGAATTCTTACTTCGTCAGCATGTTCCTCGTGGCGGCTTTGAGCACGGTGGGTAAGATCATGGTCGACTGGCTGGTTGCCAACCGCAAGCAGGAAAAAGCACGTAACGAAACGATGCAGTCCGAGCTGCGCTTCCTCAAAAGCCAGATCAACCCGCACTTCCTTTTCAATACGCTCAATAGCCTGTACGCCCTCACCCTGAAGAAAGACGACAAAGCACCCGATATCGTCATCAAACTCTCCGAGATGATGCGCTATATGCTCTACGAATGCAACGAGCCGAAGGTGCCGCTGCGCAAGGAGGTCAACTACCTGCAAAATTATCTCGATCTGGAACGGCTGCGGCAGCGTAAGGGCATAGAGATGCGCCTCGACGTAGAAGGCTTCATCGCCGGGCAGATGATCGCACCTCTGATCTTCATCCCCTTTCTGGAGAACAGCTTCAAGCACGGGGTGAACGCCAATATTAAGGACGGCTTCGTGAATGCCCGCCTGAGCGTGAACGGCAATACGGTCACCTTCCTACTCGAGAACAGCAAAGGCAGCGTGATGCCTTCCCAGCAACTGCACGGAAACCGCCCCAGCGGCGGCATAGGCCTGGTGAACGTACGCCGCCGCCTCGATCTGCTCTACCCGGGCGAATACGATCTGCAAGTAAACGAAACGCCCTCCGCGTATACGGTGCGGCTGGAGTTAACGCTGAACCCCGCTCCGCTCGTCCGGCTACCCCCGGCGCACCCGATTACGCAGCACACCAATCAAGCAACCAGAGTATTCCACCCATGATCAACGCCATCATCGTCGACGACGAACCCCTAGCCCAGGACATCCTGGAAACTTACCTCGAGCGCATCCCCCAAATCGAACTGGTCGGGAAGTGCGACAACGCCTTCGAAGCCAACGACCTGCTCAAGGCGCAGGATGTGGACCTGATGTTCCTCGACATCAACATGCCACAGCTTACCGGTACGGACTTCCTCCGCGGCCTCAAGGACCCGCCCGTGACGATCTTCACCACCGCCTACCCGAACTACGCGCTGGACGGCTTCGAACTCAATGCCCTCGACTACCTCGTCAAACCGATCAGTACCGAACGCTTCCTGCAAGCCTGCAACCGGGCCGTAGAGCAGGTAGAAATGAAGCAAAAAGGAAAAGCCGGTACCGTGGAGGATGGCGGCCCCGGCTTCTTCTTCGTCAAAGCCGATAAAAAACTCGTGCGGGTCAACCTGGAGGAGATCGTTTATATCGAAGGACTCAAGGATTACGTCATCATCCGTATGCCGAACGATCGGGTCATTACGCTACAGACCATGAAGTCGCTCGAACAGCGCCTGCCGAGCGATACCTTTCAGCGGATTCACCGCAGCTACATCGTCAACCTCAAACGGATCGAAGCGGTGCAGGGCAACTCGATCGAGGTCAAGGAGAAAGGCAAGACGACCAACCTCCCCGTCGGTAAAAGCTACCGCGACGTACTCGACGAGCGCATCAGCAAATTCAAACTCTAAACGGCATCGCCCCAAGTTTCTCTGTCTAAGCCACGGAAGTTGATCGCTTCGGCCAGGTGGTGGTTGCCGATCGTCTGTTCTCCATCCAGGTCGGCGATGGTCCGCGATACTTTCAGGATGCGGTCGAAGGCCCGTGCGCTGAGGCGGAGGCGCTCCATGGCGGTTTTGAGGAGGCTCAGCCCCGACTTGTTCACGGCGCACCATTCGCGGACCATCCTACTCGGCATCTGGGCGTTACAGTAGACTGATTTTTCGCCGGCGTAACGCTGTCGTTGAATTTCCCGGGCGGCCAGGACGCGCTGCGCGATCGTTGCGCTGCCCTCTTCCTCCCGGTGCTGATTGGTGAGTTTGTTGAGGCTTACGGGGGTGACCTCTACCTGTAGGTCGATGCGGTCCATCAGCGGGCCGCTGATCTTGTTGAGGTAACGTTTTACGGCGCCCGGGGGGCAGGTGCATTCGCGATCCGGGTGGTTGAAGTAGCCACAGGGGCAGGGGTTCATGCTGGCGATGAGCATAAAGCTGGCGGGGAACTCCACGGTCACCTTGGCGCGGCTGATGACGATGCGGCGTTCTTCCATCGGCTGGCGCATGACCTCCAGGGCGGAGCGTTTGAACTCCGGTAGTTCGTCGAGGAAGAGGACGCCGTTGTGGCTCAGGCTGATCTCACCGGGCAGGGGGAAGCTACCGCCGCCGACGAGGGCTACGTCGCTGATCGTGTGGTGGGGGGAGCGGAAGGGGCGCTTCGTGATCAGTGCGCGGTCGGCGCGAAGGGTGCCGGCTACGGAATGGATCTTGGTAGTTTCGAGCGCCTCGTGCAGATCCAGCGGTGGGAGGATGGTGGGGAGGCGGCGGGCCAGCATCGTCTTCCCCGCGCCGGGCGGCCCGACGAGAACGACGTTGTGGCCGCCCGCCGCGGCGATGGTCATCGCACGTTTGATGTTCTCCTGCCCCTTGACGTCGGAGAAGTCGACCTGGTGGGAGGTAGCATCGCGCTTAAACTCCTCCCGGGCATCTACCACCGTTGGGGGGATCGGCGTCTTACCGGTAAGAAAATCTACGGCTTCCTGCAGGTTGCCGATGCCGTAAACGGGTAGTTTGGAGACGATCGCCGCCTCCCGCGCGTTCTCCCGGGGAAGCAGGAAACCCTTATAGCCTTTGTTTCTTGCCTGGATGGCGATGGGGAGGGCACCCTTGATCGGTCGTAAACCCCCGCTCAGGCTGAGCTCACCCATCATGAGGTAGTCTTCCATATTGGGTATCGTGATTTGTTTGGTGGCGTTCAGCAGCGCCAACGCAATCGGTAGGTCGTAGGCAGCGCCTTCTTTGCGGATGTCGGCCGGTGCGAGGTTGATAACGGCGCGGGTACGGACGCTACCGAAGCCGGAGTTGCGCATGGCCGCTTCGATGCGGTAGGAGCCTTCGCGGATGGCGGAATCGGGTAGGCCGACAACGTTGTACCAGGCTTTTCCTTCCTGAACGGGGCCACCGGCGTTTACCTCCACGGTAATGCGGCGGGCGTCAACGCCTTCGACGGCGCTGGCGTAAGTAGTCGATAACATGAATGCATGCTTTGCGGGCACGCTCTTTCCGCCGCCAAGGTAGTCGGTTCGCATAGGTAAAACAAAATGTTCTTAGTTTAAATTGCATTTGCCGGCGGAACACCACCCAAAACCATGCTCTTTACTCCAGGGTTGCAGACCCTGGATCAAACACCCTGCACCTGCGAACTCGCAAAAAAACCTATTTCCCAATAATTTGTTAGTTTTGCCGCGATGCCGGATAAACCCCTGTCGGAGCGCTTCGTGCAAAATGCGGTGGCCAGTCGGCTGAACAAAGAATATTACCGCCGCCGCCCGGCCTACGTCGCAACGGAGGCTTATACCCGCCTGAAGCGGGCCGACGTATTTATTGCTTTTATGCGTGCGCGCAAGCGCCCGTACGTAGTCGTGGTGGAGGCAAAAAGTCGTACGACCATTCACCAACTTCGGCTGAAAGACCACCTGCTACGGCTGAGGTGGACGGCCAGGATCATCACCCTCGCGCTCCTCTTCGCCCTCTCCGGCACGCTTGGGTATCAGTGGTATTTCAACGCCATCAATGCCGTATTGCTGCTGGGCCTTTTTCTGCTGGGCTCTGCTTTGATCCGCAACATCGCCCGGTGGCTGGAGCTGAGTGCGCTCAAATCGGTCAGCGCCATCGAGCAACTCGGGCGTTACCCGGCTAACGAACAGTGGATCGCTATCGGGGAGGATACGTTTGCGGACGAAGCCGGCTACAAAACGCTGCTTACTCAGTGTCGCAAAAACAGGATAGGACTCATCGTCGTCAACCGGAAGGGCAAGCTACGCCTGCGGGCGGAACCCTCCCCCCGCCACACCTTTAATAACTACCTCGATCGCTACGGAAAGCAGAAAGATGTACTGGCTACGATCTCGCAGGACCCGGGCTACGGGCCGACACCCGCCGAACGAAAGAAACGGCGAAGGCAAATCATGAACGTGCTGTTGATGTCGGGGGTATTTGCCTTGCTCTACCTCATCATCTATGATTATTAGACCTTCTTGCGCTCCCAGTAATTCTGCTCTTCTACCTCCTCCAGGATGGTGATGTAACTGTTGTAGCGCAGGTCGGTTACCCGATCGTCCTCCGCCTCGACGGAGGCAATTACCGCGCAGCCGGGCTCACTGCGGTGCAGGCACGTACCACCGAAGCGACACTCCGGGCTCAGGGCAAAGATCTCGCGGAAGTTATGGGCGACGTCGATGGGTTTCAAATAGTTGAACGACAGGGTTTTGATGCCGGGCGGGTCGATGAGTTCGCCGCCGAAGGGTAGGGTATAGAGCTCGGCGAAGGTGGTCGTGTGTTGGCCCTTGCCGGTGTAATCGGAGAGCTCCCCCGTGCGGAGGTCAAGACCGGGGGCGACGGCGTTGACCAGGGTAGATTTACCTACGCCGCTTTGCCCGCTCAGCAGGCTGCGTTTGTCGCGGAGCAGCTCCCGGAAGGCGGCCAGGCCGGTTGCCTCCTGCCCCGAAACGAGCACGACCCGGTAGCCGATGTCTTCGTAGATGCTGCGGATGACTTCGTAAGTCTCCATCTCGTCCTCACCGTACAGATCGGCCTTGTTGAATACGATCGTCGTAGGAATATCGAACGGCTCCGTCATAAGCAGAAAGCGATCGATGAAGCCGAGCTTGACGTCCGGCCAAATGACGGTAACGATGAGGACCGCCTGGTCGATATTGGAGGCGAGTAGGTGCAACTCGTGCTTCTTGCGGGGGCTTTGGCGCACGACGTAATTTTGCCGTGGCTCGATGACCTTGATGGCCCCCGTCTCTTCGTCGCCCGTCGCTTCGATGATGACGCCGACGCGGTCGCCGACGGTAATTGGGTTGGTGAGGTCCTTATCCTCTAACCTAAAGCGCCCGGCCACCCGGCAGCGTAACTGCATCGCGCCGTCGGGCGTAGGGTCATCTAATTGAACGTTGTACCAACTGCCGGTAGATTTAACGACGGTGCCGTGCTGCATATGGGGGAGATCAGTGCTGACTACAAAGTAAAGGCACGTCGATTAGTTGCGGCCACGCCCGAAGGCTTCCGAACCCAGGGTCCGTCGACCGCTACCGGGCGGGCACAAAAAAAGAGGCAACGCCGTTGCCTCCCAATAACCCCAAAAAACCAAATGAAAACTATCTTCAAGAGGAGGCTACGGAATATATAATAGCCTCATCGTGCTTCTAAGGTAGGATAAATTGAGCGACAACCAAGCAATCGATTGGAAAATATTGTGTGATTTTGGAAAAAATATGTCCGTTGCGCGAATTTTCCGTGCGGAATTTGCCTTCGGCAATCGTTTTTCGAGGGTGCGCGTTAGTTTTGTCATATGGCTACGCTTCAAATTATTGGCGGTATAATTATCTCGAACGCCCCGCGTCCGTAGGTCCGCTGCTATAACTGCAAAGCCAAAAGCCCCGACGGACCCATCTCCGCCGGGGCTTTTTTAGTTCCTACTTTTGCGCCCCAAATCGTCCTCCCCGACCCGACCATGTTCCAAGAATACAAAAAGCTCAACCTGCCCGACGTCGACCGCGCCATCCTTCAATTCTGGAAAGAACGGGATGTTTTCCAACGCAGCATCACGGAGCGGGGCGCTGAGGCCAGCTTCGTTTTCTACGAAGGGCCCCCCTCGGCCAACGGTATGCCGGGCATCCACCACGTCATGGCGCGGACGATCAAGGACATCTTCTGCCGCTTCCAAACCCTCAACGGCAAGCGCGTCGAACGCAAAGGCGGCTGGGATACCCACGGTCTGCCGATCGAACTCAAGGTCGAATCCGAACTTGGCATCACCAAGGAAGACATCGGCGTCAAGATCAGCGTAGACGACTACAATAAGGCCTGCAAGGAAACGGTCATGCGCTACAAGGACGTGTGGGACGACCTCACGCGCAAAATGGGCTACTGGGTCGACCTCGACAACCCCTACATCACCTACGAGCGGGAGTACATGGAGTCCGTCTGGTGGCTGCTCAAGCAGATCTACGACAAGGGCTTGATGTACAAGGGCTATACGATCCAGCCCTACTCCCCGGCGGCGGGCACGGGCCTGAGCTCCCACGAACTGAACATGCCGGGCGCCTACCAGGACGTGACGGATACGACGGTCGTGGCAATGTTCGAAACGGTCCGCAACGCGGATTCGGAGTGGCTGTTTACTTTGCCGGTGTCGTCCGTTAATGGAGCTAATGATGGCGAGTCCGCAGGTGCAGAGTTCGTAGGGACGGCAATGGGGCCCCCGGACAGTACCGAAGTTCACGTCTTAGCCTGGACGACCACCCCCTGGACGCTACCGAGCAACACCGCCCTCACCGTCGGTGCGAACATTGAATACGTCAAGGTACGGACGACGAACCCCTACACCAAGGAAGCTAACGACGTCATCCTCGCGAAGGAGCTGATCGATAAGTGGTTCGGCGGGCATAACCAACCTACCGTAGAAGCCATCTCCGAACCCTTCACCGGGGTACGCATGGTCGGGATGCGCTACGAGCGGCTACTCGCCGGCCCCATGCCGGAAGATGGTGACGCCTGGCGCATCATCTCCGGTGATTTCGTGACGACGGACGCCGGTACGGGCATCGTCCACACCGCCCCCAGCTTCGGCCAGGACGATATGGCGGTAGGCAAAGCCAACGGCATCGGCTCGCTCACGCTGGTAGACAAAGCCGGTAAATTTACCGAAGACGCCGGTGAGTTCGCCGGCCGCTACGTGAAGAATTATAAAGACGAAAAAGCTTACGTAGACGTCAATATCGACATCGCCGTCAGCCTCAAGAAGCGCGGCCGGGCGTTCAACGTCGCTAAATACGAGCACAGCTACCCCCACTGCTGGCGTACCGATAAGCCCGTACTTTACTATCCGCTGGATAGCTGGTTCATCAAAGCCAGCGCCGTCAAAGGACGGATGGCGGAACTCAACGACACCATCAACTGGCAACCGGAGAAGACCGGCTCCGGCCGCTTCGGCAAGTGGCTCGAAAACCTCAACGACTGGAACCTGAGCCGCAGCCGCTACTGGGGTACCCCGCTCCCGATCTGGCGCAGCGAGGACGGCACGGAAGAGGTCTGCATCGGTTCCTTAGCTGAATTGGAGGAAGGCGTTGCGGCGGCTAATCGTGAGCTCGGTTTGCAGCAGGCCGTCCCCCAAGATTTGCACCGCCCCTACATCGACGAGGTCGTCCTCTGGAAGAACGGTAAGAAGCTCAGTCGGGAGCTCGATCTGATCGACGTGTGGTTCGACTCCGGCTCCATGCCCTACGCTCAGTGGCATTATCCCTTCGAGAATAAAGAGCGGTTCGCCGATAAGTACCCCGCCGATTTCATTGCCGAAGGCGTCGACCAAACCCGTGGCTGGTTCTACACCCTGCACGCGATCGGTACGATGGTTTTTGATTCCGTAGCCTATAAGAACGTAGTCTCGAACGGCCTTGTTTTGGACAAGGAGGGTAAGAAGATGTCGAAACGCCTCGGCAATGCGGCCGACCCGTTCAAGACCATCGAGAAGTACGGCGCCGACGCTACCCGCTGGTACATGATGAGCAACGCTAACCCGTGGGATAACTTGAAATTCGACGCCGATGGTATCGCCGAGGTGCGTCGGATCTTCTTCGGCACCCTACACAATACCTACGGCTTTTTCGCCCTCTACGCGAACGTCGATGGTTATGACCCGAATGCGGACAAAGCCGTCCGCAAACAGGACCTCGCGGAAATGGACCGCTGGATCATCAGCCGACTGAACAGCTTGACGAAGGACGTGGCGGAACGTTACGCCGCTTACGACGCCACCCCGGCCTGCCGGGCCATCGAGCAGTTCGTTAACGCCGAATTGTCTAACTGGTACGTACGTCAGTGCCGCCGCCGTTTTTGGAAGGGGGAGATGTCCGCCGACAAGCGCGCTGCTTACCAAACTCTGCACCAGTGTCTGGTGCGGGTAGCGCAACTGATGTCTCCCGTAGCTCCCTTTTACGCCGACCGCCTCTACCGCGATCTGGTAGCCGGAGGCGATCAGGCCACTTCCGTCCACCTCAGTCTCCTGCCCGCCGCGGATGAGTCCCTGATCGACGTAGATTTGGAGGTGCGGATGAGTTACGCCCAGCGCCTGAGTTCCCTCACGCTATCCCTCCGTAAGGCGGATAACCTGCGCGTGCGTCAGCCGCTCCAGAAGATATTGGTCCCGGCTACGGACGCCGACGTTCAACGCCGCGTCACGGCGGTAGCGGACATCATTAAGAACGAGACCAACATCAAGGAGGTCGAACTGCTGACGGATGCGGACTTCCTCAAGAAATCGATCAAGCCCAACTTTCGCGTACTCGGTAAGAAGGTCGGTAAACGCATGAAGCTGGTTGCCGCCGAGATCAATGCGATGCAGGCCGACGACATCGCTCTGCTGGAAAAGTCCGGCGCCTTTCTGATGACCATCGACGGGGAGGATTTGGCCCTAACGATGGAAGACGTGGTAGTCGCCACCGAAGACATCCCCGGCTGGAAGGTGGCCAGTGACGGCGAACTTACCGTTGCCCTCGACGTGACCGTTACCGAGGAGCTGGCCCGGGAGGGGTTGGCGCGTGAGTTGGTCAATCGCATCCAGAATCTCCGTAAAGAGCAGGGGTACGAGGTGACGGATCGCATCCGTGTCCGCCTGCAGGGGTCGGAGGCCGTGGAGGTTGCTGCTACCGCCTATCGAGATTACATCTCGGAGGAAGTGCTGGCGGATAGTTTGGTACTCGACGGAGATGTTGCGGGGGAGGCCTTGGAGTTGCCTGGGGGGGAAGAGGTTGTGTTGGCGGTGACTAAGGCATTACCTTAATTGGTATGACCGCTAACCAGCTGAAAGACGAGCACCCTCAATCTCAGATTTCCTTCGAACTAGCGGCGCTGGCGGCCAACCTGAGTAGGCGTACTCCATTCGATGGCATAAACGAAGTCACTAAGTACTTCCAGCGGCGGGAGGTCAGTAAGCGGAGCGTCCTGCTAACGAATGGCTCACGGTGTAACCATTTCTATTACGTTGCTTCCGGGGTGCTGCGTAGCTATCTGCGTACGGAGCAGGGGAAGGAATCCACCATCATGCTGGCATTTGAGGATTGGTGGATCACCGATATTGATAGCTTTACTACCGGGGGGGCGTCCGTTATCAACATCGACGTTTTACAGGATTCCGTGATTTATGGCTTATCCAAAAGGGATTTCGATCTGATGGTGACTACTTCTCCGGCTTTTGAATCGGCTTTTCGCAAGATGATGCAGCACGCATACATCCGGGAGCAACGGCGTGCGGTAGGTTTGCTCAGCGAGACCGCCGAATCGCGCTACCTAGCGCTGCTGAGGCGCTTTCCGAAGCTTGAACAGCTAACGTCTCAACGGATCATTGCTTCCTATCTGGGCATCACGCCCGAGTTCCTTTCCGTCGTGAAGAAGAAAAGGAAGGAGAAGCCTTAATCTACCTTAATGTTATTGCCGGGGGGGTGGCTCATCTTTGCACTGCAAAAGAACTCGGTATGATGATCATGATTTCCGGCCCTTACCGGAGCGGTACGAATGACGACCCGGACCTGATACAACAAAACCTGCAGGCACTGGAGCACTACGCTTACCGGGTATTCCTCAAGGGCCATACCCCGATCGTCGGTGAATGGTTGGCCCTGCCGTTAATGAGAACCGCCGGCTCCGTGGAAGTCGGTGACGAGATCTACACATCGATATCTTACCCCATCGCTCACCGGGTACTGCGTAGCTGCGACGGGGTCTTACGTATAGAAGGCGCTTCGAAGGGCGCGGACAAAGACGTTGAGGTTGCCCAATCCCTTGGCCTGCAAATATTCACCTCGCTGGACGAAATCACCAACAATGAACAGTAGAATTAGAAATGTTTCGTCTGCCGTTTTATCCGACAATTGGTACACACTCAGAAAGTACACTTTCGACTACCGGGCTAAATCAGGGCAGTGGGAAACCCAAGAACGGGAAGCCTACGACCGGGGGAATGGCGCGACCATTCTACTGTACAATAAGCGGCGGAAGACGATCATCCTCACCCGGCAGTTCCGCCTCCCCACTTACATAAACGGAAATAGCGATGGTTTCCTGGTAGAAGCCTGCGCTGGCTTACTCGATGGCGACGACCCCCTCAACTGCATTCGCAAGGAAACGATTGAGGAAACCGGCTACCACGTAGATAACGTCACGAAAGTATTCGAAGCCTATATGTCGCCAGGGTCCGTAACCGAAAGGCTGCATTTCTACATCGGGGAGTACGACCGTTCCATGAAGAAATCAGCGGGTGGCGGCGTCGCCGAAGAAAAAGAAGACATCGAGGTACTGGAATTACCCATCGATAAAGCCCTGCAACAAATAGCGGAGGGGGAGATTATAGATGGTAAAACGATCATGCTTGTTTATCACCTTCGGATAAGTGGGGTGTTATAGTGTTGCATGGGAATTATTACGCTACATACGGTTATCAATAGCGATCGTAAAAAGGTATTCGATTTATCCCGATCGATTGATCTACACCTACAATCCGCCAGCCAGACACAGGAGCGAGCTATTGCCGGTAAACGCCAGGGTTTGATGGACTTGGGAGACGTCACCCGCTGGCGTGCTAAACACTTCGGGCCATGGTTTGAGCTGGAGGTAGAGATCACTCAGATGGATACACCGAATAGCTTTACGGATGAGATGCTGGAGGGTAACTTCGCTTTCATGAAGCATCAGCATACGTTCGAAGAGCTTGCTCCCGGTAAAACGTTGATGATCGATCGGTTTGCGTTTAAGAGTCCCTACGGGCTGGTTGGTAGGGTAGTGGACTTGGTGTTTTTGAATGGGTATATGCAACGATTTTTGGTTAGGAGGAATGCCATGATTAAGGTGGTGGCGGAGGGGGGGGGCTCTGAAAGTGTATTCGGTTGTAATTCTAACTAGGCAGTTAAGCAGGGCTCCCTCAAAAACCTTCCAATCCCTGATGCACATTAGCCTTCAAGGGGGGAATTGATTTCTTCAAATATAGCTAAATCCAAGCTTTTGGCGAATCTTCTTACCAGAACCTTGGATTTGAAAGATGATCGTTTACACCCCTGCCGCCCACCGCAAATTGAGCTTTTCACTACCCCGTTCGACCAGCACTTGAGTGCGAAGAATCGCTGGGTAAGGATGGAAGCCCTTGTGCCCTAGGACGAGATGGCTGGGGTGTTTGCCAACTCTATGAGCCTCACTACCTGCGTCGTAATCTCAAGACGATCAACTCGATGCTCAATCAGCTCGAAGAGGCTGGCCGAGCCCGTGGGTGGTCATTTGCCTTGCGTCGACAGTACTGGATCGTTCAGGAAATCTACCGGCAACAGGTGCTGATGCATCGCGACCGTCGCCGTCGGATCGATGAGCGCATCGTTAGCGTCGGGCAACCGCACGTGCGACCCGTCAAACGGGGAAAAGGAAGCGTGAAAAACACCGAGTTCGGTCCTAAGATCAACGCATCGATGACCGAAGGCTTCACCAGAGCCGATCAGATCGACTTTAACGCCTTCAACGAGGCTAACCATCTCATCACTCAGCTCGAAGGCTATCGGGCGCGTTTTGGCTACTACCCGGGCCGGGTACTTGCCGATAAAATCTACTGGACGCGCCAAAATCGTAAGTGGCTCAAAGCCAGAAATATACACATGGGTGGGGTCCCATTGGGTCCCAAGCCCAAACAGAGCAAGTATCAAAAGGGGCGGGAACGAAAACGGAATAACGAGCGTAGCGAGGTGGAAGGCAAATTTGGCGAAGCAAAAGAGCGGTACGGGCTGGCCCGACTGCATACTCGCTTGCCGCAAACGACGAAGGCCGAGGTATCGCTTATTCTACTGGCAATGAACTTGGTAAAGTTGGCCGCGACGGTAGTTTTGACCTATTTTATCGCATATATGGCGCTTCAGGAGCGCCAATTACGGTCAATATGGAAGCATATACTTGATTGGCCACATCATCGCGCCACGGGTATGCTCGCTGAACTGGGCAATCCTCAGCGTTGGCGGCTGGAGAGTCTGTATTTTTTAGGAAGCCCTATGATAGTAGAGGTCTTACATGACGCTGCAGCAATGATCGTCAGGGGCGAATTTAGTACATCAATTTACAGTTTTCGGCAGTATTATGTGTGACATTATAGCGCATCAACATATCCCAAAAGTCAACTCTAAATACACTTTCTTTAGATAGTTTTAACCTATATCCAAGCCTACAATACATGTCAACATCCATCTTCGGAGGCCAATAATTAACCTCAATCAGATCTAATAATAGTCCTTCGAACGCCATTTCGTATTCGTCATGGACAAGGTAATGGGTCACACCGTCTATAGTATCATTAGACAAAAAAGGTCGACCTGCCTCTAGAAGAATTTTTATTCGTTCAATAATTTGTTTGTCGTCCATTTAAGTAGGATTTGGTGTTACATTGATTGGATATGCAGTTGATATTTTTCTAGAATGATTTGGGTGAGCATATGGATAGAAATCGACTCTAATTTCAATCCCTTCCCTAGTGCTGATTGCGTAAGGTGAGTCAGCAATTCACACTTTAGACTTTGATCATTCTCAACTCATAGATACTGAGCACTTTATGGCACAGATCATCAATGCTGGCACATGTAAACATCTTGAATACAGTTCGAATGGCATCCCATACGGCTTTCTTAGTCTTGAGTCCACGGTGTAGACTGCGAAAGAGTCGGCTACCATACTGGCGTAGCTGGTCGATAGTGAAAGCTAACATCATCAGATAGGCAAAGTTGGTAGCTAAGTGCTCCTGCCCGTGACCAAAGTTGTGGCTGAAGTTGTATTGCTGGTTTTTCAGGGTATTAAATACTTCGTTTTCAATTTTCCAACGGCTACGACCAATCTGCGTGATTTGCATCACGGTGTCTCCGTTTACTTCCAGATTGGTGATCCAGCTGAATGTAGTCTCTTTACCGTTCTTAGCTTTGTAATGTAAGACCACCATATTGGTCTTTACCCCCTTATTGCTAGCGTTAAGTTCAAGATCGGTCGTATAGGCAATCTGGTAGCTGCCGTCCTTACGCCGTAGTTTACGCCAATGGACTTGGCCGGCATTATTACGCTCGTTAAACTGGTCCATCAGATGTTTATGGCTACCCGGCTTGGCGTTAATAACATATCTCCACAGTGGAGAGGTCTGGGTAATGAGCTCAATGATGGGTGCACAACCGTACAAAGCATCTAGGGCGTAAGTTACTGGTTGTGAACCTAGTGTAGTAGCTAAGGACGCAAAAAGTCGCTTAGCTGCATTACGCTCGCAGTCATTTTTCACCGCACCATCCTGTTGTACAATGGGCTCATTATCCAACACAAATACTTCTGACCGATCAGGATGCACCAAGGCGGCACTGAGTAGTGAATGACTGTAAGTTACGCTACCGTCCCGATGGTGTTTTTCCAGACAAGCCGGACAACTGATTTTCTTCGAAGCGTAATGATGCACTCCGTCGATACTGACCGTTAGGTGATCGGCAAAAAAGCGGTAGCGGTCAATGACTCCGTGGTCATTTAAATAGTCGTACACTCGATCAAAAACACCCCGTAGCCTACTACTATCCACTCGATCGAGTAATTTTTTGAGTCCGCTGTCACTCGGAATTTTATTGATATCGAAGCACTGCATCAGGTTCGCTTCTTCGGCGGGTGCCTTAGGTCGAAAGTCGAGCAGCGAGGATGCCTTTAATGAATAGCCCGCAAAGCCCGCTTTACAAGCATCGCTGATGGTCACGCTCTTGTTGGACCGCCTCTCATCAAGGGTATTTAAGTGTTCAAAGTGTGCCACGGCAATGCGGTCGTAGAGTTGATCGAAGTCAAAATCATTAGCGGGAGTCGTACCTTTCATGTCCGAAAGGTAGCAAGAGTAGGGCTTACAGCTGCCTTAACGGCCAAAGTGTGAATTGCTGGCCGAGATTACAGATTGATCAGGATCGCTTCCAATAATGTAGTTGCTATTACCTCCACCTGCACAAAGTCTATCTGACTCTGCTTGGTACCGGGGATCAGCAACAGCTTGGGGGTTAGCGTCGCCAGCGTCGCAACTTAAAAGAATGATTGAGAAAACAAGGAAAGCAAATGTTCCTTGCAGGGTAAACTTCGTGTACATACAAAAGCGGTTAAAAGGGTGAATCATAATATCGGTTGATACTATGAAAAATTATAGCCAAGCATTAGGCCGGGCCGACTGTAAGTTGATTGGACCAAATTACGGAACGTTCTTGAATATTTCAGTAGCTTCTGAGAATCAATAAAATAATAGTGGTATTACCTGGACAAGAAAGACGTACTGGTTGGATATGTACTACTTTGTTAGACATTCCTGCCTTTTGATTTCGTTAGTTCCATTGCTATCGGTTCACTGTTTATTCTTTTCCGAACTGGATCAATAGAGAGTTGCTGCTGTGGTTTTTTAGGATCGACAATTTTAACTCTTTTCAAAAACTCTTCAATCTTATCGTTTGTCCAACTTAAATAGCTATCTAGGTTTTCCAAATTTATGGTGGTGGCAATCTTACGTACTAAGTGCCCGAACAATATTAATCACACTGGTAGATTTTGACCGCCATGTGAATTCCATCCAACGATGCGATTCAATCCTTTGTCGATTTTCAGATATGCTCTGTTTCCGTTCTCCTCAGAATCCAAGACTACTACCTTTCCACTTCTAAGCAGTATTTGATTTTCCCTTGATAATTTCTTGCCGGCACCTTAGAGGTTATGTCTAACATTGCTGTTAATGACACGGGCTGCATCGTGGTATGCCGCTTGAGTTTGTACGTTCGCAGTGCGTGTGTAAACGTCAACGGCATTTAGTTGAATTTCGCGATTGTAAAATGAATGCGAAAAGCGATAAAAAAGACTGTCAACCCGTATGAGGTCGGACCCATGAACTGGTAGTTTATGCCCTGCTCAATTTCGCTCTCTGGTTATTATGCGAAATCCACGCAGGCCTTGACCGTAAGGAAGTGTCTAAAACAACTTACTCACATATTACGTAAATACTATATCTCCTCATCTTCATAGATACCTCTCTTGCCTATACTATTAAGACGAACGTTCTTTTTCGCGCTTATCTACCTCACGCCGTTAAGTAATGCACTCTTTGCACAACTATCGATTGCCGAGCGATTGAACGGCGGATTTGAAATGTGGGAGTCTATAGAGTTGTTTGATCGCAACTGACTGATAATGAGCAGTGGCTATCTTGCGCCTAAAGACAACTACTATGGGCATCACCTACCAGTCTATTCGTTCTCAACGTCAATGGCGTGCGGCTACTGGTCTCACTCAGTCCGATTTTGAACGATTAGTTCCCCTCTTTGCTGAGACGTATGAGGACTTCTACGGACAAAGCTTAGCGGCTTCCGTTGCAGCTCAAGATACGCAACCTTCTTTTGCGACCATCGAAGAATTACTCTTCTTTATCCTCTATAGTTTGAAGAGTGGATTGACTTACGATTTGATCGCGCTCAGCTTTGATATATCTCGCTCCGTAGCTTTTGAAAAGCAAGCAATCGGCGTTAGACTATTATCGATGGCGCTTCAGGCAACGGGGGATTTGCCCGCTGGGCGTTTCACATCAATTAATGACTTAGAAAAAGCGCTAGACCAACACGATGAACTTCTGATTGATGGTACGGAACAACGACGGCAAAGACCTGAAAATCAAGAGGTTCAAAAAGAAGATTATTCAGGTAAAAAAAAGCGAACACCATCAAAACGACCGTAATTTCAACACCACAACGCCGTGTCTTGTATGTCGGTCCCGCCTACTGTGGAGCTACTCACGATTATGGGATGTTCAGGGATGAATTTGATCCTAATGAAGATAACTGGTTCATGAATAAAAGCGTCTGGATTGATCTGGGTTACAAAGGGTTTCATGACGACTACCAAACGAAAGACCTACAGATACCAATTAAGCGCAAACGGCGTAAAAAGAGGACTGATCCTAAGATCGAGTTTACACCCGAAGAGAAGGCACACAATAAAAAGGTAAGTTCAAAACGTATCTATGTGGAACATGCCATTGGCGGGATAAAACGGTATCGATTTTTATCAGATCGCCTTCGATGCCGTGACGCGCGATTCTACACTACGGCTTTTCGAGTCTGCGCGGGCCTCTGGAATTTTCAGCTAACTAATTGATTATCAATCCGAACAACTCTTATAGAATACATCAACAACCCCAGGCTCCTCCCCAACGTCAAATTTAGGGGGACCGTAATTGGTTGGTATCCTGAATTTGTAACTCACGGAAGTGAAGGCAATAACATTACCGGTAGATCTGCGATGTTGACAGATCTCTATCAGACTGGAACTGATATGCTTACGACCATTCCCTTTGGTGGAGACCAAATTGAAAGAGGAATTCCACTTGGTGATAGCTTAATTCAGGACTTTAATATGGACTATCAGTTTGTCACTGCGGAGAATGCTGTTTACACAAATCTGACTGGAATTGGTCGCGTAACGATTTACCGACAGGGTGATGGTGGAACCATTGATACCGTAGGTACTGGCTTGGCTACTTTAGATGGAGAGTCTCGGGCGCTCGAGAGAATCGTTACGGCTATTCAGTATGATGAAAATGCTAATTTGACTGACCTTTATGCTTCGGTTACGATTAGCTTTTTTGGTGAGCGTACAGAAATCCCATTCACCTGCGCGGACTGCCTCTTACTGATTGTGGATAACATTGAGTTTACTGTAAGCGACAACATTACTTCCGATTGGGAATTGACTGATAGTGATCACCAGTTCAAGGTTTTCCCTAACCCGACTCGCGATCTTGTTCGAATTGAAGTGCCAAACACTTTCCGAGGTCAACTTCGGTTGATGAATCAAACGGGTCAATTACTTAGGCAGTTATCGGTCACTACCACAACAACCACTATATCTGTGGAGGGTCATTCTCCAGGAATGATCTACGTAGTTGACGATAAAGGAAAAATAGTGGGGAACTTTATCAAGCATTGAGATCACGCTGGTACATTCATTAAGCCTCTCTACACAAATCGCTACGCTTGCGACATTCCGCAATAACTTTCCAAATCCTGCTTTCCTCAACTTTCCAAGGAGATAACCTGTACTTTTAGGAACGCAAACCTGCCATCACTTGCTCAAATCACTTCACATACTACTGGCTTTCCTCGTCCTCATCGGCTCCGCCGGCGTGACGGTCAATCGTCATTTCTGTATGGGAGAGTTGAAGTCGGTTGCCTTATTTGGGGAGGCGGAGAAGTGCCACAAAGAACAGCAGAAGGCACATTGCCCCTTCCACCCCGCCCCGGCGGAAGCCGTGCAGGCTGAAGGAAAGAAAAAGGGGTGCTGCGATGATGAGCACGAGCTCCTACAGATCGATGACCAAGAACAACCGGTCGTTGACGTTTTACCTGGGATTGCTACGGCTCTGGTCCCGGACTTCCCACCTTTGCTCTTTACCTACCGAGCTCCGCACCCTCGGCCGCGCAAGAATACTAGCTTTGAGAATTACCGACCGCCTCCGTTGATACCGGACCCGGTGCGTGAGTTCCAGGTGTTCCGCATTTAACTATTTGATGATGTCCTTATTCCCCGCCAGCCGTCGCTGTCCGGGGCTTTCGTGATTTTCGTCAAGTATCCCTTTATGCTCAACGCATTCGTGCGCTTCTTCCTGGAGAATAAGCTGGTCGTCTGGTTACTCCTCTTACTCTTTGTGGGGTGGGGGCTGGCTACGGCTCCCTTTGAATTTAATGTCCCCGGTCTGCCGCGTGATCCCGTGGCGGTCGACGCGATCCCCGATATTGGGGAGAACCAACAGATTGTTTTTACGCAGTGGGCGGGGCAATCGCCGCAGGACGTGGAGGACCAGATCACCTACCCGCTGACCTCGGCGCTGTTGGGGATTCCGGGGGTGAAGTCCGTGCGGTCTAATTCCATGTTCGGTTTTTCGAGCATCTACCTAATCTTTGAGGAGAACGTCGAATTTTACTGGTCGCGCAGCCGGATACTGGAGAAGCTTAATTCGCTCCCAGCCGGCCTGTTGCCGGAGAGCGCCACGCCGACGCTCGGCCCCGACGCTACGGCACTGGGGCAAGTGTATTGGTACACGCTGGAAGGGCATGCGCCGGATGGTAAACCCGTTGGCGGATGGGACCTGGATGAATTGCGAAGCATCCAAGATTTTTACGTGCGCTACGGGCTGAGCGCTGCTGGTGGGGTGAGCGAAGTAGCCAGCATCGGCGGGCATGTGAAGGAATATCAGGTGGACGTCGACCCCGACAAGATGAGGGTGTACGGTATTACGCTGGGGCAGGTGATGGCCGCTGTAAAGGGCTCCAACCTGGATGTGGGGGCGGCAACCCTGGAAATCAATCTGGCGGAATACTTTGTGCGTGGGTTAGGCTATTTGCAAAACTTGGACGATCTGGAATTAGCGGTCGTTAGCGAGCGCAATAACGTCCCTGTGTATTTGCGGGACGTGGCCCGGGTCATGGTGGGTCCCGCCGCGCGGCGGGGGATCCTGGATAAGTCGGGCGCCGAAGCAGTCGGTGGGGTAGTGGTGGCTCGGTACGGAGCGAACCCGTTGGAGGTGATTAATAACGTTAAGGCTAAGATTGCGGAACTGGCGCCAGGCTTACCGAAGCGGGAACTAGCGGATGGAACGGTTAGCCAGGTAACCATCGTCCCGTTTTACGATCGTTCGCAGCTGATCCGGGAGACGATTGGGACGCTAGAGGAAGCACTTACGTTGGAAGTTTTGATCACGGCCATCGTCGTGATCTTGCTGCTTTTTAATCTTAAGTCGTCGCTGCTGGTCGCCGGTACCCTCCCGGTGGCGGTACTGATGTGCTTTATCGCTATGCGTTACTTTGGGGTAGACGCCAATATTGTGGCACTTTCGGGTATCGCCATTGCAATTGGGACGATGGTGGATATGGGGATCGTGCTGACGGAGAGTATGATCTACCGACTGAACGATCCGCCTGAGGGCGAATCGCGGCTGGATAGTATTTATGAGGCGACGGTGGAGGTCGGCTCGGCGGTACTGACGGCGGTGGCGACAACCATCATTAGTTTTCTGCCGGTCTTTACGATGGAGGCTGCGGAAGGCAAGCTGTTTCGGCCGTTGGCCTTTACCAAAACCTTTGCTTTGCTGGCGGCGATCATCGTGGCCCTGGCCATCATTCCCGCGTTGGCGCATACGGTCTTTGGGTGGGACCGGGATAGTAGACGAGTCAAAATCACTGGTAATGGGGCGTTGGTCCTGGTCGGCGTCGCCGCCGGCATCTGGGTGGCTTGGTGGCTGGGAGTGGTTTCGGTATTGGCGGGTTTGCTCGGAGTTGTCACCGCTGCTTTAGGGGATGAGGGCGCGGCCGCAGGTGCAGAAAAAAGCTGGAAGAAGCGGGGCTTTGCGGCGGTTGTGAACGTAGCCGTTGCTTTGGTACTGGCGTGGCTGCTGGCCGGCTACTGGCTACCACTGGGGGTGAACCAGAGCCAGGCGACCAACTTCCTGTTCGTGGTAGTGATAGCGGGTAGTTTGCTAGGTTTCTTCTGGCTGGTGATTCACTTCTACACGAAGATCCTCGGTTTTCTGCTGCGGGTAAAGGTGCTCTTCCTGCTGCTAATTGGGCTGCTAATCTTTGCGGGCTTTCAGTCGTACCGAAGTATTGGAGAAGAGTTTATGCCAGCATTGGGAGAAGGGGCTTTTCTACTGATGCCGACGAGTATGCCGCACGCTGGGATTGCGGAGAACCTTAAAAATCTCCGCACGCTGGATATGGCGGTGACGACCATCCCGGAAGTGGAAACGGTGGTTGGTAAAGCTGGCCGGGTCAACAGTCCGTTGGATCCGGCACCGCTGTCGATGTACGAAAATATGATTCTGTATAAGTCAGAGTACCTGACGGACGAGGATGGACACCGGTTGAGGTTTGAGGTAGACGATGAGGGAGAGTTTGTGCGACGAGCCGGTGAACTGATCCCCGACGAAAACGGACAATACTTCCGGCAGTGGCGCGACCACATTACATCGCCAGACGATATTTGGGAGGAGATCATCGCCGCAGCACAGTTGCCCGGCGTGACTTCCGCCCCCAAGCTACAGCCGATTGAAACCCGACTGGTGATGCTGCAAACGGGGATGCGGGCGCCGATGGGGATCAAGGTGCGTGGTCCGGACCTGGCCACCATTGAAGCCTTCGGCCTGGAACTGGAACGCGAACTAAAAAATATCGACGGAGTGAAGGAGGCGGCGGTGTTCGCCGATCGCCTCGTGGGTAAACCCTACTTACTACTCGACGTGAAGCGCGGCGCTATTGCCCGGTACGGGTTGAGCGTGACGGACGTGCAGCAACAAATCATGGCTACGGTTGGCGGAATGAAGATGACGACTACGGTGGAGGGGCGGGAGCGGTATGCCGTCCGCCTGCGCTATCCGCGGGAGTTGCGTGACGATCCGGAAGCAATAAGGAACATCCTGGTGCCTACTCGTAGCGGTCAGATCAGGTTGGGGGAGTTGATTGATATCCGTTATGAGCAGGGGCCGCAGTCCATTAAATCCGAAGATGGATTCTTGGTAGGCTACGTACTCTTCGATCGGCTCGATGGCTCTTCTGAAGTTGAGGTTGTCAACAATGCGCAGGCTTATCTGGAGGGGCTGACCGAGGCCGGCCGGCTCGATATTCCCGCCGGGGTGAGTTACCGATTTGCCGGCAACTACGAACAGCAGGTACGGGCTAACGAGCGACTCAGCCTGGTAGTACCGATCGCCCTGGGTTTGATCTTCCTGATATTATACTTCCAGTTTAAATCGGTGACTACGGCGCTGATGGTATTCAGTGGGGTGTTTGTGGCATTCTCCGGCGGCTTCTTACTGCTGGGGGGATACGCGAACCCCGGATTTATGGATTTCAATTTCTTCGGAGAAAACCTGCGTGAGCTTTTCCAAATGCGGACGATCAACCTCAGCGTCGCGGTATGGGTGGGCTTCCTGGCCTTATTCGGCATTGCTACTGATGATGGGGTGCTGGTAGCCACGTTCCTTCGGGACAGCTTCGAGCGGAACGAACCCAATAACGTGAAGGAGATCCGGGAAGCGGTGATCGAGGGGGGCCTGCGGCGTGTACGGCCGGCGATGATGACTACGGCTACAACTTTGCTTGCGTTGCTGCCGGTGTTGACGGCTACCGGTCGGGGAACGGATATCATGCTGCCGATGGCTATTCCAAGTTTTGGGGGGATGGCGTTGCAGGTAGTCACCATGTTTACCGTGCCGGTGCTCTGGAGTCTGCGGGCGGAATTGAAACTTAAATACAGTAAGAAATGAGGAAGCTAGTTGTACAAGATCGGATGGTTGACAGACCAGGTTCGAGGGCCTTTCTCACCCTGCTCTTTCTATGGCTTATGTTGGGGGCCCCTTACCCCAACAACGCGAGCACCTGCGTCCGCGCCCAGAGTTTGGACAGTTTGAAGGCGGAGTTGCGACGGGAGAATCCGGAATTGCGGGCGCTGCATCTAGACTATGAAGCGGCGTTGAAGATTGGCGGGCAATTGGATCAGTTACCGGATCTGGAGATCGGCGCCGGGGTGTTTGTATTGCCGGTGGAGACGCGGACTGGGCCGCAACAATTTCGGGTGGGGGCTACGCACATGTTACCGTGGCCGGGTAAGCTGGCGGCGATGGCGGGAGTGGCAGACGCTCGTGCGCGGCCGTTGTTGGAGCAGGTGGCGGCCCGGCAGCTACTACTGATTTTTCAGTTGGAGCGGGCTTACTATACCCTGGCGGGAGTAGAGGCGCGGCGGGTAGTGTTAGAAGAAAGTCTGGCGTTGTACGCAAGTCTTGACCGACTGGCGCTAAGTAGGGTGGAAGCGGGGCGGGGGAGTTCCGTGGACGTGTACCGCGTTCAATTGCAGCGGCAGGAGGTGGAACGCGAACTTGCTCAACTTCGCTATTTATCTCAACAAGAGATGGTTACGATTAATGAGTTGTTGGATCGACCAGTAGATACGCAGGTGGAGGCTCGCGTCGACGAGGAGGAACGGGTAGCGGAGACGCTAGACTTTGCGCCGGATCTCGCGGCCGACGACCCCGACCTGAGTAGCCACCCGGGACTACGCATATACGGGCTACAACAAGAAGCTAACCGGGCCGCCATCAAATTGACCGCAATGGATCAACGGCCGGATTTTGGCGTAGGCGTCGACTATATTGCTACCGGTCTTCGTGGTGATATGGATCCGTCGGGGAATGGGCGTGACGTGATCCTGCCGCGTGCGATGGTGACCATACCCCTGAGTAAGGGCAAATTTTCCGCTAAACGGCAGGAAGAGGAAATCAGAATACTGGCGCTGGATGCTCGGCGGGAAGCTACGGAGAATGAATTCCGCGCAGAGATCCGCCGGGCGGTGAACGCCATCGATAACGCAGCGAACGAACTGTATTTCCTGCGGGAGCAAACGCGGGTGATCGATGCTACAGTGTCCATCGCGCGAAGTGAGTTTGCCAACGGCAAGCGGGCATTTGACGAGCTGCTGCGACTGGAGAACCAGCTAATCATGTACCGTACGAAAGCCGTCAAGGCGCGGACCACCATTTTAATTCAACGGGCGACGATCGATCGCTACCTGATAACTACTCAATGATGAATACGCGAACGATATTATACTTGGTTGGGGCGGTAGTTCTTGGCTTATTGGCCGGCTATTTGCTCTTCGGCGGTTCGCCGGAAAAAAGCGATGAGCACATGGGTCACGAGCACGAGATGACGGGAAATGAAGCTACACAAGCGCAGATCTGGACCTGCTCGATGCACCCGCAAATTCAGCAGGATGGACCGGGTGACTGTCCGCTGTGCGGTATGGATCTCATTCCGTTGGAAACGGGGAACGCTACCGATCCGGCGGTACTGACGATGACGGAAGCGGCGATTGCGCTGGCGCGGGTGCGGACGATGGTGGTTGGTAATATGGGCGCGGACGCGGGTGCAGTAGAAGGTATAGAGCGCGGTGTAGAACAGTCCATCCAGCTTACTGGTCGACTAGCCGCGGACGAGCGAACGGCGGCCGTTGAGGTGTCAGAATTTGGCGGCCGGATAGAGCGGTTGTTCGTCTCCTTTGCCGGTGAGCAGGTGCGGGCCGGGCAACGGATTGCTATGGTGTACTCACCCGATTTAGTCGTTGCGCAGGAAGAGCTGTTGCAGGCGAAGCAGCTTGCTGACGTTAACCCGCAGCTCGTTACCGCCGCCCGTGCGAAGTTACGGAACCTGAAGGTGACGGATGAGCAAATTGCACGGTTGGAAGAGAGCGGGGAGGTGGTCAGTAATTTTCCTATTTATGCGGACCAAACCGCTACGATCCTGGAAACGAAGGCCGAGGTGGGAGAATATGTCAAGGCCGGCGGGGCGCTCTACACCTACACTAATTTGAGCAATCTCTGGGCATTGTTCGATGCCTACGAAGAAGACCTGACCAGTATTGAAGTGGGCGATCGAGTGACGTTCACGGTGGCCTCCCGGCCGGAGGAAACCTACGATGGACGCGTCACCTTTATTGACCCGGTTGTTAATGCTTCGACGCGAACGGCGGCGGTGCGGGCGGAGGTTAGTAACCGGCGGGGGCGGTTGAAGCCGGGTATGTTTATTGAGGGCAGTATTATCCCCACCCCCGACCCCTCCCCAAGGGGGAGGGGAGATGTGGCAGGAACACGGGAGTTAGTCGTACCTCGCTCTGCTGTACTCTGGACGGGAGAGCGGTCGGTGGTGTACGTGGAGTTACCGGATACGGAGGTGCCAACGTATGAGTTTCGGGAGGTGACCGTCGGGGAGCGGATCGGGGAGGGGTACCGGATTACGGAGGGGGTGGCCGCCGGTGATCGGGTGGTGGTCAACGGCGCATTCCAGATTGACGCTTCGGCACAACTGAACAACAAGGCCAGTATGATGAACCGGGATGTCTTGATTCAGGGGCGGGAGCCTGAAGAGGCTACCGCTATAGTAATTCCGGATTACCGGGAGGATACGCCGGAGGTCTTCCGGGAACAATTGGGAAAAGTCGTTGAGGCTTACCTGCCGCTCAAAGACCAGATGGTCGCCACGGAAGCCGCGGAGGGGGCATTAATGAATCCCGTGACGGAAGCACTGGCGGCGGTGAATATGGGACTGGTCAAGGGGGAAGCTCACGTCTATTGGATGCAACAGCTGGAAGCGATCAAAGCGCACGCAAGTACCCTACTGAAGAAGAGCGACATAGCAGAACAGCGGAAGCAATTTGGCTTTCTCTCCCAGGCTTTGATCAACGCCTTGACGGCTTTTGGGGTAGATGACACCTACTACGTACAGCATTGCCCGATGGCTTTTGATAATGCCGGGGCTAACTGGTTAAGCGACGAAGAACAAATACGTAATCCTTATTACGGTGATTTGATGCTCACCTGCGGAAGCGTCACCAAAACTTTTGAATAATGGAAAAGACGACAATACACATTGACAACATGGTATGTGACCGCTGTAAACTGGTTGTGCAGGGAATGTTGCAAGATCTTGGTTGGCGAGTACACTCCATTGAGCTGGGAAAGGTTAGTGGAGTAGCTCCGTCAGGATTTGACGTTGCGCGAGACTTAGCCCCCCGCCTGGAGAAAGTGGGTTTCACCTTAGCTAAGGAAGGTTCAATCGGTGGACGATTGAAAAGCTTAATTATTGACTACGTCTACGACGACGCCAAATGGAACAACCAGGTTCTATCCGACGTCCTGGCCGGAGAATTGAATCGTAGTTATGGATACTTGAGCCGTACGTTTAGCGAGGAGGTGGGGCGTACGATCGAGGAGATTTATCAGGCTCACCGGATTGAGCGGGCGCGTCAACTGCTCTACCAAACGGATTTACCAGTATCGGAGATAACACCCTTATTGCGCTACGGTACCGCCGCTCATTTCTCTAATTCCTTTCGTCAACATACCGGGCAGTCCCCAACTACTTTTCGGAAGGCTGGTGTGTACGTGCCTAAGGATTTAACGAAGGTGTAGAACGGCTCCGACGGATGATCATAAAGTCGCAAGTGTTAGCAGCAAGGTGTAAAGCTCGTTGGTGGTAGTGCTTGTTATTCTAATAAAAGTTAGCGTGAAATACGAAGTAGAAGGAATGACTTGCGGCGGGTGCGTGAATAGCGTCCGTAAAGGTTTGGAAGGGGTGCCCGGTCTCCGCGACATCCAGGTTCAACTGGCGAGGCCGCAGGTACAGTTCTCGGCGGAACGGCCGGTTCCGCTTGACGAGTTGCAAACCGCGATCGGTCATTATAGTATCAGTCCTGTGGAGATAAAAGCGGCGCCAAAGTCCTTTGTTGCAGAGCCTGCTAGTCCGGATACCAACAGTATCCTACCAGAGCCTAGCATCACTACTTACCGGCCACTGTTATTGATTGTCGGCTTCATAGCTGGTGTTAGTCTTCTTGCCCAATACCCATTCGCCGATTTTGACGGAAGTCAGTGGATGCGGCACTTTATGGCGGGCTTCTTTATCGTCTTCGCATTCTTCAAGTTGCTCAACATTCAGGGGTTTGCGGACAGCTACCGGATGTATGATATCGTGGCGGCTAAGTGGCCGGGGTGGGGTTACGTATACCCGTTTGTCGAACTAGCACTGGGGGTACTTTATTTGATCGACGTTTTTCCATTCTGGACAAATGCAGCGACGATCGTTGTGCTCGGCGTGAGCAGTATTGGGGTCATCCAGAGCAATTTGAATAAGCGGAAGATTAAATGTGCTTGTTTGGGAGATGTCTTTAACCTTCCTATGTCTACCGTTACGATCGTTGAAGACGTGAGTATGGTAGCTATGGCGGGGCTGATGCTGGCTTATGGCCTGTAAATCACGATACCGCAAGAATCAACATAATTCTACAGAGCAGACGGGGATACCCTCGGTTGTAATAAACAAATCTAATAAAGTGATGGTCAAAAATTCATTCCTTCTCCTGTTGTCTCTCTTTGTACTATCGTGTAGTGGCCCGTCCACGAAGACTGATAATGCTACTGAAATTGGCGTAAATACTCCCGAAGAGGTTGCTGAGCAAAAAGCGGCCGCACCGGCTACCGGTGACACCAGTTTCAAAGATGGCATGACTGGCAAAGTGTGGCAGAACTACTTGCACATACGTACTGCCCTAGTTAACGCCGATGCCGGCGAAGCAGCTGCGGCGGCCGGCAACCTAGCTGAAGCCCTGACGGCCGAACGCGTGGACCTGAAGCGCGCCGCCACGGTGATTTCCATGACGGACAATATTGAGGCCCAGCGTGCCGCCTTTGCCGCTCTTTCCGAAGAGATGGAAGGTCTACTGGATGGCGCTCTTTCTGATGGGACGATCTACCAGCTACATTGCCCAATGGCTTTTGACGGGGCGGGGGCCGATTGGTTCTCGGAAGTGAGTGAGGTTCGTAATCCGTACTACGGTGATAAGATGCTTACGTGCGGTAAGGTGGTCGGCGAGCTCAAATAACTATCGCAGACCGTTCCCAGTCATTGCTATTTCACATTCAATTCTTTGCACCTGCGGCCGCGCCTAATAGCCATGCCGGTCACCATTACTATACCTATGAACGATCATAAAAAAGGGATGAACCCTTACCTCAAATTTGCCATCATGTTGGCGACCTCCTTTGTGATCATGTACGCGGTGATGTACCTGAACGTCGACGTATTCGACCACATCTATCTTGCGCCGACCCGTACGTACATGACGATGCTGATGATCGCGCCGATGGCCTTCACGATGCTCTTGTTCATGTGGGGGATGTACGAAAAGAAAGCCTGGAACTATGGTATTCTGGCCGTGGCCGTGCTGACGTTCGGCCTGTGTTACGCGGGGCTTCGTCAGCAAACTTTTGTCAGCGACGTGCAGTGGATGAAGGCAATGATTCCGCACCATAGTTCGGCTATTATGGTGAGTGAAAGCGCGCACCTGAAGGATCCGGAGGCGATTAAGTTGGCAGAGGAGATCATCGAGGCGCAAGAACGGGAGATTGCGCAGATGAAGAAGATGATTTATCGCTTGGAAAACAAATAAGATCAACCCGGTAGGCACGCTTTGTCGTGCTACCACAAACTCAGGTTTTATGAACGCGTTAGTGAATCCCAATTATGTAAAATGCCTGGAAGCATGCCAGGAATGCTTGATTGACTGTCAGGTATGCCTGGCCAAAATGGCGGGCAAGGATAGTATGAATGACTGTCCGTATTGCTGTGTCCAGTGCATCGAGGTGTTGCGAGCTAGTATTGGTTTGATGGCCGCTGGCAGCCAATTTTCCAAGGAGCAATGTGAGCTTTGCGCCAAGGTGTGCGAGTACTGCGCGGAGCAGTGCGAAGCGCACGATCATGCGCACTGTAAGAAGTGTGCCGAGAGTTGCCGCAAGTGCGCGCAGGCTTGCCGGGCGATGGCGGCTTAAAGCAATTTCTTTTTCAAAATTTTCACTACCGCGGTCGGCACTAGGCTGGCTGCGGTATTTTTAAGTAAGCTATCATGAAATTATTGAATTCCGTAGTCCTGTTCATCGCGTTTCTGCTACCGGCTCTGGCCGTTGGGCAACAAATTGGAATGATACCGAATGGGTCTTTAGAAGGGAACCCTGATAACCTTCCGGTTAGGGAATATGCATTAGTGATAGAAGAAGCGGTGGTGAATAAGGCGGGTAAAAAGGTAATGGGTATGACCGTCAACGGTGGAATACCCGGCCCGGTGCTCACCTTTAGAGAAGGGGAATACGCAAAATCACCGTAACTAATATGATGGACGCTAAGACTTCCATCCACTGGCACGGTATCCTGCTGCCTAACTTTTACGATGGCGTTCCTTATCTGAATACACCACCGGTAGAACCCGGTGAGAGCTTCACTTATGAGTTTGCGGTCAAGCAGTCGGGTACTTACTGGTACCATTCCCACTTGGCTTTGCAGGAGCAAAGCGGAGTGTACGGATCTATCGTCATCGAGCCAAAGGAGACCGACCTCGAGTACGATAAAGACTTCGTTTTGTTGGTATCTGACTGGACGAACGAAGATCCCCACAGTGTGCTTAAGAACCTGAAGCGGGGGAATGAATGGTACGGCATCAAAAAAGGCACCGCCACGCCGCTGAACCGGGTGATTGCCCGCGGCGCCCTGGGCGCGCAGATTGATTTTTGGTGGCAACGCATGGAGGGGGCGGACATTGCTGATATATACTACCCGGCGTTTTTGATCAATGGGGAGAGTAATTCGGAAAACCCACAGTTTAACCCCGGTGAGCGGGTCCGGCTGCGCGTTATCAACGGCTCGGCATCCTCCTATTTTTGGTTGACGTTTGGTGGGCCTACCCCGATGCTGGTTGCGGCGGACGGACTAGACGTGGTTCCGGTAGAAAAAAATAAGACACTGATCGGAACGGCGGAAACCTATGATTTTATCGTAACCATTCCAGATGACGGCAAACTCCAGGTGAAAGCGTCATCTTTCGACGGTTCCGGAAAGGCGGTTGTTACCCTTGGTAGCGGAACACTCTACCCCGCCATGGAAATCCCCCGCCCCGACAAGATCGGGATGATGAAAATGATGGCGGAGATGAATATGCGGATGGGTGCCCCCGCCCTCAAAGCGAAACCCGGTAAGGATGAGCGCTACGAGATCAAAGAGAAGTATGGCATGCAAATGGATGTGAGCGGCATGGATATGTCGCGCGGAAAGATGGCCGGCATGCAAATGGAAGGAGACAAGATGGATGGCATGAAAATGCCTGCGGATTCTATGGAGATGGACCAGACCGATATGGAGGGCATGGACCATAGTAAGATGAGTTCTGAAGAGCACACGAAGATGATGGACGGACAAACAACAGGCGGAAAAAAGCCACATGATACATCTAGTATGGACCACGGCAAGATGGCGGGTATGGACAAGGGGGTTAACGGTATGATGCCTGCGGCGGAGATGATGGGTGGTGCCTTTGACTACAGTTACTTGCGCGCGCCTAAACCGACGACTTACGCGGCTGATGCGCCGGTCCGGGAGATTCTACTTAACCTGACCGGAAATATGAACCGATATATCTGGAGTTTCAATGGGGTGGGGTTGTCGGAGACTGACAAGATTAAGATCAAGTCCGGCGAGGTGACCCGTATCACATTTAACAACTTGACAATGATGCATCACCCGATGCACCTCCACGGGCACTTTTTCCGGGTAATCAATGAGAATGGCGCGTACTCGCCACTGAAGCACACGGTTAACGTTCCGCCGATGCAGGAGGTCACCATTGAGTTCTTTGGTGATGAGTACGGCGACTGGTTTTTTCACTGCCACATCTTGTACCACATGATGGGGGGCATGGCACGGATCTTTAGCTACGATACGCCCCGTGACGAACGGTTGGCGGATACTCCTTTGAAGAACTTAGTAGCGGAAACAGACCAGTTTTATACTTGGGGGATGGCGGACGTAGCTTCGCACATAAGTGGTTTGAGCCTAACATCGTCTAATCTTCGCAACCAGTTCAATTTAAACTTGGAATATGGGTACAACAAGAACTTTGAAGCGGAAGTCACTTACGAGCGGTACATCTACGATTGGGTGCGTGTTTTCGGTGGGGTGAACGTAGAAAATGGGGAGGAAGGGAGCCTGGACGATCCGTCGGTCACCGCCGTGGCGGGAGTCAGATGGTTAAGCCCTTATCTGTTCAGCGTTGATATGCGAGTGGATCATATGTTGCGGCCCCGCCTGGGTATTCGTCGGAGTATTATGCTGTTTCCGCGGCTATCCGCTTTTGGCTACTATGAGTACCAAGCTGACTTTGGGGTAATGGAGCGGGAGGATGGCACCTCTGACTATCAGAGTGAGACTGTCTGGAGTGCTGGCCTGGAGTATATGTTAGGCCGAAACTTTTCCCTTATGGGCAGTTATGATAATCGATTTGGGTACGGTGGGGGAGTTAGTGTAAGATTTTAACCGGCGTTCAATTAAATAGCGACTATGTGGAGCCTTCCTATCATTGCGGGGCTGTTGTGCGCAGGGGTGATCATAATTCTCTTAGAAATTCTAGGTTGCGATAAACGTAGTGCGGGCAGTTTAATCTTGACAGGGATTGGGTTCATATACCTATTGTTTGCGGGGGATGACCTAGTCCTCTTATCTCTAACTGCTCTCCAGTCATTAGTTTTTTGGAAATTAGCTTATGATGGATTACAGAAGCATGCACTATTGATTCCGCTAGGATAGATGTTGCACGCTGGGTGGGATTTGGGACACTTCTACCTAGCAGAGGACGGCGGTTCGGTTCCTACAGGATATGAGTTGTTTTGCGTGGTGGTTGATTTGGTGTTGGCGGGGTGGTTTTACTTTAGCTTTAGGAGGGAAAGCAACTAGCTGCGAAGCTTAGCTGTTTTAGTAGAAACAGATTATGAGATGCCTTCTGTGCGGCTTGAATGAAGCTAAGAAAAAGAACACCCACTATTTGACGGATGCGATAATTCGTACTGCTCTCAATCCTGAAGGAGGAAATAAAAGGGGAACCGGTTTGTATTGGAAGTTCTCTACTGAAAAAGCAGGATTGAAATTTGGATTCCAACAATCAACATTTGATCTCAAGCTAGAGGAGGCGCTTGGCCGTGCAGCAACTGAAGAGGAAATCGACGAGGCCGTTGCAAAAACAGCCTTTTCTGTAGACGACCATTTTTGCGCATCCTGTGAAGATCATTTTGGAGAAGTAGAGAAGCCATTTACGAAAGATATTCTTCCTCGGTTTCGGGAGAAAGATTTAACGGAAGTTCAAGAAATAGTAATCGAGGATGTACGGATTTTCCGGGCATTTTTTTTAATGCAAATTCTCCGCAGTGCTTTGTGTGATGAGACTTTCAATCTGCCTGAAGAAGTGATAATCAATCTAAAAAATTTGATCTTAAACTTTCAAACTGTTGATATCGCTGAACTAACCAAGTACCCACTCGTCATTACCTATTTGGAAACAACGGGAGGACAAGAAGTCTACACTGAGAACCAAGTAGGGTTTGCAGTAAACAAAGAGTCTCAGATTATCTTGATGAACGACTTTGTAATTCAGTTTTTTGAAAGCCCGCAAAACGTAAAATGCGTAGATTTTAACGGATTGAATACCCCTAGTGACTTTAACGTTTTTTTGAACCTTGGTGAGGATACCTTCAAGGTTAAGGTGATGAGTAGTGAGCAGCGTAGAGATTTCCTCTATCCCGACAGAAATGTCTTCTCCGATCGATTAGTTGCGTTTTTTCAGGCGAGACACCTCTGGCGATTTAAACAGTTTGCTTCTCCAAAAATGGTTGGCCTGTTCATGCATAAGTTGTCCGACGTCTCGGTTACTATACCCACGGCTGAAAGGTATAGTGATGAAAGGCTTGAAGTAATCGCAAATACGATTCTAGATAAAATAGCTTTAGAAACTGCCAAACATAGATTCCAAAGGAAGTGATCAACCTCTCTTTTGAGATTAGCGGCCTTTCCTCCCCCAAGCCACAAAAACATCCCCCCCTTTAAACGAATTCTCCAACTGAAAACCGTCTACCCGATCCGCTAAATACTGGTAGAGCGGCCGGTCCACCTCACCACCCCCGATCCATTTGATGAATTCCGCGTGCAGACCAGGCTGCTCGATGTACCAGTCCATGATCACAAATCTTCCGCCGGGCCTTAGGAGAGAGAGCAGGTTGTCGATGACATTCCGCCATTCGGGAAAACCGGATAGCCCAAGGTCGCAGAGGATAGCGTCGAATTTGAATCCTTCACCAAGATGGTCTCGGACCCAATCTTCGTTAATCACCGCGGCATCGTTTTCGAAAAGTCTGATGTTGTTCCAGCCTTTCGTATCTGTCTTGTCCCTAGCTTTCAGGAGCATCCCAGAGGAGAGGTCGACACCGATGATCTCACCGGTTCCGTTCAGGTACTGCTGTAGGTAGTGAAGGTTTTGGCCGGTGCCGCAGGGGAGGTTAAGAACGATTTGACCTTCTTCCAGATCCAATGCTTGAATAGCACGTTTGCGCGGTTTTCGGTAGTACCAATCGGGGGAAAGGACATCGTAGACATGGGAGAATTTGTCGTAGTAGCGTTTTGCGGCCTGTTGGTTATTCATGGTGGTTGACATATGTACTCCTTTGTGTTTAGTTGCTGATGTTACTCCCTTTCTGGAATGCTTCCCACCCTTCCTTAGCTGCATACGGAACGATAAGCAGGGCTGCGACGGGATCAGCCCACCACCAACCGAGCCAGTTGACCAAAAGCAAGCCGGTAAGAACTACTACCGTTTGATAGAGGCAGATAAAGGTGTCCTTTGCATCCGCTAGTAGTTCCGGGCTATCAAGCCGGTGGCCATACTTTCGCTTGTAGTGAATTAGGATTGGATTTACGACCAGCGAAACGCCTAGGATGATTAAGCCCGGCGTACTCCATTCGGCGGTTTCACGGTTGATCAGTTTGGTGATGGAATCGTAGGAAATAAATAGACACACTAGTGTGAACGAGGCGGCAATCACGTAGAGGGTAACCTTCTTACGCCGATTGACCTGCTCGTCGCTTATTCCTTGTAGTTCTCCGTGCAGTCGCCACCCTAAGGTTGCCGCGCTGATCACTTCAATCGTGCTGTCTAATGCCCAACCGATCAGTGCGGAACTATTCGCCGTGATGCCGGCAAACAGAGCGACGACGACCTCGACAATGTCGTACAGGACATTCCATATTTGTAGTGTCCTGGCTTCCTTTAGATTTGCTTTTCTCTCTTGTTTCATTGTAAGTTTCTAACTCGATCAGTAGAATGGGCGACCGCTCATTCTGCGATCGCCCCTAACATTTGCTTTGATTATTTGCTTGGGCCTTTATACCGCAGTAACCGCAGCGCATTTCCGACAACTACCAGTGTAGACCCTTCGTGCGCCACCACTGCCGGGCCGATTTCAGCGATTCCTAGGAGGGTAAGCGGGATGAGAATAACTACCATTCCCAGGCTCATCACGAGGTTTTGCCGAATGATCGACTTAGCCTTACGACTCAGTCCGATGGCGAAGGGGAGGTTGTCAAGCCGGTCGGCCATGAGGGCGACGTCGGCGGTTTCAAGGGCAACGTCGGAGCCGGCGGCACCCATAGCGATACCGACGTTTGATTTAGCCATGGCGGGGGCGTCGTTGACGCCGTCGCCGATCATGGCTACCATGCCTTCTTCAGCACGGAGGCGCTCGATAGCGGCTACCTTGTCTTCGGGGAGCAGACCACCCAGCGGGTCGGTAATACCGATATCGGCGGCCACGGCGTCGGCGACTTTTTGGTGATCCCCAGTGAGCATGACCATTTTCTTGATGCCGACGGCTTTAAGGGCGGCGAGAGTCGCCTTGGCTTCGGGGCGGGCGACGTCCATTACCGCGATTATGCCTAGGTAGTTATCTCCCTGGTGGACAATCATGGCGGTGTTGCCGGTGGCTTCCAGATCTCCCATTTGTTGATCAATAGCGGCGGGGATTTCGGTACCGGTGAGTTCCCGGAACAGACGGCGGTTGCCGATGTGGACTGGTTGACCATCAACGATGGCCTTTACGCCACGGGCGGTCAGGGCTTCGAGGTTCTCGGCGGTGGAGATGGTAGCTGCGTTGCCGAGGCGTTGCTTACCACCTTCGACGATCGCGGCGGCGAGTGGGTGGTCGCTCAGTTCTTCGACCGCTACGGCTACGGTGAGCAAGTCTGATTCGTTTACGCCGTCGTTGGGGATCACTTTGGTAAGGCGGGGTTTGCCCTCGGTAAGGGTGCCGGTTTTGTCAAAGGCCAGCGCGCTGATACCGCCGAGATCTTCGAGGGGGCGGCCACCCTTGATGAGTACGCCCTGCCGGGCGGCACGGGCCACTCCGGCCAAGACAGCCGAAGGGGTGGAGATGGCCAGTGCGCAGGGGGAGGCGGCGACCAAAACGGCCATGGCACGGTAGAAGCTTGCGGAGAACGGCTCATCGAGAACCAGGAAAGCAAACAATAGGAGAAATACCAGACCAATCACGGAGGGTACAAAGTACCGTTCAAATTTATCGGTGAGTTGCTGGGTGGGTGACTGTTGGGTTTCAGCTTCCTTGACCAGGGTAACGAGGCGGGAGAGGGTACTGTCGCCCGCGAGTTTTAGGACGCGGATCTCGAGCGGTGAACTACCGTTGATGGTACCGGCAAAGGCGCGGTGTTCCGCCGGTAAATTATCCAGATCAACGGAAGCAGTGGGGTCTGCTACGGGGGCTTTATCCACGGGGACGCTTTCGCCGGTAATGGGGGCTTGGTCGACGGCGGAATTTCCGCTTACAATCACCCCATCAGCGGCGATCTTCGAGTTGGGGCGGACAACGATAATATCATCCAAGACCAGTTTTTCCACGCCGACTTCAGTAGTTGTTCCATTTCTTTTTACCAGGGCGGTTGGCGGAGCCAAATCGGAAAGCGCGGCGATGGATTTGCGGGCACGACCCATTGCGTAGTTTTCCAGGGCGTGGCCGATACTAAAGAGAAACAGGAGTAGCGCGGCTTCCTGAAATTCACCCAGGGCGCACGCGCCGCCGGCGGCAACCAGCATTAGAAAATCAATCTCAAACTTACCCTGACGGATGGTCTGGATGGCTTCGATAAGAATGAAATAACCGCCGAGCAGGATGGCGATGACGAACAGCACCGTAGAAGTGACTTCGGCAACCCCGGTGATGAAGCTGAGAATCAGCCCAACCAACCAAAAAATACCGCTACCGATCGCAAAATACAGTTCGGTGTTCTCACCGAATATCCCGCCGTGGTCGTGGTTGTGACCGTGTGCTCCGGGGGCGTGATCGTGGCCCGTATGGTCGTCCGTTTTATCTTTTCCGTGATCCCCTGGTCCGTGATCGTGCCCCGCATGATCATTTTGATCAGTTTGGGCGCTGCCCGTTACGACTAGATCGGTCTTCGATATAGCATCCCGAACGGCCTTTTCGTTAGTTAGCGTATTGTCGAACTCGATGCGGGCGACACCGGCACCAGAGACGACGGCTTCGAGGATGCCCGGGGCTTTAGAGATTTGCTCACCGAGCTGTCGGGCGTGGCGTTGGTGCCGAATGCCGGTGACATCGAGGAGTAGGTGACGGTACCGATCGGTGATTTCTGCGCCGGCCTGTCTGGCGATGGCTTTGACCTTTGCCAAAGCGAGTTGGTCGGGGTCATAGTGGATACAGACTTCCGGTGGTGAGCCTTCTTTCAGGTGGGCCTTTTCGATGCCGCTCTCGGCGTTGAGGGCGGACAATAGGCGCGTGACGCATTGATCGCGTTCGTTGGGAATTTGGGGGAGGAGGACGGGAAGGTCCAATTGTAGTTTACTCATAATCGTTTATGTTTTGAAGGGGGGGAGCGAGCTAAGAGCATCGCCCATCAGATGATTATTAGTGGTCGTGTTCTAATGCACCAGCCTGGCTTTGAGCGTAGACGAAATAAGCGCCCTGGGTAACGATGCGCATGCCATCCGGCAGGGGATCGATGAGGCGGACGGCGGTGTAGCCGTCGTCGGTGATTCCCGGGTTGACGCGCAGGCGTTCAAACTCCACTTCATCGCCGATACTCGTGTTCGGTGCGATAAAGACGTAGGCCATTTCACCCTCGCGCAATACTGCTTCCTCGGGAAGGGCCCGGACGGTTTTGTCGGTCAGGAAGATGCGGGCTTCAACGAAGCGGCCACGGACGAAGGGCGGTTGCTTACCGGTGGGGTGGGCGTGGACGCGGACGGTTTTGTTCTCCTCGTTGAACTCTTTGCCGATTACGTGGACCTCGGCGGTATAGCGTTCGGGACCAAGGGAGGGAACGGTGTAGGTGAGTTGTTGGCCTTTGCTGATCTTGGCTACGTCGCGCTCGAAGACGTCCAGTTCGAGGTGGAAGTGTTTTTCATCAATGAGTTCCATCAATTCCGTGGCCGGCTCTACGTACATCCCATCGTGCACGGTGATGCTGGTAATGTAACCTGAGCGGGGCGCAAAGAGGGTGATGCGGTTGGTGATGTTGTCGGTGGTCAGGTTGGCGGTATGGATGCCGAGGTATTCCAGTTGTTCTCGGGTGCCCGCCAGTTGTGCCGTTTTGGCGGCTACTTCGGAGCGGAGGCGCTGGACGTTTTTCAGGATGCCGGCGTCGGCGGCGAGGAGGGTTTCCTGACGGTCGAGTTCTTCTCGCAGGTAGACTAGTTCGGCGACCAGTTCGAGGTAGCGCTGCTGGTGGTCGATGAAGTCGGGGTTTTCGAGGAAGCCGAGGGTGGCTCCCTTTTTGACGTAGTCGCCTTCAACGTAATTGCGGGTATTACGGACAAAACCAGTGGCGCGGGCACTGACGGCAGCGTAGCCATTGGGGGGCAGGTCGAGGGTACCGGTGGCGGAGACGTAATCGTTGATTTTCAAGTTGGTAAAATCGCCGAATCCTATATCCATGGTTTCGATCTGGGCGACGGTGAGGTGGATACCTTCGTCGCCGTGCTCGTCTTCATCACCATCCTCATCGTTGGTAGTGTTCATTGCCGGTCGTTCGGTAGTTGGTGCGTGGTCGTGCCCATCATCGTCTTCGTGGGGTTGGGCGCGGTCGCAGGTGCAAAGTAGAAGGGATAGGAGCAGTGCGGGAAAGACAGTGCTTAGTTGTTTTATGATATTCATCGGGACGATGTAATTATTGGTTGAGGAATTGTAGCCGGGCTACGGTTTGGTTGTGGCCCAGAAGGGCGTTGAGGCAGCCTATCTGATTGTCGGCCAGGAGGTCGAGCGCACCGAGGAGTTCGAGGTAGGTAACCTCGCCGGCGCGGTAATTGAGGCGAGTGACGCGGACGATCTCGGGGTTGACGGCCAGCAACTGTTCGCGATAATAGGCAAGGCTGGCTTCGGCCTGGCGGAGGCCGGCGAGGGCATCCAGTTGCTGGCCACGACGGCGTAGCCGAGTGGATGCTAACTGGGATTCCGCTACGGCGACGCCAAGTTGCTGCGCTTCGATACGCCGGTTAGTGACCTTGTTGAAAAGTGGTAGAGTAACACCCGCTTCGATGCCGCTGAGGTAGCCGCCCTCGAAGTATTGCTGGGCGGAATAGCCGAGCCGGAAGCCGGGTTTTAGTTCGGCGCGGGTACGGGCGATGCCGGCGCGGGCGACGGTAATCTCCTGCTCGGCGAGTCGAACGGCCAGGGTGGCGGCCGAGGTGTCAAGTTCGGGCGGTAGTACGGCCAGCGTCAACGTATCGGTGGTGGTGACGTCACCGTTGGTACCAATGAGTACGCCCAGTTGTTGCCGTAGAGAACTGGCGGCGATCTCGGCCCGGTCGGCCATCAGCTGCTGTTCGCGTAAGCGGGCGTTGAGTTGGAGGGCTTCGAGGCGGTTCGCCTCGCCAACTTCAACGCGAACGAGGGCGATGCGGTAGTACTCGGCGTAGGTTGCCGTCAGCCGTAGGTAGAGGCGGGCAAGTGCTTCGCGTTGTTGAAGTTCATAGTAGCGGTTACGTACCTCCAGGGTCAGTTCCGCCGCGGTCAACTGACCACGGAGTTCGTTGGATCGGACTACGGCATCCTGCGCGGCATTGGTAGCCCGTACACCGGCGGGGTGGGCGAACTGCTGCACGATGGTCAGTTGATTGACGCGCTGTCCGTTTTCGCGGAACAGGCCGTCGCCGTTATAACTGATGTCGGTATTGCCGGGGGAGTAGGGGAGATTTTGCAGGCTGCGGCTTTGCTCCGTCAGGCGGGTGGCGGCGGTTATGGTTGGGTTGCGGGCGATCGCTTGGTTTACCGCTTCGTCTAGGGTGATGGGGGTGGGTTGTCCTTGCTCTCTTTCTACTCCACCTTGCACCTGCGCCCGCGCCGAAAAAGAACACAATAGTAGCGGTACAAAAACGGCTACTTTAGACACGTCCCCCCTGCGTTTTTTCCAGTTTTCTAGCCAGCTATAAAGGATGGGCAGCACGATGAGGGTGAGGAAGGTGGCGGTGAGGAGCCCGCCGATGACGACGGTAGCCAGGGGCCGCTGCACCTCCGCGCCACCCGAAGAAGACAGGGCCATGGGGAGGAAGCCGAGGGAGGCGACCGAGGCCGTCATGATGACGGGCCGCAGCCGGACCGTGGTGCCCTCGATGATGCGGGCGCGCACGTCGTCCCACCCTTCTTTCTTGAGCTGGTTGAAGTAGCCGATCAGGACGATACCGTTGAGCACCGCGACGCCAAAGAGGGCGATGAAGCCGATGCCGGCGGAGATGCTAAAGGGCATGCCGCGCAGTTCCAGGGCGAGGATACCGCCGATGGCGGACAGCGGGATGGCCACGAAGATGAGCGCGGCCTGGCTGAAGCTGCCAAAGGTGAAGAACAGTAGGATAAAAATGAGGGCGAGGGCTACGGGTACGGCGATGGAAAGGCGGGCGCTGGCTGCCTGGAGGTTTTCAAACTGACCGCCGTAGGTGAAGTAATAGCCAGCGGGGAGATCGATGTTTTCGTCCAGGGCGGACTGGATATTTTCGACCAGCGTTTCGACGTCGGAATCGCCGACGTTTACGCCGATGACGATGCGCCGGTTGGTGTTCTCGCGGCTGATCTGCATGGGTGCGTCGACGAGTTCGACGGTGGCGACCTCACGGAGGGGGACCTGGCTGCCGTTTTCCAGGGAGATGAAGAGGTTGCGGACATCAGCGATGCCGGCGCGGTTGTCTTCTTTTAGCCGGAGGGTAAGGTCGAAGCGGCGTTCGCCTTCGTAGACGGTGCCGGCGGTGGCTCCGGCGAAGGCGGTTTCGACGGCTCGGTTTACGTCGCGGGTTTGAAGGCCGTACTGCGCCATTTTTGGGTAGTTGAAGTCGACGAGGATCTGCGGCATACCGATGGTTTGCTCAACGGTCACCGTTCCGGCCCCGGGGATGCCGGAGATGATGCGTTCGGCTTGTTTGGCTTTCTGGAAGGCGACGTCCAGGTCAGCACCGTAGAGCTTGATGGCGATATCGGCTTTGGCGCCGGTCATAAGTTCGTTGAAACGCAGCTGGATGGGCTGGGAAAATTCAAGGCCGACACCAGGGAAAACTTCCATGGATTCTTCGATGGCTTCAAACATATCCTTGCGGTTATCGGCGGTCGTCCATTCGTCCTTTGGCTTCATGACGATGGTGTAGTCACCGATTTCTACGGGCATGGGGTCGGTGGGGATTTCAGCGGCACCGATGTTAGTGACTACTTCGATCATCTCGGGGAAATCGGCAAGTAGCTTATCCTGCACCTTTTTTGTCATTTCGATACTCTGGCTGAGGGAAGTTCCCGGTGGCATGATTTGCTGCATGGCCAGGTCGCCTTCCTCCAGGGTGGGGATGAACTCGCCGCCCATGCGGGAGAACACGAGGAGAGCCACGGCAAAAAGGGCAACGGTAGCGACTACGAAAGCCGCTTTGAAACGTAGGGCCGCGCGGAGTACGGGGGTGTAGAGCCGCTGGAAAAAGCCGATGATGCGATCGGCGATGGTGCGTTTGTCGGTGATCTTCTTATTGAGGAAGAGCGCCGACATGGCGGGTACGTAGGTAAGAGACAAGATGAGCGCGCCGGCGATGGCCAGCATAACGGTTTGGGCCATGGGGCGGAACATCTTGCCCTCGATGCCGACCAGGGCGAGGATGGGGATGTAGACCATCAAGATGATGATTTCGCCGAAGGCGGCGGAGCTGCGGATCTTGATGGAACTGCTGGTTACCTCGTCGTCCATCTGGGATTGAGTGAGCCTTTGCCCCGCAAAGCCAACCTGTAGCCGGTGGACGATAGATTCGACGATGATGACCGCGCCGTCTACGATGAGGCCGAAGTCGATGGCCCCCAGGCTCATCAGGTTGGCGGAAATCCCCAGCAGGTTCATCATGCTGATGGCGAAAAGCATGGCCAGGGGGATGACGGAGGCGACGATGAGGCCGGCCCGCCAGTTTCCCAGCAGCAAGATCAGGATGAAGAGAACGATGAGGCCGCCTTCGAGCAGGTTTTTCTGAACGGTGCCGATGGCAGTGGAGACCAGTTTGTCGCGGACCAGATAGGGTTCGATAACAACGCCTTCGGGGAGGGACTTTTGAATCTGAATGACCCGCTCCTTCACCCGTTCGGTAACGGCGGCGGAGTTGGCCCCTTTGAGCATCATGACGCGGCCGCCGACGGCTTCCTCGCCGTTGCGGACCAGGGCACCGTAGCGGGGAGCCCGACCGAACTGGACGGTACCGACATCTTCGATCAGGATGGGGCGGCCGGCGCGGACGTCGACGACGATCTTGCGGATGTCGGCCAGGTCGGAGACGATGCCATTGGTGCGGATGTAGTAGGTACGGGGATTTTTCTCGATGTAGGCCCCGCCGGTATTCTCGTTGCTGTTCTCGAGTGCGGTGAATACCTGGTTGATGGTAATACCCACGGATTTGAGGAGTTCCGGATCGACGGCTACCTCATACTGTTTTAGGAAGCCTCCCATAGTATTGATCTCCACCACGCCTTCAATACCGGATAGTTGGCGGCTGACAATCCAGTCCTGGATGCTGCGTAATTCCGTGGGTGAATACTGGTCTTCGTAGCCTGGCTCAGGGAGAACAACATATTGGTAAATTTCACCCAGGCCGGTGGAGACTGGGGCCATTTCAGGGGTACCAAGGCCTTTGGGGATGTTCTCTTCCGCTTCCCGAAGGTGCTCACTAACGAGCTGTCGGGCGAGGTAGGTGTCGGTGCTTTCCTCGAACACGACGGTAACAACGGAGAGGCCAAAGCGAGAGATGGAACGGATTTCGACGAGGTCCTGCAAGTTTTGCAGGGCGAGCTCGACCGGGGTAGTAATGAATTGCTCTACCTCCTGGGTAGCCAGGGTGGGGGAGGAGGTGATTACTTGTACCTGATTGTTGGTGATGTCGGGTACGGCATCAATGGGTATTTGGCGTAGGGAGAATAGGCCCCAGGCGATGAGCGCCAGGACGAACAAACCGACCACCAGCTTATTCCGGACGGAATAAGCGATAATCTTGTCAAACATGAAAGGGGGTTGGGCAGGGCCACTCCATCACGTTGTCACGTGAGTCGGCTGCCACCGGTTAGCGGTAGCACATAGGAGGGTGGCCCATCGGTTAAACCATGGGTGAGAACGGGATAGACTTATCCCGTGAAAATGGTTTAAGCGAATCTGGGGGGTTGCCAGCTACTGTCGGCAAAAATGCCGGGGTTCCAGTTTTTGGTGGCTTTGGGTTGGGTGTTGCCCTTCGGGGGCAGCGGTTGGGCTTCTTCTAAAGTAAGCAGTTCCGGAGGGGAATCAAGTACGGCACCACAACAAGCGCAAACGCAAAAGGGTGTACAGTGATCTTCGTGGTCGGAATCCTGGTGATCATGCTCTGGCTGTTCGGCGTGCACGGAGGCGGGGGCCTCGTTGGGGATCAGCGAGGGGTTATCCTGGCAGGGGACGAAGGCCAGGAGGAGGATGTACAGTGATAGTATTTGGGTTAGAAAACGCACTGGCAGAACAACGCTTGGGTATTGTGAACTGTTTACGGGTGAGATTTGGGTAGAGGGCTTCAATAATGAATTGCGTTGGTCGGGATATTTCTGCTTGGGAAGGGTGGTTGTATTAGCTGTTACTTAACATAATATAAATTATAGGCACGAAGCAAAATTAGTCACACACATTGTAACTCAGGATAAGTCGATACTGCTCCGCACACCAGCGTAACCGTGAGCAACAAAGTCAAGGTCACCCATTCTTATCTCCAACAAAAAGTTACTTCCCTAATTTGATACAAATTGTGCTGGCGGCCACTACGGAGATATCCAGTGCGTAGATCAGAATATCATTTGGGTTCAAGTAGCTCACCGACCAAGCCGTAGTTCATCACGGCGTCGATAAACATTTCCATGTAATTCAAGCAGCTTCATCTGATGACAGCCATCTAATTACTGGCCTGAGCTGCCTATGGATCTTAATGATCTCATACCCCTCCTCCGCCCCATCGGCCATCTAAGACCTAAACGATGCCCTACTTAACATAATAATCACATCTGTACGTTTACCTACGAATCCCGCTCCACATCAAACGACCCCGCCGGGACTTTATTCAAATAATCCCAGAACGCGGCAACGGAGACGATTTTCCAATTACCGCTTACTTTTTCCATTAGCCGCATTTCCTGACTTATTTGGTAGGTTTCTTTTCCTTCGTCGCTATTGTATTGTTCCCAGGTGAGATAGGCGGCGGCGTCTCCATAAAAGCGCGTTCTCAGGTTGAGTCGTTCTACGTCCGGGTGGCCCTTCGTGCCGCCGAGTGTCTCCTGGTTGTCTTTGATGTAGGTCCCTACCCTGCGGTCCACTTCGCTCCAGCCGACTTTGGCGTCGTAGGTACCGTCCAGGTTGTTCCACGCTTGGAAGGCATAATCCTCGTTAATCCAATTTTCTTTCCAGCAGTCGTAATCACGGGAGAAGAAGCATTCGGTTTCATTTTCGATTACCCCCATGATGGCGGCCAGCTCTTGGTCTTCGTTAAAGGATCGATCAGCTTGGTTGGCCGGGTTGGTAGTGGAATCCCCGCAAGAAGTTATTCCGATGGCGATTATCAAAGCAACGAAGTAAAATATTCGTTTCATGGTGATCAGATTTTCGTTATGAAGAATGTCAGGGGGCTCGTCCAATACGCACAATAATATAAGTGATTAAAGGCATTGTTGCAAATAGGCCACTGTAGCTGCACCCGAACGCTTGCCTTCAGTCGCCGGTAAGGGGGCGCGGCCGCAGGATGCAAAGAAGAGTAGTAAAGCGATGCAGAGGATGGGGAGGGTGTATTGCCTAAAGTTTAGTATTAGGCAGGTAGCAGCGGGGCAACTCTGCCGGCGCGACAAAGCGGAGACCGACGGGCAGCCGGCCTCCGCGAAAGGTTTGATGACGAAAAATAAAGGGGTTACGCAGCGTTGGCGGGTGCCTGAGTATTGCTTTTCACAACATCACTTTGCACCGGCGGCCGCGCCCAGACAAAGGCCTAATTGAACGTGTATCGAATCCCAAGCTGCAAGCGCCACGGCGTACCGTTGACGGACTCGTTCGCTACGCCGGAGTTAACGGAGTACTCATAAGATTGGGTTTCTTGGTCGAAACCAGTGATGCGCATTATGCGATTTTCGCGACGGTAATTATTCGTTACGCCCCACTCCTTATTTAGGAGGTTAGCAAAGTTGAACAGGTCGACGGTCAACTCCAGGCCATGTTTAAGCTTGGGCAGTGTTAATTTGTAGGCAGCGCGAAGGTCGATAATGGCGCGGAATGGGTTCTTACCGCCGTTACGCTCGGCGAAGCGGCCGAAATTATCCCGTAGGTATTCTTTGTAGTGCTCAGGAGTTTTGTCGCTGGCAAGAATTTCGTTGTAGGCATCCCGTATATCTTCGGGCGTATTCGGGTCGTTAGGGTCGTAGATAAAGGCCACGTCGTTGCGCAGGTTAAAGTCACCGTTGGCACTCCGGTTACTATTGACCGTAAACCCGTAGGGGCTGCCCCCGGAACCAATGACCGCGAAACCGAGGTTGAAGCCCCCGAAGGTGGGCGTTGCCCCGTTGACGACGAGCTTGTTTACGAAGTTGTTGTCGGAAAAGCCATAGTTGAGGTCGCGCGGGTCACCGGTTACCGGCAGGAAGGTGGAGGTATTGGCCACGCAGCAGTTGTAGCTGGAGTTGTCCTTCGCCCGGTTGAAGGTGTAGCTGGCGTTGAGGTAACCGTCTTTACCGATCTTGGCCGTACCCTCCAGCACCAGGGCGATCTGGTCGAGTTCCCCGTCGGAGGTGAGCAGCAGGGTGCGGCCTATGCGATCGGAAATGCGGGAGTTTGTCCAGTCGGAAGCACCGTTGTCGCTAATGGTAGATGCCGGCACGAAGACGTCGCGGCCGTCGCTGCCGGAAACGAAGTAAGGATCTTGCACCAGGTTGGTCTCCTGGTAAGTATAGTTATTGACCGTTCGGCTCGCCAACAGGTTGAAGCCGAGGCTGTAGCGGTTATCGAAGATGTGGGTGTAGCTCAAGTTTGCCTTGAAAATGGTCGGCACCTCGAAGTCGTCGCTAACGGCATTGATCGTGGAGAAGGGCGAGGCACCTTCGGGTACGCCGGGAGCCGTCGTTGGGTCCTCCCGGTAAGCGGGGAAATTGGGCGTAGGCACGGCGTCGCCGCTCACGTCGATGGCTCCGAGCAGTACCCCACTGTTCTGAATGTTGTTAACCTGGGCGTAGTAATGCGGCTGGCTGGAGAACACCCCGCCACCGAAGCGTACAATGTCGGTGCTGCGGCCCTTGAGATCGTAAGTGAGCTGGAAGCGGGGCTGTATATTATCCAAGTCCGACGGCTTGTTGTCGGTCCGAATGCCCAGGTCCTCAAATACTGTCTGATTGAAAGCCGCCGCGTCGGAAAAGGTGGTCGCATCCCAGCGCAGGCCGAAGGTAGCGTTCAGATTTTTCGCGAGGTCAAACTCCATCTGGGCAAACAGGGAGAGGTCCATCACGGTCTGCTCAACCAATGGCGGGACGCCAAGTAGCGGAACTTCGCGGGCGTAGCGAGAAGGGTTCAGGTTCTCGAAGTCGTCGAGCGAATCGAAAAAGAAACGGCCGTTCTGCTCGTTGGAAAGCAGTGTTTGCAGGCGGGTGATCATATTGTCCGTCCCGAAGGTGAAGTTGAAACGGCTACTACTCAGGTAGGTAGTATTGGTAAATTGGATCATGTTCTCCTGGTTCGTCTCGGGCGTAAAGCGCTGGCCGCCAAGCTGAACGGTAAGCGTTCTGTCAGAGCCGTTGGGCAACACCGAGTTGACGTCCACGATGGCACGCGGGATGTTACTTTGGGGAAGCTGGCGGTTGGGTAAAAAAGCACGCTCAGCGTGCTGGTACTGAACTTTCAATTCGTTGAGCAAGGTGGAAGAAAAGGTGGAGCGCAGGGAAAGCAGGGTACTATTTTCCATAGAGGAGAAGTCGGACCAGGATTCGGCCAGCTCGATGCGGCTGTTGTCGCTCACACTGAAAGGGCGGTCCCATTTGTTCCAGTTGTTACGCAGCGTTATTCGGTGCTTGTCGTTGATCTGCCAGTCGAGGCGGGCGAACCAGGTATTGGCTTCGGTCACGCGGTCGAACTGCCCGACCTGCTGGGCGTCGCTCACGCCGTACAGCCGGCGGGCAATGTCTTGGTAGCGGTCGAGGTTTTCCCGAGTGATGCCGAGGCGGTTTTCGTCGTCCTCATTCTGAATGTCAGCGATGAAGACTGGCTCCCCGGCGTCCTGCCGCTCAAAAACGGTGAAGAAGTGGAGCTTATCTTTGATGAGTGGCCCGCCGAGGCTGACGCCGTACTGGGAGTTATAGAAGTCAGCTGTTCGTTCGTTGCCCCGGATGTCGAAGTCGCTCTGTAGCGCATCGTTGCGGTGAAAGAAAAAGACGCTGCCTTCCAGGTTGTTGGTCCCCGACCGCGTAGTGGCGCTGATCGAGCCACCGCCCTGCCGGCCTTCGGTTACATCGTAATTGTTGGTAGATACCTCAAACTCGCGCACAGCCTCCTGGCTGATGGTGTAGGGGCCGCGGCCTACCTCACCGGCGGTGAGCTGGTTGCGCGCGTTCACGCCGTCGATGGTCACGTTGGTGGAAGTCCGCCGCTGGCCACCCAGGTTGATCGAGCCGCCGCCCTGTAGCGGGGAGAGGCTGGTCAGGCGGGTAAAGTTGCGGCCCTCCGTCGGCAGGTTTTTGATCTGGGCGGACGAGATTTCAGTAGTTGACCCGAGCTGACTGATGCGGTTGCGCAGGTCTCCGCCGGAGACGATTACCACGTCGAGTTCGTTGGCGGAAGCTTCCAAAGCAAAGTTGAGTTCCAGCCGGTCGCCCTGGTTGATGGTGAAGCCCGTCTGCCTGGTAGTACCGTAACCGACGTAGGAGGTCGTCACGTCATAAGGCCCGCCCAGTGGTACTTGTTGCACCAGGTATTCGCCCTGTAAGTTGGTTACCGTTGCGGAGGTAAAACCGGTGGAGATATTGGTGATCGTAACGGTAGCGCCGATCAGCGTTTCACCGCCGGCGTCGCGCACAACGCCACTAACGGAAGCATTGGTTGCCTGGGCGGCCAGCAAACTTGACAGAAGGATGGAAACGAGGAGCAAAAAGCTCCGATATACGGTAGCGGATGGTTTCATAGCGAGAATTTTTCAATTGGTCTCCCGCAAAATTATCGGCGTCCGCTACCCAGCCCATGTTACTTTTTAACACCGAGGTTTTCCTTAATTAAATGTTTACCTGTGCTTAATCTCAATCCATCTTCAGTAATAATTTCGAGACTGTTTGCCGGCTAAGCCCCGTCAAGTTCGCCAGATCTGCTTGGGTCAGTAACTGCTGCACGCTAGTGGGGTTAGTACCCAATTCTTCCAATAGGGCGGCCAGGCGCTGGCGAGGCTTGAGGGAAGCGATGCGGAAGAGACGATTTTCGGAGCGCGACCAGCGCAGCACCATCAGGCGGACAAACCAGTCGTGCAGCGTTGCGTCGGTCCGAAAGGCCTGTTTGAAGGCCCTCAGGTCATAGGTCATCACCTCTACATCGGTGACGGCGCGGGTAAACTCCTGAAAGTGCCCCCCACCAAGGTATTTTAGATTACCACAAAACTCGCTCGGGTGGGCGATGTCGTAGATAACCTCATCCCCATCCGGGCCATAGCCCCCGATCTTGACCATTCCGGAAGCTATGAAAAAGACGGATTCCAGGCGGTCTTGTGGCCGATAGAGGTATTCACCTTTGGTGAAACGCCGCGGAATAGACTGCAAAGCAGATGTATGGGGGCAAAAGCGAGGCGGAAACGTGCGCAAATCAGTTTTAATCGCCATGATTTAGCTTTTGCAAAGGAAATACCATGCAAAATTATGGCTGGCCTGTTACCCGAGTATTAAAAGCATATACAATCATTCACCTCACGCAATCGCCACGGCCAACGCATGGTCAGAATCTTCTAAAAAATTGCACTTACCATAATATTTGGGTCCGCAAATTCAATCGATCTACGATAGTACCCTAGCGCTGCCGCAGGTACAACGCTCAGTCGCGAGAAAGAGATCGGTATCCCCCCACCCCATTAAATCCGTTTCAACCTAATAGGGTACGTCCGACCGCTGTACCACTGCGGCACGTACAGGTTACCGTCTTCGTCCGGGCAGACGTCGTGCGGGTTCATAAAGGTTTGATCGTCATGGAGGATGCCCGTGAAGTCGTCCTGCATTGTTGGAGCGGAGCCACCGGGCAGCGAGACAACGTCAAAATCAGCGTTCAGGACGGCCACCATCCCGTCGTATTTCCACCAGCTCTTGGTGACAATAACGGCAAAGAGCGTGTGGTCGCCGAACGGTACCGGGCGGCAAACGTCCATCCCCGGCAGGCGGCGGGTGGCGATGTGATTTCCGTCCAGCGTCCAGCGTTGAAATTCCTGGTTGCCCCGGCTGGTGATCAGCAGTTCAGGCTTTCCCCGGCGGCTGTCGTACAAGACGCCGTGACAGCAGTTGAAGTGCTCCGGCCCGCCGAAGACATTATGCAGGTGGCCCTTTGAGTCGAAATGAAAGATGAGGTTGGTCCCATAGCCATCGGCCACGTAAACGTCACCGTTCGGGGCCACCGTGGTTTCGGTAGGCTTAAACGATTTGCCCTCGGGTATCTGATCGGCCGGTACCGTCAGTTCACGAATGATGCGACCATCGGGCGCGAGCTGAATGACCCTCCCCTCCTCGCTGTCCGTCAGCCAAAAGGTCTGTGCCTTCCCTTCTCCGGCCTTGCTCAGGCCGTGGGGCTCGGTCAGGTTAAGTTTCCAGGCGTCCAGCAGTTTGCCGTCTTTGTTATAGGCTACGACGTCGAAGTGGTTGCTGACCGTGCTGCAAAGTAACCGATCCTGGCTGTCGAGTACCATCTCATGGCAGTGGTGCACGGGCTGGCTGACGGGGTCGAGTCCGCGTGGTTGATCGCTACCGTGCACTTGGGAGGCTTTGGCCACTTCGCGACGTCCCACTATTGGCAGCCATGGAAAACCAGGACAATCGCAAAGTCGCGCTGGATTTTCCCGGACGCACGGAGGATCTTAAACTCTTCGCTACGCTACGATTTTTAGAACGTTCCAAGCGTCCGGACTTGGTAGACTTTGCGACTGCCCTGCATCTACGCTAGCCCCATTAGTGTTAACCGTCCGAGTTGCTGTATCTTTATCAGGTATTCGATCTCTCCAGTTTGATAAACCTACTCCGATGAGTTTTAAGATTTACCTCCCCCTGAGCATTCTTATGCTCGGGCTTAACCTGTCCGCCCAAAACGATCGGGTGTTGTTTTCCCTTCAGGACGACCGAGCTATTCCGGCCGAGTCAGAAAGCGTAGTTCCGATTCCGGGTCAGCTTGAACTCGATCCACTGACCCTGCCGGCCGAGTTTTCCGCCAGGGTTGCGCTGACGCCGACCACAGCCATAAATATTCGGTTTGATGAGCAGCCGCGGCAACGCACCGCCGCCGACGTAGCTATTTGGTATGGGTCTTCCAGCGATCCGGCCTGGGCGCACCTCCCCAACTACCGCGATGCCGTACTGACGGTTAACCGAGCTACCGGCCAACTCGTGTTGTTGTCGCTTACGTCCGCGGGGACTTACAGTATCGCCGCCGACCCCGCTGGTAACTATGCGGTGCAGGCCGCTCCGGTGCACGACTGCGAGTCTGATGTGGACGGAACGCCTGGTTTCCCCGCAGCAGCCAAATCTATAAGCCAAGCTAAGAGCCTCCAAATGATGAACTGTGGCGAGCGGGACGGCAACGGTGACTACGTCGTCGACATGCTCTTCGGCTTCAGCCACGAGGCCCGCGCGCTGATTGGTGACATTAACGCCTACAGCGTAGCGCAGGTCGAAACCGTCAACATGGGCCTCCAGAATACGGAGATTCAAAATCTTCGCCTCCGCTTGGTAGACATCGCCGTGCGGGACGCGCATTTTGGCCTTTTCAATGATAACATCAACACGTTTTACGACGTATTCGAGCCGGACATTCTCGCGGTGGGGGCGGACATGGCTGCTTTCTTCGACGCTGAATTCCCGATGGCTAATAACGGCGGTGGTTTTGGATTCGTTCCCGGTCGGGCTTGTACCAACTTTGCCGGCTCACCCACTGTCTTCCGACACGAGTGGGGCCACAACTCCGGCTCTCGCCACTGCCCCGAGGACGACGGTGGTACGACTCCCTACGCTTCCGGCTCCCGGGTTTCCGCGGGCATGGCCACTCACATGTGCGGAAACGCCACCAATTTCTATTCTAACCCAGACCTGATGACGGCTGACGGGGCTCCCCTGGGCATTGAGGATACGGCGGATAACCACCGCAATATCACCGAGCGGCGGGAGATCTACTCGAGTTATGCCGAGCACGTTATTGCTTACACGCCGGCCGGTGCGGGTAACTGCGCCTCCACCATCGCCGAGGGTCGGTACTACATTCAGAACGTAGCGAGCGACAACTACCTGAGTACCGTCAGTACCGGTTTTACCGGCGATAAAATCGACCAGTCGGCTACCACTGGTGGTCTCCAGACTTGGGAACTACACCAGGCCAGCCCCGGACTTTTCTACGTCTACAACGCGCAGAGCGGCCGTACCCTTGATGCCTTCGGCGGGTCTACCTCCCCCGGTAATGATATTGGCGTCTGGACCCCAACGGCGGGTAACGCGCGCCAATTGTGGAGCATCAATCCCGCTTCGGCCGGCGCCTTCACTATGAGCCCATCGATCAGTAATCTATGTCTCCAGATTCCCGCCGGGATGACGGAAGAGGACGACCTGGTGATTCAGGACGAGTGTGACGGGACTACCGACACCGAATGGCGCTTCATCGCCGTTCCCCTGGCAGACGGAGAAAACCCAAGCGTTACCGTTGAACTCACCACTACCCCATCCTCCTGCAATGTGCCAGGCGACGGAACCGTAGACCTAACCGTAAACGGTGGGGATGGCGTATATACTTACCTCTGGGACACGGGGGAGACAACCCAGGACCTCGCTGCCACAACCGTTGGAGCTCACTCCGTCGTGATCACCACCGGTGGGCGGGACTATTTTACCACAGCCTCCGTCTTCGGCGGTGCCCCGCTTATTCCTTCTCTAACTACGACTGACGGCACCCCCGGCAACGGCGGCGCCACTATTACCGTCAACTCCGTTACCAATTCGACCGCCCCCCTCTCCTATGCTTGGAGCGACGGCGGTAGCGGGGCCACGCGTAGCAATTTGGACGCGGGCATCTACACCCTCACCATTACCGACGCCAACGGCTGCCAGGACATATCAGACATCAAGGTCTACGAAGGCCCCGCGGAAGCAACGCCCTACCTGATTCAGCACGTTGAATCTGGCCTGTACGTCCATTCGCTCACGGGTGGTACGGGTGCGATTAACAACCCGCTGGTACTCGGCGACTGCCCGACGGAGGACGCCGCTTACGTCTACACCCTCGAAAAGCGCTGGGGCAACCTCTTCCAGATCGTCGACCCGGAGACCGACCGCCGCGTCACCAACATCGACCAGGATGCCGTGGGTGACCCCTTCACCTTTACCCGTTCCACCGGCTCCAACCAGAACTACTTTGCGTTCACCGAGACGGGCCCGAATACCTACACCCTTGTCAACAACCACAACTTCAGCTCCGTAGGCGTGGCCGGCAACGAGATTAATGATCAATTGGTGCAACTCGCCGAAGGGGCAACCGGCGCGGAGTTTCGCCTCGTCCCCACCCCGACCTGTAGCCCGGCAGTGGGCACCGCCTGTGACGACGGCGACAACACCACGGATAACGACCAGATCAACTTCGGGTGCAGCTGCTGCGGCCAACCCAATGAATGCTTCGGGATCGGTGATGCGGACGGCGACGGAGAATGCGCCGATACGGACTGTGACGACAACGAAGCGACGATCTTTCTCGGCGCTCCGTGCGACGATGGCGACCCCGCAACCGTTGCTGACGCCATCACCGCCGACTGCGCCTGCCTTGGCCGGCCCACGAACTGTTCTGAAACCGGGGAGGCATTGAACAATGTCGCGCCCCTGGGTAGCGTGAGCGTTCGCAATACGCTGGATAACCCGAACACCGCCCCACCGGAAGCGCTGATCGACGGCAACCGCAACGGTAACTTTCCCGACGGGACGGTGTGGCACTCCGCATCCGGTTTTGCCTGGGCCAGCGTGGACCTGGTGCAAGAGCAGGAGATCAAGGAGATCGCCATCTTCTCCCGTACCGACTGTTGCCAGGAACGTTTGGGGAACACCTCCGTTTTTGTTTCCGATGCGCCCTGGTCCGGCCCGGACCTCAGTCGGGCGGAGTTACGGGCGGAAGCAGATTTTGAATTCCTAATTCCGGATACGTTTGATGACGACAACATCACCGTCCCCGTGGGCATCAGTGGTCGGTACGTTCGTCTGAAGGCCGGCAGTGCGCAAATGAACATCGCGGAGATCGAAGTACGCGTTTGCCCGCGGGCGCAGGCGCTATCCGTTACGTTACTTACCTTTTCCGGCCAGCCGCTCAAATCGGCTAACTTGCTGGAATGGACTACGGCGGACGAGAGAGACAACGCCGGTTTCTGGCTGCAGCGCTCCGTAGACGGGCGGGCGTTCGATGACCTGGCCTTCGTGCCCGGTACGGACAACGCTACGGCGCAAAACAATTATTCATTTGAAGACGCTAATCCGTTCAGCGGTCGGACGCTCTACCGTCTGCGCCAGATTGATTTTGACGGATCGCAAGCGTTGAGCCGGTTGATCGCCGTCGATCGAAAGGACGGCGCGGGCTGGCTGGCCTATCCCAATCCGGTAGGCCGCGATAAGGAACTTCGGATCGGACTGGCGAATGAATCCGAAGCTGGGTTTGAACTCTATGCGCTTACTGGTCAGTTGGTGAAAACCTTTTCCGATGGCGCGACGCGGCTTCCGTTATCGGACATTCCTTCCGGCGTTTACCTGCTGCGTAACCGAGAAGATGCCGCGGTGCGGCGGGTGGTGATTCGGTAGACCCATTCATCCGCTGAGTATATGATTAATTTCCGCCGCCCCGCAGTTCCCCGGCCAGGGCAATCGCAAAGTCGCTCTGGTTTTACCGGACGCATGGAGGTTCTCAAACTCTTCGCCTTGGAGCGTCGATTTTGGTGGGCCTCGGGCCTGGAACGGAGCCTCCTACTAGAATTTGCCGCCACACCAAAGTCTTACCGGATGTCAATTGTCACGATAATTATGTCCGGGTACTTAGTCCTTACGATGTTGCAGGTTCTAACCACCACCATCCACTGCACCTGCGTCAGCGCCCATCTGGCCCCGACTCAGTCGCGGGGCCGCACCTATCTGGCCCGGCATGTGATTGGAAGCCGCGCCCAATATTCCAATACTGATAAACTCAGTTTCAAACTCTACCGCAGCCCCTACGCCAACCCCAAACACCCGGGCTAAGCCAATTAGCAGCAGACTAGCCAACAACAACGGCAGCACCGCCGTGAGCCACTCAACCCGCCGCTCGTCTCTAAATCGTACAGCAAGCCGACGCCCGCCAGGAGGCTGCGAGAACGCACGAAGTCTTTGAAGAGAAAAACGATCATCGTATCACGCTTGTGGGGCGGCGAATAAATAATGCCAGCGCGGTCAGCCCGGCCGCCCAAATACCGAGAGCCGCCAGCGCGCCACCGGCCGAGCGAATACTGGTCGCCACCGATACTGGCCGGGGCTGAAAATCTGGAAAGTCGTGCCAGTGGCTACGGTCCAGTACCGCACGCTTATCCGCCGAGCTTTTAACGTCGTTTCCGATGAATTCCATTTGTAAATCGTTCATCGTTTGCGCCAGACCGTAGCGGAAGTCTTCGGCCTGGTCCTTGAAGCCGCGGTAGGCCGTCAGATCGGTCCCACTCAGCGCCATGGAGGCGTATTTTATGGCTACGTAGGGGTTGATAAAAGCCGTCCAGCGCACCACGTCGTGTTGTTGTTCGTAGCGTTCCAGGAGGCGGCTCTCGTGGACGCGGAAGGTCATTGTGCTCACCTTTTCACCCTCCCGGATGACGAAGCCGCCGTAGTTAAAGGGCAAGTCTTTCGTATCCGTCACGCCGTATTCGGCCAGCACCGAATCTTTTAGTGATTTGAAATAAGGATCGTCGGGGTTGTGGCTATCACCAAGCTGGCGAACCTCCCGTTCCACCGCCCGGTCGAAAGCGATCTTTGAGGGGGAGGGAAACGCCAGCTGCCCGGCCACTTGTGAGATCTTCGGTAATACCAGCACAAATAGGAGCCAACAGCCGATCAACCACAACAGCGCCGTTTTTGCCGTTCCGCTCATGGTCGATACCCACACGGTAAATAGGGACATGACGAATAAATAGAGACCGTAGCCCGCACTCAGCAGGCCGAACCGGGCCGGCAGGGCCAGTTCAAGCACGGCCGCGGTAGACTTCAGCAACAAGACCCCCGTCATAAGAATGGCGGGGAGCAAAACAGTCAACGCGGCGCAAAACAACCCAAGCGATTTACCAAGGATCACCTCGGGCCAGGTCGCGCCCTGGGCGAAGACCAAACGGAGTCGGCCGTCTTCCCGCTCGCCGGCCACCACGTTGTACCCCCAGAAGAAGATCAGGAGTGGTAGTAGGGCCTGCAAGACCAGCGCGCCGGACAGCTCCCCAAAGCGCAGCAACCCGGTCGAAAGGCTCGCGCCGGAAAAATTAACCGTATTCTGCCGGTGCGCTTCCAGGAAGACGGCGTTACCGACGTAGCTATCCAGGCCTGGATCGAAAAAGCTCAAAGGGTGAGGCGATCGGAAGGCGACGTACCCGTAGTGCGCCATCCGGTGCGAGTGTTTATCCGGGTTCGCTTCCCAACGTTCGCGCACCTCCTGGCTGTAATTCGTCACCGTTTCCGCTTGCTCCCGAAGTTGCCCCGAGGCGGTTACGAGGGCGAATAGCGCCAGTACGTTCAGGAGCGCGACGGCCCACTTCGTGCCGGGGCGTTTTAGTAAGTCGGCGAGGGTGTGCCGGAGGAAGAGGATGAAGTTGCCTGAGCGCATGGTTTAAGATTTAGGGCGCGGTCGCGGGTGCGGAGTGAAGTAGCAAGTAGCAAAGCGTATAGAATATAGAGCAAAGATCAAACAGCAAAGAGTTGGAGTGCTGAGGAT
>OY764642.1:0-18323 GCA_963668285.1 uncultured Lewinella sp. | reverse complement strand
TATATCAATTTACCAATTAGGCATACCTAATTACCACTTGATCGGTGTTTTGACTGAGATTGCCAGGGCATCCGGCGAGCGACCGGAGCGGAGTTTAACCCATACACTAGATCATGTTAAAAGTATTTATTGCGGTGACCGCCGCACTATTCCTCTGGGTCGGGCCGGCTTTCTCCCAGGGGTCGCCGGACTATACCGGCGGGCTTAAAGTCAAATTGAACGAAGACGGCTCTAAGTATTTCCGGACCATCATTTGGGCGCAGCTCTGGGCGCAATACGAGGATACCGATGCCACTAACGGGTTCGGTAACGAAGAGAGCGACCTCAACTTCTCGATGCGGCGGGCCCGGGTACTTTCTTACGCGCAGATCACGGATAAATTTCTCATCCTGACGCACTTCGGCCTCAACAGCCTTAATGCAAATAATATGCACCCCGTGGGGCGGGGCGATGCCGCGCAGCTTTTTTTTCACGGAATGTGGGCGCAGTGGTCGCTCAGCAAGTCGCACGCCCTGGGGGCCGGCCTTCATTACTGGAACGGTATCTCGCGGCTCAACAGCCAGAGCACCCTCAATATTATGACACTGGATAACAACCGCCAGAGCTGGGCGACCATCGGGCTGAGCGATCAGTTCGCGCGCCATATAGGCCTCTACGCCAAGGGTAGCTTTGGTAAGTTGCAGTATCGCGTGTCGATCAACGAAGCCATTACCAATGGCCTCGACGCCGCGGGTATGCCTACGGCCGAGGCCGCCACCTACAACGGCCGGGCCGTACTTGGTGGTAAGGAGGCAGGTAAAAACTTCAGTGGCTACTTCGATTACAACTTTCTCGACCAGGAATCCAACTTCCTTCCGTACAAAGTGGGGTCTTACCTGGGTGGTAAAAGAGTGTTCAACGTAGGTGCCGGCTTCTTCTACCACCCCAACGGTAGCGTACTGGCCGGCAACACGGAGGGTAGCTTTACCGGGGAGAACGTGGCTATCTTCTCCGTCGATGCCTTTTACGACAGCCCCGTCGGTGAAAACGGCGCGGCCATTACCGCCTACGCTGCCTTCCAGTCGAATGACTACGGAACCGACTTCGCCCTCGGCCAAACCTACGAAACCGGGAGCATGCTTTACGCACATATTGGCTACCTGTTACCCGGTCAGTCGGGGAGCGTGAAATTTCAACCGTATATTTCTTTCAACAACCGCTCGATCGACGTCATCGACGACTCGGCAAATCGCTTCGGGATAGGGGCTAACGCCTACTTTAGTGGCCATAATTCCAAAGTCTCCCTGGAGTACACCCGTCAACGGTACGGCGACTTGGATGCCCGCAATATTGTCACCGTCCAGGGAATGATCTACCTGTAACCACGCTAAACATACTACGCACTATGCAAATCGAAAAAAACAGTAACGCCACGGCGTATTGGAACGAAAACATTCGCTACCTAGCCATTCTACTTACCATCTGGTTCCTGGTGTCTTACGGGGCGGGCATCCTGTTTAAAGACGCGCTGGACGGCATCCGCCTGGGGGGCTTCAAGATGGGTTTCTGGTTCGCCCAGCAGGGTTCTATCTACGTCTTCGTCATCCTCATTTTCGTGTACGTCCGGCTAATGAACAAGCTAGACAAGAAGTACGGCTACGACGTAGAGTAGACCTCAGGCCAGCCGCAGCGCGGCATCTATCACAAACCATAAAAAATAAATAATGAGCGTTCAAACCTGGACCTACATACTCGTCGGCCTGACCTTCAGTATCTACATCGGTATCGCCATCTGGTCTCGCGCCGGTTCTACCAAAGAATTCTACGTCGCCGGCGGCGGTGTTTCTCCCCTGGCTAACGGTATGGCTACCGCCGCCGACTGGATGAGTGCCGCCTCCTTCCTTTCCATGGCTGGAATCATTGCCTTCGCTGGCTACGACGGTTCGGTCTACCTCATGGGCTGGACGGGCGGCTACGTGCTGCTCGCGCTGTTACTTGCGCCTTATCTACGTAAATTCGGTAAGTTCACCGTACCCGATTTTATCGGAGATCGCTATTATTCCAAATCCGCCCGGCTGGTGGCGGTCTTTTGCGCCTTGCTGGTTTCCTTTACTTACGTGGCCGGGCAAATGCGTGGGGTTGGGCTGGTCTTTTCCCGCTTCCTGGAAGTGGATATCAATACCGGGGTCATCATCGGAATGGTTATCGTGTTATTCTACGCCGTGCTGGGTGGCATGAAGGGCATCACCTACACGCAGGTGGCTCAGTACTGCGTGCTGATCTTCGCCTTCATGGTTCCGGCCATCTTCATTTCCTTACAAATGACGGGCAACCCGATACCCCAACTCGGTATGGGGAGCACGCTGGCGGATGGCTCCGGCACTTACCTACTCGACAAGCTTGATGGGCTGAGTACCCAACTTGGATTTAACGCCTACACGGACGGGTCCAAATCTCTGATCGACGTATTCGCCATCACCCTGGCGCTGATGGTTGGTACGGCGGGCCTACCGCACGTGATCGTCCGCTTCTTTACCGTTAAGCGAGTGAAGGATGCCCGTAAGAGCGCCGGTTATGCTCTGCTGCTGATTGCGATCCTCTACACCGCCGCGCCCGCCGTGGCGGTGTTTGCCAAAACGAATATGATTGACAGCGTCGTAGGTAAAACGTACGAGCAGCAACCGGGCTGGCTGAAGAATTACGAGGATATCGGACTCATTGCCTGGACGGATAAAAACAACGATGGCATCGTACAGTACGGCCCCGGCTCCGCCTTCGTCGGCAAGCCCGCCTACGACGGAGACGTGCGTACTACCGTCGGTGCCCGCGCGGTAACGAACGTCGACCCTAGCAATTCCAACGAGCTTTACGTCGACCGGGACATCATGGTGTTGGCTAACCCGGAGATCGCCAACCTACCCGGCTGGGTGATCGCGCTGGTCGCCGCCGGTGCACTCGCCGCCGCCCTGTCTACCGCGGCTGGCTTGCTGCTCGTGATCTCCTCTTCCGTTTCTCACGACCTGATCAAGAAGGTAGTCAACCCCGACATCTCCGAGAAGGGCGAGCTCATTGCCGCTCGCATAAGTGCCGTTGCCGCCGTTTGCGTGGCCGGCTATTTCGGCATCAACCCCCCGGGCTTCGTGGCGGCGGTGGTGGCGCTGGCCTTCGGCTTGGCGGCGGCTTCGTTCTTCCCCGCTATTATTCTCGGTATCTTTTATAAACGGATGAACAAGGAAGGTGCCGTCGCGGGTATGGTGGTCGGTATAACTGTGATGCTGCTGTACATGATTAAGTACAAGCTGGGGTGGTTCGACGCCACCCTGCCGGGTAGCGACGAATGGTGGTTCGGTATTTCCCCCGAAGGCTTCGGTACGATCGCCATGATCGTAAACTTCATCGTCAGCCTTATCGTCTGCCACTTTACCACCCCACCGCCGCAGGACGTGCAGGATATAGTAGAGAACATCAGGATCCCGAGCGGGGCGGGGGAAGCTACCGGACACTAAACAGCACTCGGACCTAAACGCGGGGCGTGGGGGAAGCCAGAGAAACGGCCTTACCCCACGCCCATTTTAACTAGTTCGCCATTAAGAAACGCCACCAACAGAAGCTAATCGTGCTTTCCATCGGATTGGTGATTGCGCTCAACCTACCTGTCCTACTCATCTTCAATTATCCCGGTCAACTGTTTGGCGTGCCCGTATTGTACGGCTTTCTATTTGCTGTCTGGTTTATCAGTATCCTTTTAACCTATATCGTTTTGAAGAAGAATGCCTAGCTACCTTTTGGCTCTGCTTGTCGTGGTCTACCTCGGGGTACTCTTTAGCCTGGGGGTGTGGGCGGACCGCAACGCGACCTCCCGCTGGGTGCGTAACCCGTGGGTGTATACACTATCGCTGGCGGTCTACTGTAGCGCCTGGACTTATTACGGAAGCGTCGGTATCGCGGCGACGGACGGCATCGGCTTTCTGACGACTTACCTGGGGCCGGTTATTGCCTTACCGCTTTGGGTAATCGTCCTCCGGCGGGTGGTTATCCTTTCGCACAACCACCAGGTTTCGAGCATCGCCGACTTCATCTCCTTCCGGTACGGCAATAACCGCTCGGTCGGGGCAATCGCTACCGTTATTTGCGTGCTCGCGGTTTTACCCTACATCTCCCTCCAACTCAAGGCCGTATCGGAAACGTTCGAAATCCTTACCGACCGGGTAGAACGGCCACCGGTCCTGTTAGATATTACGTTCTGGATCGCCGTACTTCTGGCTGGCTTCGCCGCTATTTTCGGGACGCGTACCGCCGATGCATCTTCGCGCAGACCGGGCTTGCTGTTCACCGTAGCCGTCGAAAGCCTGCTTAAGCTTACCTTTTTTCTCATTATCGGTAGCTACGTCACCTTTTATCTATTCGACGGGCCGCGGGATATCTACGTAAAAATCAGTGAAGTCGAAGGTTTTGACCGGCTCATCACGATCCCCGGCCTGGAAGCTAGTCTGAACTGGTACTTCATGATCGCGCTTTCCTTCTTTGCCGTCTTTCTTTTGCCCCGGCAGTTCCACGTCAGCGTCGTTGAAAACACTTCCACCAAACACCTGCAACGCGCCAGTTGGGGTTTTTCCGCTTATCTGCTGTTATTCAACATTTTCGTCGTGTACATCGCTTGGGCGGGGACGCTGCTCCTGAGCGGTCAGCTCAACCCGGACTACTATACCCTCTACCTTCCCCTGGAGCAGGGCCATATACTGCTGGGGTTAATGGTATTCCTCGGCGGCCTCTCTTCCGTTATTTCGATGGTGATGATCAGCGCGCTCGCACTCAGTATAATGATCAGTAACAATCTGGTTATCCCTTACGGCTTGTTGACGCGGCTGAACGACGGGGAGTCGGTTGCGAATAGCCAAATCATCAAGTACATTCGGCGCGGTGCAATTTTCGTGTTAATCGTGGGAGCCTACCTTATTTATATCAACTTCAACACGGAGTTATCCCTGTACAGCCTCGGCCTCGTGGCATTCGTGATAATCGCCCAACTGGCTCCGGCCTTTTTTATCGGTCTGTTCTGGAACCGGGGGAGTGCCGCGGCTGCAAAGGCCGGTATGCTTCTTGGGGTAGCTATTGCACTGTACACGTTGCTTTTCCCCTTCGCTACCGAAGTTCTCGGTAGCGATTTTCAGGTAGTAAGTAACGGGCCGTTTGCCATTAACTGGCTTCGGCCGGGTCAGCTCTTCGGTCTCGACCTGTTCGACCCTATACCTAATGCGTTCTTTTGGTCCATGCTCGGTAACGTATCGGTCTACCTGATGGTCTCCGTTAGCAGGAAGGGCAATTACCGGGAACGTAACTACGCCGAAATCGTCGTTAACGCTTCCAGTTATACCGAAATGGAGGATAACGCCTTCGTCTGGAGAGGCGAGGCTTACGTTGAGGACATCCATCGTTTACTGGTGCGCTTTCTCGGCGAGCAGAAAACGGACCGGGCCATGCACCGCTTCTTCCGCAAATACGATCTTAGTGAGGCGGAGACGAAAGCGGACGCACGCCTCATCAGCTATTCCGAAAAACTACTCACCGGCTCCGTCGGCGCCGCCAGTGCTAAGTTGTTGATAAGCAGCGTGGTGAAGGAACACCCGGTCAGCTTGCCCAAAGTGCTGGAAATCCTGGAAGAAAGCAAGGAGACCATCGTGGCTAACAGGCAGCTACAACGGCAGTCCCAAGACCTGCGCCGGCTCTCCGACAGCCTCGAGGAAGCCAACGAGGCCCTGCGTGAGCGCGACCGCCAAAAGGACGACTTCCTCGATACCGTAGCCCACGAGCTCAAAACGCCCACCGCCTCCATCCGCGCCGCCGGGGAAGTACTCAGCGACGACGGCGAAAATATGCCGCTCGCCATCAGAAAAAAGTTTCTCGAAAACATCGTCCAGGACGCCGACCGCCTTACCGTACTGATCACCAATATCCTCGACCTCGAAAAATTATCTAGCGGCCGTGAAGTACTCGACTTGCGGGAACACTCCCTGTCGGAAACCGTCAGCAAGTCAGTAGCGGGCGTACACCAACTCGCCCGCAAGAAGGCCATCACGATCGATACCTCCGACTGCGAGGACGTGACCCTGCGCTACGACGAGGACCGGCTCGTTCAGGTCTTTACCAATCTGCTGAGCAACAGTATTAAATTCGTTCCGGAGCGGGGCGGGCGCATTGACATCAGCGCTTACCACAGTCAGGATTGGGTGACGATCAGCGTAGAGGATAATGGTAAGGGCATTCCGGCGAAGGATGTTCCTTTCGTTTTCGATAAGTTCTTTCAGTCGAACAACCAGCAGGTAAAGAAACCCGTGGGGAGCGGGATGGGGCTTGCCATTAGCCGTTACATCATAGAAAGCCACCGGGGGAGCCTACGCGTCGATCCTCAGTTTGTCAACGGAGCCCGGTTTCTGATCGAGCTGAAAAAGCCCCCAGCGTGAGTAAAATCCTAATCGTAGACGACGAGCCTAACATCGTAATGGCGCTGGAATACGCCTTCCAGAAAAAGGGGCACGAGGTCTTCATCGCCCGCGACGGTACCGAAGCCCTGGACCTTACCGAGCAGGAGACGTTCGATGCCATGATACTCGACGTCATGATGCCCCTGGTCGATGGCTACGAAACCATCCGCCGCGTCAGAGGCCACCCGGCCAAGCAAGACATAAAAATCATCTTCCTCTCCGCTAAGAATAAGGACGAAGACGTAGCAAAAGGTCTCGCACTCGGTGCGGACCGGTACTTTACCAAACCTTTTTCCGTAAAAAAATTGATTGCGGCCGTGGAGGCACTCGTACAGTGACGTAGCAACATCCGCCCCGCATCCTTACCGAAGTAAATAAATTTAGATCATGTCCAACTACCACATCAAGCACCTCGAAGAATACTGGCAGGTCTACCGTCGATCCGTCCGCAACCCCGAGAACTTCTGGGAAGAGATCGCCGAAGAACACTTCCTGTGGCGCAAACGTTGGGACCGCGTACTGAGCTGGGACTTCGCCAAACCCGAGGTCAAGTGGTTCGCGGGGGCCAAGCTTAACATCACCGAGAACTGCATCGACCGCCACCTGGCCACCCGGGCCGACAAAACGGCCATCCTCTTCGAACCCAACGACCCGGCCGAAGCCACTCAGCACATCACTTACCGGGAACTGCACGAACGGGTGTGCCGCTTCGCCAACGTACTGGCCGACCAGGGGGTCGGCAAGGGCGACCGCGTCTGCATCTACCTGCCGATGGTGCCCGAACTGGCCGTATCGCTGTTGGCCTGCGCCCGCCTGGGCGCGGTGCATTCCGTCGTCTTCGCCGGCTTCAGCGCCACCGCCCTGGCCACCCGCATCAACGACTGCGACTGCCAACTGGTCATCTGCTCCGACGGCTCCTACCGGGGCAAGAAAACCATCGACCTGAAAACCATCGTCGACAAGGCGCTGGAGGAGTGCCCGGGCGTAGCCACCTCCCTCGTCGTAAAACGCACCGGCGGGGAAGTGACCATGCGGGAAGGCCGCGATCGGTGGATCCAGCCCCTGCTCGATGCGGCCGCACCCGAGCGCGAGGCTACCGTGGTCGACGCCGAAGACCCGCTGTTCATTCTCTACACTTCCGGCTCGACGGGTAAGCCGAAGGGGATGGTGCACACCACGGGCGGCTACATGGTGTACACCGCCTATACCTTTAAGAATGCCTTCCAGTACCGGGAGCAGGACGTGTACTGGTGTACGGCCGACATCGGCTGGATCACGGGCCACAGCTACATCGTGTACGGCCCGCTGGCCAACGGGGCGACGACGGTGATGTTCGAAGGCGTCCCGTCCTACCCCGACTACGGCCGCTTCTGGGACGTGGTCGAGAAGCACAAGGTGAGCCAGTTCTACACCGCCCCGACGGCCATCCGCGCCCTGGCCAAGGAGAACCTGTCGTTCGTCAACGACCGTGACCTGAGTAGCCTGAAGGTGCTCGGTACGGTCGGCGAGCCGATCAACGAAGAGGCCTGGCACTGGTACAACGAGAACGTGGGTAAGAAGAACAGCCCCATCATCGATACCTGGTGGCAGACCGAGACGGGCGGCATCATGATCAGCCCCATCCCTTACTCGACGCCGACGATCCCGACCTTCGCCACCCTACCGATGCCGGGCATCCAGCCGGTCCTGTTCGACGAGCAGGGTGAGGAGATCAAGGGCAACGGCGTGGAAGGCCGGCTGGCCATCAAGTACCCCTGGCCGAGCATCGCGCGGACGATCTACGGCAACCACCAGCGCTACCGGGATACTTACTTCTCGGCCTACCCGGGTACCTACTTTACCGGCGACGGTGCGCTGCGCGACGCCGTGGGCTACTACCGCATCACCGGTCGGGTGGACGACGTGATCATCGTCAGCGGCCACAACCTGGGCACGGCACCGATCGAGGACGCGATCAACGAGCACCCGGCCGTAGCGGAGAGCGCCATCGTGGGCTACCCGCACGACATCAAGGGTAACGCGCTGTACGGTTACGTCACGCTGAAGGAGACGGGGGAGGGCCGCGACCAGGACAACCTGCGGCGGGAGATCAACCAGCTGATCACGGACCGGATCGGCCCGATCGCGAAGCTGCAGAAGATCCAGTTTACGGGCGGTCTGCCGAAGACGCGCAGCGGGAAGATCATGCGGCGGATCCTGCGGAAGATCGCGAGTAAGGACACCTCTAACCTGGGCGACATCAGTACGCTACTCAATCCGGAAGTGGTGCAAACGATCATGGACGAGTCTTTGGCGTAACGAGCTTACCGACAGAAATATAATCTATAGGTATAGGTGGTGAGATGCCGAACATAAGTCCGCTTTTTTAGTGAGAGGGCAACTTTTTTGTGCTAAATTGATATATTTATGCAAAAAAGATATAGTCGTGAACGTCTGCCCGAATTGCTCTTCCGAGAAAAGTACCAAGAGTGGTGTTATTGGGGGTCGTCAGCGGTTTCGCTGTAAAGGGTGCGGCTATCACTATACGGTCGCGAAAAAGGGTAAGGGAATTGATGATTACTACGTCAATAAGGCTTTGCAGCTTTACCTGGAGGGCCTTAGCTACCGGGAGATCGAACGGGTACTCGGCGTATCGCACGTCAGCGTGATCAATTGGGTTAAAAAGTACCGGATCAAGCGGCCGTCACAGACGAAGTTGCACCCCAACTACGAAATTTTGAGCGCTCCTGAGCTGACCGACTACTTCGCCAACCCCGCCGCCATTAAGGGGGCGGGGGTAATCGTGACAGAGCTCGGCGATAAGTTTATGGTCATTCGCTGGGAGCGTTTTCGCAGTTGACTATATCAATTTACCAATTAGGCATACCTAATTACCACTTGATCGGTGTTTTGACTGAGATTGCCAGGGCATCCGGCGAGCGACCGGAGCGGAGTTTAACCCATACACTAGATCATGTTAAAAGTATTTATTGCGGTGACCGCCGCACTATTCCTCTGGGTCGGGCCGGCTTTCTCCCAGGGGTCGCCGGACTATACCGGCGGGCTTAAAGTCAAATTGAACGAAGACGGCTCTAAGTATTTCCGGACCATCATTTGGGCGCAGCTCTGGGCGCAATACGAGGATACCGATGCCACTAACGGGTTCGGTAACGAAGAGAGCGACCTCAACTTCTCGATGCGGCGGGCCCGGGTACTTTCTTACGCGCAGATCACGGATAAATTTCTCATCCTGACGCACTTCGGCCTCAACAGCCTTAATGCAAATAATATGCACCCCGTGGGGCGGGGCGATGCCGCGCAGCTTTTTTTTCACGGAATGTGGGCGCAGTGGTCGCTCAGCAAGTCGCACGCCCTGGGGGCCGGCCTTCATTACTGGAACGGTATCTCGCGGCTCAACAGCCAGAGCACCCTCAATATTATGACACTGGATAACAACCGCCAGAGCTGGGCGACCATCGGGCTGAGCGATCAGTTCGCGCGCCATATAGGCCTCTACGCCAAGGGTAGCTTTGGTAAGTTGCAGTATCGCGTGTCGATCAACGAAGCCATTACCAATGGCCTCGACGCCGCGGGTATGCCTACGGCCGAGGCCGCCACCTACAACGGCCGGGCCGTACTTGGTGGTAAGGAGGCAGGTAAAAACTTCAGTGGCTACTTCGATTACAACTTTCTCGACCAGGAATCCAACTTCCTTCCGTACAAAGTGGGGTCTTACCTGGGTGGTAAAAGAGTGTTCAACGTAGGTGCCGGCTTCTTCTACCACCCCAACGGTAGCGTACTGGCCGGCAACACGGAGGGTAGCTTTACCGGGGAGAACGTGGCTATCTTCTCCGTCGATGCCTTTTACGACAGCCCCGTCGGTGAAAACGGCGCGGCCATTACCGCCTACGCTGCCTTCCAGTCGAATGACTACGGAACCGACTTCGCCCTCGGCCAAACCTACGAAACCGGGAGCATGCTTTACGCACATATTGGCTACCTGTTACCCGGTCAGTCGGGGAGCGTGAAATTTCAACCGTATATTTCTTTCAACAACCGCTCGATCGACGTCATCGACGACTCGGCAAATCGCTTCGGGATAGGGGCTAACGCCTACTTTAGTGGCCATAATTCCAAAGTCTCCCTGGAGTACACCCGTCAACGGTACGGCGACTTGGATGCCCGCAATATTGTCACCGTCCAGGGAATGATCTACCTGTAACCACGCTAAACATACTACGCACTATGCAAATCGAAAAAAACAGTAACGCCACGGCGTATTGGAACGAAAACATTCGCTACCTAGCCATTCTACTTACCATCTGGTTCCTGGTGTCTTACGGGGCGGGCATCCTGTTTAAAGACGCGCTGGACGGCATCCGCCTGGGGGGCTTCAAGATGGGTTTCTGGTTCGCCCAGCAGGGTTCTATCTACGTCTTCGTCATCCTCATTTTCGTGTACGTCCGGCTAATGAACAAGCTAGACAAGAAGTACGGCTACGACGTAGAGTAGACCTCAGGCCAGCCGCAGCGCGGCATCTATCACAAACCATAAAAAATAAATAATGAGCGTTCAAACCTGGACCTACATACTCGTCGGCCTGACCTTCAGTATCTACATCGGTATCGCCATCTGGTCTCGCGCCGGTTCTACCAAAGAATTCTACGTCGCCGGCGGCGGTGTTTCTCCCCTGGCTAACGGTATGGCTACCGCCGCCGACTGGATGAGTGCCGCCTCCTTCCTTTCCATGGCTGGAATCATTGCCTTCGCTGGCTACGACGGTTCGGTCTACCTCATGGGCTGGACGGGCGGCTACGTGCTGCTCGCGCTGTTACTTGCGCCTTATCTACGTAAATTCGGTAAGTTCACCGTACCCGATTTTATCGGAGATCGCTATTATTCCAAATCCGCCCGGCTGGTGGCGGTCTTTTGCGCCTTGCTGGTTTCCTTTACTTACGTGGCCGGGCAAATGCGTGGGGTTGGGCTGGTCTTTTCCCGCTTCCTGGAAGTGGATATAAATACAGGGGTCATCATCGGAATGGTTATCGTGTTATTCTACGCCGTGCTGGGTGGCATGAAGGGCATCACCTACACGCAGGTGGCTCAATACTGCGTGCTGATCTTCGCCTTCATGGTTCCGGCCATCTTCATTTCCTTACAAATGACGGGCAACCCGATACCCCAACTCGGTATGGGGAGCACGCTGGCGGATGGCTCCGGTACTTACCTACTCGACAAGCTTGACGGGCTGAGTACCCAACTTGGATTTAACGCCTACACGGACGGGTCCAAATCTCTGATCGACGTATTCGCCATCACCCTGGCGCTGATGGTTGGTACGGCGGGCCTACCGCACGTGATCGTCCGCTTCTTTACCGTTAAGCGAGTGAAGGATGCCCGTAAGAGCGCCGGTTATGCTCTGCTGCTGATTGCGATCCTCTACACCGCCGCGCCCGCCGTGGCGGTGTTTGCCAAAACGAATATGATTGACAGCGTCGTAGGTAAAACGTACGAGCAGCAACCGGGCTGGCTGAAGAATTACGAGGATATCGGACTCATTGCCTGGACGGATAAAAACAACGATGGCATCGTACAGTACGGCCCCGGCTCCGCCTTCGTCGGCAAGCCCGCCTACGACGGAGACGTGCGTACTACCGTCGGTGCCCGCGCGGTAATGAACGTCGACCCTAGCAATTCCAACGAGCTTTACGTCGACCGGGACATCATGGTGTTGGCTAACCCGGAGATCGCCAACCTACCCGGCTGGGTGATCGCGCTGGTCGCCGCCGGTGCACTCGCCGCCGCCCTGTCTACCGCGGCTGGCTTGCTGCTCGTGATCTCCTCTTCCGTTTCTCACGACCTGATCAAGAAGGTAGTCAACCCCGACATCTCCGAGAAGGGCGAGCTCATTGCCGCTCGCATAAGTGCCGTTGCCGCCGTTTGCGTGGCCGGCTATTTCGGCATCAACCCCCCGGGCTTCGTGGCGGCGGTGGTGGCGCTGGCCTTCGGCTTGGCGGCGGCTTCGTTCTTCCCCGCTATTATTCTCGGTATCTTTTATAAACGGATGAACAAGGAAGGTGCCGTCGCGGGTATGGTGGTCGGTATAACTGTGATGCTGCTGTACATGATTAAGTACAAGCTGGGGTGGTTCGACGCCACCCTGCCGGGTAGCGACGAATGGTGGTTCGGTATTTCCCCCGAAGGCTTCGGTACGATCGCCATGATCGTAAACTTCATCGTCAGCCTTATCGTCTGCCACTTTACCACCCCACCGCCGCAGGACGTGCAGGATATAGTAGAGAACATCAGGATCCCGAGCGGGGCGGGGGAAGCTACCGGACACTAAACAGCACTCGGACCTAAACGCGGGGCGTGGGGGAAGCCAGAGAAACGGCCTTACCCCACGCCCATTTTAACTAGTTCGCCATTAAGAAACGCCACCAACAGAAGCTAATCGTGCTTTCCATCGGATTGGTGATTGCGCTCAACCTACCTGTCCTACTCATCTTCAATTATCCCGGTCAACTGTTTGGCGTGCCCGTATTGTACGGCTTTCTATTTGCTGTCTGGTTTATCAGTATCCTTTTAACCTATATCGTTTTGAAGAAGAATGCCTAGCTACCTTTTGGCTCTGCTTGTCGTGGTCTACCTCGGGGTACTCTTTAGCCTGGGGGTGTGGGCGGACCGCAACGCGACCTCCCGCTGGGTGCGTAACCCGTGGGTGTATACACTATCGCTGGCGGTCTACTGTAGCGCCTGGACTTATTACGGAAGCGTCGGTATCGCGGCGACGGACGGCATCGGCTTTCTGACGACTTACCTGGGGCCGGTTATTGCCTTACCGCTTTGGGTAATCGTCCTCCGGCGGGTGGTTATCCTTTCGCACAACCACCAGGTTTCGAGCATCGCCGACTTCATCTCCTTCCGGTACGGCAATAACCGCTCGGTCGGGGCAATCGCTACCGTTATTTGCGTGCTCGCGGTTTTACCCTACATCTCCCTCCAACTCAAGGCCGTATCGGAAACATTCGAAATCCTTACCGACCGGGTAGAACGGCCACCGGTCCTGTTAGATATTACGTTCTGGATCGCCGTACTTCTGGCTGGCTTCGCCGCTATTTTCGGGACGCGTACCGCCGATGCATCTTCGCGCAGACCGGGCTTGCTGTTCACCGTAGCCGTCGAAAGCCTGCTTAAGCTTACCTTTTTTCTCATTATCGGTAGCTACGTCACCTTTTATCTATTCGACGGGCCGCGGGATATCTACGTAAAAATCAGTGAAGTCGAAGGTTTTGACCGGCTCATCACGATCCCCGGCCTGGAAGCTAGTCTGAACTGGTACTTCATGATCGCGCTTTCCTTCTTTGCCGTCTTTCTTTTGCCCCGGCAGTTCCACGTCAGCGTCGTTGAAAACACTTCCACCAAACACCTGCAACGCGCCAGTTGGGGTTTTTCCGCTTATCTGCTGTTATTCAACATTTTCGTCGTGTACATCGCTTGGGCGGGGACGCTGCTCCTGAGCAGTCAGCTCAACCCGGACTACTATACCCTCTACCTTCCCCTGGAGCAGGGCCATATACTGCTGGGGTTAATGGTATTCCTCGGCGGCCTCTCTTCCGTTATTTCGATGGTGATGATCAGCGCGCTCGCACTCAGTATAATGATCAGTAACAATCTGGTTATCCCTTACGGCTTGTTGACGCGGCTGAACGACGGGGAGTCGGTTGCGAATAGCCAAATCATCAAGTACATTCGGCGCGGTGCAATTTTCGTGTTAATCGTGGGAGCCTACCTTATTTATATCAACTTCAACACGGAGTTATCCCTGTACAGCCTCGGCCTCGTGGCATTCGTGATAATCGCCCAACTGGCTCCGGCCTTTTTTATCGGTCTGTTCTGGAACCGGGGGAGTGCCGCGGCTGCAAAGGCCGGTATGCTTCTTGGGGTAGCTATTGCACTGTACACGTTGCTTTTCCCCTTCGCTACCGAAGTTCTCGGTAGCGATTTTCAGGTAGTAAGTAACGGGCCGTTTGCCATTAACTGGCTTCGGCCGGGTCAGCTCTTCGGTCTCGATCTGTTCGACCCTATACCTAATGCGTTCTTTTGGTCCATGCTCGGTAACGTATCGGTCTACCTGATGGTCTCCGTTAGCAGGAAGGGCAACTACCGGGAACGTAACTACGCCGAAATCGTCGTTAACGCTTCCAGTTATACCGAAATGGAGGATAACGCCTTCGTCTGGAGAGGCGAGGCTTACGTTGAGGACATCCATCGTTTACTGGTGCGCTTTCTCGGCGAGCAGAAAACGGACCGGGCCATGCACCGCTTCTTCCGCAAATACGATCTTAGTGAGGCGGAGACGAAAGCGGACGCACGCCTCATCAGCTATTCCGAAAAACTACTCACCGGCTCCGTCGGCGCCGCCAGTGCTAAGTTGTTGATAAGCAGCGTGGTGAAGGAACACCCGGTCAGCTTGCCCAAAGTGCTGGAAATCCTGGAAGAAAGCAAGGAGACCATCGTGGCTAACAGGCAGCTACAACGGCAGTCCCAAGACCTGCGCCGGCTCTCCGACAGCCTCGAGGAAGCCAACGAGGCCCTGCGTGAGCGCGACCGCCAAAAGGACGACTTCCTCGATACCGTAGCCCACGAGCTCAAAACGCCCACCGCCTCCATCCGCGCCGCCGGGGAAGTACTCAGCGACGACGGCGAAAATATGCCGCTCGCCATCAGAAAAAAGTTTCTCGAAAACATCGTTCAGGACGCCGACCGCCTTACCGTACTGATCACCAATATCCTCGACCTCGAAAAATTATCTAGCGGCCGTGAAGTACTCGACTTGCGGGAACACTCCCTGTCGGAAACCGTCAGCAAGTCAGTAGCGGGCGTACACCAACTCGCCCGCAAGAAGGCCATCACGATCGATACCTCCGACTGCGAGGACGTGACCCTGCGCTACGACGAGGACCGGCTCGTTCAGGTCTTTACCAATCTGCTGAGCAACAGTATTAAATTCGTTCCGGAGCGGGGCGGGCGCATTGACATCAGCGCTTACCACAGTCAGGATTGGGTGACGATCAGCGTAGAGGATAATGGTAAGGGCATTCCGGCGAAGGATATTCCTTTCGTTTTCGATAAGTTCTTTCAGTCGAACAACCAGCAGGTAAAGAAACCCGTGGGGAGCGGGATGGGGCTTGCCATTAGCCGTTACATCATAGAAAGCCACCGGGGGAGCCTACGCGTCGATCCTCAGTTTGTCAACGGAGCCCGGTTTCTGATCGAGCTGAAAAAGCCCCCAGCGTGAGTAAAATCCTAATCGTAGACGACGAGCCCAACATCGTAATGGCGCTGGAATACGCCTTCCAGAAAAAGGGGCACGAGGTCTTCATCGCCCGCGATGGTACCGAAGCCCTGGACCTTACCGAGCAGGAGACGTTCGATGCCATGATACTCGACGTCATGATGCCCCTGGTCGATGGCTACGAAACCATCCGCCGCGTCAGAGGCCACCCGGCCAAGCAAGACATAAAAATCATCTTCCTCTCCGCTAAGAATAAGGACGAAGACGTAGCAAAAGGTCTCGCACTCGGTGCGGACCGGTACTTTACCAAACCTTTTTCCGTAAAAAAATTGATTGCGGCCGTGGAAGCGCTCGTACAGTGACGTAGCAACATCCGCCCCGCATCCTTACCGAAATAAACAAATTCAGATCATGTCCAACTACCACATCAAGCACCTCGAAGAATACTGGCAGGTCTACCGTCGATCCGTCCGCAACCCCGAGAACTTCTGGGAAGAGATCGCCGAAGAACACTTCCTGTGGCGCAAACGGTGGGACCGCGTACTGAGCTGGGACTTCGCCAAACCCGAGGTCAAGTGGTTCGCGGGGGCCAAGCTCAACATCACCGAGAACTGCATCGACCGCCACCTGGCCACCCGGGCCGACAAAACGGCCATCCTCTTCGAACCCAACGACCCGGCCGAAGCCACTCAGCACATCACTTACCGGGAACTGCACGAACGGGTGTGCCGCTTCGCCAACGTACTGGCCGACCAGGGGGTCGGCAAGGGCGACCGCGTCTGCATCTACCTGCCGATGGTGCCCGAACTGGCCGTATCGCTGTTGGCCTGCGCCCGCCTGGGCGCGGTGCATTCCGTCGTCTTCGCCGGCTTCAGCGCCACCGCCCTGGCCACCCGCATCAACGACTGCGACTGCCAACTGGTCATCTGCTCCGACGGCTCCTACCGGGGCAAGAAAACCATTGACCTGAAAACCATCGTCGACAAGGCGCTGGAGGAGTGCCCGGGCGTAGCCACCTCCCTCGTCGTAAAACGCACCGGCGGGGAAGTGACCATGCGGGAAGGCCGCGATCGGTGGATCCAGCCCCTGCTCGACGCGGCCGCACCCGAGCGCGAGGCTACCGTGGTCGACGCCGAAGACCCGCTGTTCATTCTCTACACTTCCGGCTCGACGGGTAAGCCGAAGGGGATGGTGCACACCACGGGCGGCTACATGGTGTACACCGCCTATACCTTTAAGAATGCCTTCCAGTACCGGGAGCAGGACGTGTACTGGTGTACGGCCGACATCGGCTGGATCACGGGCCACAGCTACATCGTGTACGGCCCGCTGGCCAACGGGGCGACGACGGTGATGTTCGAAGGCGTTCCGTCCTACCCCGACTACGGCCGTTTCTGGGACGTGGTCGAGAAGCACAAGGTGAGCCAGTTCTACACCGCCCCGACGGCCATCCGCGCCCTGGCCAAGGAGAACCTGTCGTTCGTCAACGACCGTGACCTGAGTAGCCTGAAGGTGCTCGGTACGGTCGGCGAGCCGATCAACGAAGAGGCCTGGCACTGGTACAACGAGAACGTGGGTAAGAAGAACAGCCCCATCATCGATACCTGGTGGCAGACCGAGACGGGCGGCATCATGATCAGCCCCATCCCTTACTCGACGCCGACGATCCCGACCTTCGCCACCCTACCGATGCCGGGCATCCAGCCGGTCCTGTTCGACGAGCAGGGTGAGGAGATCAAGGGCAACGGCGTGGAAGGCCGGCTGGCCATCAAGTACCCCTGGCCGAGTATCGCGCGGACGATCTACGGCAACCACCAGCGCTACCGGGATACTTACTTCTCGGCCTACCCGGGTACCTACTTTACCGGCGACGGTGCGCTGCGCGATGCCGTGGGCTACTACCGCATCACCGGTCGGGTGGACGACGTGATCATCGTCAGCGGCCACAACCTGGGCACGGCACCGATCGAGGACGCGATCAACGAGCACCCGGCCGTAGCGGAGAGCGCCATCGTGGGCTACCCGCACGACATCAAGGGTAACGCGCTGTACGGTTACGTCACGCTGAAGGAGACGGGGGAGGGCCGCGACCAGGACAACCTGCGGCGGGAGATCAACCAGCTGATCACGGACCGGATCGGCCCGATCGCGAAGCTGCAGAAGATCCAGTTTACGGGCGGTCTGCCGAAGACGCGCAGCGGGAAGATCATGCGGCGGATCCTGCGGAAGATCGCGAGTAAGGACACCTCTAACCTGGGCGACATCAGTACGCTACTCAATCCGGAAGTGGTGCAAACGATCATGGATGAGTCTTTGGCGTAACGAGCTTACCGACAGAAATATAATCTATAGGTATAGGTGGTGAGATGCCGAACATAAGTCCGCTTTTTTAGTGAGAGGGCAACTTTTTTGTGCTAAATTGATATATTTATGCAAAAAAGATATAGTCGTGAACGTCTGCCCGAATTGCTCTTCCGAGAAAAGTACCAAGAGTGGTGTTATTGGGGGTCGTCAGCGGTTTCGCTGTAAAGGGTGCGGCTATCACTATACGGTCGCGAAAAAGGGTAAGGGAATTGATGATTACT
>OY764641.1:0-25110 GCA_963668285.1 uncultured Lewinella sp. | reverse complement strand
TCAGCCCGTCCAGATCCTCGAAGCACAACAACTTATTGACGAAGTCGTACTCCCCCCCGTTATAAAAACTTCCTTCCGTCACCCGCGTGTACCGCTCCACTTCCTCCACCGGGATCAGCTCAGCCACCGTACCGAGCAGCCGCGTTTTGCCGCTACCGCTCGCGCCTTGGATAAGCGCGTGCAGCGTCTGCGGCATGGCGTAGGAGCTAGCCACGACGAACAGCAGCAGCCGGTTGTTTTCCTCACCAACGATGCCGGCGCGCTCGATCTCGGCGTTGATGCGCTCGAGCAGATCGGGGGATTTGAGGAAGGTTAGGCAGCGTTCTCGGTCGGTGCCAGTGACGGCGATGCGTCTCCTTCGATCCCCCGAAGGAGGAGGTTGGTTGCGCAAGCCGTCGCGGTAGTTCTCTAAAAGGTCGGTCAGCCGGTCCAGATCGAGCTCGACCAAGTCGGCGCGCAGGCCCAGCCGGTCGGCCACGGCGCGGGCGGCGCGGGTGATTTGTTTGTCTTCGTAGAGGTCTAGTTTTTGGCGGCTCTTGCGACCTTCGCCGTTGGTGATGACGGCGGTAATTTTGAGGCAGTCCAAGTCTTTAGCTGCGTAGCGCACGCCGCCTTTGATTTCGTAGGTGGCCAGGCCAGACCTATATATAAGGTTGTGCGGGTTAGTCGTGTCTAGCTTGGGCGCGGGCGCAGGTGCCGGGATAGGGGAAGAAGCAGGGGCGCTGCCGGCCACCATATCCGAAGCCGTTTCGTGGACCAACCCGATGGCTTCCAACGTGGTGAACAGTTCGGCCACCTGTCGGCCTTCGCTGCGTAGCTTCGTCGTCACTGAGTTGACGTCTTCGCCGTCGGCTAGTGGCACGTAACTCAATGCTACGTTCGGCCGTAGCGCCGCCAGTTCCTGGGCTAGTTTTTCGGTCGCCGTTCGTCCGGCCGCGTCGCCGTCCAGCGTCAGGATGATTTCCCGTAGGTCTTCGAGGTTTTGGATGATCCCGCGGTGCTCGGCCGTTAGTCCGTTGGTGCCGTATAGGGCCAGGATGGCGTAACAGTCCAGGCCCAGTTCCGGACGTTTGATCGAGGCGGCATCGATGACGGATTCGGTGAGGATCAGCGTACGCGTCCCTGCGTTCGGGTAGTAGGGATAGACGCCCCGCCGCCCGGTGGTGTAGTAATGGCCGTTGCCCTTGATGGCGCGGCCGTAGAGGCTCTGGACTTTGCCGTCCGCCCCGCGCAAGGGAAAGATGACGCAGCCCCGGCCCCACTTCTCCGGCGTCTTGCGGGATTTGTAGCCGATGGCGTGGTGTTCGTCGTTGAGGCCGCGCCCGGTTAGGTAGTCCTTCGCCGCTTTGTGGGTTTCAATGGTGGCCAGACTTGCTTTGTAAATCTTGGCCACGTCGAGACTGGCCGCCGCCACCGATGCGGGCTTCACCGCCGGCACCGTCACCGGCTGGCCACATAATTCCTTGGCTTTGAGGATGGCGGCGCGTTTGTCGCCCTTTTCCATGTGCATGATGAAGTCGATCACGTCGACGCTATCTACGTCGCAGCCGCCAGCGAAGCAGTAGGCGGTGTTTGTCTCGGGGTAGATCTTCATGCTGGCCTTCTCGTCGGGGTGGAAGGGGCAGGGCATGGCACCGGTGGTGGTGGCTTCTAGGCCGTAGTGGTCTAGGACGGTTTGGATGGTTAGGGTGGCTTTGATCTCGGGGATGGTCATCACTGCGGCTTTTGTCAGTTTTTCTTCTCAACTGAAAGAAAAATTGACCTGTCACGTATTGGTGACAAAAGCACAGGATGCGTCACACTTTCGCAACACTCATGCCGGTTGTTTTTAACCTTTACGGTACCTATTTTTGCCTAAAGCCGCACGATTACTACACTTTAAGCACCTTTCCGTATGAAGGTTGCCGATAAAATGACCCAAGCTCGCAAGGATAAAAGCCTTTCCCGCGCCGATTTAGCCACCGCCTTAGGCACATCAAGTGCCATCGTCGGCCGCTACGAGCGCGGGGAGATGACGCCGTCCATTGAGGTAGCCGCCAAGATTGCTAAGGAGCTAGACGTAAGTTTGGACTACCTGGCCGGCAACTCACCCATGGCGGTGAAGGATACCCGGATGGTTTCAAGGTTGGAGGGCATAGCTGCTATGCCGGAAGCGGCACGGGATCAAGTCCTACACGTAATCGATGCACTAATCTTTAAGGCTAAGTTTGATGGGCATGCGGCGTAAGCATGTTAGCCCCGCCCAATTGACGCTACCCGTCAAGCGCTGAAGCGTCTGCGGGTAGCTGGCCAGTGGGCGAAGGAATCGTTATTTCGAAACTATAACTTCTCCTGTCCTAAATATGACTTGTTCAATAGATGACCAGTACCACGATAATAACCTCTGGACTGTAAATCTTCGATCATTCGTTGGACATATGCTCTATCGGAAAATACATCAGGTTGTGTTTTTGCAAATCTGTGCAGCCGAACATAACCATCTATTTTTGAAAACACCCAAGCATTATCTACATAAGTCGCTTTAATGTAGTGAGTTGTGTTAGCATGACTAGAATCTAACATAAACCCTTTAGAGCTAACACCTACCAAGACCTCTTCCGGGTTGACGGTAAATACGAACGGCTTCAAAATTTTGACTCCGCCCCGATCAGCGCTTATTAAAAATTTGTTGACGTTAGTATCTAAATAGCTTACATAGGTTGAGTATTTGTAGATATAATCACTCAGTTCAGTATCAAAGTGAGGAAAATTTTTATCAAAACTTAGCTGTACAGACTCAAGTTCAAGAACTATACTTTCAGATGAAGTATCTGAACCGCACCCTAAACAAAACCAACCTATTATGGACATAAAGACAAGACGTACTGGATTGGTGGCAAATACTCTCATGATTGGTTATTAATTATTTATCTTCCCTTGGCGCGACGTACCCATCCTGACCAGGGGGAATATCAAATATGTAGTCATGGTCTTGCACATTATGACCACCACGATTGTTCATCATGTCTGGCTTTATGTGCGGATACAAACTATTCGGGCCGAAAATGTCATACATAAGTGCTTCGTCGATATTCTGTATCTCACCTAGCCAGGAGACACCGTTGAAGACTGGGTTCACCAAAGACCAATCAGAAGACACTTTGTCGGACGGATGAGAATACTGTACAGTCCTGGGACTTTCAGGCCCTGGAATCGCACTTGGTTGATGAGGATTGATGTTGTAAAGCACCTCCACTTCGTAGCCTAACTCCATAAGTCTGGTGGCCATGCCGTTTCCATGGGCTCCACCCTGACTATGCGTTACAATTTTTATTGTCTCGCCTTCCTGCATCTCTATATCTCCATTCTGAATCATTTCGTGCATCTTATCTGCCTTTCTAATTCCTTCGTTGAATCGATTTTTGATCGCCACCAATAACTCATTGACACCTGGTCGAAGGTACGATTGGCTACCCCAAGTTGATGAGCCGCTGGTCATGTAAGCATTATCGTCTCCTATCCGATCTACAAACATTTGAGCGATATCCACATGGTTCCCGTTTGCATTGGATCCTTTCCAATAATTATCTAGCACTGGCTTAGTGCCCATTTTATATATACTATTTGGGTAAAAGGGTAAAAAGTCTTTACCTATAAGTGGGTTAGGCGCTCCCCGGAGTCCATTAACAAAAATCACAAGTTGTCCATCTGGATCAATAGCACTCACAGGCGTGTTTAGCGCAAAGGAGTATGTACTTGATCCGGGATATACTTTTTCTAGAGGGTCGGGTGATAGCCACCTACCAATAGTGGGATTATAAATTCTTCCCCCATAGTCGTAGTGCGTCGAACTCCCCCACTCCCCATCATCATCCTTCTCCTTCCCATTAAACCCAAACCGCGATCCACCATCACCCACCGGATCCGAACCACGCTGGTACGATAAACCGAACGGTAAGTAATCATGCTGCGCAATTATGCGGGGGTGACGGAAAGTCGACGTAGAGCCGCCAGGATCAGACACCTCCGTTGAGGTAACAAGGTCCTCTCCGAATACGGTCATGACGTTGCCTAGGTGATTGGTCAGCTCGTATTGGCGAATACCGAATTCAGCGGGGGTGGGGGGGATGGGTCTGAAGCTACCTTCCTTGATGTCCTCGTCTTCGGCCACAATTCCATCGCAGTCGATGCGGCAAATCGGGGAAAGCTCGCGATTCATCAAGGCCGTACCCAGGCGGGCCGAGCCGTAGAGGTACTGTTGGCGCCAGATCATAGGGCCATGGATCGTCCGGTAGTCGTTTGTCGGTCCGGCGAATGCTTGGGAGGTACCCTTGATTGGTAACCCACTAAATGGGAATCCTCCACCGGGAATATCTCCGCCCGGTAACGGTCCATCCACCGGGCCGGGAAAATCCGGACCGTCAGGTTGCTCCGGAAAAGGTGGGGGCTGGTTTACCTTGACAAGATCCGTATGGCGGCGGTAGACGGCTAGCGTATTGCCCTGTGCATCCCGTACCTGGTACTCCGCGTCCAGGGAAACGTCTTGAGTGCCCGGGGGAGTTACCCTTTTGGTCTTTACCCACCGGTTTTGATCGGGCCCGTAGCCAAACAGCGTTGCTCTGGCGTCCGTGCCCATTCTGTTGACGCGTTTGACTTTTCCGTAGGCATTCCAGCTCAAAGTGCTCTCGTTGGTACCTTCCTGATTAGCGATCAGATTGCCGGAGCCATCGTATTGGTAGGTACTCGCCTCGTTCAAAAAGGTAAATGGCCGGGCGGCAGCTGGCAAATTACCGCTTACGGTCGGTGTGACGGATGTCAATCGGTTGGTTCCGGTTTGATAGGCGTAACTCAGCGCGTTTTCGGCCGTCTGAAGACCGTTAGTCTCCCAGCGCTCGACTTCACGGGTCAGGCCGAGAATGTTGCCGTTGCCATCGTAACGGTAGCCGGGGCGGACCAGGTTGGTCTGACTATTGCCGGCACCGATCTGACGGGGGTCTGGCGTCCACTTCGTTCGATCGTCGGCCGAAACCAAACGATTGAGCTGATCGTACTGCGCTTGTAAAGCCGACTTAGCGAAGAAATCGGTGGTCATGATCTTACGGTGCTGAGCGATATTGCCGTTAAAGAGTTGGAGCGAGGCGGGGAGGTCTTCACCGAACGGATTAACGGAACTACCACCGATCGGGGAGTAGTCACCCACAAAATAGTCATTTTGGTAACGGTATAGGTCGCGAGAAATGGTGGAATAGGCCACGTCGTCCTCCGGTAGGGTGCCCGGGTCGTTACCGTCCTTGCCCATCACCCAACTGGAAATGGACTGATCGGTGGCGTCTTTGCTTCCCTTGCCACCATTGACGCCCTTGATCCAGCCCTGAAGGGTATAGGCGTAGTCGACGCCCTGTAGCCGGTCTTGGCCGATAATGGAGCGCTTGAGCGGGCCGTGGTCGTAGTACCGGTAAGCGGCATCCCGCTTCCAGATGTTGGCGTTGCTGTTGGTGGGGGTTACCTCACTGGAGTAGGCAGCGACCAGGCGATTGGTGCGGTCGTATTCGTAGCGGTAGGCGAACTGGTCTTCCTGCCCCCGCTGGTACTGTAGCGCGTGCACGTTACCGCTGATGAGGTCGTAGTCGTAATCGAGCGTTTTGTAATCGTGGCCGGTACCGGCGAGCTCGCGAAATTCCTGGACGATTCGTTTGACATTGCCCGCGATATCGTAAGCGTAGTGGGTGCCGAAATTGTACGCGCGGCGGTTGCTTCTTGGGAACAGCCGGTTAGTAAAGGTCGTAGCGGCTACCCGGTTGCGCAAGGTGAGCGCATTGTCTTCGTAGACGTTTTCCGGGAGGTCGAACGGGTGCTCGGTGTAGTAGGTCTGAGTGACGTCGAAACGCGATTCCGTAAAGTCTTCGAGTATCCGGTCGATGCCCCCGATTGTCGATACCTCAGCGATGGCCACCGCCGGGGTAGGGCCCCCCCGGCTAAGTCTCAGCTCACCGACCTCGAATACCCGCCCCAGATCGTCGTAGCGCGTATAAGAAAACAGGTTGCCAGCGCCGGCTACTTGCCGCCCGTCCTGTGATAACACCACTCGACCCAGCGGATCGTACCACGATCGGGCGGGCTGTTTGTCCGGCCCGTCACTGTTAACGACCTCGTTGAAGCTGTTGTAGCGATAGTGTGTGAGTAGCTCGTGAGGGGGGCGGGTGGCCGGGGTGCGGGCGTTAGGGCGACTACGTCTGATGGCGTCACGGAAGGTAGCGACGTCGTCTAGGCTATCCGCATCCGTAAACCGAACCCCATCGGGTGGTACCGTCATGGTCAGGTTCCCCGCCTGGTCGTAGTAATAGAGGGTGTAGTGATACTGCCGCTGTTCGCGCAAGTGCAGCAACTTTTCGTCGGGCGTGTTCAGGCAATGAGCAAGATAATCCCGCCTAAAGGTGCTTTCCTGATCGTCGAGATATGTCTCATAAACGGTCTGTCCGAGATCGCGCGCTTCGGCTTCAACCTGCTCAATACACGCATCGGTACTGACGTCCAACGGCGGGCCGATCGGCTTAGGGCAAAGCAGGCACTCGGTAGACCCGGCGTGCAGAAAATACTGGTAATCTTGATCGGTCAGCGCCCAGCCACAACCGGCGTTAGCGTATGCGGCGAAACTACGGGCCAGAGCCGCTTGATTGCTCTCCTCCAGTTTTTCCGGCCCACCACCCCCGGTGTCCAGCCACGCATTGTAAATCGTTTGAATTTCCGCACGCGTTTTACAAAGGCCGTCCCGCGTGTTAAACTCGGCGGGGATCGGTAGCGGAAAAACATCATCGTAATAGGGTAGAAGCCTCCTGAACTGTCCCGGGTCATTCCGGTAGGTATAGACCATATCCAGTAACAACTGAAGGTCACCGACCTCAATCTGGTTACGGTCGGCTACGGTGGTAGTAAAGCAGTATGTGGGGCCGTTAAATACGGGGATAGCGCCGGCGGTGGCGGTCTCCAACGCTCCACCTTTCAAGGGTTCGGCGATGATACTAATATCGGTACAACAACTCTTCAGTAGGTCGATCCGATCCTGTAGGAAATCGGCATTACTGATCAACCAGTAAACGAATTGATCGTAGGGGATCGTCAGCGTCGACATGTAGGAAGTCGGTGGAACGTATTCGCCGGATGACGCTGACTGCTGATTTAAACGATCGTGTAGCCGCGTCAACGATTCCAGTAAAGTCCGTCCGGACCCCTCGTTGAAATCGTCCGGCCGTTCTATCCCCTTGATGAGCGCCAGATCGGGAAAGCGGGCGGAGAATCTCTGGACGTCAGGAATGCAGTCGCCACCGCCCGAATGACAAGGTAGTTCGTCGCACACCTCCTGCTTCAGGCACTTCCAATCCTGACCGTGGTACGAATAGTTATTATTGGTGAAGTTGTTGCGATCGGAGCAATACGCCCGCCTCGTTTGGTGGATGAAGTATTCGCGCCGGCTTAGGTATTGGTCGCGTAATACACGCCAGACGTAGTCTTTTTGGTACGTAGGAGCGGTACGGAAGTTAAAGTTGGGTATACTGACGTCCATGGGGGCCAGTGTGGAGACGGCAATTTCCACGATACTCAAGCGAGCGGTTTCCGACCCCCAGTTACGGCGCATCAGTAGATCGATAAAGTCACGGGGTCTGCTTCCGTTCGAGCCGTAGCCAGCATTAAAGTACGGGTCTCTATCGACGATGGCGGCCAGGAAATTTCTAGTTGCGGAATTATTCGAATAATCCCAGTCGTAACGTATGGTAGCCAACAGACCGCGGGATTGGGCTTCCGCAAGGGAGGGTGCCCGACGCAGGAGTACTTCGTATTGGTTCGCCGTCACGCCATCGCCGGCAATGGTCGCTTGCGGGCCTTCCAACTCATCGGTACAGAAGTCGAGTAGGCAACGTTCCGGATGCCAATCCATCAGGATAGGCAGCCAACTGTCGTCGAAGTTGGCCACGAATTGCTCGACCGTCATTTCCCGGGGAGATACCGGGTAGCCATCTATCTCGACGAACTCGTCGGTCCAGGCGAACTGTTGAAACCTCGGCCCTCCGCTAAAGGTGAAAAAGTACGATTTATAGTTGACGCTTACACCCGCCGCCGGTATCTTCGCATACTGCCCCCCCGGGCGCAGGTCCGCCTCCATTTGGCGCTTGGCGACCGTACACGGTGAAGTATACGCGCAGGCTGCGATGCAGATACTATCACTCGTCGCGCTATAGTCGACGTTGTAGCAATCACACACCGCGCAACCGTCGTAATCCGCCGTGGCCACGTATTCCGCTACGAAGGGCGCTTCCGCCTCGACGCAGTCGCTGGCCAGGTAGCGGCCTACTTCTTCGTTCAGCTTCTTTTGGTTTACCCGTAGCGTCTTGGTTACCCGGTACTGGCCGACCGGTAGGTCGAGTTGCCAGGCCATCCCCGATTCGGAATTGAAACAATCATCCAGGTCGCCGAAGCTTAGGCCGAGCCTGCTTTCCTCGTAGAGTACGGGGCCATTCGGGCCGGGCGGCGAGGTTTCGACGCAAGCGTCTACGCTGGTAACGACGACGGTGACGTCGTAGGCGCAGTCGTGGCACTCCAACTCCGGCGTGGCTGCGCAACAGTCGGTGGCGTAGGTCGCCTCGGTCAGGGCGTAGCACATGTCTACCGTACTCGCCTCACCGATCAGAAGAGAGTAAGTCGAGGTTCTCCCGCTCTCCGTCAGTTCGTTGTTTAGCATATCCGCCCGCACGGTCCGGACCGCCTCGGCCTGCCCTTCCAGCGGGCGGAGGTTTTCGGGGTTCAGCCCCGCCAGCGCGGTCGCGACCGTTCGTCCTTTTCCGTCCAGAATACTGACGCTCGCCTGGCCATTGGGGTCGACCACCAGGTTTTTCTCGTAGTGCTGGGCGTAGCCAGCGTTCACCCCGAAGAGCCGATCCAACTCGTCCTGCTCCGGTTTGCCGTAGTAGTAGCGTGTATCGTGGCTGGTACCGGTAGCCAGCGTAGGCCCGACCCCTCCGCTGCGTAAGACCCTCCCGGTATTATCCGGGGTGTAGCGGACGACGGAAAAGGGGTAGCCCTCCCCGTCCGGCACGTATTCGTTATCGTCGCGGCGGGGGTTGGCGGCCGAGTAAAACTGGCCGGCGCCGGCCGCGGTCGTCATGGCCGGGGGGCGGCAATCGGTGGCCGTTTCCAGTTGGCTTCGGTCGTATACGGTACCGTCTTCTCCCTTACTCATCGTCGATTGCACCAGCGCGGATGGGTGGATAAAACGGGTGGCGGCCCGGTAGATCGGGGTCGGAAGCACGGACCCCGCCGGGCGACCTAATGCATCGTAGAGCGTCTGCTGCTGAATGACGTACTCATTGTCAATATTGGGGACGGGGTCATTCCTCAAAAACTGTACGGTACGCGATTGCCGAGCGCGGAGTACACCGTCTAAGTAGGTAACGCTCGGTAATTGCTTTGCCTCCTCGGCAAAATTGTTCGTGGCCTGCCAGTTGACCGAGCTTTGCCAAGCTACGTAGAAGGCATTATAACGGTCGTCGCGATCCCTGCTGATCTGGATGTGTTCCCGCATCGTTTTGCCGTCGGAGCTCCAGGGGGTATACCGCCGCCCGCCGTCGTCCGTTCGCTCCACGGCGCGGTAACGAAATAGCAGGTAGCCCCTGCGGAAGTGGCCGAATATCCGAAACTCGTTATGGCTACTGGTCAGCCGCGTTGTATTATGGCGTAGTAAGTCGTCGACGTACTGCTCCGAGCTGGGTCGGGTACTTTCCGGGTCCCGAAAATAGTCGGCTTCCTGGCTGCTTAGGTCAAAAAATCCGTATTCCAGATCATATTCATCGGCGCCCGCCACCGAGCCGACGACGACGGTAAGGAAATTATCGTCAGATCGACCGCTATCTCCGTATCTCACTCTTCCTAAATTGGCGCCGGTGCTGCAATCCAGCTGTTCGTCCGGTGGCACGAAGGCAATTTCACCGACGATTCGGTGGTCGACCGCGCCAATCGGTACCGGCTCGTTACCCAACCGCAGACCCTTGATGGTGGCCTCAAAACGCTTGGCACCGCTAAACAGATAGGCCCCCTGCCCGATCGCAATGTTCGTGCTATCGATAACGACTTTGATTTCCCGCAGGAACCCTTCGCTGGGTTCCCCCTTAGGGCTATCGGTGGCTTTCCAGTAGCGGACGTCCAGCAGAAGTTTGTATTCCCCCGGTTTGAGGTGGTCCTCCTTGCTGGGGGTGAACGTCCATAATAATCGATTACGCGTCACGGCCGGGCTCCCCGGTTCCGTAGCGATCTGACTTCCGGTTGCGTAGGCGTTATCCTCTACGGTCAGCTTAGCGCCGAGGGTGAATTCCGTCGATTTTAATTGATTTACGATAACATCACCCTGCGCCATTACCGAAGGCGCGCCGATTGCCGTGGTTAAAACTATGGCAAGCAGGTATCGAAAAGTAAATAAGTGTCTCATGGTGTAGCTAGAATGGAGGTAAATAAGGAGGGTCGTCGTTATGCTAATTATTAGGATTAATGGCGATGCCGATCTGTTGCTCGGATACGGTCATGATGCCGCGCTCGGTCTCGCGCTTTTGCCGCATCAGCCTACCTTCGTCGTCGTATTCGTAGAAAACGGCGTAGCCATTTTCATCTAATTGCGCCATCAATCGTAACGTACTGGGGTGGTACACGTAGTTGACCACCATGGCTTCGAAAGGGTACATCCGGAAATCATCGAAATAAAAGCTGTCTTCCCCGCCACCGGGTGCTTCCAGGCCAATACGTAACCGTACGGCTTCCGCGGGCAGGTCGATATCTAAAATAATCCGTTGCCAGCCTTCCAGTACGGGGCTTTTTTCCCCTACGTAACCGGTCGCCAGGGCTACCCAACTCGCGCTTCCCTCCGCTTGGTATTCCAATTTTAGCCGGGGGGAGGTGGCCGTTCGATTCGCCGCATCCGCAACCGGTGCGCCACAGGCCAGGCTGTTGTCGTCCGCCACCCATACTGAGGCTTGATATCTTTGCGAGGCCGCAGGTGCAAAGTTTGCTTGACATGCAAAGCCATCGGCGTCCGGGCACTGCGTGTTCGCATCCGGGATAGCAATGGCGTAACTGGTGCTCGTCGCGCCCGCGGGGCTTAATCGTAGACTGTAGAGCCCGGTATGAGAAATCCGGTCCGTCAAGCGGTTACGTGCATAGTCGGGGTAGTCATCCGTACTGGCGAAGCCGAAGTGACGGGGCCATTCCGCTCCGTCCGCCTTAGTGGTATACGCATAGTCCTCAAAGCCGTCGAAAGCGATATCCGTCATCCGGGCGTTCTGTGCGTTTGTGGTAGCCAGCATCCGATTGTATCCGTTGTACGTGCCGCTGTGGATACCCAGGGCATTTTTGGATTCCAGGGGGTTGCCGAAATCGTCGTACTTCTCAATTTCAGTCACTAGTTGATGGCTGCTCTTACCATCTACCAGGTGCTGCCGCCGGTCATACCAGAAGGGCACGAAAGATTCCATCGCGCCGTCGGTAAAGATGAGCGGTTGCGTACCGTTGTTCGCCGCATCCGTAGGGTCGGGCAGGCTGATCGAAGAGCTACGAAGTTGCTGGCCCGCGACGTAGTTCTTCTGCGTCCGCCAGTTACCTCGCCGCCCGGTAATGTAGGGGTTAGGGTTATTGCCGGTCGGGCTCCATACGTCACAGGGTGGAGGCGTGGCGAATTCGGTCGGCGCGGCTACTATACCCGGTTGACTTTGTTCACAGGGGACGGTTTGCCCGCTGAATATGGGCGTGCCGAAGCCATTGGTCAGGAACCGACAGTTATCGATGTCGGCTTGACTGTAAGTGTCCGCAACAAAGGTCAGGGAAACGAAAGTATTGTATATGCTGGAGCAACTGCTACACTTCTTATTATATAATTCCGCTTCGGGAAATCTTGGAATAGTGACGTAGGAGTCAAAGGATGTACAAGACTCCCTGACCGTAGTCATTAAGTCATTTTGCCAGCCACTGTGGTTCCACTGTACGTTACAGGGGGTCGGCTCGCTAACCGGGCAGCCATTTCTGTTGCTCGGCCCGGCTTCGTTCGGGCAGTCGTCGTATCTATCTGGTATACCGTCACCATCACTATCACGAGTGCCTTCGGGGCACTCACAGCTTGAGCTTGTTTGATCGAATTCGAGTTCTTCGCCACTGAACTTATTCGAACCGTCCGGATTCAGCAGGAACTTACAGCTTCGTACGATATCCTCCGACTCGGCGTCGAGGTATTGACGGTTGTCGTTCCTGTAGATGTCCGCTTGAAAGCCGAAGGCGACGAGCGCAAAGTACATGTTAGCACAATCGACGCAGTCGGAGTCATACAGTTCTGCTTCCGGAAATTCGGGAATTACGATGGTCTTTTTACAGTCATCGGTACAAGCTGCGCTGATGGCTTCGGAAACGTCACCTATCCAAAAGTCAATGTCAAAGCCTTCGGGGCAGGGTACGAACGGCCCCTCCGGATCGTAGTCCGGGTTACAGACCGGCACCCCGGTGGTATCGGCCGGTGCACAAATTGCCCCCCAGTCTTCACTGTAAACCGTTGCGCTGGAGGAGAGGACGGTATTCTTTGTCGGTATCGTCGCCCAATACATTCTGTTTACACCGTTCGGTATGTTTAAGGCGGTGGTTTGCCCCGCCGGGGTGATCAGCATATTCCGGTAACCCGAACGGGTGATCACGCCTTGCGCAAGCGCGCCGGTATAAGCCCCGTTAGCCCCCAGCGGGCGGCCGTTTTCGCGGACTAAATAGTTGCGACTACCATCACGGACCACGTGCGTTCGAAGCGCGTGATAATATTGGGTCAGTATATCGCGGGTGATGTAAGGCCCGAAGGGGCGCATTAATAGTTTGATCTCATCACCCTGTCTGAGCGTCGCGCCGCTTAGGTTGAAAATGGGGGTAGCCCGGGTGGGGGGAAGAAAATTTGGTATGCGCAGCCCTTCGGTCAGATAGGCCGGCCGCATGCCGGCGTGTTCGTCCTGGTAATATGCGGGGAGGGTATGGGCGTATACGTCCTGGCCGAATTCATTCTCCGTACTCGTTAGGATCGGCACTCCCGTCAGCGCATCCCAACGGTGGTTTTTTGACGACAGCGAGGAGCCATTCTTGTGTACCACCACTTCCTCCACGATCCCGTAACGTCGAATTAGTTTGGTGGTCACGAATGACTTATACTCCGTTACCGTTTCCGTATAGGTAGGGTAGAGGCTCGGTGCGATCAGGAACGGCGCGGTAAAATCGAAATTGACGTTGGCACCCTTACCGTCTATCTCGGTACGTTCGCGGTAGCCTTCCGCCCAGACGTCCATCTCAAGACCGAGCAATCCCTTACCGGCGGTATTCTGTAAATAGTCGTTACCGATCTGGGGCAGCGTACTGATCGGGACGAGCGCATTTAACTTGTTGCCACTCTTACGATCATCTTGCGGGTCGGCCTGGCTGTACTTATAGGTGGAGGAAGAAACCAGGGTGCCGCTGTTGTCTAGCTCACTCACGCGCTTCGGCTTACCGTGCATGTCGTTGACCTCTACGGTGTAGCCCTGGCTGACGCCCGAGATGTCTTTGCCGAAGCTCAGGGTGAAAAAGCTCTTGATAATCGGGTTGAACCGTTTTTTGCTTAAGCGGCTTTTCCGCACCACTATCGGATGATCGCGGGTGGTATAAAATTCGTGAACGGTCTTTCCCGGTTTGCTCACGAAATCGTCCGGAACGCTCACCTGCGCCGTCACCTTGGAGTAGCCGACGTGTGCGCCCGGGTAAAACTCCAAGCCCGCCGGAGCGGCCATGCGGTAGACGTCATCCGGGGCAAACAGCACCCGTTCCCGCTCACTGTCTAAGCCGATATTGAGCATCTCTTCCTTGCCGACCATCGGTTCGTTGGCCGCCACGCCACTACTGATGGGGTAGCCGAACTCCGAATCTTCGGTCGTGTAGTCGTAGGTAGTGGTAATTTTGTTGGCCAAACCGTCGTCGGCTAGCCAGTTGTCGTTAACGATTATACTACTGACCCGGGTACCACCCCCGATTTTTCCTTGCTTCCGATTCTTTGCACCTGCGGACTCGCCAAAAATAGGATTGGTCAGCCGTACGTAGCTTTTAGAAAGGTCTACCTGCCTGGCCTCACCCGCCTGGAGTTTATTCGATACGTAGCCTTTGATGATGCCCTGCGCATTAGGCAGTTCGGCGATCATATCTTCCAATGACGGCCGGTCGGAGAGCCGGGTGAAGTCGCGATCGGGCATTTCGTTGCGCGTCTTCGTGAGCGTGGCCATGGTTACCGGATGGAGTTGCCGGGTAAGTAATCCGGCGGTCCTTTCGTTTCGGTCGACCTCACGCAGCCGCAGCTCGAGCAAGCTGTGGTCCTCCCGATCCAGTACGTTGATTGCCGGGCTGAATTTAGCGTAGCCCGTTACGCGTTCCAGATCTGCCGTACTAAGGCTAGTGCCCAGATCTACCCGACAGTCAAAGTATATTTCGTCGAATTTGTGGAAATCGGTAAAATACAGTTGCCGAGCCCTGGCGACTTTTTCCTCCCTGCTCCGTCCGTCGATCTTCGGAACGCGGACGTACAGGTAGGGGCGGGCTTTGCGCGTTAGTTGGCCGCCATCGTAGAGTTCATTGGACAGATTGCCGTCGTCGCTGCCATCCGTTTCCGAAAGCGCCTCCTCACTGAAGCCTTCGATTCGGAACATGCGGCCCGCGCGCCGGTCGTGTACGTAGGCATAATCGTCGGGTTCGTAATTCACCGTAATTGACCCGTTACTGGGTAGCCGGATAACGGTGAGGTTACCTAAACCGTAAAGGCTATAGGCCGTGGTGTCGTCCTGGGCTACAAATGGGTACTGCTGCGGCCCTTCAAGACCCGGAATCACGGGGCGTTGGTTACCCCAGCGATCGACCATCATGGCCTGGTAAGGCTGTGCCGCTTCGGTGCCCTTCAGGTCGTAAGTAAAGACGTAGGGGTGGTCGGCGCCGCGATCGTTATTTTCGTAGGTGAAGTATACCCGCTCGAGGGTAAGCTTACCGGCCGTGGCGTTGGGAACGTCAGGGGAGATTCGCTCGCCCGCCTCGGCGTATTCGAAGTGAACTGTTTTTAGGGGGACGGCGTCGCTGTTTTTCGCCCGCAGTTCCGCCAAGGTGTACAGTTCGATTTTGTCCAGTTTCTGAAGGACGTCACCCCTTTGAAAGATGCCATTTTCACCCACCGGAAAGGCGTCGTCGCGGTCACTGGTGTAGAATACGGCCCGGTGGGTCTTGGAGTCCATGTGGTGGACGTACGCGATCTCCTTTTCCCCGTAGCTGTAGGATGCTTTATCGTCCAGTGGGTCCGTCAGATTGCCCGGTAGGTAGCTGGCGCGGTAGCTGCCCTTCGTTGTGGGGATGCGCCACCCGAGCGTGGTCAGGCTGTCGGTAGCGGGGGAACTGTAGCCAATGTGGAGGTACTGCCCCAGGTCGTCTTGGCTCGGCCCGTCATTTTGCCGGTCTACGTAGTCCGGGGAGAGGATAGCGGTGAGCAGGTGAGCGTTCGGGTAGGCCGGGGTAGTTACCCGATCGAAGAATCGGTCGCGACCTTGGCGATTGGCCGGGGAAGCGTCGCTAGGATTGTAATCTACGGTACCGTAATCCAGGTGGCCTTCGGTGAACGTACCGCTAGTTCTGCCGGGGGCGGCCACGCTAAAGGCAACTTCTTCTTGTATTTTGTTGTAGAGCGGCAGGCCGTAAACGAAGCGTTGGCCGCCCTCATTGGTCACCTTGATCTCGGAGATGTGGTGAGGCCGGCGGTGCGCTTGCGTACGTTTAATCGGGCTGGCTTCGAGTACCGACAGGTCGGGTTTTGCGGATCGGTCGTTCGACCAACTGAGCGGGTCATAGAGGTTGATCTCCCGCTCGAAACCGGCGTAGTAGGCTTCGCCGGCGGTCAGGTGGGTAACCATTTTCGCCCTGGGGCTGCGCTTCGGTTCCGCCCGTAGGCTAACGGGTCTGCGAACACTCTCCGCACGGTCGTCCAACTCGTCTTGCCCGACGATTGCCGCGCCCAACTTTACGGGTACCCCGCCCGCCGAGCGCTTGATGGGTACGGCGATGGGCCGCTCCCGCTGTACCGCGTCGAATGCGGTGGTGGCATGCTTGGCCGTCCGCTCCCCCTGAAAGTGGAAGTAGGCGTATTCCTTAGCTACCTCATTAGCTTTAAAGGCTAGTGACTGAACGGTGGTGTTACTGCCGTCTTCCCCCCGCCAGCCGCTGGTGGCGTTAGAGATCCGTGCGGAAGCGAAGTTGCCGCCGACGTGCACGTTACCACCCAGGGCCGCGTCGAAGCCGCCGCCTTTGTCCGTGCTCTCGCTGCGCAGTTTTGCGGGTCGGAACAAACCGATATCGGTGCGCGAAACCGTCAGTTGCCCGCTAAGGCCGATGCCACTGACGGAAAACACGTCCGGCGTACCGTAAGCCATGGGCAGGCGGGGTGCGTTGGGGGAGGAAAAGCCGGCTCGCTCCCGGTTATAATCCATTATTCCGAGCGGGTTGTCCTCCGCCCCCTGCAGGTAAAGGTACCCGTAGGCCGGCTGGCTCATTCGATCGCGTTGGTTGTCCTGAATCAAGCGTTGCCAGCGGTATTTGCCGTGGATGCCATCCGGGAAAAATCCCTTCCCCCCGACTTTTACGTTCAACGACCGGGAGGCGAACGTTTTGGGTAATTCCCCGACGGGGGTATAGGTGAACCCTCCGAAGTCAATACTCCCCGCCGCCCGGAAATATTGGTTGTACCCGCCGCCGAATTGGATGTTTCTCAATCCGCCCCGGGAGGATATGGAAGTACCCACCGAAAACGAGACGGCTTTCTCCTTGATCGCTTCCTTGAAGGGTGGCCACTTGAAGCTCGGCGTTCCGCTAAATACTTCCTTCAGCGGGGGTGGCTCTTCGGTAGACGTTTGCGGGGAAATTAACTCTGCCACGTTGACCGAAGGGGATAGCATGGTATTGACGCTCCAACCCCAGTAGTTGCTGTGGCGGAACTCTAAGCCGGTACCTACCCCGAACGCGCCGAACAGCTCGATATCCGCCCCCGGCGTAATGGTGGTGACGACTTCGGCCTTGGCGCTATTAACCCGATTAACGCGGTCGCCATTAAAATCATCGGGTAACCCCCGAACCTGACGCGTGATGGCGCCGGGGTTCAGCGTCCACCCGAAACCAACCCAGCTGGCTTCCTCGTCCATCTTATGATCGGAACTGTAGGAGAGGGTGAGGGGAAAACCGCCAATCTCTAATAGCGGAATGCCGTAATTGAAGTTGCCGGAAAAGGGGTCGACCAAATTGCTCGTACCTACCGCGGAAGTCTGTTGAAATTCCGGCATGGCCGGCCCGCCGCTCTGCCCGAACAGGGGGGTGACGAAAACAGACTGAATAAGCAATAGAATGGCCAGTTGTAGGCTGACGAGCCTACGGAATCCGAATTGGTTCATAATGATATGGAGTCGTGCTTTTCTAAGCGTGTATTAAGGAATGAATAGGGGGTAGGTAGCCGACCGGGTCGTTAGGTCGCCCGTTTAAATCGTAAGAAATAGGCCTGGCCACGGGGGGTAGTGAATTGTAGTTGATAGCGCCGGTCCTTCTTCAGCCCCAGGCGGTTGACGGGAATGGAAAAAGTATTCAGCCCCGGTACGACCCTCGGTAACGGGGGGTAAGATTTGGGCTTCCAATCGGTATCGCCGACGTCGACGATGGTGTATTCGAGGTCGGTCACCCCTTCGTTATTATCGAAGGCCAGGTTGACGGCGCGGTCGAATACGCAGAATTGGCGATCCGGCGTCGTGGCCACCATTACGTAACCACCCGCCTGCGGCGTCTCTTCAGCCACATCTTTTTGCTGGAGCGTAAACCGCCACGTGGCGCTATTCGCTAGTACCCCACGACCGTTGTATACATTGACCCGCCAGGCATAGGTCGCCTTTGGTTGAAGTTCCGGCGCGCCGGCGGGGTAGAGTAAGGAGGTGGTCGTAAGCTGAGCCCGCGTGAGTAACGGCGCGTTCCGCTCGATGGCTTCCTGGGGGCTTTGCCCGGGCCGTAGCTGCGTGAGGTGCAGTTCGTAGCGGAGGTCGCCGGGCTCGCTAACGAAACCCAGCGCCGGCTCCCAACTGAGGATGGGTTGCCTTTCGGTTACCCGGGCCCCATCCGAAGGGAAGAGCAAGCGAAACTGGCTTAGGGGCGTTGCCCGCTTTTCGCTACAAGTCACGCCGGCCCGGGTACCGTCTAGCGTATTAAACTCGAAGCAAAGGTTGTACTCCCCGGGTGGCAGCAAGCCCGTTTGGCGCAAGGCCGCCGCGGCCGGTACCGACCCGAATACGACTTGTGAGGACCACCATAATTCGTTTTGCCCGATTACCTGACGGGGCGCCAGGTCAAGGGGGTTGGTGACGCTACGCGCAATCGGCTCGCCCGTAGCGTTCGTAAGTACGAGGGTGAGGGTACCCCGCATTGCTTCCCCGCCTAAGTTGCTAACCGTGGCCCACCGCAACTGGTCGATTTGCAGCGGACCCGACGGTGGGGATAGATCGACTATCGACACGGTTTGCGCCTGCGCTACCGGCGAACCGAGCAGGAATGCCAGGGGAAGGAGTAGGAAATACAGTAATCGGTTCATGACTAAAAACTACTTTGTAGGCTACTGTAGCCGTTTGTTAACGGGGGGGTGCTAATGGCATCGGCGGCCGGCCCGGCACCGCTTTGGTAGAATAACTGGGTAGAAAAGCTACCGAACTTGCCCAGTGGGAAGGCACAGGCGAGCGTGCCACCACCACCGACGGCCGCGCCCGGCCGTTGCCGCCCGTAGAGTATCGATACCCGCCAATCGAGCGACCCCCGGTGGCGAAACGAAGTCTCGATCAAATATTCGGGCTTACCCGGTGTGTCCGCCGCGGGGAGACCCTGGCGGGTCAGAAAACCAACCGTGGACTTCTCGGTCACGGAGTAGTAGAGGTCCGCCATGACGAAGCGGCGCTGAGAGACGGTCGTCGTATCGTTCCAGGAATACCCGACGTCGAGGTTGGTCGCCGAAATATTCCAGTGCATCCGCTGGCCCCGGCGGACGAAATCAAACCGGTACAGCGTACTCTCGGCACGTTGATCTTCCGCTTCGCCCCCGAGTTGGTATACGTTAGGGGCGGCCACCGCCGATAGGTAAGTCGTCGGCGATACCCGGTAGCGTAAGTGGCCCTGGGCTTGATAGCGAGTGCGCCCCTCAGTACCGGCGGTCGTCCCCCGCCCCACTTCAAACGAAGCCCGGACGTCGAGTTTACCGTTCAGGAGGGAAGCGTCGAGCGTGCCGTCGAGCCCCCCTACGTCCGTCAGCAAATAGGGGTTGCCCCAACTGGCGAACTGAGCACCGCGGCGGAAAGCACTGATCTGGATGCTCCCCTTTTCCTTACGCCACGCCAAACCTGCCCGGTAGGCGGTATTGTCCTGATTGATACCCGAGCCGATAACCAGATCGGTGCCCGCAGCTCTATTGGTGCCGCCGTACGACCAACCCAGTAGCAGGGATAGGCCGGACGATAGATTCTGTTCGGTACGGATAGCGACCACCCGGTTCGTTCGTACGTCATTAACGACCGGCCCCGGCCGCTCCTTCGCGGCAATACCCGTTAGGGTGTATTTCGACCCGCGCCCGTCCTGTACTTCCGCCCCGAGTTGCGTGAAACGCGTGCCGGTGACGGCATCGTGTACGGCGAAACCGCGCTGCGGGGTGAAGAAATCCGATCGAATCCTGCGACCGTGGGCGGCCGATATTTCGAAGCGATCGGCCGCGTACGCATAGCTGATACCCCGGATGGGTAGCCCGACGGATAATTCATCTCTTTCCGGTAGATGGGTATTGCCCAGACCGATACGGCGACTCTGCGCGATCAGCTTTTTGACGACGTTGTTGCCCAAAACTCGGTGGTGCAGCTGGCGCTCCGCCGCCTTATCGGCCATAGCCTCCCCGCGTGATTTGATGGCGCGGCTCCTTGCTTTGACGTCACCGGATATGTCTCTTACCTCGTTCAGTCGATCGTCGTACTGATCGACGAAGGCTTCCAGGCGCTGCCGGTCGGCAAGTAGGGTAGAATCGACCTCTGCCACCCGCCCGGTACCGATCCGCTGCAGTGAATCTGCCACGTGCGCCAGCCGTTCTCGCAGTGAGGAGAACCGCGTATCGTGTAGTAATTCGTTATATCGCTCGAATTCCAGGTAGGCGGTTGCCTGGCGAAATTCATCGTCAATCGCCAGCATACGTGCTACTTCGGCCCGTCGTAAAGAGTCGAATAACTGTTGGTGTTCCCCCCTCAGTCGATCCCTGAAATCCTGGCCGTTGAAACGAACGAATGCGCCCGAACGGGAGCGGTCCACTTTGTCGCCGACCAGGAATCCGTTTAGTCCGATTTGCCAATCCACACCCAATAAGGACTGATTGCGCGCGAATCTGACTTCCGTCTGGGACGGTGTTGACAGAGAATCGTAATGCTGTCCAAAACCAAAGGTATAGTAGCTATTGACCGCTATTTCATTAGCGGCAGGAGGGCCGTTCGATGTGTTGACATCCATATTGGACGTGCCTAATAGCCCGGATACTTTTGCTAATAGCGTAGTATCCCCCCGGAATTCCTCCGTTGCTGCCGGAGGCACTATGCCATTAACCGGTAGGTTAGGATTTTGCCCATTAGCGGAGGTAGGCGAATAGCCTACCAATGCGAATAGCACGCCGATAACGGCAGAGTATGGGTGAGTTAATAGGAACAAGGTGAAACTGAGGTAGTGTAAAAGCGTGTCTGTTACAAATATAGACGATTAATCGAATGTAAAAACACTTTCGACAATATTTTAGCTATTTAATTCAATACACGGATGGAATAGTGTCTTCCGGGGCCCGATGAAGCGGTCCGCTCCGTGGAACGGCGCGCGCGTGAGGCCGACGGTACCCAACTTATCCTTATTTAGCTATTGTCTACCAAGTAAGTCGATCGCCTTGCTCCAACTCGTGCCGTTCCGCGAACCCAGCGTTGACTTCTAATACGTAGAGGGCGGGGGCGCCACTGGGGATGGGGTCGGTGCTTTTGGGGGTGGTGTTTTCGGCGATGCTGACGATCCGCCGGTCGGCGTCGATGTAGATGATGTCGAGGGGGATGTAAGTATTGAGCATCCAGAAAGACTGTTGTTCGAGGCTGTCCATCTCGAAGAGCATGCCCTGGTTCTCCTCCATGCTGCGTCGCCACATCAACCCGCGCTCGATCTGTTGTCGGGTGCGGGCGATCTCGATGTCCAACTCAGCGAGGCTTTCACCGCTCTCGGCATCCTTTATATTAAGGTCTCCCATGTCAACGAACTGGGGGTCTCTAATATCGCCGCGTCCGCTGCCGCGCCCTCCCGTCGGGATGGACTGCAGGATGAAGGCGAGGAGTGCCAGGCCGAGAAGACCGATGATGAAGATGCGGCTCCAGTTGGTTTTGCTCTTCTTGCGGGGTTTGCGAGGATGGGTAGGTTGGGCCACGGGGCGCGGGATTTGGGGCAAATATAGGGCCGCTTACAACCCCCGTCGGGCTCGGGCGTTTGCTTGCCAAACCATTTACCCCGCATGGTCCGTACTGGCCAACCGATTTCCCTGCCGGCTGATTCCGCCGCCGCCGCCACCCGCCGCGCGGAGGCACTCATTCCGACGCCGTACGGGGAATTTCGGATGGTCGCTTACTCGGCCGCCCCCGAAGCCTATACGCCCCACCTCGCGCTGGTCCACCCGGAGATGGACCCGGATAGCGACGTAGTCGTGCGCATTCATTCGGAATGCATTACCGGGGATCTGTTCGGAAGCAAGCGCTGTGACTGCGGGGAGCAATTGGATCGCGCCTTACGTATTGCCTCCGCCGGTAAAGGGGCGGTGATCTACCTCCGGCAGGAAGGCCGTGGCATCGGCATTATCAATAAGCTAAAGGCTTACCAGTTGCAGGATTCCGGTTTGGACACGATCGATGCCAACCTGCACCTCGGTTTTGAGATCGATGCGCGCCACTACGAAGTAGCCCAGGGCATCTTGGAGGATTTAGGCGTCAGTCGCATCCAGCTACTTACCAACAACCCGGAAAAGTTAGAAGCCTTTGCCGAAGGGCCGGTAGAAGTGGTCCGCCGCCTGCCGATCATCGTCGACCCCACGGCGGAAAATACCGGGTACCTGCGCACGAAGAAATTGCTGATGGGTCATTTCCTTCGGTGATGCCCACCAAGCCGGCCTTTTTCTAAAACTTTGTGTCCCGGCAGCGTACGGCGCTGGGTATACCAGCCCGCGGCCACACAGGGGGGACTACTTCCACTTGATGTTGCACCCGGCGCTCGGGTACTGCTTTTCGGGGCCGGGGCGGCCGGCCAGCAGACTGTCCAGCGCGGCGCGGAGGTCCTCTCCCGTGGGAGTAGTGCCCGATTTGACGCGGTGCTCATCGAGTCGGCCACGGTAGTACAGCTTGTCATTCCCGTCGAACAGATAAATGTCGGGCGTGCAGGCGGCGTCGTAGGCGCGGGCGACGGATTGGTCCTCATCGTAGAGGTAGGGGAAATCCATGGCGTACTCCTCGGCGAACTTCGTCATGAGCTCCGGGCGGTCTTGCGGGTAGTTGCGGACGTCGTTGGAGCTGATGGCCACGGCGTTAATGCCCTGCCCACGGTAGTCCTTTGCGACCCGAACGAGTTCCGCGATAGTGTGGATGACGTAGGGGCAGTGGTTACAGATGAAGTAGATTAGAGTGCCGGCGGAGCCTTTAGCGGATAGCCAGGAAACGCGCTGGTGGGAGATGGTGTCGGGCAGGTCGAAGGCGGGGGCGAGGGTGCCGATGTCGACCATGGTGGATTCGGTGAAGGCCATGGGTAGTCGAGGGATGAGTGGGTTAAGGGATGAGTGGATATAATACATGCTAACCGACATAGTTCGGAGCAAACATCGGCGGGCGGGGGCGGTTGCAATCGCGTAACCGATAGCTAACAATATACATTCATGACATTCTTCTGCATCTCCTGTTACTTCAAGGGCGTCGACTTTTTACGTGCCTGTAAGGAAGGTGGTAACACGGTGATCTTGCTAACCGTCAAGAAGCTGGAGTACGAGGCTTGGCCGAAGGAGGCAATCGACGATATGTTGTTTATGGAAACTGACAGCAACGCACCCGCCGCACTGGGAAATTTGGCGAAGGGCTTTGCCTGGATGTTACAGGGCCGGCAGATCGATCGCATCGTGGCACTCGATGATTTTGATGTGGAGAAAGCCGCCTTTTTGCGGGAGGAGTTTCGCATCCCCGGAATGGGGCAGACGACGGCGCGCTTCTTCCGCGATAAGTTGGCCATGCGGGTACGGGCACGGGATGCCGGGGTGCCGGTGCCGCCTTTTTCGGATTTATTCAATAACGTCAGGCTGGCGGAATTTTCGGATCGGATCGCCTACCCCGTACTGATCAAGCCCCGGGGGGAGGCGAGCGCGACGGGTATCCAGAAACTTCATAACCGCGAACAACTGTGGGCGGCGGTGCACGGGCTGGGGGAGAAGCGGCACCAATACCTGGTGGAGCAGTTTCGGCCGGGGGATGTGTACCATACGGATGCGATCATCGTCGACGGGCGGGTCGTCTTTTGCCAGGTGAGCCGGTACCTGGATACCCCGTTCGAGGTAGCGCACGGAGGCGGCATATTCCGCTCGGTGAGCGTGCCTTACGACGAGCCGGACGCGCAAACCCTGCGTGGACTGACCGGCCAGGTAATGGAGGCTTTCCATATGCAGTTCAGCGCCAGCCACACGGAGTTCATCAAAATGCCGGACGGGGAGTTCGTATTCCTGGAGACGGCCAGCCGGGTCGGGGGTGCGCACCTGGCCGAGATGGTGGAGGCAGCGACAGGCATCAACCTGTGGGGGGAGTGGGCCCGAATCGAAACGGCCATGGCTCGGGGGGAACGGTATGAGCTACCCGGCCGTCGCTTCGGCGAAGCGGGCATCATCGTCAGCCTCTGCCGCTTCGAACGACCGGATATGACGCCGTTCGGCGATTCGGAGGTGGTCTGGAAGATGAATAAAAAGCAGCACGTCGGGGTGATCGTGGCTTCGGAAGACCCCGGGCGGGTAAGGGCTCTGTTGGATCGGTACGCGGAGGTAATTGCACGGGATTACCACGCGGCGGCGCCGGCGCCGGAGAAGTCTACGCATTAATATGAGCGATAACTACTCGGTCTCCAGCGGTAATGTGTAATGCGTACTCCGCCCCGCCCCGCGGCGATCCGGCGCACCCAATCGGGTGAGTTTGCTGAGATCGCGGGTGGCGGTGGCGGGGGAGACGCGGTTAATTCTTCTATTTTTCTTCGCATTAACACCTCCTTGAAAACCTGCCGGGCCGGCTTCCCTCATCCGCGCGCACTGCGCCACAACCAGTAGATGAGGCCGAACTGCATAAGCAAGCGAACAACTGCCACCCAGTGCGGCCCGATCGCCGGGCGGGGCTTCGTCAGGTCCCACACGTGGAGGGGTAGGAAGACCACCATTAACGCGCAGGCGGCGTAGAGCGCGGGGGTGCGGGTGGCCGGAACGAGCATTCCCAGGCCGATGACGATCTCGGCGATGCCCCCGGCGGCGTTGGCGAGCGGTTTGGGGAACCACCCGGGCATAATGGAATCGTAGAAAAGGCGGGTTGACGAAGTGGTAGACGCCGGCGGCCAGCAGTACCAGCGCGAAACCGTAAATGGCGATCAAGTTAAAGGGCATGGTGCCCAAAAATACGATTTAAAACAACAGCCCCTTCACCAAATCCGCATAACCTCGACTAGCCCGCACCAGCTCCCCGTTACATAAAACCAGGTCATAGCCGTGGCCTTCCTTGTATATCTCTTTAATCGCGCCGCGGTTGATAATAGTACTCCGGTGAATACGTAAAAACTGTCCGGGGTTTAACCGCTCTTCGCTTTCTTTAAGACTGTATTGACTCAAAAAGGTACGCTCCCCGGTGACGATGGTGGAATAATCCCCTTCCGCCCGAATACATAAAATATCCGCCACGGGGAGGGCCACGTACTTCCCGGCGCGGGGGACCATGATGCGATCCG
>OY764640.1:0-3880 GCA_963668285.1 uncultured Lewinella sp. | reverse complement strand
GCTAATGCGGTCGTGGTCTTAGACGAAGTACAGAGCATTCCGCCAAAATACTTCAATGTGGTGAGCAAGGTGCTGGTCGCGCTACATGAGTACCTTAATACCCGCTTCATATTTGTTACGGCCACCCAACCCTTTCTGATGAACCCGGCCGACGGCCACGAGGTGCTCGAACTGACCGACCCCACGCGGGACTATACTCAGCGTGCCTTTGAAAGGATGAACCGCATTGATCTGGATTGCAGACTTTGGCAAGATGGGCCGGAAGAAGTGGAAGAACAAGTCGAACTGTTCAAATCCGCTATCCGGAATGAATCGCAAAGCAGTTTTCTGTTCATCCTAAACCTGGTGCGCGAAAGCCAACAGGTGTACCGGGCGCTGGCCGCCGAAGAGGAGCCGGGGGTCGAGTACCTCTATCTTTCATCGGCTATTTTACCAATTCGGCGCAAAGAGATTATCGAACGAATCAAAGAAGAATCGCTTCCGGGAGTACGACAAGTCGTGGTGAGTACACAGGTCGTAGAGGCCGGTGTAGATATTGACTTGGATGTCGTCTACCGCGCCTTCGCGCCACTGGATAGTATCAACCAGTCCGCCGGCCGGTGCAACCGAAATATGCGGGAGGGCCGGCGGGGCAGCGTCCGGTTGTTTAAGAGCAAAAATGCAGAAAAGATATATGACGTCGTTCTGCTCAACCGGACCCAGCTTACCCTGCGAGACCAGCTACGAACCGAAAGCGAACGGGCTGATTACCGGGCTGGTATCCTACCGGAAGGTCGTTTTTACGAACTCAACCAAAGTTACATGCGCCAGATGCGGGAGGCCGTAGCCGACAATAACGATACCTCCCGGGAGATTTTAGAAGACCTGTACGCACTTCGTTTCGAGCGGGCAAACGAGCGCTTTGAGCTGATCAGGAAAGACTACACAACCTACGGTGTATTCATCGATGATACCGACGCATTACCTACGGCTACCTTACGGCTCGATGGAAAGGAGCGGCAGGTTAGTAGCAGTGAGATATATCAAATTATGCAGGACATCTTGCATGATGATGAACTTGGACGGTGGGAGAAGAAGCAGGAGTTACGCCTAATACGGCCAGCGCTCCTGCAATACGTCGTTCAGTTCCCGGAACAGTATCTACCGGAAGACCTCCGGGCTGAGGCGAAAAACAAGCCGTTTATTCGGCTACACAACCAGGGTGGTGACTACGACTATTCGCGTTGCTACAATCTATCTACCGGCTACTTTAAATCAGAAGACCAAAATACTACGCTTTCATTTTGACCACCACTATCGACCTAACCACCCTAACCTTCCCCAACCTAAAAATGCGCCCCACCGATGCCGGCCGGCTGCGGGGCTATTTCGCTAAGGCGTTTGGTGAACGGTCCATTTTATTTCACAACCATACGGCGGCGGGTGGCTTTCGGTACGCCTACTCGAAGGTGCAGTATAAAGTTATCGGGGGCGTACCGACCGTAGTGGGGGTGGCCGAAGGAGCCGCGTTGGTGATGGAGGCGTTTGCGGATCTATCCGAAATTGTGTTGGCTGGCCGGACCGTACCTATTAATGACAAAGAATTGCGCGTCGACCGGGTGGAAGCGGGCGTTTTGAGTGATTTACGAGAATATAAGTTTACCTCCCCGTGCTGGATGTTCAACCAGGAGAATTACGCGGAATATCAGTCGCTGACGGAGGGCGAACGCCCAGCATATCTTAATAAACTACTCAGGTCACACATTATCGCGGCGCTACGGGGCATCGGTTGCCCGGCAACGCGGGACGAGCCGATCATGGTTTTGCCCCGGTTGCAGCCGCGCTTGATCAATGCCAAAAATCAACGAATGCAAATGTATTTCGGGACATTTACAGCTAACGTCGCTATTCCACCGGGGATCGGTATCGCTAAATCGACTAGTAAAGGATACGGAACTGTACTTCCGGTCTAATGCTATTTACCACTTCACCCTGCACCCGCGACAGCGCAAAATTATATGTATTTGGGCGCGGACGCAGGTGCAGTGAATAGTAACAATAGCACAGTGAAGGTGGATTACACAGCATCCGTCGACCTTTGCGGGCATGCAAATACACCTAAACACTTACGGTACTTACCTGCACGTGAAGGACGCTATGTTCGAACTGCGCGTGCCCGGGCCGGAGGGAAGCCAAACGCACCACTTGGCGGCCAAACGAGTAACCAGCATTGTCTTTTCTATTGCCGGAGCGATGAGTACCGATGCCCTGCGGTTGGCCCTGAAGCACAACGTCGACGTGATGGTGGCTGAATCGGATGGCTTCCCGCTCGGCCGGTTTCAGGGCGCGCGGCCCGGTAGCACGACGCGGATCCGTAAGAACCAACTGGCCGCAAGCATCAGCGAAGCCGGGCTCACCTTTACCGGCCGCTGGTTGCAAGCTAAGCTGGCAGGGCAGGCGGCGCACCTGCATAAATTGCGCAAACACCGGAAGAACCACCAGTCGCTACTGGATGACAAGCGGACGGCCATCCTACGCTTAGCCGAATCAATTACCGCGGTGTGCGCGGGGGCTGGTACGGTGGACGCCGTAGCGGACACGCTGCGCGGACTGGAGGGCACGGCCGGTCGGCTATATTTCCAGGCATTAAGCCAGATACTACCGGCTAAACATCAATTTGCCGGCCGCAGCTTTCGCCCCGCCACGGACCCCTTCAACGCTTTTTTGAATTACGGCTACGGCATCCTGTACAGCCGGATCGAGAAGGCGCTGCTTGTCGCGGGGCTGGACCCGTTCGTGGGTTTCATGCACCGGGATGACTATAACCAGAAAAGCCTGGTATTCGACTTCATCGAACCCTACCGGGTGCTGATCGACCGGGTGGTAGTACGGCTGTTTGCGGGCAAGCGGGTGCGTGGAGAGCACACGCAGCCGCTATCCGGTGGTGTAAGCCTGGATAAGCCGGGAAAGGCACTACTCGTCGAAGCGCTCGGCGAATACCTGGATAGTGAAAAAGTCCGCCACGGCCGCCGTAATCGCTCGCGCTACAATGCCCTGCAGATGGATGCGCACGGTTTCGCGCAGGAATTGTTGGGGGAAGACCGTAAGGCTCCTGAACTACTCGAACTATGATTCTTTGGGTACTCTACGATATCAGTAACGATCGGGCGCGCGGGCGGGTGGCCCGCCTGTGCAAGCAAAATGGACTATACCGTGTGCAGTACAGCGTCTTCGTGGGCAAAACGACGGCGGACGAACGCGATGCCCTGCGATTGGATATTGACGACGAAATTGACCCCGACCGGGATAAGGTCTATTTATTCACGTTGACCAAAGCGGAGTTGAAGCAAGCTATTCTGCTCGGTCAGGCTTTTGACCGTAAGCTGGTTACGGATGAGTTACACGCCTTATTTCTTTAATAGTTGCGACTGATAGCCCCGGTCCGTAAATAACACCCTAAACATGATCTCGCTTACGCCTTCTCACCTGATTCAACACTTGTACTGCCCACGCTTCACTTATTTCGAATGGGTCTTGCGCATCCCGCAGTACGAAGAGAAATTCAGTAAAGTCATGCGCGGACGCAACTTGCACGACGAACGACTGGAGCGTAACAAAGGCTACTTGCGCCGCCGCCTCGGCGTCGTCGGTCGCCACGATGACCAGTACCTAACCAATGATTACCTACGTGGCCGGGTAGATGAGGTACTGGAACTGAAGGACGGCACACTGGCTCCGCTGGATTATAAGTTCGCGCCCTATAAAGACAAGGTCTACTCGACCTACCGCACCCAGCTATACTGCTATGCCTGGCTCATTGAGGAAAACTTCGACCGGCCCGTTACCCGTGGCTTCCTTGTGTACACCCGCAGTACAAACCATGTCGTGACGGTTTCGATCA
>OY764639.1:0-10512 GCA_963668285.1 uncultured Lewinella sp. | reverse complement strand
TATCTGGTGTCAAATCTTCAATATATAAAATATTATAAGCCATAATTTGCTAGTTGTTTATCATTTGCTTTAGGTACCTCGATTCTTATACAGGTCTTGAATTCACCTTTCGGTGAAGCTACAAAAATCTTACCACGATAACTTGAAATAATGTCTTGAACAATTTTCAATCCAAGTCCTGTACCTGTATGCACTAAATTTTCATCATTATTAAAATTACTTTGGTTACTAGTAGTGAAAAACTCATTGAAAATTTCTTCTTCTTTGCCCTCAGGTATTCCTATACCTGTATCTGAAAACTCTAAGTAAACTATATTACCTTCAAACCCAGCTTCAATTAATAACTTTCTGTCATTTTCTACGAGCAGCATAGCTTTTTTCGAGTTTGTATAAAAATTAAATAAAATTGAAGACCACTCAGAAGGATGCATTGGAATGGTGTATACATGAAACCCATTAAATTCAGGCTCTATTATTTCAATTCCACTTTTCACGGCATCTTGTTCAATTGACTTAATAAAGGGACGAACAACAGTTCTTATCTCAATAGGCTCAAGTTCCCTAATGACGTTTTGTGAAATAACATTATCATAGTACGATGTATATGTATGAAATAATGTAAAGTTTCTATCTAGAATTAATGCTCTATTCAGTAGATCTGACTGATCACTTAAGTTGTCAATCAAATATCTTATATCAGTCCGAACGTCGTTTATATGATGCTTAATTTCATGTATGAATTGTGCAATTGTTAACCCTATACTACTAAGTAGGTGGCCATAATTATGTTAACAAGTTTTCCAGATCAAACTCTATGTCAAATAGTTCGGTCCCATAGTTAGCTAGAATATCCTCGATTCGGGCGTGCAGACTTTCCGCACAGTTATAGTCTTGGGGACGCAACCACTCATGTTTGATCTTGCGCCACAGTGTTTCGATGATGTTCAAATGTGGACAATAAGGTGGTAAGTAAAATAGCTCCAAGCCCTGGTCTTTCCAACCGTCAATCATCGCTTTTACTGCTTTGGAACCATGCCATGGGGCATTATCTAGTACGACAACCGTTCGCTTATCGATCTGAGCGGCAAAATCATTCATCCATTCAATAATTTTTGCCGAATTTACCCGCCCGGCGGTCGTATAACTTGTTAGGTCCCCGTTGTAGTTGAGCAGACCAAAGACGTTGAGTTTACCACCCTTACTACTACGTAGTCCGTATTGCTGGCCAACTCTGATCCAACCATAAGGCACGTTAGGTTCTAAATTAAACGCGCTTTCATCGGCAAATCTCAGGTCAATACCGTCGACGATAGCTAGGGCTAGCAAAGCTTGTAAGGCCTTTTGCGCTTCGGCTATTTCGGCTTTTGAGGGCCGCTTGGCTGGCTGACGGCGGAAGCGTTTCCAAGCCCAGCCGTTTTTTTTAGAATCCTCTTAAGCGTCTTACGCGACATCGGCTTACCCGTGTACTCTTCAATTTTTTCCAAAGCCACATCCAGCTTTTGGGGGTACTTATCAACCAGTTGCTCGATCTTGTCCACCACCTTTCGGTTATCCATACGCACAATCGGTGGCCGCCCCTGACCACGCCTAGTTCGCAGACCATCAATGCCATCCGCTTCGTAGCGGTTAAACCACTTAGCCACGGACTGGCGGGTTAAGGACTCTAGTTCGGCCAGGATTGCTATATCGTAACCTTGATGGCTGAGATGAATGAGGCGGCAACGTTGCCGGAAAGTGGCGGTGGAACCGTGTTTACTGTTGTGCAATACACGAGCAGCTGATTCTTCGTCTAATTCTATGTATCTTGAACCCATACACAAAGATAAGTAGATGTGTTAACTTAAATTTGGCTACCTACTTAAGTACCCTTAAAGTAGATTTTTCTTCAAGTAATTTCTTTTGTTCTTTTTTACGAATATTCTGTAGTTCTTTTATTTCTTTTTTGACATTTTGAATATTTCTTTTACGCTTTTTCTTAGTTTCAACACCACTCTTCTCGTTTTCTAAAGCTTCTTCTAGTTTATCAAGAGTAAAAGCGATATTCTTTATTCGTACATCTACGCTATCATAATCCCATCGACCTTTCTGGTCTTTTTGCTGTCCAGAAACAAGTTTCACATTTCTAACTTCAGCTACTTTTATCACTGCTGAAATTATTGATCGGTAAAGATAGTTTTTCAGCTGAATAAGTGCTTCATTCTCTACTAGCCCTTCGCGACTTGAAGTCTCATTAAATTTTTTATCTGGATCCTTTATTTGCACAAACCCAAAAAAATTGATATTTGCATGAACTGGTAATATACTTCTTTTTGTAGTAGATGCATCAAGATTAATCCAATCATCTCCTTCTTCACCATATGGCAGCACTCTAAACCCATTTCGATAAAGACGAATCCCGCCAGATCTACGTCCTAACCTTTTTAAAGTTGTCATTTGACTTCTGGGAATCAAGCTAGAATCGTAAATGTAGTAATATGCTTTAAATTGAACATTTGTCCCTAGTAATTCTGAAAAAGGTATAGTATTGTTATCTGGGTCGCTGCCCAATTGATCTATTATATTCAAATCTAGCTTTTCACTTTCAAGAGTATAATATCCGATTCCGTCTTCTCCTAAATAGCCATTTATTTCTGCAAGGGCATAATCGTATATCATTTTACTATCATCTGCAATTATTTTACCCTCTTCGCCATTATTTTGAGAAAAAACTACTTGAAACCCTGGATCATCTAAACATCCGTTATTATCAACTTTAACTATATTTTCAGAATCACTATTCCCAATTGTCAAATTGAATGGCTGAAGTATATCTGCAACATACCTGTAAACTCTTCTTATAGCAGCTTCGGACCATTTATCTCTAAGTCGTTCAATAACAAGTTTAGTTCCTTCTTCGGATTCTTTTGGAACAACTTCAAGTTTATTTCCAACACTGGACAGATCAATATCACCTTCATAATCATTCCAATTAATAGATAACTTCAGAGCGTCTCTACTTTCTTTGGTTTGAGTAATAATTGTCAATTTTTCACCAAGTCTTTGTACAGCAAATCGTCCAATTCCTTTTTGACCAGCTTTACCTCTACAATATTTATTTGAAATCGGATTTTTTATTTTATCAGTTGATGAAATCCTCATGAATCCATTAATAAGCTGGTTTTTATCCATTCCATCACCATTATCTTCAATTACCAGTGTTCCACCAATATCATTAGATTTTATGAATGTCAAGTTTACTATTGTAGAGTCAGCATCATAAGAATTTTTAACGAGTTCTGACACAGCAGTTTCTTGGCGAGCAACCAGTTCTCTTCCTAGTCGATCAATTACTCCGGCATCAACTGAAAACCTTACTCTACTCTCATCAGCTTTACTAATTTGATTTGATAAAAATATTATTTTATCAATGTCATCAGGATGATCCTCTAACGTAGATATTAATTGTTTTTTCAATTTCTCAGATGGCATACTTCACTTTTATATGTAAATATACGTATTTATCAGTTGCCGCTAACGCTTATGCTGGCGACGTGGCGGCATAGCCGACATGGCCGCTAGCATAATGTTGGGTCGCATAATAGTAATAATAACAATCGTTTATAATTTCCAGACGGAGTTCATTCCCCTTGACGTATCATTGAACTAAGCCGCTTCGCGCCAACCTTAGCCTTAAGCAAATATTTCCGATCTTGCCTAAACGATAAGCTACTGCCCAGGTCGTTTACTGCCCTGGAATCAACGGATTTTAGGCGAAAACTTTTCACAAGCTGACGCAAGGATGGTGCACAAAATTTGTCAGATATCCAGTATTTATTGGCTTTTAAGGTCTTGTTCGATTGAAACCCCATAGAGAACGCGCCGAAAATTCGCTTTCACAATTCTGGAGTCACTATAAAGCTGGTTTGGAGGGTTCCAGGACCCTGGATTTAGTGGGGAACACGGGTTAGTTCAACGGCGGGTCGACGTCAGGTCCTCCTACGGTCGGACTGCCTTCGACCCTTAATTGTTGGGTGAATTAGTTTAAAATAGTATTTAAAACTTGAATAGCATTGATGACTAGATATGTTTCTTCATTATTAGCCTTATAAACATCGGAATTCTCTAACGATTTAACTAAATTAGGATCTGATAGACTTTGCTTTATTACTTCTATATTATTAGTTACGTTTTCAAACCCTCTAATTCGATTTTTGTAGAAAATATTTTCGCCTTGATTTACAATGAGTTCCGACAAATGGAGCAATTTAGACTCATGATCTAGAGACTTAAGCTCATTTACCAAGTGTAGGCTTCCCCTAAGCCGCTACCGGTAGATAGTAGAATTTCTGGTTTTCGGTTTCGTAGTCATCGGGGGTTATGTGGCCCAGGCTCTGATGTGGTCTGACCAAGTTATACACCTGAGACCAGGCTTGCAACTCGGCGTTGAGCTGAGCCATACTCTGGAACCACGTCTGATTGATGCATTCGGTACGTAAAGTCTTGTTGAGCCGTTCGATCAGGCCGTTTTGCGTGGGCTTACCCGGCTGGATAAATTTGATCTCTACTCCGTTGCTAGTCGCCCATGCACGCAGCTGATGGGAGATGAACTCCGGACCGTTGTCACAGCGTACATAAGCCGGCAGGCCGCGGTAGTCCGCAATCTGATCCAGCACCTCGACGAGCTTTCTAGCCGAGATACTGGCGTGCGCCTCTGTCCACAGCGCCCGCCGACTACCCTCGTCCATGACGTTGATAATGCGTACTTGCTTCTTAGTCGGTCCGACCACCCAGTCGCTGACAAAGTCCCTGGCCCAGCCCTCGTTCACTCCATCGGGACTAATCAGGTCACGATACTCTCGATGAAGTCGCTTACGGCGGGGTGGACGGCGTAGGTTGAGCCCCGCTGCTCGCCAGATACGGTACACGCGCTTATGATTGTCATGGAGTTTGTCCTGGTTACGTAAGTAGTAGTAGATCTTCCAAAAGCCCCAACTCAGGTAACGCTCATCGGTGGCGGTACGGCGTAACAACCTGGCCAACTCCTCGTCCGCTACTTCCGGACGGTGACCGGCTTTACGGCTCCGGTAAGTAGCGCGGCGAAAGCCCAAGACGCGGCAGCTGCGGCGTTCGCTGCTGCCCTGGCTTGATCGAACGGTATCGATCAAGCTTTCCTGTCGTCTTGGGCTTGCCACTTTTTTAGCATGCCGTAGCCCTGTTTAAGGATGTCGTGATCGATACTCAACTCGGCGTAGATCTTCTTAAGCCGTTTGTTTTCGCTCTCCAGTTCCTGAAGCCGACGCTGGGTATCGTCTTGTTCCGTAGCATGGTCTTTCTTCCACTTATAGAAGGTAGCGGGACTGATTTGCAGTTCGCGACTGAGGTCAGCTACGGAGGTGCCCCCGTCGTGTTTGGCAAGGGCTTCGAGCCGCTGCTGTTTGGTGAATTTGCTCTTACGCATGTTGGTGATGGATTAAAGTAAAAGTAAGGGAAGACTTCTACTAATCAAATGGTACGCTTGAGGGGAAGCCTACATTGTACGGACGCTTACGTTTTCTACAAATCCATGGTAACGGGTAACCGGTAGCCTACAACCAAGCGCAAACCCCAACCTTTTTGGTCAGCCACCGACCCGAAAGCCAAGTCGCGCCTAATCTCGGGCCGCGCTGTCACATATTTTGCTAAGTTTGCCCCATTGTGATTATGCAAAGTTCTCTACACCTCAATCAATGCGATCCATCTACCTGACGCTAGTCGTCGTACTAGCTACGCTACTTCCCCAGTCCCTCACCGCCCAGCCTTATTTGGTGGGCTACTGGGAGAATTACCTCAGCTCGGCAACTCCCAACTTCAACCTTGACGAAACCGATGGCCGCTATGACGTGATCAACGTCGCCTTCGCCACCGCCCGGCCCGGAACGGAGTACGACATGGAATTTACTCCCTGTTGCGGGACGACCCAGGCGGAATTCATCGAACAGGTTCGCAACCTGCAGGCCGCCGGGAAAACGGTCAATATCAGTATCGGTGGTGCCAATGCACCGATATCCATGCTCACCGAGGGCCAGCGCGATACTTTCGCGAACACCATGCTGGCAATCCTGGACACATTCGGATTCGACGGCATCGACATCGACCTGGAAAGTTCTTCCCTGTCCATTCCCGATACCTCCACCATTGCTAACCCGACCAACGCTCGCGTCATCAATCTGATCGACGCCTTCAGAACGATACTCTCGGAATACGAAGCGACCAATGGTAAAAAGATGTTTCTCTCTACCGCACCCGAGACGGCCTTCGTACAGGGCGCGCAATCCAACTGGGGCGGTATCTGGGGGGCCTACTTGCCCCTGATCGACGCTCTGCGGGACGATTGGGACCTGGTGCACGTCCAGCTCTACAATACCGGCTCCATGTTTGGCATCGATGGAGGTATATACACCTCGGGTAATGCGGACTTCATCGTCTCCCAAGTGGAAGTGATGATTCAGGGTTTCACTGCCGTAGGCAGCGGCGGTGAGTTCCGGGGCTTACCCGCCAGTGTCATCGCGGCGGGCTTACCGGCCTGCCCCATGGCAGCGGGGAGCGGGTTCGTAGAGCCCATCGAGGTTTTCAGAGCGATGAACTACCTACTCGGAAAAGGGCCTCAGCCCGGAGACTACACCCTGGTCGGTGGCCCTTACCCCGACCTTGGTGGCATGATGACTTGGTCCGTAAACTGGGATAAGTCAGCGACTTGCGCCACCGAATACGAATATGCCACCAACTATGTCGACATCTTCAGCGATTCTACCTGCCTGCGCCCCTACCTCGGGCCAGACAAAAACGCCTGTGCCTTAGGCCTGCCTATTCAACTGGAAAGCGGCACCCTCGCGGGTCCTGAAGTAACCTATACCTGGACGAACATGACCACCGGCGAGGTGCTGACCGCCGACCCCGCCGATCCAACGAACCTTTCGGTAGATTCACTGGGCACCTACAGCGTGACACGAGACTCGTTGGGCTGTAGCCGAACCGATCAAATTAAGATCATCGAAAGCCTGGAGACTCCGCTCTTCGTAGGAGAAACGGAACTCTGTAATACCGTACCCGGTACCCTTACCCTAAGCAACGCCGCGGGTTACCCCGAGGGCACGACCTACCAGTGGGCCATCGACGGCGAGGACGTCCCCGGAGCAACGGATACCCTGCTGACGGACGTACGCTCAGCCGGTGTTGTCACGCTGACCGCCTCCAGTCAATCCTGTGAAATTACCGAGGAGATAGTCGTAAGCTCTTTCTTACCTAAGCCCGTAGATGCTTGCGTTCGCCCGGGCGAAAGCGCGGATCTGAGCATCACCGAGGCCGACCAAGGCCCTTACAGCTGGTACGACCAGCCAACCGGTGGTATGCCGCTCGATACCGGGGTAAACTACAGTACCCCGCCCCTGATGGCTTCGACTACCTACTATCTACAGGACGAAGGTTCGGTCGGCACCGTATCCACCGGCCCGAAGGTTGGTGATTTTGACGCTCTCCAGTCTTTCGCTTCCCCCACGCTCGTCACCTTCGACGTCGCCGAAGCGCTCGTGCTCAAAAGCGTCGATGTGATACCGTTGATCTTCTGTTTCGCCCAGACCGTCTCGGTCGAGGTCCAAGATGCCGCGGGTACCGTCCTTGCAACTTCCACCATTTCCGTAGAGGATGTCGATATGGATTGTGGTACGATCTACGACCTTCCCGCAACTCTTGATTTTGGCGACCGCGGCCTTAGCATACCGGCCGGAGTTGGCTACCGCATCGTGGTTACTTCGGAAGTAAAGTCCTGGTTCTACGACGGCGTTACCTTTCCTCTAGAGTACAGCCCTTACTTCACCATCACGGGCTCCGACGCGCCCGGTCGGCTACCCGCTATCCTAAACTGGGCCGTAGAGGGGGGCAACTGTGCCCGCCTGCCCGTCGTAGCTACGGTTGCGGAAGATTGCCCACTACCCACCGCGGTAGACGTGGTACAGGCTGAGAATAATCAGTTCTCCTTCTTTCCAAACCCCGCGCACGACCAGATCACCGTTGCGGCAAATCCCGGAAGTACCCTCTCCCTGCTAAGCATTAACGGCCAGGTACTTTCCACTTGGTCCAACATCGCACCCGGGCAGCGCCTCACGCTACCCAGTCTGCCGGCGGGAAGCTACCTACTACGGGAAGAGCGGGCCGCGGAAACGCAAGTCAAGATAATCTTGATCAGGTAAGAAAGCTTAAATTGTTACCCATAAGTACCTAGGTGCTTATGGGTAACTTACTTTCTGTCCTTAGGCCCTGAGCGCCGGTCAGCTCACCCCTCCCACATCATCCGTATCTCCTCTAGCGTCTTATTACGCGTTTCCGGAACGTACAAGGCAATAAAGACCAACGACAGAACCGTAAAGAAGGCGAACAACCCGAAGGTGCCTACAGGCCCCGCGGTTTCGAGCAACACGGGGAAGAACTGCGCCACCAGATAGGCCGATATCCACAACACCATCGTCGCCAAACCGGCGGCGCGGCCCCGGATGGCATTGGGGAAAATCTCCGCCATCAATACCCAGTACCCCGGGCCGAGGCCCATGACGAAAAAGGCCACGTAGCCCAGAAGCGCCAGTACCGTCATGATCGGCGGGAAGGTACCCACGTAAAACGCCACCGTCAGCAGAACCAGGAATACCGCCATGCCCGCCACCGAACCGAGCAGTAGCGGCCGCCGGCCCCAGGTATCGATGTAGCGCAACGCGACTAGCGTAAAAAAGAAGTTGACCCCCCCGACCGCCAGGGTGGTACCAAAGGCGTCATCGGTACTCGCCCAACCGGCCTCCAAGAATATCTTCGGCGTGTAGTACAGGATGGCGTTAATGCCGGTGATTTGCTGGAAAACGGCCAGCACGACCCCGACTATTAATGCTTTGCGCAGCGGGCCGTTAAAGAGATCGGACATCCGCGCCGGAGGGACCTTATCGTCCGCCCGGATCTCATCGAGGACGCCCTGGGCGTACTGCGTTCCGCCAATGCGTTCCAGTACGTTGGTGGCCCGCTCCCTTTGGCCATTGAGGTACAACCAGCGCGGCGTTTTGGGAATAGCGAAGAGTAGCAATAGAAACGCCCCGGCGGGGATGGCTTCCAGACCCAGCATCCACCGCCAGGCGTCCGGTGTATCCACGAGCGCGAAGTTCGTGAAGTAAGTGATCAACATGCCGGTAACGATCGCCATCTGATTGAGGGCCACCAGGCGACCGCGCTTTTCGGGCGGGGCCACCTCGGCGATGTACACCGGGGATAACATGGAGGCGACACCGATGCCCATCCCCCCCAGGATACGGGCGATCACGAATTGCGTTAGCGTAACCGGCAGGGCCGAGCCGATGGCCGAAACCAAAAACAGCCCGGCAGCAACCATCAGGCCACGCCGCCGGCCGAAACGGTCGCTTAGGTAACCGGCTACCCCCACGCCGGCAATACAACCGATAATGGCACAACCCACCGCCCAGCCCTCCTGAGCGGCCGATAGCTCGAAATCCCGTACCAGAAATATGATGGCCCCCGAAATTACCGCCGTATCGTAACCGAAAAGCAATCCCCCGAGGGTAGCGATCAGGACGATCCGGAATAAATAACCCGAGGTGGCGGAAGCTGGCATGCTGATAGATTAGGTGAGGTAGCGCTCGCTCAAGAGCCGCTTCACGTAAAGATTATTATCCCACTGACTGGCCAGGGGAACCCCCGTAAAGGGAACGACTGGCAGATAGGGCACCGGCCCGAATTCACAGCAGATGTTGAACGTCCGGGTACCCGACACGCGCTGATTTTCGACGATGCGATCCCACCAGGCCAGGTGGGCCTCCCGGGCCGTCGCTACTTCGGGTGCCCCGGGGTGGGTAACCTGAGAGCCCTGGTCGTGACCGATTCTCGCGTGGAGATAATCGGCCCGATCGATCGCCAGGGATACGCTTTCCCACTGGTCCTCCAAATAGCTTTCCGACACGCAGCACCAGTGGCTGAAATCGGCGGTAAGCCGCAGGCCCGCAAAGCGTTCCAGGTAGGCGCGGGTAGCAAACGCACTGAAACTGAATCGGCCCCGGTGAGTTTCGTGCACGAGCTTTACACCCCGCTCGCGGGCTACCGCCTCGGCGGCTTCGATCAGCCTACAGTTGTCGTCAAAACTGAAGTGATCCCGCCCGGTATGGCTGTTGAGGAGCACGGGCTCGAAATCCGCCAGGTGGGTCAGATAACCCGTAAGCCGCCGTTCGTAGGCCGCGGGGCTTTCCCCCTCGGGGGCCAGGTATTGCTGGCAGATAAGTTTGAGTCCGTACCTGGCGAGCCCGTCGCGCAGGCGGTCGCCGTAAGCTTCGTCGAAGGGTATGTTCATTTCAACGCCGGCGTAGCCATCGGACTTTACGCGGCGCAGAAATTCGTCGAGCGGTAGCTGCTCGGAACCCCAGATGGGGCAGAAGAAATCGATTTGCACGGGCTACTACTCTTTTTTCTGAAAACTGCTCTGACTGGCGCGCAGGAAGGGGCGGGAAACAT
>OY764638.1:0-4322 GCA_963668285.1 uncultured Lewinella sp. | reverse complement strand
ATTCTAGGGTATAGAATCGGTCGGTCAGTTGCGAGAAAGCGAAGCGGCGTGCGGCTTCGAGCGCTAGCGCCGCCTTACGACTGACGGGAAACATCCGGAATGACTTTTTATCGTCAAACCCACCCCGGTTGAAGGTAACTTCTTTCACCGTGAAACCTAAGGTGTCGATCCGCCCCCACACCTCGACGTCTTGCTCGTGACTCAAGGCGCAAGTGCCCGTACCCTTACTTTTTTCGTAGTACTTAGTATAGGCCTCGTCGTCCAGTAATTCTTGCAATGCTTCGTACTCACCGAGGTATTTACCGTTCACCTTAGCTGTATAGATGTATCGGTTTTCTTTAGCCCCGGTAAACTCATTCAGAATTTTGGAGATAGCTACCATGCCATCCCGTTTAGCGGCGGGGCCGGAAAAGTAGACGTCTAACTGTTTGTCAAATGAGCGGTCGAGCCGGCTCATTATCTTATCGACATTCTCAGCTTGTGTCTTCCGCTGCTTATCAGTCTCTAGACTATGCACGGGGTAAAATGGTCCGGTAGCGGCTAACGGAGCACCTCGTGCACCTTTAGGTTTGCGGAACAAATACCGCCTCGCGTTTCCCCGCTGATATCTTTCTAAGTTGTAACCCGTCACCTTATCGTTATTAATCACGATCACCACAACGATAGCTTCACCGTCGAAGCCGGCAAAGGGGTCGGCATAACTGGCGAAGTAGTGGTCGTTTTCTGGGTTAGTGGCTAGGGCGTGGCCCAATTCGTAGAGAGATTGAATCATGGGTTTGTATTATGCGACAAATGTCGGTAGGTGGTGTGTAAAATGGCGAAACTACCAGTTTTCAATAGTCAGTAGGCAGTTACCTAACTATACCTGTCCACGTGAAGCATACTGAATGATGCGTAGGAACGGCATCCATCGGTACGAATGGAAACACATCTCCCTTTATAAGGGAGTAATACTCAGAGGTGGAACTGTGAAGGTAGTATCCTGTATATGGGATTCTATCTAGGGGGTAGTAACAATTAGCTGAATTGATCATTGGAATAGAGGTTTTTCCGTCCAGCAATCACTACCTTTATCGTCTCTTACCACGATTCGATGAGCAACTGTCGAACGATGAGGTTCGGTCATTCGTGACCGAACCTCGGTTAGAAGATAGGTGAACTACGTAAGTGGATCATCCTTCTATATCTGGAATTGTAGCAGGTAAACAAAAGATGGTTTCAAACCTAAAACTGGAAAATTTTTACATCTATTGTTACCTGATACCATACGTACTATAACGCAATATTAAGCCTTTGTCAGAACTTTTCCAAATCTAATTTGGACTCTTTAAAGTGTTTTCTGCGCCCCTAACTCAAAACCCCTCCCCCCACTTCCCCCTCAAGTACCTCCGAAACCCCTCCCCCGCCCCACCATCCAGTACCGTCACCTCCGAGCAGAGCCCTAAAACCCATCTTCCCACCCCCACAAACCCCTTCGCCCGAATATCCGCCACCCAGCGGCCCGGGCCCCGGGCTACGACGTAGGGGCGCGCCTCCGGGTACTCTTCCAGCAGTAGTTGTTTGGCCCGGTCTGTTAATTCCAATTGGATGTTGATCCACGCCGGGCCGGTCCAGCCGAAGAGGTCGGGAATGGCTTCGATGTGGTCGCCGGTGATGGTTTCTTCCAGCACCTCGACGTAGCCGATACGGCTGAGGTGGAACTGCCGGTAGGCTTCGATGTCCAGGTCATAGGCGTAGAGGTAGGTGAAGTTCTTCTGGAAGGCGACGGGTTCCAGGTAACGGCTGGGGGAGATTGTGCCGTCGGCCCGGCGGTAATTCACCAGACGTACTCTTTGGTTGCTTTCGAGGGCCCCGGTCAGTGATTTTCGGTGTTCGGCCGGGGTGTAGCGGGTGAGGGATTCGATCACCGGGCCCAGGGCATACTGTCGGTTCAGCCACAGAAAAAGTTGGTTGCGGCGCGGGTCGTCGTCCGGCATTTGCCAGAGCATTTCCTGGAGATACTTAGCTTCGTTGACGCCCAAGCCGTCGGCCGGCCTGCGATCGCGGTCGATGGGCAAGCTCCAGCGGTGAGTGGCCTTGTCGCTATCGGGTTGGTAGCCGACCGCTTCGAGTAGTTTAATGTAATTGTATACGGTCTTTTTGCTTACGCCCAAAGTATCGGCCAGCTTCTTGGCCGTATAGTAGGGCGGGGCACTCAGTAATTTGATCAGATTAAATACTCGGTAGAGGGTTTGGAGATCCTGGGGTCCTTCTTTCGCCATGGCTTTAAGGTAAAGCGCCTTGGTGAGTTTCCAACCAACAAACCATTGAAAACGCTTGCTAAATGGAACTGGACTTGCGACGCGCTACCCGGCCCTATTCCTTTGCTTATTTCACGCTTACTATTGCACCTCCGTCAGCACCCAATTAAACATCCGATCGCTGGACCTCTAGGTAAAAGAGAATCTACGATAAACGGTCTGAGTGGTACTATCCTGATGGTTTAATTAACATTCGACAACCTAAAAGATTACGAACTAAACAGTGACCATGAAGCGCTCATCGAGGTAGTCCGAGAGAGGTAATACAGTGAACTAATTGAAAACCCAAACAACAGCCTCCTTACCTTTCGGCGTGCCCCGCCTTCGCTACCTCCCCCTCCTGTTATTCCTCATCGGCTGCCAAAGGAACCCGCCACCGCCGCCGGACGCGCCCACCCGGCTGACGGTCCGCGAGGTGGCCGCGCCGCCCGCCGGCCCGGCGGTCCGCATCGCCCAGCTGCGACGCGACTCCACCGGCCCGACCAGCATGCGCTACTACGCACCCCGCAGCGGCATGCCGACTAAAGTCGACGACTGGGCCTACCGAAAGGGGGCCGACAACGGCGGCCGACACGCCCGCTACTACTACCGCGATCGTGACCTGGGCCAAACCTTCACCGTCGGCGATACCGCGTTCCGGCTCCGGGCCCTGACCGTCCGCATCCAGCCGGTCGACGTAGCCGGTGCCGATCCGACCGGCGCGGCGGTATCCCTCCAGCTGATGCGCGTGGACGGCCAGCCGGTGGTGGACGACAACGGCACCCGTGCCTACGTCGACGAGGCCAGGGTAAGGGAGACCTCCCCCAATGGCGTATCGGTCTGGGACGGCGGCGGCCCCTACCAAGGTCCGTGTACCAACCCGCTGTGGTCGACCTACGCCAGCGACTGGCCCGTGGACCCCTCCGACGCAGTGGCCCGCTACCGCTGGCCGGTCATGCACCTTTCCGACGACCTGATGCGCGGCGAAACCTACACCCACCTGGCGCTGGCGGGCGGCGGGACGATCCCGGCCAAGCTCGGACCCAACGATTACCTGCGCTGGGAGGTCACCGGCGATAACCCCGCCTGGACGTTGCAGCCGAACACGACCTACGCCTACGTTCTGCTGTTCGACGAACCGGCGCCACCCGGCATCAAGCGTAACCTGCCGCTGTCGAACGTCAACGTGCTTCCCGTATCGGTTGGCCCGCCGGGTGCCGCGCCGCCCGCCGATCCTTTCCCCGCCGGCCACATGATCCGCCGCGACGGTTACGGCACCGACCTGGAGGCCGTCTTCATCCGCGATACGACCGACCGGGCTGACCTGGCGGCCTCCCGCCGCTCGTCCGCCTTCCCCGTCCTGGACGATGGCCGGCCGGATCGGGCGGCGCGGCTGGCGATCCCACCGGGGACGCTGGGGTATCCGGATGTAGATACGTATCGGGACATGTGGTTTGTGTTGGAGGGGGAATTGATAAGTAAGTAGCGGTTTTCTCGTTTTTGATGCGCGTCGTTTTTGGGCTACGCCATACGGCTGGCTAAGCCGCCAGTACCTGCCGCAGCAAACGCGGCTTTCCTGCCTACGACATGACACCTTAGTGCGGTACTTTCGCCGATGTATTCAGGCAGAGACGACTTTTTTAGCCCCGCCGCCAGCCTGTCTTGAATCACTTTCCTACCGTATGAACATCCCTACCCTGTTAGCCGACATCCACGCTCAGCTACCCGCAACCAACACCGGCCGGGTTGCTGACTACATCCCGGAACTCGGTAAAATCGACCCAGGTAAATTTGGCGTTGGAATTACCACCGTCGACGGCCGCTACTACGCGTACGGGGATGCGCGCGAAGGTTTTAGTATCCAGAGTATCGCCAAGGTGCTTGCCCTGACGATGGCCTACCAACGCCTCGGCCAGGCATTGTGGAAGCGCGTCGACGTAGAGCCTTCCGGGACGCCCTTCAACAGCCTTATCCAACTCGAAAACGACCGCGGCATCCCGCGGAACCCGATGATGAACGCCGGTGCCCTGGTCGTCTGCGACG
>OY764637.1:0-33785 GCA_963668285.1 uncultured Lewinella sp. | reverse complement strand
CCTTCCCCGGCCTTCCCCCCGGTACTTACTTTGTGGAGTTACTTTGGGATTCCAACGAGAACCGCCGCTACGACTCCGGCGATCTGCTTTTTAACCGCCAGCCGGAAGAAGTACGGCGGATCACCCTGGAGCCCCCTACGCGCAAACTGGGAGGTCGAACAAACCATAGACGTAGAAGCTCTCAGATAAATACCTATCTTCCGCCCTTAACCCGATACGCTTCATTAACACACAGAAAGTATGAGCCTACAAGACAAATACCGCAGCGTCCTCAACATGGGCGAAAAATTCAACGCCCAGGATGGCTACGTAAGAGGAAGCCGACGGCAAAACTCCGCGTCGGTGGCACGGTCGAGTACCAACGCCAAAAAGACCAGATGTGGGACGAAATCAAAGCGGTCGGCGGCGAGAACCCCCGCGACATCGAGGCCGACATCAAAGTCCGCAATACCTCTATCTACGGTACGCACACCGTCCAGAAAGGCGAAAGCCTCAGCCTCATCGCCAAGGACTTCTACGGTGACCCGATGGCTTACAAGCAGGTCTTCGCCGCCAACTCCGATATCCTCAAAGACCCGAACAAGGTATTTCCCGGGCAGGAGCTGAAAATGCCGTTCCCCAAAGGTTAGCAAGTAGGGCGTACTGCCCGCTACCCGCGACTAAAGCAAAAGGTCCATATCGATATGCTCCTCGATCAACTCTACGGCCCGGCGGATCTTCCACGGCGTCTTTAGGTTGATCTTTACCTCCATGGAGTTGATGCGGATAGCCGCGCCGTAAGTATCCAGCGCGCAGGCGACTACGGGGATTTTGTGTGCCTTCAGCCAGTCGATGTGGGGTACATCCTCGTTAGCGCCTTCGCCGGTGACGACGATGCCCGCAACGGTGGCTCCCGTCAGGCCGCGTTGTTGCAGGATGATCTGCACAGCGCCCCAATGGCTTCCGAAAAGCGCCGCCTACTTACGATTACGAGTAGGTTCTTGAGGTTCTCTATTTCTTTTTGCGCCAGTAAGCTGCCGCTGGCGATGTTCTCCACCCGGTTGTCCAGATGCCCTTTATGCATCAGGGTTTTTACCCTGTAGCGCGCGACGAATGGTGGCCATAATGGGGGAGGAGAGTTGCTTCTCGAACGGCAGGACCCCCAGCAGCGGGATCCCTACTTTCTTTAGGTAGATATCCACGTAATGCCGTACTTTATCGAGCTTACCCGGTAGGGTCTTATTGACGATCACCCCCCCTTACGGGGCACCCGCCGTTCGCGAAACAGGGCCAGGTTCATGTTCAGCAGATCGATGGTGCTGCCGATGCCGCCCTCCACGATCATCACTACCGGGGCGCCAAGGAGTTGGGCGACCTGGGCGTTCGACATATCGACGACGGAGCCCACGCCGGGGTGGCCGGTGCCTTCGTACACGACCAGATCGTTTATCCCGCTGAAGGCGGCGGCTGGCCCTTGGTGATGGCACTGGCAAAGTTGAATTGGTGCGGATCGTCCAGAAAGTCGGAGGTAACGCCGCGGCCGATGATGACGGGGCTGTGGAGTTCCGCCTTCAGCTCGAAGTCCATCCCCCGGGCAAAGAGCAAAGCATCCTTATCCACCTTCAGATTGCCGAGCTCCACGAATTCCTGGCCGACCGGTTTGCAGTAGCTGGTCTTGTGGCCACGGGCCCGGATGGGCGGCCATAAGCCCGAGGGTACAGGTAGTCTTGCCCACGTGCTGTGATGTAGCGGCAATGTAAAGGCGGTCAAGCATTTGACGGTGTTAATAAAATAAGAAATTGGTAATCAGTACAGTGAGCAATCGCACGCGGTAGCTAAATCGCATATCGCATATCTATTACCTAATAAAGCTCGCTGCTAAGGTAGCGGTCCCCCCGGTCGCAAATGATACAAACGATCAGGCCTTCTTCGAGCGTCTCACTGAGTTGCAAAGCCGCCGCGGTGGACCCGCCCGAGCTCATGCCCGCGAACACCCCGGCTTCTCTCGCCAGGCGTTGCATCGTGGCGACCGCGGTTGCCTGGCTCACGTCGATTTTCTGATCCACCACGCTATCGTCGTATATTTTGGGTAGGAAGGCCGGGCTCCACCGCCGGATGCCGGGGATGCTGCTGCCGTCCGTCGGTTGTACGCCCACGATCTTTACGTCGGCCCGTTGTTCGTGGAGGTAGCGGCCGGTGCCCGTGATGGTGCCGGTCGTGCCCATGCTGCTTACGAAGTGAGGAGATTTGCCCTTTGGTATCCCGCCAGATCTCGGGGCCGGTGGTACGGTAGTGCGCCCGCCAGTTGTCGTCATTACCGAATTGATCGAGCCGGATGTATTCGCCGGTGGCCGCCATCTCCTCGGCCAGTTCGCGGCTGTATTCGATCGTTTTTTCGGCGGGGGTGAGGATCACCTCGGCGCCGTAGGCACGCATCGTCTGTACCCGTTCCTTGGTAGAATTTTCGGGCATGATGAGCGTGATCGGGAGGTGCAGCTTAGCGGCGATCATGGCCAGCGCGATACCGGTATTGCCGCTGGTAGCTTCGATCATCGCCTTTCCGCCGTCGAGTTCGCCGCGTTCTTTAGCGCCCATGATCATGGAGTAGGCGGCGCGGTCCTTAACGCTACCGCCCGGGTTCTGCCCCTCGAGTTTTCCGTAGAGCCGGATGCCGGGGTTGTGCTGTAGCGCGGGAAAGATCGACGAGGGGCGTGTTGCCGATGAGGGAGAAAAGGTCGGTCATTGAAAACTGAGGTATGGGAGGAGCGATTGGAGGTCTTCCGGGCGGAGGGTACGGATGTCAGCCAGGTCTTCCGGCCCGGCGAACGGCCCGTGTTTACCTCGGTACCGGACAACGGCACGCGCCAGCTTTCGGTTGATGTAGGGGGTGGCTTCGTAGTTGCCGTTCATCCGCCGTGTTGAGGGGGATCTTACGCAGGATCGGCCCGATCAGGAAGTGCGCTTTGACTGCCTGAAAGGTCGAATCCGGTAGCCCGTAGGTCGCTCTGATTTGTGCCAGAGACGTAAACCCACCCAGTGCCTCCCGAAAGCGGATGATCCGGCCGGCCCGGTAGCTGCCGATGCCGGGCAAAGATTTTAGTGCCGTGGTATCCGCCAGATTAATGTCCAACATAGCCAGCCCGGTAGTAAGCGATTCATCGAGTAGGGGTAGGGCGGCGGCGCGCAGGTGCGGGGTTTGAGGCAGAAGGAGCAATGCTCACGTAGGGTAGGAGGGCGGCGACGAGGTTGGAGTCCAGGCTGTTGATTCGGAACAGGTCCGTCGGTTTCCTGAACGTCGTGGTACGGTCGCCGCGGTAACGGATCAACGCACGCGCCTGGGTAAGCGGGGAAGCCGAACAGCCGAAGGCTATCTTCCGGGATGGTGTTCGGGTCGAAATGCACACCCAAAAGCGGTCGTAGCTTCTTAGGCCGGTCCTTTTTGCTATTTACGACTTTAGCCTGCACCTGCGCGCCGTCGCCATTATTTACAATTGCAAGCGCAATCAAACGCGTCTTTTGCTCATCGGTAAGTACGTAAAGCCGTCCGATATCCTGTGGCCGCCGGAACGCCGTGCTGCGGCCACCCCTGAACTTGATCCAGGCACCCGCCTGCCGTTCGGAGAGGCCTAACTCCCGCAATTCAGTCGCGGAAACCTTATTCGGGTCGAAAGTGAAACGGGCGAATTCAGGCTTCATGAGTGTCTTCGCCGCTTCGCCGTATGCCGGGTAATCTACGGTACTAGCACCCTGGTATAAGCCCGTCGTGACGAGCAGCGACACCAACAACCAGAGGCCAAAGCGTTGCCAGCTGGTGTAAGCGAACGGGGTGGATGTAAACGAGGGCATAGGCGACCGCAAAATAGGGTGCCGCCGCCGGCTGGCGAAACAAATCCGGCATCCTTGCCCGAACAACATTTTGCCGTCCCGAATTTCCCTCGTACGTTTGCCGGTAGAAGGCGCTACCAAAGCTTTCTGCTTCCAATGATTAACCGCAGCTTTTTCTTTTACTATGCAGGCTACTTTTACCCCGTGGGGTGAGGGACGCATCGTAGGTGAAAGTAACAGCAACGAAAAGTGGTCCCGCCAAAAAACGGGGCCACTTTTCGTATTTATAGCCATTTGATATGACCGCTACCGAGGTCGCACCATTGCGGGTAAGTATTCAGGGCTACGCCGGCGCGTTTCACGAAGCCGCCGCCCGTCAGCACTTTGCGGACCGGACGGTTGAAACCATCCCGGCACACACCTTCGCCGACGTGGTTCGCCAGGTCGAAGAGGGGGTATCGGACCTGGGGCTGATGGCCATCGAGAACACCCTGGCCGGCAGCCTGATGGAGAATTACGACCTACTGCAAACGGCCGATCTGCGCATTACCGCCGAGGTCTACCTGCGCATCCGCCTGAACCTGATGGGGTTGCCCGGCACCCGCATCGATCAGCTTCGGATGGTGCATTCCCACCCGGTCGCCCTCCAGCAGTGCCGGGAGTTCTTCAAACCCTGGCCGCGCCTACAATTGATAAAGGACGTGGACACCGCGCTCAGCGCTCCGCGAGGTCCTGGAAGCCGGTGACCCCAGCCGGGGCGCCATCGCCAGCGCCGCCGCCGCCGAGCTCTACGACCTGGAGATCCTCGCCCCCGGCATCGAGACCAACAAACTCAACCACACGCGCTTCCTGGTGCTGGAGCGCGGGCGCGATCACACCGGCGACGTCGGCAACAAAGTCAGCCTGAGTTTCGTGACCGCCCACGAAGCCGGTAGCCTCTACCGCGTACTCATGATCCTGGCCGCCTACCAGATCAACATGACCAAAATACAGAGCAAACCGATCATCGGGCGGCCATTTCAGTACCGCTTCCACATCGACTTTCTGCTCGAGGGCCACGTTACCCTACGGCAGGCACTCGAAGCTATCGAACCCATCTGCACCGAACTGCGGGTGCTGGGCGTCTACCCCGAAGGCCGAAAACCGTAAAGTCACCATGGCACCCACCACCACCGAACAGCCAGTTATTCTCCCTACCGCCGACCGCCTCGGCGAGGTCAGGGAATACTACTTCAGCACCAAACTCCGTGAGGTAGCCGCCCTGCGTGCCGCCGGCAAGGAGGTACTCAACCTCGGCATCGGCTCCCCCGACCTGCCCCCCGCCCCGGAGGTAGTGGACGCCCTGGTCCGCAGCGCCCGCCGGCCCGACGCCCACGGTTACCAACCCTATACCGGGCGCCCGGAACTGCGGGGGGCGTTCGCCGGCTGGTACGAGCGCTACTTCGGCGTTTCGCTTGACCCGGCCTCGGAGATCCTCCCTCTCCTCGGCAGTAAGGAGGGGATCATGCACATCAGCATGACCTTCGTCAACCCCGGTGACGAGGTGCTCGCCCCCAACCCCGGCTACCCGACTTACCGTTCGGCCACCGAACTGGCCGGGGGCGTGGTGAGAAACTACGATCTGACCGCGGAGGGTGGCTGGCTGCCGGACTTTAGCCAACTGGAAGCGCTGGCGACCGATAAGACCAAAATCATGTGGGTCAACTACCCGCACATGCCGACGGGGGCGGCCGCGCCGGCGGGTTTTTACCGACGACTGATCGCCTTTGCCCGTAAGCACGGTATCCTCATCGTCAACGACAACCCCTACGCCTTCATCCTGACCGAAGAGTACCACAGCATCCTCCGCCTCCCCGGCGCGAAGGAGGTGGCCCTCGAGCTCTGTAGCCTCAGCAAGGCACAGAACATGGCCGGTTGGCGGGTGGGCGCGCTGGCCGGAGCGAAAGAGCTGATCGGCAACGTACTGCGCTTCAAAAGCAATATGGACAGCGGGCAGTTTCGCCCCATCCAGGAAGCTGCCGTCGCCGCGCTCGAGTTGGGGCCGGAATGGTACGATAGCCTCAATGGCCACTACCGCCGCCGCCGCGTCCTGGCCCGCCGCATTATGGATGCCCTCGGTTGCCAGTACGAAGAAGATCGGGTGGGCCTGTTCGTGTGGGCGCGCTGCCCCGCAGGCAAATCGGGTTACGAGATAGCGGATGACGTCCTATATAATAAGGACGTCTTCATCACCCCCGGCGGTATCTTCGGTAGCCAGGGGGAAAACTACGTACGGATCAGCCTCTGCTCGGATGAAGCCACCTTGCGGACGGTACTGGATCGCCTAAAGACACCCGACTGATGGTGGTAGCGATAATCGGTATCGGCCTGATCGGCGGCTCCCTCGGCATCACCCTGCAGGAGAATGGATACGCCGGGCGTACCGTTGGCGTGGACGCAAAGCCCGAGAACGCCGCCAAGGCCATCCGCCGCCGGCTAATCGAAGAAGAGCTCACCCTCGATGAGGCTTTGGTACAGGCGGACGTCCTCATCCTCGCTACCCCGGTAGACGCCATGCGCACCCTGCTGCCCCGGCTGCTGGATGGCGTGCGTACCGACCAGACGATCGTAGACGTAGGGTCGACCAAGGAGCTCCTCCTCGAAGCGGTCCTCGAGCACCCCAACCGCGCCCGCTACGTGGCCTGCCACCCGATGACCGGCACGGAGTACAGCGGCCCCGAAGCCGCCCTGCCTAACCTTTTTGACCGAAAAACCTGCGTGATCGTCGACCGGGAGGATAGCGCGCCCGACGCCCTGGCTACCGCACGGGCCCTGTTCGAATCGGCCGGGATGACCGTGAGCTACCTCGATCGCAAGGCGCACGACCTGCACTGTGCCTACGTCAGCCACATCAGTCACATCGCCAGCTTTGCCCTGGCGCTTACCGTACTGGAGAAAGAGCGGGACGAACAACGGATCTTCGAGCTGGCGAGCTCGGGCTTCGGCTCCACCGTCCGACTGGCTAAAAGCTCGGCGGACATGTGGGTGCCTATATTCCGCCAGAACCGCGACCACGTGCTGGACGTGCTGGACGAGCACATCGAGCAACTCTCCCGCTTCCGCACCCAATTGATCAAGCGCGACTTCGACGGCTTTTACGAGCGCATCGAGCGCGCGAACGACATTCGAAAAATCATTAACTGAACACAAGCTTTTAAAACCGCCCCACTATGGATATGAATATAGGTAAAGTCATCACCCCCACCCCCGGCCGCGGGCTGGTTATCGCCGGCCCCTGTAGCGCCGAAACGGAAGGGCAGGTCATGCAGTGCGCCAAAGACCTCGCTAAGTTGGGGCAGGTCGATCTGTTTCGCTCCGGTATCTGGAAGCCCCGCACCCGCCCGGGTAGCTTCGAGGGCGTCGGTAAGGAAGGCCTCCAGTGGCTCAAACGCGTGAAGGAAGAGACCGGCCTGAAGGTCACTACGGAAGTGGCCAAGGCCAGCCACGTATACGATTGCCTGAAGGCGGGGGTCGACGTGCTTTGGCTGGGTGCGCGTACTACGGTCAACCCGTTCAGCGTGCAGGAGGTAGCGGATGCACTGAGCGGTACGAACATCCCGGTATTGATCAAAAACCCGATCAACCCCGATCTAGGCCTTTGGCAGGGCGCCGTCGAGCGCATCTATAAGGCCGGCATTACGAGGATCGGCCTGATCCACCGTGGGTTCAGTTACCACGGGGAGACCGCCTACCGCAACGTGCCCCGGTGGCAGATGGCCATCGAGATGAAGCGCAAGTTCCCCGACCTACAGATGTTCGTCGATAACAGCCACATCTGTGGTCGGCGGGATACCTTGCAGGAGGTGGCGCAGGAGGCGCTCAACCTCAACTACGACGGCCTGATGACCGAGGTGCACCCCCGGCCCGACGAGGCCTGGTCCGATGCCCGCCAACAGATCACGCCGAAGGTATTCGGTGAGATGCTGCAGAACCTCCGCCTCCGTAAGCCGACGGCCAGTGAGCTCGAGATGGCCGACCTGATCGAGCTGCGCCGCCAGATCGACGAGGTGGACAACGACCTGATCGGGATGATCGGCCGGCGCATGAAACTGGCCGACTCGATTGGCGAGTTCAAAGCAGCCCGCAACATCGCCGTACTACAAAGCGACCGTTGGGAGGCCATTCTGGAAAAAGCCGCCGAGCAGGGCACGCAGCACGGGCTGTCTAAAGACTTCATGCGTAAGTACCTGCAAGCCATTCACCAGGAGAGTATCGATCATCAGGATGCGATCGTGAATCGATAGGGTAAGATCTATGGCTGGCAGGCCACCAACAAAGAGCCCCGTCAAGCAATTGCTCGACGGGGCTCTTTCTATAGTAGATTCAACTGGCTTTCGCTAGCGGGCGTCATACTGGTTGCAGCCGAAATCGGCGCTGGTGATGATGTCCGTTGCATTAGCGGATTGTTCTTGGAGCACGGGGAGGACGTATTTCATGCCGCTTTCGCTCAGCACGTCACATTCGCCGAAGCCGTCACGATTTTGAACGACGGGGGCGGCGGTTTCCCAGTGATTACAGGTTTTGCAGGTAGCTTCCATGATGATATTGGTTATAGTTGGTTGATGCGGTTGTTACGCGTTAAGTACACCGATAAAAGCCTCAAGCAACGCCCATTGTTCGCATAACTACCTGATAACCCGTTGTTTGTAGACAGACTAAATAGCGATCTAGATAGCAGACGGCTTATTTGGACTTGATAAAGAGCGGCACTTAGCCGTTATCCGCAAAGCCGGGGTAAAGCATCATCCCCCCATCGACGTAGAGGGTGGTACCGGTGACGTAGTCGGCTGCATCCGAGCAGAGAAAGACTACGACATTGGCAACGTCCTCCCCCTGCCCGATACGGCCATAGGGGATAAGGGTAAGTAGTTTCTCGAGGTCGGCGGCATTTTCCCAGGCGTCTTTGTTGATGTCCGTTTGGATGGCACCGGGAGAGATGGAGTTGACGCGGATCTTGTAGGGGGCCAACTCCTGCGCCATCGATTCCATTAGCATCTTGACCCCTCCTTTTGCCGTAGCGTAGTTGACGTGCCCCGCCCAGGGGATTTCGTCGTGGACGGAGCTCATGCAGATGATCTTACCGGCCGCGGCCCCGTGGCTGTGTACGCCCTGCTCCTTAAATAGGCGCGCGGCTTCCCGGCAGACGAGGAACTGGCCGGTGAGGTTGACGTTGATGACGGTATTCCACTGCTTGAGTGACATCTCGGTGAAGGCGGCATCCTGTTGCAGGCCGGCGTTGGCGATCATGATGTCGAGGTGACCGTAGGCCTCGATGCAGGCATCCAGCAGCTTTTTCACGTCAGCCTCCTGGGATACGTCAGCCTGGACGATGATGGACTGCCCGCCGTTGCCTTTGATGTACCGATGCAACTCTTCGGCTTCTGCGGCGGACTGGTGGTAGTTGATGACCACTTTAACGCCCTCGGCGGCCAGGCCTTTAGCGCAGGCCGCTCCAATACCCGTACTGGAGCCGGTAATGATGGCTACTTGCCCTGCTAGGTTAAGATTCATGGCTAATAAGAGGTAGGGGAGGGGGGGGGGAGTTACTCAGTATTACCACGCCGGTGCAGGGCGGGGACGGTCAGGGCAACCGCCGTGCCGGTAATAAAGCCGATCAGGACATCCGTAAAAAAATGTTTACCGGCGCGCATCCGCCCGTAGGCGACGGTGGCGGGAATGAGTGCGGCGGCCGTCCAGATAAAGGGTCTTGCGCCACTATTCGGGTGTAAATCGGCGTATAGCTGAGCCGTAGTAAAACTAAAGAATGCGGCCGTGGCTACGTGCCCGCTGTAAAAGCTGAAGCGGGATGACTTCTTCAATTTCAGGTCGGTCGGGACGTTCGGGTTATAGTTGAACGGCCGCGGCCTTCGTACGGTGACCTTGGTCAAATTTATCAGGGCGGAGTTCAGCAGCGCGCCCTGAAAGATGACCATGGCCATGTCGTCGAAGTTGCTCCGGCCGGTTTCATCCAGCAGCAGAAAGAAGGGGCTGGCGAAACTCGTCAGTAGCAGCTTATCGGTAAACTCGTCGGTCTTCAACGAAAAGTGCCGCGTCGAGTAACGGTCGATGGCCGGGATGCGGTCGAAATCCAGGCCGACTACGTCCTCCTCCGTCAGCTCAGGGATGCGCCGGTCGAGGTACATGGAAGTGGCCGTTATCGTACCCCCCAAACCCAGCAGGATGCCGTTGGTGGCCTTGGTCGGATTATACGGTCGCAGCCCCTGCGCCGGCAGGATAGCGGAGATGCATAAGGCAAGCAGTAAAAACAGGAAGGGGAGTCGGTCGAGGCGCATCAAGCTGCTAGGAAGAATGGTTGTTTAGCCGGAACCGGATACGGGGCGGGATGTTCTTTGGGCGATCGCCGGGCCCCGTATTGGGTTATCTTACCTCTTATTCTATTGGGTGGTTAGGTCAATCGTAATAACAGACCATCTAGAGTCCTAAATATTTCCGCTTCTCTCCGTCGGCCAGGCTGTTCTGCGACCAGTAGGGGGCGGTGAGCTGTTTTTCGAGCGTTGCCACGGTGGTGAGTTGTTTGCCTCGGCTGGGGTAGGTCTCCGTCCAGCCGCGGATCACGTGCGGGGCGGCGGCTTCGAAAACGATTTCGGTGGTTCTATCCAGGCCGGGGAAGCTGACGGTGTAGGTGCGTAATTCCTCACCTTCAAACCTTGCACCTGCGTACTCGCCCAAATTTACTTGCGCGCGTGCCGCTTCGTAAGGCTTGTGCATCATTACCAAATAACCCGTAGATGGGATGACGTCAAAGGTGCCCGTAGGCAGGTCTTCACCGGCTACGCGAATCCGGTTAAATAGCTCGTCCTCGAGAAAGTCCGCCGGGAGGGTCTCCTGTAGATCGCCTTCCTTTTCGAAATAGGAGCGAAGCTGCATGTTGTAGCGCCCCCCGCGGCGGTTGAGCTGGGTATAGGTCTGACCGCACCAGTCCTGCACCGAGGTGGTCACCTTGAGCGTGTGCGGGTAAACGCCCAGGTCGGTGGGGGTGAATACCGAAGTCATTTGGGAATAATCATAGATACCCGTCGTGAAGCGCTTTAAAAGATTGGTCTTGATAACGGGCGTCGAATTGGGGTCGGTGTAGTTATCATTCTTGACCTGCGGCCCGGGTAGAAAGTCTTCCGTTACGAAGATCAGGCTTACGTGGCCGGGGTGAATCTCGCCGTACCGAATTTGCTCGAGTTTATAGGTATTGATCTCGGCCTTGCTCTGGTACCAGTACTCCGTCAGCTCACCCTGGAAATGGCCGGGCTCGTCGTCGGTGCTACTCGCTCGGTTTGGGGCCTCGTTGCTGGTTTGGGGAGTGTTGCAGGCCGTCAGCAGGCCGAGTGCCAAGGCGAATAGGTGGATGATCTTCATGGGAAAGAAACGCCGAGTAGAAAACTGGGTTGAGTCGGTATACGACGGGGTGGGGGGCGGAGTCCGATAACAAGCATCGCCATGTTGGGATCGTACCGCGCGGGTAAGATGTTCATCCATGTCTCGATTTATTTCAATTTCTGAAAAAACAGTGTACCTTAGCATCGATAGTTTACTAATGCACTCATTTTATCTTGTGGCCCCGCCCTACGGTGGGGCCCAAGCTTTTTTAGTACCTTTCCTACCGGCCACGCCGCCCCGCCACGGCGGCATCACGATCTTCCCCGGGCATGAAACTGCGTTTTGCCTTTCTCAGCTACCTTTTGTGGGCTGCCCTGATGCTGCCCGCCCAGAACCCCACCGCTAAAAACGCCTTTCTGGACGGGGCGGAGCTGCTCATGAATAATCGGCCGCAGCGGGCCGCAAAGGCGTTCCAACAAGCCATCAAGGCCGACCCCGGCTTCATTCCTGCCTATCGAATGTACGGTCTGGCCGAAGAACAAAACGGTCATCTGGAGGAAGCGGCCCGCCAGTATGAATTCGTCCTGGACAAAGACTCGCTGTTCAGCCGCCTCCTTTATTATCAACTCGGGCAGGTCTACTATCGACTCTCGCAACCGAAAGCGGCCGAAAGATATCTGCTGACCTTCCGCCAGCTGCAGTCTTTACCCCTCCATAAGTTCGGCAGGAACGGAGACGAAGAGAAGGCAACCGAACGGCGCGTGCTGCTGCAGTTGGACCGCGACCTGCGCGCCGTCCGCATCATGCAGGATAGCGCCCAGTTCATCAACGTTACCGAAGTGGTCAACCTTGGCGCCCCGGTGAATACGGTGCGGGACGACTACTTTCCGTTTTTCGCCAACGACCAGCAGAGCTTCTACTATACGCGCCAGGGGGAGTTGCGCGACGAGGACCTGATCCTGGGCCGCCGCAACAAACAGGGGGAAGGCTGGACGACCAACCGCTTCAGTAACTTCAACACGCTGCAACCCGAAGGCATGTGTACCCTGGTACGCGATGGCGAGCGGATCTTTTTTACCCTCTGCCACGAGCAAACCAGCCAGGGCGGCTGCGACCTCTACGCCGGTTGGCTCATCGACGGTAAAGTCGAGCAAATGGAACCCCTGCCGGACTACATCAACCAACAAAGCTGGGAGAGCCAACCGGCCATCTCGTGCGACGGCCAGCAGCTCTTCTTCGCCAGCATTCGGCCCGGGGGGCTGGGCGGTTCGGACATCTACCAGTGTACCAAACAGGCCGACGGGACCTGGTCGGAGCCGAAAAACTTGGGCGATGGCGTCAATACCCCGCAGGACGAAGAAGGCCCCTTTCTCAGCAATGACGGGCGCACCCTCTACTTCGCCAGTACCGGCCACTATAGCCTCGGGGATCAGGACATCTTCATGAGTTACTGGGACCCGCTGAACGCCCGCTTCACCCAGGCAATCAATTTGGGGCCACCGGTCAACGGGCCCCACCGCGAATTAGGTTTCCATCTGTCCAGCGACGGCCGGCTCGGCTACTTCGCCAGCAACCGCCCGGGGGGTAAGGGCGGGCTCGACATCTACCGGTTCGAGCTATCGAGTAAACTGGCCGGGCGTGAGGTCACTTACCTCAGTGGCTACGTCACCGACAGCCTCACGGGCGAGCCCATCGTCGACCAAGCCATACCCCTGGCGGACGGTACCGTTTATCACACCAACTTTGCCGGGCGGTTCTTCATCTGCGCACCCTCCGGGGAGAACCTGCCGCTAAGTGTTACCCACCCCGCATTCTTCCCCTATGAGCGCACCTTCGCGGTGCCGGTGTGGGATAACCGGGCGCCGTACCGCATCGACGTGCGCCTATTACGCGAAGAAGCAACCGTAGCCGAAAAGCAGGACGCACCGCCGGCCCCCGACCCCGAGGGGCCGCTGCAGTCCAAAGCCCGCGTAGTGAAGCGAAATCTTACCGTGCGCTTCGACTTCGACGACGCCACCTTGCTGCCCCTTCAGCTATCCAATATCGATAAGTTCATAGAATCGGTGGCGGGTAAGCCGCTGATCTCGATCGAGGTGATCGGATACACCGACGAATCCGGCCCCGAAGGCTATAACCTGGGGCTGAGTGAGGAGCGGGCCAAACGCGTCGCCGATCACCTGCAGGCCGCTGGCCTTGCGACGGACGAAGCCAGAATCGTCGGCCTGGGGGAAGTCAGCGGCGGGGCGATGCGGGCGCTGAACCGTAAGGTAGAAGTCAAGGTCGTCTACCGCGAGGTGTTGCCCGTCGAGCAGTAGATCACCGAATGGTATCTTTACTAACCCAAATGCTCCGGTATGAATCGCGTCTTAACCTACCTCGTACTTCCTCTTTTCACGTTTGCGTTAACCGCCTGTGCCTCGACCGACGGGGCGCGTACCACGCAAGATCAGGTATCCGATACTTTCGGTGCGCCCTTTACGAGTGGGGAAGTCCTCTCGGCGGGTGAGTTGGCGGACCGCTTCGAAGAATCGACCTTACGGGATACCGTAACCACGACGCTGCGCGGGCAGGTCAACGAGGTCTGCCAGAAAAAGGGTTGTTGGATGACGATCGCCGCGGCACCGGAGGAGGAGATCATGGTGAAGTTCAAGGACTACGGCTTTTTTATGCCGATGGACATTAGCGGGCGGGAAGTCGTGATGCAGGGCAAGGCTTATCTGCAAGTCACCCCCGTGGACGAGCTAAGGCACTACGCGGAGGACGCAGGGGAACCCGCCGAAGTCATCGCCCAGATTACCGAGCCTAAGCGCGAGCTGCGCTTTCTCGCCGCTGGCGTACAACTGCTGGAGTAAGCAGTATAAAAAGTGGAACGGGGGTAAAAAGCCTTTACGGGCTTGTTGTATATCCTACACTAAGCAAGCGGCTGGCTTTCAGCGAGTTGCGGTGGGCAGGTAATAGCGGGCCGGTTTAAATGCGCGCATGATTTTATTTCATCATTCGTTGAAATATCCACCTTCATCGGTACGTGTCTATTTTTCAATAGTTTGATAGTCAGCTAGTTGTAAGTTTGGCACGTATTTTGTAAGACTTGGGGCGTAATAAGCAGCTAACTCATATTTGGGCTGCGGAGTAAGCGAATTTGCATTAACGATAAACTTATCAAGCATGACTAACCAAGAATTCACCAACGAAATCGGAAAGCTCGAAAACCTCCTATTCTCGTTTGCCCTTCGGCTGACCCGAAGCCAGCAGGATGCTCAGGACCTAATGCAGGAAACGGCCATGCGTGCCTACCGCCACCGGGAAAAATTCGCCATCGGCACCAACTTTAAGAGTTGGGTTTCGACGATCATGCGGAACACTTACATCAACCACTACCGCAAGGCAAAGAGCCGCAAGCACGTTAACCAACCCATCGAGTCGTTCACTTTTGCGCTCGAAAACCAGAACGCCGTCGCCAATTCCGGCGAGCAAGACATCCGCGTTAAAGAATTGACTACGATGCTCAGTTCGATCGGTGAGATCTACCGCGTCCCGTTCCTCATGTTCTACCAGGGGTATGAGTACCAGGAGATCGCCGACCACCTCGCCATACCCATCGGCACCGTTAAGAGTCGCATCTTCCTGGCACGGCAGAAGATGAAAGGCATGATCGGTAACCGTTTCGCTAATTAGGCCGAATCAGATTTAGCTACACTCGGGGCCTTCACTTGTGTGGAGGCCCCGAGTTCGTTAAACGTAGAAAGGCAAGTGATTAAATTTAGTCAAAAACCTATATATGATCATCTTCGTATGTCTCGGTTGTGGGTAAAATGTTGTTAAACAGTAACTTACGACTTTGGCACGGAGTTTGATAACTAATAGATGCGTAGAATCGACCAGTACGCTTTTCCACAATCATTTATGTCTCGTTCAAATTTATCAATGACTAACCAAGAATTCACCACGGAGATCGCCAAATTGGAAAATCTCCTTTTCTCTTTCGCTTTACGACTCACCCGTAGCCAGCAAGACGCTCAAGATCTAATGCAAGAAACAGCCATGCGCGCCTACCGCCACCGCGAGAAATTCGCCATGGGCACCAACTTCAAAAGCTGGGTTTCTACCATCATGCGGAACACTTACATCAACCGTTACCGCAAGTTGAAGAGCCGCAAGCACGTCAACCAACCCATCGAGTCCTTCACCTTCGCGCTTGAAAGCCAATCCGCTATCCCTAACAAAGGAGAGCACGACATGCGCTTGAAGGAACTGAAGCGGATGATGAATATGGTGGGTGATATCTACCGCATCCCATTCCTTATGTTCTACCAGGGGTACGAATACAAAGAGATCGCCGCCCATTTGGATATCCCGATCGGCACCGTGAAAAGCCGCATCTTCCTCGCCCGACAGAAAATGAAAGCCATGATCGGCGATCGTTATCAGAATTAATCCAGCCCGACCTTTTTTCCTCAGCCCAGCCAGACCAATCAATAAAGCCTGTTTGTCCTATCAGCCGTAACCATCGGCAGGATACCCCCCTATAGATTTCTAAAAAGCTACATTAACCACCCAGCATATTTTTACATTTAGTTCTCAGCCATCTACCCCCGACCAGGATGGTTATTCGAACTTGTCATTACCACGATTTAGTGATAACGACGGAGCCAGCCTAGCGCTGGCTTCTTTTATTTCACCCCTACCTTTAGCGCCATAAGCTTCCCCGCCGATGAACCAGCAGTTTTTCGCCTCCCGCTACGCAGAGCACGTTGCCGCCGAAGAGCTCCCGGCGCCCGGCCTCATCGACGAATGGCTCGAAGGTCTGCTTCAGTTCCTCTTCCCCGAGCTCAGTTCGATCCGCTTCAACTCCGAACGCGCGCTGCGCCTGCATTATCAGACGAACGACCTGAAGCTATTCACCATCCTGGATACACTCGACGGGCAGCTTTCCCAACCGGCCCCCGCCATTCGCGACGCCTTCGAAAACCGGCTGCCGGATCTGTTCGACACGCTCACCGAAGACGCCAACGCCATACTAGCCGGCGACCCGGCCGCGCGCAGTAAAACCGAGGTCATCAGCACCTACCCCGGCTTTTACGCACTGGCCATACACCGCATCGCCCACGAGCTTTGCGGGCTCGGCGTACCGCTGCTGCCCAGAATGCTCAGTGAAATCGCCCACCGCCGTACGGGCATTGAAATCCACCCCGGTGCCACCATCGGCCGTCGCTTCTGTATCGATCATGGTACGGGCATCGTCATCGGTGAGACGGTCGTCATCGGCGACGACGTCAAAATGTACCAGGGCGTGACGCTGGGGGCGCTGAGCGTGCGTAAGGACATGGCTAAGACCAAGCGCCACCCGACCATCGAAGACCGTGTGGTGATCTACGCCGGTTCGACGATCCTGGGTGGGGAAACCGTCATCGGGTCTGACTCCATAATTGGTGGCAATACCTGGATCGTCAAGAGCGTGCAAGCCGGGAGCCGTATTTATTATAAAAACAGCAGTGCGAGGCCGCAGGTGCTGAGTTAAACAGTTAATGAGCAAGGCGGGGGAGGGCTTCGTTATCAGCCTGAACGGACGGGGCCTTTCGCGCCAGTAAAGTAAGTAATATGAACGACGTTCGCCTTTCCGTCAACCTCAACAAAGTCGCTCTTATTCGCAATAGCCGGGGCGCTGATTACCCCAGCCTCGTGCGGGTTGCAAAAGACTGCGAGCGCTTCGGGGCGCAGGGCATTACCATCCACCCCCGGCCGGATCAGCGACACGCGCGCCATACTGACGTAGCCGCGCTCAAAGAAGTCGTCACGACCGAGCTCAACGTCGAGGGCTACCCCGCCGGCAAGTTCCTCGACGTTACGCTCGCGGCTCACCCCGACCAGGTCACCTTCGTACCGGACGAACCGGGCCAACTTACCAGCGATCACGGCTGGGATACCGTCGGTCGGGCTGACTTCCTACGCGAGGCTTTACTGCCCTACGGGAAGGCGGGTATCCGAACGTCCCTCTTCGTAGACCCCGATCCGAGAATGATCGACGGGGCCAAGGCGGTCGGCGCCGACCGGATCGAATTTTATACGGGCCCCTTTGCACGCGACTTCAGTCAGGATCGCGATGCCGCCATTCGCCCTTTCACCGAGGCATGTGAGTACGCCCGATCCATCGGTATCGGTATTAACGCCGGCCACGACCTTAACCTCGATAACCTACGCTTCTTCGCCGAGAGGATGCCCGGCTTGCAGGAAGTAAGCATCGGCCATGCATTAGTTACCGACGCGCTGTACTACGGCCTCGAGGAAACCATTCGCCGCTACTTGGAGTGCCTACAGTAAACGGTTAGAGACTTACCAGTTAATGGTGTAGCTGTACGACCCCCCCTCCTTCTTGGTAGAAGCGGATCGGGTATAGACCACCCGCTGCCGGGCCGGAGGTGCTTTCGGTAGTTTAAAATGAATGTTTACGTCCTGGTGGATGCGTACTTTTCGTTTACGATCCTGCGGTACTTTAAAGCGCATCAGGCGCACCACCCGCTCGGCTTCTTCGTCGCAGCCGTGTCCTATCCCCTTTTTTACGCGGGTGCGCACGACCTTACCGGTGTAGTCCAAGCTATAGCGTACCACCACCGTGCCTTCAATACTATTGGCCCGGGCCGGCTCGGGGTACTTGAGATGCTCACGCACGAAAAGCTGCATCCCTTCTTTGCCGCCCGGGAAGGTTGGTCTGCTTACGTGAGTGGGGCGATTGCGCTTAGCCATGGTTCGGGAGTCTCTAAGCAAATACCTCTTTGTGCACCTTTTGTTATCTTGCCACGAAGTAAAAGTCACTAAATTGCAAATAAAAGAAAGTAGCAAGGAATACGACGCGGTGATCGTCGGTTCCGGAGCCGGTGGTGGTATGACCGCCAAGATCCTATCGGACGCCGGTCTAAACATCGCCATCATCGAGGCAGGGCCGTATTTCGACCCCGCCGATCGAAAACAGACCACTCATTTACGGGGTACCTGGGAAAGCCCCCGCCGTGGTGCGGGCACCCTCCGCTCGTTCGGCGACCTGCACGCCGGCCTTAGTGGGTGGGACATCCCCGGGGAGCCCTATGATTCCGTCGAAGGAACCAATTTCGCCTGGTACCGCACCCGCATGCTGGGTGGCAGAACGAACCACTGGGGGCGCATCAGCCTCCGTTTCGGCCCCAATGACTTTCATCGTAAAGACATCGATGGCCTCGGTGAAAACTGGCCGATCACGTACGACGAGATTGAGCCCTACTACGATAAGGTCGATAAATTGATCGGTGTTTTCGGCACCAACGAGAACCTACCCAACGACCCGGATAGCTTCTTCCTGCCGCCACCCAAGCCGCGCCTGCACGAGCTTTACGCCACGGCTGCCGGTAAAAAGGTCGGCGTCCCCATCATCCCCGCCCGGTTATCGATGCTTACCAAAAAGCTGATCGAAGAGCGGGGGGTCTGCTACTACTGTAATCAGTGTAGCCGCTCCTGTGCCGTCTACGCCGACTTCAGCGCAAGTAGCGTACTCGTGATTCCAGCCATGAAAGGGAAGGGGCAAGTCGATCTCTTTACCAACTCCATGGCCCGCTCGGTCGTTACCGATAGCTCCGGTAAAGCAACCGCGGTGAGCTACATCGCCAAGGAAGATCGCCGCGAATACCAACTGAAAGGCAAAGTGATCGTCCTGGCCGCTTCTGCCTGTGAGACTTCCCGCATTCTTATGAACTCCGAGTCCGTCGGCGAAACCAACGGGCTGGGTAACGCCAGCGGTACGCTCGGGCGCTACCTCCACGATAGTACGGGTACCGGCACCAGCGCCTTCGTCCCCGCCCTCATGGACCGTAAACGGTACAATGAGGACGGCGTCGGTGGCATGCACGTCTACGCACCCTGGTGGGGCGACAACAAAAAACTACCCTTCCCCCGTGGTTATCACCTCGAGATCTGGGGCGGTATGGGCATGCCGAGCTACGGCTTTGGCGGTCAGTTCGCCCGCGTTCAGGAGATGCTCGGAGTCAAAGTGGGTGGCTACGGCAACCCACTCCTCAAAGAAGTCAAATCCATGTACGGTGCCGTCGTCGGCATGTCCGCCCGCGGTGAGTCCGTAGCCCTCTACGACAATTACTGCGAGATCAACCCCGGTAAGGTCGACGAGTGGGGTATCCCCACCTTGCGCTTTAACTACAAATGGACCGACCACGAACGCCTGCAGGCCAAGCACGCCAACGTGAAAATTCGTGAGCTGCTCACCGCGATGGGGGGCGAACTCTTCGATCCGGAAATACCTTCCTACGAACGGGATCACGGCCTCCTGCCACCCGGTGCCATCATCCACGAAGTCGGTACGGCACGTATGATGGACGACCCCAAGCAGGGCGTTTGCGACCGCCACAGCCGGCTGCACGAAGCCCCGAACGTCTACGTCACCGACGCCGCCACCTTCACCTCCCAGGCCGATAAGAACCCCACCTGGACGATCATGGCCCTTGCCTGGAGAGCCGCCGACCACATCATTAGCGAGCGCCAAAAACTGAATATCTGATATGGACCGTCGTAAAACACTAAAAACACTCTTCGCCGGTACCGCCATCGCCGCCATCGCCGGCGGCACGACCAGCTGCGAGCAGACCGACACCGTAGATGCCGCTTCGGTAGCCTCCGAACCCACGGGGTACGGCCTGCGCCTCCCCCACGAGATCGCCCACGACCAGCGGATAGCCAACTCCGACTTCTTTACTGCGGACGAACTCGCCACCATCGGCATCCTCGGCAACATCATCGCGCCGGGGGAGGACGGAGAACCCTCCGCCACCGAAACGGGCCTCGAAGAATTCGTAGAATTCATGGCCCTCGATCAACCGGATAATCACCAGACGAAACTCCGCGGAGGTCTTGCCTGGCTGAACATCGAATCCGCCCGCCGTTTCGAAGGCAAAACCTTCGCCGAACTGAGCCCGGAGCAACGTATCGAGATCGTCGACGACATCGCCTATCCCGAAGCCGAAGGAACCCCGATGGAAGTCGGCGCCCGCTTCTTCGACCACTTACGCTCGCTGACCCTGACGTGCTATTTCACCTCCCGCAAAGGAATGATGGACGCATTGGGCTACCAGGGCAACCAACCTAACGTATGGGACGGCGTGCCCGAGGACGTCATGGCCAAACACGGCATGGAGTACGACCCAAAGTACCTGCCGATGTACGTCAACCAGGAGCGCCGCGCCGAAATCGCGCAGTGGGACGACGATAAGAACCTGCTCAACAACGCGTGATCGCAAGCGGCTCAAAAAGCAATTTGCTATCAATTAGGGAACTATTAGTATATCTGCCCGGGGCAACCTACCTTTGCCCCGGGCAGCATACGAACAGCTCCTTTTGAACTCCCCCAGGGCGGAAACGCAGCAAGGGTAGAAGGTTGAGCGTTCGGTATGCTTGCCTTTTTTTATGCCCGGTACCGAAGGTTTTACCGCCCCCGCCTTAGTTAACATCGACATGACGAAAGGGAACATCGATCTCGGCCTATTGGTCCTCCGACTGTGGTTCGGCCTCGAGATGGCGCTTGCGCACGGCCTACCGAAAGTACTCCAGATCATCAATGGTGATATGACTTTCGCCGATCCACTGGGCATTGGTATGGGCTTTAGCCTGGTGCTGGCTGCATTCGGCGAATTTGTGTGTGGCTTACTCATTGCCCTGGGCTACTTTACCCGCCTGGCGGCGATGCCTTACCTGATCACCATGCTGGTCGCGGCCTTCATCGCTAACGCCGGCGCCGGCTGGGCCAAGATGTCTTTCCCGCTTATGTACGCCGCGGCGGCCATCGTGCTGATCATTACCGGGCCGGGCCGGTATAGCCTCGACCATAAGCTGTTCGTGAAGACTTACGGCTGACGCTAGCCGAGTAGGCTCCGCTTGACCCCCGCCCCCATCAGCCGTAGACGCTCCGTGCGGCGAAACCCCAACCATCGGTACATTGCCTGGATGTAGGGGCTCACCATATCCCCCGGTACGCCTTCGCGGCCACCCCAGCCCGCGGGAAAGTATTCTGCGTGAAGCTCCGCCGCCTTGGCCAAGTCGTGAGTCGCCAGTATTCTTAGTCGCTGTAGTAAAGCACCTTCGTAAAACGCGTGGCCCCGCCCCCAATGCGCGGGCTGTTCTCGTCGTAGGTGCTCGATCACCGCAGCCCGTAAACGAGCGTCTTGGACGTTACCGGCGACCGGGCGGCTCGTACTCAGCCGGTCGGGGCCCGAATGGTGGTGGTAAGTCATGGCTACCTCCCGCGAAAAGGCGTACGGGGTCGATGCTTTCAGTAGAGCTAGGTGTAGGGCCGGGTCCGTACCATTAGGTAACTCCTCATCCCAGCCGCCAACGGCCGTCAGCGCATCGCGGTGGTAGAGGTTCGAGCAGGTACAACCGATTCGGTAGCGATAGACCAATCCCTTCCAGGGGTTGCGGTGGGGGATGCTTTCCAGCGTCGTGCCGTCCTCGTAGAGGTTTCGATAGGGGCCGATTATCCACCGGGCGTCGGTCGTAGCCGTCAGTTCCATCTGCTCCCGGAGCTTTATCGGGTCGAGGGTATCGTCCGCATCCAGGAACTGTATCCAGTTTCCCTTTGCCATCCGCCAACCGACGTTGCGTGCGGCGCTGGCCCCCTGTCGTTCCGCGTGGGCTAACCGGACGCGGTCTGGGTGTCGGGCGGCGATCCGCGTGGCTAACGCCTCGCTGCCGTCGGTAGAGTTGTTTTCTACGAGAATGATTTCCAGGTCCTTCCACTGCTGCCGGAGGACGGAGCCTACCGAGCGCTCCAAAAAGGACACCGCATTGTAGACCGGAATGACCACGCTTACCAAAGAGGCGGGGGTATGCATCAGCGTAGAAGCACGACCTTTCCGAAGCCCTTCTCGAAGTACTGATCCGTCCCCGTGTCGTAGCGTTCCAGCGATTTACCAGCATCGTCCGACGTAATTACTCGGTAGAGATAGACGCCATTGGCCAACTGGTCGCCGTACTCATCGGTGCCGTCCCAAACGAATTCGGTGCGGTGGGTGCCGATACTCAGATCCTCGAGCAGGCTGAGATCGACATCGCGCACTACCCGCCCGGAGACGGTCATGATTTGGATGCGGAACATCGTCGGTGGCCGGGAGCCGGTGAGGGTATAAACGAATTGGGTCTGCGTGGTAAAGGGGTTGGGGTAGGCCAGTACGTTGGAGACGAGTTGCTGATTGATCACCTCGAAATCCTTTCGGAAGTCTAACTTCCCGCTGTTATTACCGCTGCGGTCCCTCCCGCGCACCGTAAGGGTGTAGGTACCGTCCTGCTCCAGTGTCGGTTGAAAGTAGATCTCCGCAAAATTGTCGGTAGAAGCCGCTGGGATGAAGCTCACGCGCTCGTCCTCGAACCAGAGGCGCTGCCGCCGCCCGTCGGGGTAGATCAGGTCGAGCTGGTAGTCGGCCGTATCGTTGAGGAGCAGGTTTTCATTCTCGTCGCGTATCTGTACCAGGATCTCCGGCTCGGCGCTTATTAACTCACCATTTTGAATGCGCTGGCCATCGAAGAACACCTGAATGAGCGGATCGATGTCGTCACGGCCGATGTTCAGCTCCCGGGTGAGAAGATTGTTGAACAGGATGTCTTCCGGCTGATCCCGTTCCGGGTTAAGCAGTAACTGTAGTTGTACCCGGCCGAGCAGCTCCTCCGTCGGTAGGGTGAACGTTACCCGGTCGCTGCCCCCGGCGGGTAAGGGCGCTTGCCGCTTCCGGTAGGTACTGACGGAATTCGCGTCGGTTTGCAAGCGTAGCTCGACCAGGAGGCTGTCCATGGCTTGGTCACCTATGTTTTCGTACCCGACATCCAGGTTCAGTTCGGACCCGGTATCGAGTGTGTCGGGGACGGTGAAGGCTACGGCCGGGCTAACGGCCACGTCACCACTGCCCGTGTAGTCGAAGTAGGCATACTTTACCGTTGCGCTCGTGCGGGAGGCGCGATCGAATAGGAACGCTTCTACGGCCAGCTGGGGGTAGCTGCTGGCGGCTATATCGGATAGGTCGATCTCGATGGTGCGATCCTCGGGAACGGATAGGATTTCATCCCGTAGCTGGGCGTCTACACCTTCCGGGGTGGTACCGATCAAGCGTACGCGCACGGAGTCGGCCGCACTCAGGTTCAGCGGGCTCACGGCGAGTTCCAGTCCCCGCCAGCTTTGTGCGGGGCCCACGCGCGGGCTGGTCCAGCTTCCACTATCCCAATTGGTCGTGATGGCCAGCTCGACCGTTATGCGATCATTGCGGCTTTCCCCCAGGCCTTCGGCGAGCGGGCCGAACCCCTTTTGATAGGCGAATACGTAAGGCACGTTCCCCCTGTCGGGTATGCCCCGAACCTGTTCCGCTCCCTCTGCTTCCAGTACGTCGAATAGCGACTTGCCGAAGTTCAGGCTATCCTGTAGCCAGCCGTCGTTATAGTACAGATCACCCCGGTCCGCCGAGTATACGAGAACGTACTTTCCGTCGGGGATGCCCTCTTCGAGGAATTCCAGCATTTGCCGTCTTTTCTCCGGGTTGCTCGTCTGGAATTGCCATAGGGTACTGGGGCGATCCGGCGTTCCGTACAGGCCGCCCGGGTTGGGTAGCCAGTCGCGGTTGTTGATGGTGTCGATGACCCATACGTTGACCCCGCCCCGGTACAGCCACTCGAAGCGGCTGTTGAACCGCTGTCCGTTAAATTCGACGCGGGGGAATTGCCGGCCGACGTATCGGCCGTTGGCGACGCGCAGGTCGGTCGAGGTCTTCGTAAACCGCCAGGCTTCCGTAACGCCGTCGTCGACGATGTTTTCGAAAGTGCCGTCGGTCGTCTGCCCGGGGTGGTTGACCGCCCAGGCCGCCGGCCCTTCGCCCCGGCTAGCCAGCCAGGTAAAGCTGCTTTCGCTCCAGATGAAGCCCGCCCCCTCCGTCGTCGAGCTATCCGGGCTGATCCGCCAGTAGTAGGTCGTACTATCCCGGTAGTCGATGGTGGGAGATTGCCGGATTATGCCTCCCCCCGCCGTGAAATCACTGCTGTGAACGACTTCCCCGAAGGCACGGTCGGTAGCTACCTCCAGGAAGTACCGGCGTTCGCCAATGAGCGGGTTGGTCGTGCTGGCCACGAGCTCGACGGGGCCGCCGATAAGTGCGTACCGGGGGGGGTAGGCCGTTTGCGCCGTATTCGCAATGAACGTGAGCGGAACGCCGATACGCCCACCGACGAACAGGTCGTTATTACTTTCCGCCGAGGGCAGTGGCGCTTCGGCCAACTCGTCCTCCGCGTCGATGGTAACCAAAATGCGGTTAATGCCAACGGCGGCGAAGCCCTGATTGGGCAGCTCCACCTCGATCTGCTCTTCGTAGTTGACGGTGGGGGTGCGCACGTCTTTCAGGGCCACGATGCTACCATCCGGCAACTGCTGGCGGAAACGCAGGGTAACGCTATCCTGCGTGGAGGCCCGCCCGAGATTGGCCACTCGAACGAAGGCTTTATACGTGCCCAAAGAAGCCGGTACCACCGCCGGCTCGAATTGAACCTGCGCCGGGTCGACCACCAAATCCGCACCCGGGCGTGGGTGCAACCGGAAGGCGGGGTCGCCACTCAATGAGAACTGCTCGGCCAGTAGGGCTTCCGAAAAAATAGACGCCCCGCTGAACGCTTCAACGTTGGCCCGCATCGCTTCCCCGATGCCCCGGCCGTAATATTCGTTCCCCAGCAGGTCGTAAAGGTTGTTGCCCCACCTGCCCAGGGCCGTAATGAAGCCTAGGCCCTTCGAGGCCGCAAAGGCAACCGCGCCGCGGTTCCTGAGGAAGATGAAGCGCTCCGAAATGCTCCGCGCCGCCGTGAAGCTATCCCCGGAATAGCAACCGAGCGACAGCATGAACGGGTAACGATCCTTATTCCGGTAGTTATCCGGGTTGTCGATGCTGAAGTCAAAACCCTGCGAGCTCGAGTGGCCGAAGAAAGTGATGATGGACGTACCGGCGTTGATGCGTTCGAAGATGGCATCCTGACGGCTATCTTCGATCGGGTCGGAGCTCGTTTTGAAAAAGGAGTTCACGTTAGCGCCCATGTCGGAGGATTCGATCGTAGTTTCGATATTCCCCAGGCGCGACCGGATCGAACTTTGCTCCCCCGGCGTAACGCCGCCACCCAGGTGCAATATCTGTTTCATCCAGTCCCGATCGGCCAGCGTCTGCTCTCCCCGGTCGATCTGCGCCTCCACGTCCCGCAGCTTGGTCAGGTAAAGGCCCACTTCGCCCCGGTTGATCGCGGCGAGCCTGCCGGTTGCCAGCGCCGGTACGACCCCATCGATCGGTGCCGTCAGCAAGTTATCGGAGGCGGGGAAGCCAAAGGAGGGCACGAAGAAAGTTCGTCGGCCGTTGGCTAGGTCCTGCGGGCTACGCAGGTCACTCATCTCCCTGCCCTTACCGATGAGGAATAAATACCTTAACTCGGGCTGGGCCCGTACGGCCGCCGCTACGTAGTTTCTGATCGCTAACGGGTGCCGCCTGACGCCGTAGCTGAATTGATCGTAGAGGTCTTCGACGTTGACGATGTGTACGCGGTGGCTTCCGCCGGCCACGCTCTCCCGGTAATCGGCCAGCGCGCGGACTTCCTCGCCGTTCAGCCGCTCACTGGTCACGATCAGGTAGTCAGCGCCCCCGCCCGGGGGTAACTGTGGGGCGAGGGTCACCGATGTTAAGCCGGTCGGCGTCAGGGCGCCCGCGGTAGTCAGCACGTGATAGACCACCGTATCGGTGGAAGCGGGAAGGGAGAATACCGCCGAAGCGCCCTCCACGCCGCCGTTGATCAGTCGACCGTTCCGATGGTCCAGCAACTGAATGCTACCGGTGCCGGCGGGGAGGTCCGTTAACGTGAGTGTTTGATTTTGCGAGGACGCAGGTGCAAGGAAAGTGGTCAGGCCCCCTGCGGTGGGCCGAGCGGGGTAGGTGACCCGCATCCAGGCCAGGTTGGCCTTATCCCGGTCCGAGCCGCTCCCGCGCAGCGATACCGTTGCTTCTTCGCCCTGTGACTCAAAGGGCAGTGAATACTGCTTTACTTTCCACGGCCCCTCCGTCAGGTTCGTCAACTCGGTGCCGTTCACCGAAATGGACTGTTCGTGGCGGTCGAAGCCCAATCCAAAGCGAAGGTCCAGGGTTGCCTGACCGCGGGTAGCTGCCGGCGTAGGTATCGTGGCGTCGATTTCGGTGGTGCCGTTGCTGGAAAGTAGGTCATTCCCGCCGAGTAAACCGAAGCCCTCCGCCACGTCGTAACGGGAGTAGTAGATACTGATGCCCGAGCTACGAAAGAACGACTTGGAATAAGCGCCGCCCCAACGCCGCAGGCTCGTCCTGACGATCTCCCTCAGCGGCTCGCCACCGGTAGCCGTCGAAGGCGTATAGGTGCGTCCGTCCTTACCCACGGCGAGGAAGTAAACGGCCGTGTCGCTGGACATGCTGTACGCATCGTTTAGCTGCATCCGCCCGGGCTCTTCGAAAAGGTGAGCGTCCAGCGCCCCGTCGTTGCCCTCCCCGTAGAAGAACAGCCCCCGCTCGTCGACGTGAACGGGTACGACGCGCCCCTGGTGCTCTAGGCGCAAGCCGCCGCCACCCTCCAGGCTACCGGTGAAGCCGGCGGCACGCAGTACCTCCGGGCTAAGTCGGTAGACGCCGGCTTCTACGACGGGGACCTTCAGGTAAGTGACCTCCGGGTCTACCCACTCGTTGCCGTAGAGGACCGTCCCGTCCGAGGTAGTAATCTGAGCGTTCAGCGAGCAACAGAAAAGTGTGAATAGAGTTAGGAGTAGCGAGCGTGGCATACCGCGAATTTAACGCCTTTCCGGCCGGGGGGGCTACTAAAGCAGTGGGTTTGTCGCCAAATCGAGCCCTTACGCCGTGGGCCGGATCAGGATGCGCACCGGGGAGCCGTCACTACCGACCAGCTTCAAAGGCAGGCAGATCATCTCGTAATCCCCCTCCTCGACGCGCCGCAGGTCGATGCCCTCCACTATCCATACGCCGGCGGTCATCAGGGCACGGTGCGTTTGGGGGTTGCCTTCGTAAAAGGGGCCTACCGATAAATAATCGACCCCGATCATCCGCAGTTGGCGCTCGGAGATCCACCGTGCGGCCTGCGGGCCGATGCCGTGGTAGTCCTTATTGAATGGGTCCTGAAGGTAGAAATCGCGATCGCTATTCGGCGTGCGAAGGATGAGGCGTTCGCCGGCAGCCAGCGGTCGGGTACGCGCTTCGTACGCTTCCAGATGCTCCGGTAGTACGGCCCCGTCGCAGTCGATGCGCGCGATGCGTACCGGGCCGAGGCCGAAGTCGATCGGCGCTCGGCTAACGTCGATCCCCTGCGCCAGAAAGTGACTCGGTGCATCCATGTGGCTACCGGAGTGGACGCTCATCTTGACCACCGTAACCCGCGCATCATCGCCACAGTGGATGCAACTGAGCACGTCGTAGCTCGTTTCCGGCTGCCCCGGCCACCCGGTCATTCCCTCAAAGATCGGATAGGTAACGTCCGTCCAGCCCTCATACCAATTGCTCATATCTGTATTGCTTATACCGCAAGGGGGACGGGCTGGGCGACCGAATGTTCACCTGCGTGCCGAAATCCGCCCCAAGCTCTTATATTTGCCGCGCTTCTGACAGAAGCACTCAGACGTTGTAAGAACCAAGTCGATAATGCAACTTTAGTTTCCGAAGGCTTCGCTTGATTTGACCGATAGCTCTTCACCTATCTACATCGTTATAGTTTCGGTTTGCCGCCAGCCCCCGCTGCGGCAACCTTTTTATATGGAGTCATCTACTAAAGAACAAACAAGCCCGGCGCACCGCCGCTCATCCGCGCAAGTGGCGGTTATTGCTCTACTGATCGGCATCAACTTCCTGTTCTGCTGGAAGTATGGCGCCCGTATCAGTCCGCTACCGGCGGCCTTGGCGGCGCTCTTACTCGCCGGTCTACAGGCACTAGCCTTTACTGACCTAGCGTACCGACTGCTACTACGCAGGGTGAACGCCTACTACCTCTCCTGCTTTATCGCCTGCTGTTGGGTCGCAGCTTCGGTAGGTGCGCACGCATACGTACCGCTGGATTCCCTTAACGTCGACCGCTGGAGCGTGATCGACAGCTTCCTGAGCGCCCTGGGGGAGGGGAGTTACCCTTACGCGGCCACATCCCACATGGGTAACCCACCGGGGCCTATGCCGATCTATTTCTTTCTCGCCTATCCATTCTGGCGGGTGGGCTGGCTGTCGCTCTTAGCGCTCATCGGGCCGGCGATTGGCTTGTTTTGGCTTACGCGAAAGTTAGCGGGTAACGGGTTGGCGGCTCCCTGGCTCCTGTTAGTGGCCTCTTCCACCTACGTTTATTGGGAGATAGCCGTGCGTAGCAACATCCTGACTTTCTCGGTGCTCGTGATGATCGGGCTGACCGCCTGGGTCAGGGCCCGTCCCGAAAGCCGGCCGGTTCGCTTCTATGGCCTGGCGGCAGTCACGGGTTTGCTGTTAGCGACGCGGTCCGTCTTTGCCCTGGCCTACATTCTGGTATACGGCTCGGCTTTGTTCGCGCGCGCCGGCTGGCTTCGGGTACTGCTCGCTGGGGTATTATCCCTCCTGGCGTTCGGCCTCGTCTTCCTGCCTTTTTACCTAAGGTGGCCGGAGGCTTTCGGCCGGATGAACCCGTTCATCGTTCAGTCCGGCTTCCTGATCCCGCCCGTTTACGTAGCCGGCTTTTTGTTGGTGGCCTGTTTGCTGTTGCTTTTCGGGCCCGCCCGCGAGCATCCTTTTCTTGCCGCCGGCGGTCTGCTGTTCGGTACCGTAGCCGTTTACGCCCTCTATCACTGCTACGTGGCTGGCTTTGCGCGGGCGTTCTTCGGTAGCCGGATCGACTTATCGTATTTTCTGTTCGCGGTGCCTTTCCTGCTGTACGGCGCAACCGAAAAAGAAAGTAATGGCCACGGCGAAAGCCTCGAACGTCCGTATTGATGTAGCCGTTCCAGTACGGTAACGCTCACCCGCATGTCTATCCTCTGGCCTGGCTTTTTCGTCTTCGTAGCCTTGCTGCTCTTCCTGGATCTGTTCGTGCTGAACAAAGAAGACCACGTGCCCTCCACCCGCGAGGCACTTAAGTGGACGGCGCTCTGGACGGCCGTCGGCCTCGGCTTCAGCGGCATCGTTTGGCTGGCCTATTCGAACGGTTGGATGGCGTCGGAGCTGACCCCCAGGCGGGCGGTCATGAGCTACCTGACCGGTTACCTGGTGGAACTGTCCTTGAGTATGGACAACGTATTCGTCATTGCGCTCATCTTCGCCTACTTCAAGGTGCCCGCACAGTATCAGCACCGCGTCCTGTTCTGGGGCATCATCGGGGCGGTTGTAATGCGGCTACTCATGATTGTTGCCGGGGTCTACCTCCTGGAGCAGTTCGACTGGATGTTCTACGTATTCGGCGCCTTACTGCTGTTCAGTGCCGTGAAGATGGTCCGGCAATCGGAGGACATCGAGCCAGCCAACAACCCCATCATTCGTTTCGTGCGCAGGGTCGTCCCCGTCACCAACGACTATGACGGTCACCATTTTTGGACGCGGGAGAACGCCCAGCGCGCCGCCACGCCACTCTTCGTAGCGCTGGTCATGGTGGAAACCACGGACGTCATCTTCGCCGTCGACAGCATCCCCGCCATTCTGGCCATTACTACGGATTCGTTTCTCGTCTTTACCTCTAACATCCTGGCTATTCTCGGCCTGCGTAGTCTGTACTTCGTCTTGTCTTCGATGATCGACAAGTTCGAATACCTCAAGTATTCCCTGGCCCTTATTCTATTCTTCGTCGGGGTCAAAATGATGCTGCACACCGTTTGGCACCCGCCGGAGTGGATATCGCTGGCGGTGATCTTCGGCCTATTGGCTGGTGGCATTGCTATTTCCCTCCTCCGCCCTGCACCTGCGTCCTCGCCAAAAGACCCCTCCGGGAACCCGCCCCGCGATAAAGTACCCAGCGGGCACGAGGTAAACAGCGAAGCCTGAACCGCCCCGCGCTACGACAACATCCCGGCGTAGTAGGTACCTTCCGTCATCTCCGCCCAGGGTTTAGCGAGCGCACGGAAGCGCTGCAGAGAGGCGTAAACCTTACCCGCGAAGGGGTCGGAAGCCGCGTATTCGTCGATCACGTCCGCGGCCGCTTCCCGGGCCGCCTTCAGCACCGCATCCGGAAACGGCGCGATGGTCAGCTCCTTATTCTCCCTCAATTTGGCCAGCGACTTGGCGTTTTCCGCCTCGAAAGCCGAAATGGTGTACATGTTTATGTAGTGCGTTGCCACCTCGAATATGGTTTGTAGGTCTTCGGGCAGCTCGGCGAACTTGTCTTTGTTGACGAAAAATTCGAAGGCCGTCCCAGGCTCGTGCCAGCCGGGGTAGTAGTAGTATTTTGCGATCTCGTCGAAGCCCATCAAAACGTCGTGGTAAGGGCCGACCCACTCGGTCGCGTCGATGATCCCGCGCTCCAGGCCGGTATAGAGCTCGCCTCCCGCCAGAAGGACCGGCGTGCCGCCGAGCCGTTCCAGTACGCGGCCCCCCAGGCCCGGCATCCGCATCTTCAGCCCGCGAAAGTCGGCGACACTGGTGATCTCACGGTTGTACCAACCGCCCATCTGCACGCCGGTATTTCCACCCACGAAGGGGATCAGGTTATACTGATCGTAGAGCTCCCGCCAAAGATCCAGCCCCCCGCCGCTCAGTAGCCAGGCGTTCATCTGCTGGGCATTGAGCCCGAAGGGGTAGCCGGCAAAAAACTGCGCGGCCGGCGCTTTGCCCGCCCAGTAGTAGGCCGCCCCCGAGCCCACTTCGGCGGCCCCGCCCCGCACCGCGTCGAAGGCCTCGAGCGACGGAACGAGCTCCCCGCCACCGTAAACCGTAATGTCGAGCCGCCCGCCGGACATCAGCCGGCACAGGTCGGCCAACTTCTGGCACCCTTGCCCCAGGATCGGGAAGCCGGGCGGCCAGGTAGTCACCATCTTCCACCGAAAAGTGCGCCCGCTGACGGAGGCCGCCTCACCCTGGGCCCGCACGTCGCCACCCAGCAACCGCAAAGCTACGGGGAGCCCGATGGTGCCCGCCGCCAAAGATTTGAAGAAGGTAGAACGCTTCATTTAGCGGTGTTTGAGGTCCCGGTCGTTGAGTTGCTCGTTGGCAGTCTCCCGGTAGTTACCGCGCGCCTGCCGGTTGCCAGATAGTGGCCGTCGGGGCTGAACCCGGCCGCCTTTACCGATCGCAGGCGGGGGCTGACGCCCCCGATTCGATGCCGGAGGGGGACTAGCTCGGGTTGTTCTTCCGGAGATATGTCTTGATTTATTTGCGAGTACGCAGGTGCATGGCTCAGGAAGGAAAGGAGCAAGGCAAGTAGAAGGCGTTGGCGATTGGACATAAGGTAAAGGTAAGTTACGCCCGCGCGCTCAAGGGGCGGTGACCGCGGGCACTTGGCGTATCTTCGCCCGAATTTTCAACCACCAGTGCAAAGCAGCGTTGAGGAACGGATAAGCCCCCAGGACAAATGAGCAGGAAGAACCGGAAAATGATCTTTAAAACCCCGGAAGAGATCGAACGCAGCCGCATCGCCTGCGGGCTGGTCTGTAAGACGCTTACCGAGGTAGGTAAAATGCTACGGCCGGGCATGACGGGGGAGGAGATCGATACCTTTGCCGAAACGTTCATCCGCGACCACGGCGCCATCCCGGGCTTTAAGGGGCTTTACGGTTGCCCATCCACCTTATTGGTGAGCCAGAACGAGGAGGTCGTCCACGGGCTGCCGGACGAGAAGCAGGTCTTTAAGGACGGCGATATTCTCAGCATCGACTGCGGTACGATCGTCAACGAATTTTACGGAGATGCCGCCTATACCTTCTGCGTAGGTGACGTGGATGCGGACACGATGGAGCTTTGCCGGCGCACGAAACACGCCCTGTATTTGGGTATTGACGCCGCGCGGGAGGGCAAGCGCGTCGGTGACGTCAGCTTCGCCATCCAGCAGTACACCGAGCGCGAAAGCGGCTACGGCGTCGTACGCGAGCTCGTCGGCCACGGTTTGGGCCGCTCGCTGCACGAGGCGCCCGACGTACCTAACTTCGGAAAACGTGGCCGCGGGCCGTTACTGAAGGCGGGTCTGCTGATCGCCATAGAGCCGATGATCACTCTGGGGCGTAAGGACGTACATAGCCGTGACGACGGTTGGACGATCGTGACGCGCGACGGCCGCCCGGCCGCCCACTACGAGCACTCGGTCGCCATCACCCGCGGCGGCGGGCCGGCCGATCTGATGAGCGATCACCGCCCAATCGAGGAGGCCGTGCGGAGCAACCCGAATTTGAAGTTCGTCGATAATCTGGACGATGAGCTGGTTCACCGCTATCAGCCGGTGGCGGTAGCCGGGTAGGGGGGGCAAGGATAATCGCTTCTACTTCAACCACCTAAGTGGCTTAAGCATTCTCTAGAGAGCAACATTTTTATCAATCCTTTGGGTAGGCGGTTCGAAAGTGCTACCTTTGCCCTCCGAAATTCAAAATATGTCCAAAAAAAACCTGATTAAGCAGGATGGCGTGATTGAAGAGGCCCTCGGAAACGCTCTGTTTCGCGTACGGCTGGAAAACGATCACGAAATTAAGGCAAGTATCTCCGGAAAGATGCGGATGCACTACATCAAAATTCTTCCGGGTGATAAAGTTGCCGTAGAGATGAGCCCCTACGATCTTTCCCGTGGGCGCATCACTTACCGCTACAAATAGCTTGCTGCACTTAACCTTAGGTTACCGCGGACTACCTCACGCTCTAAGCGATCTCAATTATGAAAGTCAGACCCTCCGTTAAGAAGCGTAGCGCCGATTGCAAGATCGTACGCCGCAAGGGCAAAGTTTACATCATCAATAAGAAGAACCCCAAGTTCAAACAACGTCAGGGCTAACCCTTTATCAACTAATATATGGCACGAATTGCAGGTGTTGACCTCCCGCGCGCGAAGCGCGGAATTATCAGTCTGACCTATGTGTATGGTGTAGGGGCCAGCCGCGCCGCCGAGATTCTCGACAGGGCGGGCGTTGACCAAAACACCCACGTAGCGGATTGGACCGACGAGAACATCCGTACGATCTCCAACCTCCTCACCAACGATTATAAGGTAGAGGGTGATCTGCGCACGGAAGTCTCGACGAACATCAAGCGTCTTATGGACATTGGCTGCTACCGCGGTCTTCGTCACCGTAAAGGCCTTCCCTTACGCGGGCAACGGACCCAAACGAACGCTCGCACCCGTAAGGGCAAGCGGAAGACGGTTGCGAACAAGAAAAAAGTAGGTAAATAATGGCTAAGAGACCAGCAGGCGGCGGCGGCCGCACCCAGACGCGCAAACGCAAAGTCAAAGTTGAAAGCGAAGGTTACGCCTACATCCAGGCTTCCTTCAACAACATCATCATTACCCTCACCAACAAGAACGGAGACGTCATCAGTTGGGGCACCGCCGGAAAGGAGAAGTTCCGCGGCTCCAAGAAGTCTACCCCTTATGCGGCGCAGATCGCTTCCGGTAACGCCTCGCGCGATGCC
>OY764636.1:0-8242 GCA_963668285.1 uncultured Lewinella sp. | reverse complement strand
CCTCGCGCGACGCCTACGAAGCCGGCCTCCGCAGCGTAGAAGTCTACGTCAAAGGCCCCGGTAGCGGTCGGGAAGCCGCCATTCGCGCCATCGACGGCGCCGGTATTCGGGTATCGAAGATTAAAGACGTGACCCCGCTGCCCCACAACGGCTGCCGGCCCCCGAAGCGCCGCCGCGTTTAATTCCCTCCTCCCCCCATCTACCAATAAACACATCGTCCCCGCTCGACCGCCTTTCGGCAAACGATGGGATCTCTAAAGACATAGGTCAATATGGCTAGATATACCGGCCCCAAGGCGAAAAAAAGCCCGCGCCCTCGACGAGCCGATCTTTGGTTACTCGCGCGCTTTCGAACGCAAGAAGTACAAGCCCGGTCAGCACGGCAACAGCCGGGGCCGCCGCCGCCAACCCTCCGACTACAAACTTCAACTCACGCAGAAGCAGATCGCCAAGTATACCTACGGCGTACTTGAGCGTCAGTTCCGCAACCTGTTCGAGAAAGCACAGGCTAGCCGGGGCGTCACCGGTGAGGTACTTCTGCAGCTTCTCGAAGCCCGCCTGGATAACGTCGTTTTCCGTATGGGCCTCGCCCCTACGCGCCGCGCCGCTCGCCAACTCGTTTCTCACCGCCACATTCTGCTGAACGGGAAGTTGAACAACATCCCTTCTACGCAACTGCGCGTCGGCGACGTGATCAGCGTTCGGAATAAGTCGAAAGGGCTGGATGTTATTCGCGATACCGTATCCAGCCGCAACGACGTGCGTAACTACGGTTGGCTCTCCGTCGATAAGCAGAAGATGGAAGGTACCTTCCTGGCCTATCCGGAGCGGGAGAACATCCCCGAGAAAATCAATACGCAGCTGATCGTCGAATTGTATTCGAAGTAAGTCTATCGGGGGTACTTGCCGACGGTGCTCGCTACGGCCGGCACGGTGGCAAGAACCCCTTCGGGCGGCGACCCCTTCCCCCCCTCCAGGGTGCCGTCCAGTCCCCAGCCAGGCCACCCGGCCCGCTGGGGACAAACTAATTTAATCCTCCGGGTGCTATTCCCCCTCTTCGGCCTACCGCCCGTAACGTCAAACGGGCCGGCCACTCAAAGCGCTATAACATATGAGTACGATTCTCAATTTCCAGAAGCCGGATAAGATCACCATGCAGAAGTCGGATGACTTCCACGGTACCTTCGAATTCAAACCACTAGAACCCGGCTTCGGCCAAACGATCGGTAACTCTCTTCGCCGAGTACTGCTTAGTAGCCTTGAGGGGTGTGCCATCTCCGCCGTCCGCATCGCCGGCGTAGACCACGAATTTTCCACCATCCGCGGCGTTACCGAAGACGTTGTCGAGATCATCCTCAACCTCAAGCAGGTACGCCTCAAGCGCCTCATCCAAACGGACGACAGCTTCGAGGAAGAAAAAGTCTACCTAACCCTCAGTGGTAAGGATCAGTTCACCGCCAAGGATATCGGGGAGCACACCAATGTTTTCAAGGTCATGAACCCCGACCTGGTCCTCTGTACCATGGAGCCCTTCGTCAACCTCGAAGTGGAACTGACCGTCACGAAAGGCTACGGTTACGTACCCGCGGACGAAGGTATGTCCAAGAACGCCCCAATCGGCGTCATCCCGGTCGATGCCATCTACACCCCGATCAAGAACGTAGCCTACCGCGTAGAAGCTACCCGCGTAGGCCAGCGCACCGACTACGAGAACCTGATCCTCGAGATCAAGACCGACGGCACGATCCACCCGGAAGATGCCGTACGCGAAGCTGCGAACATCATGATCCAGCACCTCGTGCTGATCACCAACGAAGCCATCGAATTCCAGAGCGTAGGCACCCGCGAGGAAGCCATCGTCGACGAGCACATCCTGCACATGCGCAAGCTGCTCAAAACCAGCCTCGAAGACCTCGACCTTTCCGTTCGTGCCTACAACTGCCTCAAAGCAGCCAAGATCAATAGCCTCGGCGAGTTGGTCCGCTACGACACGCACGAACTGCTCAAGTTCCGTAACTTCGGTAAGAAGTCTCTCGTAGAGATCGAAGAGTTACTCGTAGAGAAAGGCCTGACCTTCGGCATGGACCTCTCGAAGTACAAGCTCGACGAAGAATAACCACCGTTATAAAAAGCCGCAGGCTTTTTATAACGAAACCCAGTGGACTGTCGGCAACGGCATTGAATTTTCCTTTCAACCCACGGTAATTACCTCCACGATCGAGCAAGTGTCCACCTTGCGTAGGTGACTGGAAAAGTGTTGCCGGACAATCTTCCCCCCCGCCATGCGCCACGGTAAGAAATTTAACCACTTGGGCCGCAAGAGTGCCCACCGCAAAGCGACGCTGCGTAACCTCGCCATTGCTCTGTTCACCCACAAGCGAATCAATACGACGCTGGCGAAAGCTAAAGCCCTGCGTGTGTTCGCCGAACCGCTCGTCACCAAAGCCAAGAAGAACGATACCCACAGCCGGCGTACCGTCTTCTCTATGCTGCAGAACAAAGAGATCATCGAAGAGCTCTTCGGCGAGATCGCCGGTAAAGTGGCCGACCGCCCCGGTGGTTACCTGCGGATCATCAAGACCGGTTTCCGCCAGGGGGACGGTGCCGAAACGGCCATGATCGAGTTCGTAGACTACAACGACGTTTACACCAAAGAAAATAAGAAGAGCGTTGGTGGCCGGACCCGCCGTGGTCGCCGCCGCCGCAAAGGTGGTAGTGGAAACGCCGCTACGGCGCCAGCTGCGGTCACCACGGCCACCGTTGCGGATGTAACGCCGCCTGCCCCCGCTGCTTCGGAGGAGGAGTAAGTTTTAACGCTTACCGCCCATCGGACTGAACCCGAGCGAATCTCTATGATTCGCTCGGGTTTTATATTTTATCCCATAGTGCGTACGTATGCTATTGGACAATACGAATCGGCCGGGGTCGAAATATTTGTGTATAAGTTTTTGATAATGATCAGCTCGCTAATCTCTCCCCTAATCCTACGCAAAATCAATTACGGGTGGCACTTTGCTACCTTGCGTGGTAAAGCCAACGCTTAATCGCTCGACCCTCCGTCACCCCCCGCCCTTTCTTGTTGATCAACTTCGCGATGCTATTTATTGGCACGAGCGGGGTCTTAGGGCGCTACGTACCCCTACCCGCGCCGGTGGCGATATGGTGGCGTGCCGTAATCGCCGTTGTATTACTCTACGCCTATTGTAGCTACCGAGGCATGTCATTCAGGATGGCGAGCCGTAAGCAGTTGCTTATGGTGCTACTGTCCGGCGCACTGATGGCTGGCCACTGGGTCACTTACTTTTTCGCCCTTAAGCTCTCAAGCGTTGCGGTCGGTATGTTAGCGATTTTTACTTATCCGGCTATGACGACATTGCTGGAACCTATCGTATTCCGCCAACACTTCGTAGGGCGCCATTTACTGTTAGCTGCGCTGGTCGTCGCCGGCGTGTATTTCCTGGCACCAAGCTTTGACTTGCAAGAAGGGGGGCAGTGGTCGGTCTTGCTTTCGGGCTGTTCTCCGCATTCATTTACGCTATTCGCAACCTGATCGTCAAAACGCAGATCGATGAATTGGAAGGCTCAGTCGTGATGACTTATCAGACGGGAGTGACGGTGTTACTTTTACTGCCGGTATTCCATCTATACGACGCAGTACCGAGTGCGAAGGCCGTACCCTATTTGGTAGGGCTGGGCGTACTCACTACCGCGGTAGGCCACACTTTATTTCTGGGTTGCTTCCGGTACTTCAGCGTCAGTACTGCTAGTTTACTTAGCTGTATCCAGCCGGTATACGGTATCCTGCTGGGTGTGCTGTTCTTCCAAGAGATCCCGGAATGGTCCGCTGCGGCCGGCGGCACGCTAATCCTTGCGGCAGTAGGTATAGAAGCACTGCACATACGAAAAAGCAACGCCCCCACTACCGAGCGGTAATGAGGGCGTTGCTTCTGTTAAAGCGTACCGGATGGGAGGAATCCGGAAAGCTTATCGGCTGAGCTTACACCTTAACGGTTTTGGTCTCCTGCTGTACCACCGTCTCACGCGCTTCCTGTTCATCCATTAAGTCATGGACGATCGGGGTGGCTACGAAGATGGAAGAGTAGGTACCTACGACGATACCGACCAGCAATGCGAAGGCGAAACCTTTGATGCTGGCACCACCGAAGAGCAGTAGTACGAGTACCACCAGCGCCGTCGTTAGCGAGGTGATCACCGTTCTGGATACGGTCGAGTTGATGGCATCGTTGATGACTTCCGTTTTGCCACGGCTGACGTAGGTGTTCAGGAACTCACGGATGCGGTCAAATACGATTACCGTATCGTTGATGGAGTAACCGATCACCGTTAGGATAGCCGCGATGAAGGCCTGATCCACTTCCATGTTGAAGCCGAGGCGGCCCCAGAACAAAGCGAAAATGCCCATCACGATGACGCTGTCGTGGATCAGCGCCGCTACGGCACCCAGGGAATAACGGAACTTGCTGAACCGCGCCAGTAGGTAGAGGCTGATAAAGAGCAACCCGACACCGCCAGCCCAGAATGCGGAAGCCTTAATGTCATCCGCAATAGTGGGCCCTACTTTACTCACGCTTTTGACGTACGTGCCGTTACCATCCTCCGTATTGGTGAACTGATCCAGCGTAAGGCCGGAGTTACCCGTGGCGGCTATGACACCCTCATGGAGCGCTCCCAAGACGACTTCCTGGGGTTCCTGGCCGTTTACGAGGTCGGTCTCATTGACGAGGTACTTCGTGACGATGTTGAAGGTGTTATCCGAATCGACTGCCTTGACGGTCGGCTCGTTATCACCGAAGGGTGCGGTCAGCGCGCTGCGAAGCGCGTCCCCATCGACATCCTCGGCGAATTCTACAACGTAGCTATAGCCACCCTGAAAGTCAACGCTCAGGTCAAAGCCCCGCGCGAAAATGGCGGCAAACGAACCGGCTACCAGGACGCCGGAGATAGCGTAGGCAATTTTGCGCTTACCCATCCAGTCGATGTTGATGTCGGCGAACAGGTTCTTACTGGCATTCGTCCAGAAGCTGATGTTACCGTACTTCTCCACCCACCAATCAATCGCCAGGCGGTTGACCAGAACGGCGGTGAAAAGACTGGAAAGTACACCGATGCCGAGTACGACCGCGAAGCCCTTGATCGGGCCCACACCGAAGTAACCCAGCACGAGGGCCACCAGAAGGGTAGTAACGTTGGCGTCGACGATGGCCGAGGCGGAGTTGCCGTAGCCATCGACGATCGCGTTTTTCAGCGTTTTCCCGATACGCAGTTCCTCACGGATACGCTCGTAGATGATAACGTTGGCGTCTACGGCCATACCGATGGTCAGCAGGATGCCCGCGATACCCGGTAGGGTAAGGACGGTACCCGCGCTGGCCAGTACGCCGAAGATGAACACGAGGTTGAGTAGCAAAGAAAGAATGGAGATCAAACCGGCGCCACCGTAGTAAAACACCATAAAGGCGAGTACCAGGGCAAAGCCGATGACCAATGCGATCATGGAGCTACGGATGTTCTCCGCGCCCAGGCTGGGGCCGACGATGCTCTCCTGAACGGGGTCGAGGCGGGCGGGAAGGCGACCTACCTGAAGGATATTTGCGAGGTCACGGGCTTCTTCTACGCCAAAGTTACCCGTGATGGCGGTATTACCGCCGGTAATCGGGCCTCTAACCGTGGGTGCCGAAACAACGCGGTCATCCAGTACGATGGCTACCTGGCGATTCTGGTTATTAGCCGCTTCGGTGGTCATTCGTGCCCAGATCTGCCCACCTTCGGAGTTCATGCTGAGGTTGACGGCAATCTGCCCGTCGGGCTGCGGGCCGGAGTCGGCCTTCGTGACGTACTCGCCGGACAGTGGGGCTTCGCCGTCGCGGGGCATGTCGACCTGGAGGAGTGCGTACAGATCCGTCGGTTGATCATCCTGCCCGGGCAGCGGGCTGGCCTCAAAGCGGAAAGCCGCGTTACGGGGGAACAGGCGCTTAACTTGCGGGTCGGCGAGCATCGTCAGGACGGAATCCATATTGGCCTTACTCGTAATACCGAGTACCGCCGGCCCCAGGTTGCCCTGGTTGGGGGAAAGCACGCTGAAGAGCGGGCCGGCCGTTTGGTTTTGAATTTCAGTAGTGTCAATACGACTAATCTCTTGAGTTAAGTTTCCAATAGAATCGTTAGCATAAATCGTATCGATTTTATATGAAATCTCCTCCACGTAGTTGCTGTCACGACCGGCGGCGATCTGCTTGCGGCGTTCCAGCAATTCATCCGCGGCGACGAGCGCCTGGATGCTGTTGTTATCGATCGGCAGCACGTCGAAGAATTCGAGGTTGGCCGCCGTGGTCAGCAGACTACGGGCGCGGGCGCTGTTCTCGATACCGGGGAGTTCGACCAGGATGAGATCGCGCTCCGCGTCGAGGCTGACGCTGGGCTGGATGACGCCGAGTTGATCGATACGCCGGCTGACGAGGTTGTAGGTCAGTTCGACCGTCTCGTCGGCTTTCTCGCGCAGTACGGCCAGTACTTCGGCGTCGGAGCTGTTGCGGTTAATGAGGCCACTAAGGGCGTCACTTGCGGTTAAACATGCCCGCGAGCTGTTTGTCGCCACGGTTATCTTCCCACGCCTCGGCAAAAAGGGTAATGAAATCGTCTTGCGCGTCGGCTTGAGCTTGGGAGGCTTGTTCAATCACCGTTTCTATCAGTTCCGGGTCACTGCCGTTACGGGCCATCTTGCGGATGAAATCCCGTAAGTCGACCTGTAGGACGACGGACATGCCGCCCTTGAGGTCAAGGCCGAGCGCGAGCTGCTGCGCCTTGAGGTCGTTATACGTATAAGATTTAAGTAGGGGGATTTTGAAGACCTCCTGATCGGAGATGCTGTCCAGGTAATAAGCCCTGGCGGAGCGGAAGCCTTCACCTTCGGTATCTCCTGACTGTTCCTGCCCGTAATCTGCTGCATCCGACTCAATTCGATTGGTGGGGATGTAGAAGAAAAACTGGAAGATCGTCACCAGGAGCATTACCACAAGGAAGAATTTGATAATTCCCTTGCCTTGCATAGTGAAAAAATTTAGGTTACGTGCGGACCCGCCGAACCAAATTTTTGAGCGGGACCCTCACTGAAAAAAGGGTGATTGAAAGTGGCCTTAACGAACAAAAGCCCCGAAGGAGCTTTTGAAGTTAATTCCGTGCCTCGCCGGCGGGGCCTCCCAGTCCCGAATTCGACGAAGCGGCTGCAAATATACGCATTTACCCATCCCGGCGAAAGGTCATCACCATATATGTCCGCTCACCTAAATCTCGGTCGGTTCCGCTTCACTGATCACCATCGGTACGATCTCCCGGACCGCGGTCTGCTGCGCTTTATCCAGGAAGTCGTAGTTGGTGCCGTAGGTGTCCCGGGCAACCTCATCCCACAAGCGGTGATACCCCGCTTTCAGCGCGTCGTATACTTCGAGGTAGGCGGTGTAGCTGGTGCCCCGATCGTGCATCAAGCTGACGATCCGGGTGCCGGGGGCGGCGGTACCTAGTTGTATGTGCTCAGCAAGAAGATCAACTACCTGGGGCAACTCCACTTCTTCATTCTCCACTAGCAAATTGTCAAATTTATTGACCTGGACGCTCAGCACGTTTTGATCGTTCAGCGGTAAGGCGATTGGGTCTTCCGTGTATTCGGGTAGCCTGACCAGCACGCCTTTGTCTTCTTCTATGGTAGTCGTTACGAGGAAGAAAATGAGTAGTAGAAAGGCGATATCGGCCATGGAGCCGGCGTTCACGGCGGGGGCTCCCCGACGCGTCTTTTTGTTAGACATAACTTATTGATTGGTATGTCTTTACTGATGCCTCTAACTGTCCTTTAGGTGGGCCTACTACCACTTCTTACTCCTCCGGCCGCAGGTCAAACAGCTTCCGCAAGTCGTCAATACTCGGGTTCTTGGCCCGCATCGCCAGAAACTTATCCCGCGCGGTCAGGCGCTTTTTGACGGGGGCTTGCTTGGGCGTCATTGAGGCATCCACCTCCAGGCGCATGGCGAGGTTAGGGCGGCCGAAATGATCGCGGAAGAAGTTGATCAGGGAGCCATTCTCCCGCAGGGCGGCCATCACGCGTTGGGAGCCGGCGCGTACACGATTACCTTCCTCATCGGCCAGCGTTGGTTTGGTCTGGCCCATCATCAGCACGAGCGTGCTCCCGGCGTTTTGTTCCATGAAGGATTTCCAGGCCCCCTGTGAAGGC
>OY764635.1:0-9319 GCA_963668285.1 uncultured Lewinella sp. | reverse complement strand
CTCGCGGAGTGATATTGATGGGGTTTTCAGTAATAATTGGCTGCGGGTGCTGCGAATTGCTTTATCAGAATAGAACCGGCGCAAGTCGTGCAAAACACCCTGCAGCCAGCCTCCCTCCCGAATAAGAAGGCTGGCTGAGATGAATAGGGGGACAGTGTGCTCAGCCCTAAATAACAAAAGGCCGTTCGTAAACCCGGCTACCCGCCCGACTCGGGCCATAGGTATTCATGGCGGGTACGACATCCGGGCGGTTCGTTTCCCGCTTGATGGCTTGATAAAACTCGCGGTAGGAGCCATCAAAAGCGCCGCTCTTCCAGGCGTGGTCGATGTTGCGGTGAAGAGGCTGAGGTAGGAGCCGGCCGGCGTCGTTTGGAGGTCCTGGCAGGCGGAGAGGGAGACGACGGTGCAGCGTAATTCATCGGTGCTTTTATCTCCCAGGAGGGTGCCGACGGTGTCGTAGAGCATCTTGTTGCGGGCATAGATGCCGTTGAACAACTCGATGCTTTTGGCAGGGCCTTTCGTTTCGTCTTCGTAGAGGTCGGCAAAGAAAGCGGCGACCTCCTTGTCCTGATCATTCTTGACGGTGGGTTCCGGGCGGAACTCCGGGGCGTCGCCATCCAGTACCGCGGCGAGGCTCTTACTGGCGATCGGGCGGGTGGCCATCGCGACCTCGTCGTCCATGCCGTCACCGAGTAACTGCTCTTTATTAGCTGACAGACTTTTGATGGACTTCAGTGCTTTCGCGGCGTAAGTTTCCTTATCGTCAGCATCGTGCGCGATGAGTTTGGCGGCCGTACCACTGTGGGCAACTATCGAAAACGAGGTGAACGCGGATGCCTTCCCCGAATTCACCGAGCAGGGCGTAGAGCTCGTCGTCGATGAGCATGCGGTCGAAGAAGCAAAGGGTTTCATCCTTCCCGTCGTCTTCGGCGTCAACGGAGTTATTGAGTACCTGTGAGCCGTGGCCGGAGAAACGAGATGAACAGGGAATCCCCGTCGTAAAGATTCTCGGCGGCGTTGCGCATGAATGCGGTGAAGTGGGCCGTAGTGGCCGCTTCGTCCGTCAGCAGTAAGGCATCGTAACCGATGGCTTCCGCGAATTCGTGCATCTTGCGGGCATCATTTACGCAACTGTTGAGGGGGTATTCGCCACCGTAGTGACCGGGGTCGACCTTATCGACGCCGATGTGGATGCTCAGACCGGTCGGTGTACGCATGACGTCTCCACTGTAGAGGGAGTCAAGCTGTGCCATGGTCTGGCGACCTACCTGACCGTCGGCGACTAAGCCATAATCACGCTGAAAAGCTTCAACGGCAGCGTAGGTGCGGCTTCCGAAATAACCGTCTACCTCGGCGGATAGCAGGTAGTCACGATTCAGGTCAGCCAGGGCGGCCTGAATGGCCATGACCGCGGGTCGATTGCGCTCGCGGCGGCTGATGGGTTTGCGGTTGTCCTGCGCCTGTTCGAGGCGTCGGCGCGTCCGCTTAGTAGGGATCGTGGTAAAACGAGAGGAGGATAACATGATGGGATAATTGTAGGGATTGAGGGATTGGCGGGCCGGAGGCTACCATTCGTAATGAGGGTTAGGGTCGGGGGCTTTGGGTAAGCGGCGGCAACCGTAGCCGACGACGTAGGTCGGATGGTTGGTCGTCCTGCCGGTAGGCTGAACTACCGGAAGTCCCCTCCCGCGGAGCAGTTGGGCTGTGATCGTAAAGCGATTTTGCCGCGCCACCGCCGTCAGCTGCTGTAAATGCCCGCCGACGGAAAGCTTAGCGAATTCGGCCGTTCGGGCGACTTGCAGGACGGGCTTGCTTGCCACGATGGCTTTACTAGTATAGCGCGCCGCACCTCGCCTGATCTTGGCCGATCGGAGCTTGTGCCCTTGCAGGCTATTGAGTTTGGCGTAGGCAACTCGTTGCTCCACCAGGCGGATTTTACCGGTGGGTTTGGGGTTGCGTAGGCGGATCTTCTCCACCTTGACATTTTCCACGCTAGCCAGATACACGGAGTGTACGTAGGCGGGAAGTTTGCCGTTTTTTCCGTCGCCCGCGGCGGCAAGGCCGTGGTCTTCGTCCAGCTTCCAATCGTCGGCTTGATAGAGTTCGGTGCTGAACCAAGAGCGGCTGCAATCCAGGACGGTGTATTTGAAGGTGACAGTCGCCTCCTTCTTCGAGCGGTAACCGCGCCAGGGGCCGGCGTAGTGCGTCTTCCCGGCGGCCACGTCCATGTCGGAAAGTTTGACGTTCGCTTCCATCCAGGTTTCCTTAGCCACGGCGCTGATCGGGGAGAAATACACCGGGGCGAAATGGCGGTCGGATTGATGGCGGAAAGCGATGCCGTCGGGTGCTTCCAGCGAGTTCTTTTCATTCTCGGCCAGCGTCAGGGAAGACCGCAGGGTGAGCCGGTTCATCGTGGCCATGGCGGCTTCGATCTCAAGTTTATGGCCGAGGGCGATCCAGTCGGTTACGGCTTGGTGCAGTTCGCTGGGCGTGCCGCCGCTTGTTTCCGCGTCCTGCAGGGCGCGTTTGTATTCATCGTAGAGGACGAGTTGCTCGGATCGGGTACGGAAGCCGAGTTCGTCGGTCAGGTAGAGCAGGTCAAACGCAGCGTTGTAGGCGGCTCGGTCTTCACCGTCCCAGGGGCGGGTAGCGAATTCCATATCCTTGAGTACCTCGTAGTGGGTCTGCCACAGGTTCGTAGCGGTGTCGATGGGGCCCGACTGACGGGGGATGAAGTTCGTCAGTCGGGCAAAATCGGCGGCTTTAGCGAGGTCGTCCATATTTTGGATACTCTCGAGGTCGACCAGGTCGATTGCCGTAGGCAGGGTAGGGCAGTTGACGAAGTCGTCCGTAGGGCGTAATCCGTTGATCCACGCCGCCAGGCCGTAGTGTAGTCCGGCGTCCATCTTAGATCCAGGTTTCTACGTCCGGAGATGGATTGGCCGTGTAGGGGAAGAGGGCGCTGAGGAAGGCGACCAGCTGGATACCTTTGATGCGAATCGAGGATTCCTGGATGTCCAAATTACTCTCCGAGCTTTTATTGCTCTGGGCGTAGTTACCGCCGATGGAGAACGGCCCCCAGCCGAAGGAAGTGCTGCCGTTGATCTCGGATTGCTTCGTCTTCATAAAGGTCGCCAGGTCCTTACTGTAGATGGTCAGGTTCCGTACGAAGAGTGCTTTGGTCGGATAGCCGATCATGGAACCTTTGGGCTTTTTCTTTCCGTCGGAGTGTAATGGCCCGTAATCTTGAATAAAGGAGTCCTTCGGCCGCCAGCCGCGGGAGAGGAAGAAGTTCGGGTTGAATGCCGGGCGGGCGATTTCGACTTGGGTAAATTCAAAAGATATGCCGAACTGGTTTTGCGTGAAGCTGAATTCTTGCTTCTTGGAGCCGCCGCCGCCGGAGGCACCAAAGCGCCACAGTCCCAGCTTCAGGCCCGCCCGGGCACCGCCGGAGCGGGAGCTGGAGGAGCTGTTGACTTTGCGGTGGAGTTCCCGTTCGTTGAATTGAGACCAGCCGTCGTTACGGGCAAAACTGCCCGGTAGAATTGCCGAGGGGAAGAATGGGTAACCGTATACACCGGATACATTTTCTTGTATATCCTTGACGTCCTGGACGAGGCGGTCTTTCCAAGCCACCATACTACTGCCCAGGATGTGATTAATCGTCGATTGGGCTCGCTCGACGTCATTTTTATAACCATTCGCGATCCATTCGCGGCGGGCGGCGATGGCGCGGGATTTGTAGACCCCACCGGAGCGTGTCCATTCAATCAGATCCGCCGCCGTACCGTTGTTAGCCCGGGCCTGGCGGGAGGCATAGTCAATTACGGCATTCTCGTAAGCCAGCTTTTTTTCCTTATAGGCGAGCATTACGCGACTTTCCCGAATTTCGATCTTCTTTTCGCCGGTGAGGAAGTCTTCGACTTCTACTTCTTCCTGCAGCAAAGCTTTCATTCTCTCGACGAGTTTTTCCTGTTGTTCGGTGAGTTCTTCCTTGGCGACTTCACAGCGGTCGAGCGTATCTTCATAAACCCGTGAAAGCGTCTGCCCCGCTTGAGCGTACACGAGCGAAGTATGGCGTTGGGCGCCTTCGTCGTTACGCCGCGTGACGCGGGTATCCTCGGGGGTAGGGTTGGTGAGCGGGATAAAATCAACCAGTCGCGACCATTGTTCCCAGCTACCCAAAAGGTGCTGTTGGTACATGCGTTTGGCTTCTTCGATGGCCGCGGCGCGGTCCATGCCTTGGTTGCCGCCGTCGTTGTCGCCATCACCGTCGTCGTTATCGTCACCGCCGTCTCCACCGCCATTCTCTTCGCCTTCGCCCATCAGGGTCATGACGGTATCTCGAAAATCATCTAAGGTAAGCGGTGTAGGGCCTGCGTAAGGGCCGGCAATGGCCCAGTCAAAGGCACTTTCGTGGAAGGGAATGCCGGGGTTGATCCAATTTATGATCATATTGTCGGGCAAGGGCAGTTCGGCGGTGCCGCCGGTAAGCGCGGAATAGAGCTGGTCGACGACCGCTCCGGATAAATCTTCTAATTTCACGACAGAAGTTTTTCGGGTGAATAAAGGGTTTTCTAAGCAGATCTTGGTGTTTTGGGTAGACTGCTTGTTGCAACTTCATGTCACTTGGTGTAAGTCCGTTATACATGCAGTAAAAAATTATTTATGTATTAAGGCAGAGAATCTGAATGGGCTCTAACTATGCTACCCATTATTGCCCTCTTTCGGTAAAATCGTTACCTTAGCGGCATGTCCAGCATGTCTACTGTCAGTTCAGGTAAAGCCGTAGTTGAAACGCCCGCGTCTCGGCTTATGATGTGGTCGCTAGAGCGTTACCACCACGCTATTGAAAACGGGACTATCGACGGAGAACGACCGAGTTGAACTTGATCAGTGGGCAGATAATTGATAAGATGGGTATCGGAAAAAGGACACAGAGACTGTGTAGATGGGTTAAGTGAGTATTTCTTACCACAGTACGTGAAAGAATATGTTTGTGCTGTTCAAAATCCAATTACAATACCTGATCATTCCGAGCCGGAACCAGATTTTGCACTAATAAATCGTATCACCTATTCGCGGCGCAAAGGACAACCATTACCGGAAGACGTTGCGCTGCTGATCGAAGTCTCGGACGCAACACTGGCCTTCGATCGTAAGGAAAAACACTCCCTCTACGCCGCCGCCGATATCCAGGAATATTGGATCATCAATCTGCAGGAAGACCGTATTGAGGTATATACAAAACCTGATCCGCGTTCCGCCGTATACCGCACGGTGAATATGTACGATCGGGGGGGAGCATTTTGAAAGCCCCTTCAACGGAAAAACAGTTGTCGAGGAGCTGTTACCAGCGGCGGACGAAGAGGAGTAGAAGCGATCGACTTAAAACTGATAATCATGCCATACTCCACCTATTCCGCCGCTAATGCGCAACCCACGGGGCTCGAGTAGGTTTTCATTAAGAACTGCCCGGAGCAAGCCTTCGAACGGGCCGCAACCCTGGCCACCCGCGTTATCTCCAAGGTAGACGCCCACCACTACTGTCTGGATCTCGGCCACAAAAGCGTCGCCGGTGAATCTCCCTTACCGAGGGCGCACTTCCTGTCCGACCGCACCTTCGAGCAAATCGGCCACAGCGAGGAACACCTGATGATCCGTACGGAAAAGCCCGACGTATTTGCGCCCGGCGAGCTGTTGTCTGCTATTCCTAACCACGTTTGCCCTACGGTCGCCCTCTACGATCACGTCGAAGTCGTCAGTAATGACGAACTGATCGGTCGCTGGCGGGGTGATCGCCCGCAACTGGAAAATTACCGTATGAAAAACCTTATGGATCATATCTGTCAATTAACCGGTAACACCCGCCACGTGGCGATCGGTACGGACCTGGATGGTGGCTTCGGTACGGAGCAAGGCCCCTCCGATTTGGATACGATTGCCGATTTACAGAAAATTGTCGGTTTACTAGTGGATCGCGGCTACTCCCAAAAGGATATTGACGGTATTTTCAATGAAAACTGGTTGCGGGCGTTGAGGTCGTCATTGAATCCTTAAAACAGCCGCTTACGCATGTAGAATTAAATAAATTATATTTAGGCGAGTACGCAGGTGCAGGGTATTTTGGTAATGAGTAAAAAGCGGGGTCGCCCCCACGCTAAGTTGCAGACGGAGTATTCCTGAATAAACGGCTGAAAGGGGGTTCGCCGCCGGGGGGTAGTCTGCTATTTCCTATTAAACTTTGCACCTGCGTCCTCGCAAAGATATTAAAATTGATAATTAAGACGATATACCCGACACGCCGCCGCTAACCCGTAGCCCCCGCGGTAGCACGCCTTTCTTGTGGAGCATCGGCACCAGATATCCCACTGATGCACCCAACGCGTAGCCCGCAATCACGTCGGTCGGGAAATGCCGCCCGGCGCGTATCCGCAAAAAACCCGTTACTGCCGGGATCGTAGCGGCCTACCCCCCATACGTAAGGGCGGAGTCGGCTTTCCGGGTGATAATCCGCATAAACCCGGGCGAAGAAGAAGCAACCCGCCGCGGAGAGGGGAGGTGTGACCCGACGTGAAACTGGCCCGATCGCCCGATTCTAGCGGCCTGTCCGGCATCCATTCGGCATCGTAAACGTAGGGGCGGGGGCGGGCGAAGCCGGCTTTCGACATATTAGTAAGCCCGCCGGTGATGGCCATGGTTTCGACGTAAAGGATACAGATCTTACCGAATTCCCGCCGACTGTTTTTACTCAATAATAATAGTGCGGGGAATGGCCACGCCGGTATTCAAACCATAATCGCTCAGCTTGGCGGAATTGCCCCGGTTGAAGGTGGACCCCAGGCGGTCGAATTCGATGATCTGCTCGTATTCCGAGACGCGGAGATCCTCCCCGCAGGGGCTCATCGAGCTGATTTTGGAGGAAAGTGCCGGTGCCTATCGTCAAAGCGCCGATGCCTCCGAAGACCAACTCGCGCTTTAGGGATAATCCATAGGGGCTCGAGTCCGCCTCACGCTGCGCGTAACCGAATACGCTGGCAAAACAAAGGAGAAATATCAGGACCCACCGGAGGAAAAGCGAAATACATATACGTAGCGTTTGCGCAACGCAAAGTACTACGCGGGGAGTTTTAGAGGGCCCGGAGGCATCCGTCGGGGCTTTTTGAACCGCCTTCCGTACCAAAGCAACAGCCCCGTGACCGGTAAAGTGGCAATTAACAGACTGGCTAAAAAAGCGATCAGCTTGCCCGCAAAACCGCCGATCGCGCCCACGTGAATATCATAGTTCAGGCGCAGGACGAATTTCGCCAGGTCCGCCTCCGCGTAGGTTGCGTAAACGCCCGGGGAGCTGATCTCTTCGAGGCTGTATTGGTCAAAATAACGGTAGTCGCTGGCGTAGTAGGTGCCGGGGGTGGCGCTCAACCTCTACGTAAATACTGGCCCCATCGGTACGCGGGTAATGAAGTTCAAAACCGGTAGCCTCCGGTTCTTCGGCCATTAAGCGTGGCACCAACTCATCGTAGGCCGGACCTGAACGGGGAGCCGGCCGGCGCGGGGTGCACGTTTTCCGGAATGACGAAACTCGGGTCACCCTCACCGCCCAGTGCTTGATAGGTAAGGTTGTAAAACCAGGGAAGGCCGATCACGGAACCGGTCAACGCAAATAGTAAGGCAAACGCGCCGAGATATACGCCGCCGATGCTGTGCAGGTCATAATTCTTGCGCCGCCAGCCGGTCGTCGGCTTCCAGCAAACCCTGAGCTGCCTGCGTTTTCCGTTTAACCAGATCAGTACCCCGGAAATAAGGATGAGCAGAAAAACCAATACGCCGTATTTCACGATCGGACTGCCGAGGCCGGGAGGTAACCACAAATACATGTGACCGCGTAGTACCCAGGCAAAGAAGCCGGATAAACGGTCTTCCGTATGCAATAGCTCACCGGTGGCGGGGTGCAAAAAGGCGCTGCGGTAGAAATCAGGATCGGCCTGGTAAAATATGACTTCTACCGGTCGGTCCGGCCGGAATAAAGCGCCCCGTGAATCTCGCGACCCGGGAAAACGGCCTCACCGATCTCCTTGGCGCGCGAGGCGGGCAGTAAGTTTTCGTGGGTAAGCCCGTCGAAGCGGTATTCCGGGGCCGACCACGCCATGATTTCTTCCTGAAATGCCCAACACGCACCGGTTATGCTGACCAAAAAAACGATCAGGCCGGTCACCAGGCCGAGGTACCTATGTACTGCTAATAGCAGCTTGTAGCGTCTACTTTTACGTTTCATCGGCCACTAGCGGAATTGATAGGTGACGGCTAAACGAGCGTTGATGCCCGGCTCGGATTGCCAGTAGAGGTAGCTGCCGAAGTTGGCGCCGGAATAGAGGTAGCTGTCGAGAAGGTTATTCACGTTGACCTGTACGCGGATGCGATCCTGCTGCCAGAACAAGGAGCCGTCGAGGCGGAAGTAATCGGGCAACTCCGTCTCGTTATCCGCGCCCCAAGACCAGGTAGACCGATCGATCTGGCACTGGTACCCCAGCCCCGCCCCGAAGCCATCCAGCCTGGACGAAGGGGTAAAGGCGTAGGTCAGCCAGCCATTCGTAACGTGGCGGGCGTGGCCGGCCACGCGGGTGCCGATGCGGTCGGGGTCGGTATCTTCCGTAATGGTGACGTCGGTGTTGGCGTAATTAAAGATTACGTCGAGGCCGGTAAGAGCGCTCCCTGCAGGTCGAATTCAATACCCTGAGAGCGAACCTGACCCAACTGGATGGAGAACATGACGTCTTCCGGGTCCGTAACCAGTAGGTTGTTTTTGGTAATGCGAAAGGCACCGAGGGAGGCGCGGAGTTTGTTGTCGAAGAACGATTTTTTGAGCCCCCCCTCTACGTCGCGCGCCACTACCGGGTCGAAGGCCTCCCCGTCGGCACTGATGCCGTTGCTGGGTAGAAAGGAGCCATCGTAGAGCGCGAACGCGGCGAGGCTCGGGGCGAGGTCGTAACTGACACCGAAGCGGGGGGTGAAGCGGGTGTCGGTAGCTTCCTTACCTACCGTCTTTAGGTGCGTCACCCGCCCGGCCAGGGTGACCCGCAGCTTACCTTCAAGTAAGCGTAACTCGTCTTGTAAGTACAGGGCGGTAGACCGGAAGCCGTCGAAGGGGTCCGGGAAGCGGTCGCGCAGCGCTACGGAGCGGTCGAATGCCAGCTCGCCGAAGGTTCCGTAAGTGGGCTCGAAAATATTAAAGGTGGAGGGCTCTTTTTGTGAGCTGTAGAAGTCCGCGTAATACGCTTTGTCGGTATGGTCCAGACCTGCGAGAACGCGGTGAGCGACC
>OY764634.1:0-47900 GCA_963668285.1 uncultured Lewinella sp. | reverse complement strand
AATTCATCGGTAGGGGAGCCAGCGAAAAGCGGCAGGTGACGGTCGGTCAGCTATCGGCGGCCGGTGCGCTCATTGTGGGCGCCTGCATCGCCCCGATCTGGGTAAACGCGGGCCAGGCTTTCCAGATCATCCAGGAATACACCGGCTTCGTGAGCCCGGGGGTACTTACCGTCTTCGTTTTCGGTATGTTCTACCCGCGTGGCACCTCCAAGGCAGCCCTTGCGGTCGTCCTGCTCTCCGTGCCGCTTTCGATGGTCTTCAAATTGCTCATGCCCGATCTTCCCTTCCTCGACCGGATGGCGTTGATCTTCTTGATCAACTCCGTGCTGATGATCCTCATCTCAATGGTTACCAGTAAGGTGGCGCCTGCCCGGGCAAACGCAGCTTTGGACGACGCCTCGATCCTCGCGGGGCCAACCGGGGTACCCTCACACAGGCTGGTGAGCGATCAGACGTTGCGTATTGCGCTGGCGATCACCGTTATCGCCATTGGCCTGGCGACTGCCGTTCGTCTGCTGTTGCAGCCCGTTCCCGGCGTGCCGGCGTGGGCGGTTTACCTGTTTGCTGTCCTATCCGTAGCCGTCCTGGCACTTCTGTTCACCGATAAGCAGGAACGAGACTATAAGGGGATCGACCTGGAGGCCGATCTGTTCCGAACACGGACCGGGTTCAACGTCGCGGCCGTCGCGGTACTGTTGGTATTGGCGGCGATCTATGGATTCTTAGCTTAGGAGATACCCCCGACTTATTCTTCTTCGCCGGGCGGTAACTCCAACCAAAAGCTGTTGACCCCTTCCCCGGGCACCAGTTCTACCTCTCGCGCATTGAGCAGCTCCAGCAGACCCAAGAAGGTCACGATAGCGTGAATGCGGGTGGTGCAGGGGGCAAAAATGTCCTGAAAGCTCGGGCGTGGTTTCCCAAAGCTCCACCCGGCAACCATCGTCAGGATGCGGTCCTGCTGCTCTTCGATGGTGTGGCTGAACTGAGCGATCTCGTGCACTACCGGTCGGTCTGCGGCTTCCGCCAGGCGCGCCATCATTTTCTCGTACGCCTTCAGGAGTTTGAATAGGGTTACGCTCTCCAGTTCTACGTCGACGAGGGCGCGGGTGGCTAACCGGGCCAGCTCGGCCGTCACGTTGCCCCGGTAGCTACGCATGCTGCGGTCCGTCTCCAGGCGGCGGAGCTCGTTCAATACGGATTTATACCGCTTGTACTCCAGTAGCCGCGCCACCAACTCTTCGCGCGGGTCGATCTCGTTACCCTCCGCATCGACGGGTTTGCGGGGGATGAGCATCTTGGCCTTGATCCGGCAAAGGGTAGCTGCCACCAATACGAATTCGCTGGCCAGGTCGATATTCATTTGCTCCGCCTCTTTCAGGTAGGCGAGAAAGTCATCGGTCACTTCGCTGATAGGGATGTCGTAGATGTCCAATTCATCCCGTTCGATAAAGAACAGCAGCAGGTCGAAGGGGCCTTCGAAATGAGGGAGCTTGATCGTGTAGGTAGCCATCAGTCCGCAAATATGCGACGCATCAATTCTTCCAGGCAGTCACGATCTACCGCATCGAAAGAGTTAAGCTCGGTGCTGTCTACATCGAATACCCCGAGTAAACTCCCATCCCCCCGGCGAACCGGCACGACGATCTCGGATCGGCTGTTCGGGTCGCAGGCAATATGCTCCGTTCCCTGCTCCAAAGCGTGAGTATCCCCGACAATTTTACTCACCCCGGTAGCCGCCACGGCCCCACACACGCCCCGCCCGAATTGGATGTACAGGCAGCCCAGCGTCCCTTGATAAGGCCCCACGACCAACCGATCCTCCCCACGGCGCAAATAGAAGCCCACCCAGTAGTAGTACGGAAAGGCGGATTTCAGCAGGCTGTTGACGGTGACCATCTTGACCAATTCATCCCGCTCCTCTCCGAGCACGGCGAGGATCTGTTGCTGCGTAGTGGTATAAAGTGCAGTTTTCTGAGTAGCAGTCATAAGCAGTGGCGTAAAAAAGATAGCGGGTAGCGGCTTGGCGTGCAACCTTGCAAACCTACCCACTACCCGCTAAAAGGTCGAAGCCCGTCCTACCCGCCAGGGGGGGCTACTTCATCATTTCCAGAGACTTCTCGTTCATCCGCACGTAGTCCATATTGCCGGCGGACTTGGCTTTTTCCAGGGAGCTGGTGAATGACATCTTGGCCTTGTCTTTCATCCCTAGCTTCTCCTCGATGAGGCCTTGGCGGCGGAGCATCCAGTAGCGGGCATCGTCGCCACCCATTTCATTTGCTTTCTGGATGTACTCGTAGGCTTTTTCCGCATCGCCATTGTCGGCCAGGAAGGATGCTGCGTTGTAGTAGTCGTTCATGCCGGGGCCGGCCATGGTGCGCTCTATGCTGGCCATGGTTACTTCTTTGGCACCGGTCATGATTGGCACGGCGATCATCGTGTTGTCCCACATCATGTACAGGTTGACACCGTCCATGGTATACTCGTCGAACATGATGGTGAAGTTCTCCACTTTTGCCGGTACGTCAGCGGAGGCGGCGGTGAGGGTGGCGGCGGGCGTTTTTTCCACGTAGCTATTCCAGCTACCGCTTTCGTAGGGGAAGAGCATGACTTCCCACTGGTCGGCCATTGGCTTGGTGAGAACGGCGTAGCTGCCTGCTTTCACTTCCTGACCGCCGATGGTGACGTCGTCACTAAAGGTAAATTTAGTTGCCTGGTTGGCGCCGGTGCGCCAGATCTCCCCGTAGGGTACGAGGCCGTCAGCGGCGAAGATGGTACGTCCCTTAACGCCGGGGCGGCTGTATTCTACGTGTACGTCCGTCAGGCCAACGGTCGTTTCGACCTTGGCGGGTGGTGAGGGTGACGGCGTGCGGATCTGCGCCGCGGCGCTGACGGTGAATAGCAGGCTGAGAAAGAGCACGAAGAATTGCTTGCGCATAGTTGATTGGTTTTTATAGGTCCGTAAAGATACAAGTCTACTAGACGCAAATGGCGGTAAGTGCCCTGGCGGCCGAAATGAATGATTTGTTAATGAATAATCCTCGCCTTTTCTCCTCCTTCGTAGGCGGGCTATTTGTATATTTGCGGCCGCAACCTATTAACAACCACCTGATTAGATGAATTACAATACCCTATTAACGACAATTCTGTTGTTGGCACTCTCCCTCAATGGCATGGCGCAAGAGGCTGCCGACACCGAAGAAATGACATTCGATACCACTGGCTACTCGGATGCTTTTCGGGCTTACCAGGATAGTGTCCAGCAAACGCTGACCTTCTATTCCGATACGACGCTATCCATCGCCGACGGCATGGCGTGGCTAACCGTGCCGGAAGGCTACAGCTTCATTGGCCAGGATGATGCCCGCACCGTGCTCGTCGAAATGTGGGGCAACCCCCCCGAAAACGGCGAAGGCTCATTGGGGATGCTTTTCCCCGATAAATACCCACCGGCATCTTCCGGCGGCTACGGTATCGACATCTTCTATACTGAAGACGGTTACATCGACGACGAAGACGCCGTGGATATGGACTACGACGACCTCCTGGAATCCATGCAGGACGATACCGATGAGGAGAGTGAGGCCAGGCTCGAAGCCGGCTACGAGCGGATTAAACTGATGGGTTGGGCGCAGACCCCTCGCTACGACGCGACGAATAAGCGCCTCCATTGGGCCAAGGAGTTTCGCTTCGGTGACGACGGGGAGAATACCCTCAACTACAACATGCTATTCCTCGGCCGCCGTGGTTACCTGACCATGAACGTCATCGGCGGAATGGACGTACTCGGGGAGGTGAACGCCGATCAGGAGGAATTCCTGAACGCCGTAGCTTATCAGGACGGTCACCGCTATGCCGACTTCAACCCGGAGATAGACGACGTAGCCGCCTACGGCATCGGTGCACTCATCGCTGGTAAGATTCTCGCCAAGACCGGCCTGCTCGCCACCATCGGCATCTTCTTGGCCAAAGGTTGGAAGCTGATCATGATCGCCCTGCTCGCGGTCGGTGGCGGGCTAAAGAAGTTTTTCGGCGGTAAGTAGAGGCCAGTGAGACGCGGAGCTTACCGGGTCGTAAGCTTAATCGTTAAAGTGTGTACAATTGATAGCAATCCGTTTCAAGGGGGCTATATTTCCGGATATTCTATGATGCTGAGAGGCTACTTTAAGTAGTCAGGAGGCACACTAATAACTGGTATGAACACACGTTTACTTTTCCTCTTCCTCCTGGTTTTGCTATGCAGTAACCTAAGTTTTGCTCAGGCTCGCGTCAGCAAAACCTATACTAAACCGGTCATGATGCACTACATGCCCTGGTTCGATACACCTGAGTTCGGTGGGTCGTGGGGTTATCACTGGACGTTCAATAACCGGAACCCCGACAATCTCATCAACGGTAAACGTGAAATTGCCTCCCACTACTACCCACTCATCGGCCCGTACGGAAGTAGTGACCCCGACGTCATCGAGTACCACTTGCTCCTCATGAAGTACGCTGGCGTAGACGGTGTTTTGGTGGACTGGTACGGTGAACAAGGCAGCAACGGCGACGTAGGTAGCCTACTGCGCAATTCCAACGCCCTTATCGATCGAACCGACGAGGCGGGCCTTCAATTCGGCCTCATCTTCGAAGATCGTTTTACGACTTCCGTACAGCAAGGGCGCGACAACATGGCGTACGCCGGCAGGAATTACTTCAACCGGCCCAACTATTTTCGGTACAACAACGCACCGCTGGTAGGTGCTTTTGGTCCGATCACCTTTGAGAGCCCCGAACAGTGGTCGATTATCCTCGGTGGGGCAGGGCAGGACGTAACCTTTCTGACGCTGGTATACGAGGCCGACGACGCGGGTAGTAACGCTGACGGGGAGTACGTCTGGATCTACGAGGAGGAGCCGGCTAACGACTACTACCAACGCATGGAGGAATATTACCGCAACCGTGCCCCCGGGCAGGGTACCGTCATGGGCGTCGCCTACCCTGGCTTTAAAGATTTTTACGCCGAGGGCGGGGCTGGCAGCAGTTTCTTTACCATCCCGCACAACGAAACGAATACCCTAAATCAAGTGCTCGGCCTGGTGAACCAATACGACAGTCAGATCGATATTCTGCAACTGGCTACCTGGAACGATTTCGGTGAGGGCACCATCTTCGAGCCTACCGAGGAGTTCGGGTTCAGTTTCCTTACTACCCTTCAGGATTTCCTGGGTGTATCGTACGGGGAGGCGGAACTTCGGCAAATTCTCCGCCTCTACGAGTTGCGCAAAAAGTACCGCAACGATGGGGCCAGGCAAGCACGGCTTAACCAGGTCTACAACCAGTTCGTCGCTTTGGAAGTCGACCGAGCTATTGCTATCATGGATGAGGTGGACGGTAATAACCCGCCCCCTCCGCCCCCACCACCCGACCCCGAGGACTGTAGCGTACGGCAGATCAGCGACCGCATCGAAGCCGAAAGCTACTGCCGCCAACGCGGCGTTCAAGTCGAACGCACTACCGATCAGGGCGGCGGAGAAAACGTCGGTGGTATCGATACCGAAGACTACACTACGTACCAAATCAACGTACCTGCCTCGGGCCGTTACACGATCCGGTACCGCATCGCTAGCCTCAACGGCGGCGGTAACCTTCGTTTTGAGCAAGGCGGCGGCGCGCGCGTCTTCGGAACACTGGACGTCCCCACGACGGGCGGCTGGCAAAATTGGCGGACCATCGAGCACACCGTTACACTCGACGCCGGTGAGCAAGAGCTCGCCATTGTGGCCAACACCGGTGGGTTCAACATCAACTGGTGGACGGCCATTCGTGACGGCGGTGACGACGACGGTGACGGCGGCGGTGACGGTGGAAGCGGTGGTGACGGCGGTGGAGATGGCGATGGATCTACCTACCGCATCAAAAACGTTTGGCAGAACACCTACCTCTACGACGCTGGCGACCGCGTAGGCTACAGCGCCCGCGCCGGGGGGGCGGACTACAATTGGGTAGTAGAATCAACGCTAAGCGGCTTCAGCGAGATTCGTAACGTGGCAACCGGTGACTATATGCACGTAGAGGATCAGAACGGTTTCGTACAGGCTACTACGCGGAGCCCGGGCTGGTGGAGCTCCCAGTGGGTAATCGCCGGCCTCGGTAACGGAAGGTCGCGGGTAACCAACCGCTGGCAATCCGATCAGACCGTCCACGTAGAGGACCTGACCGGCTTTGCGCAGGCCGGAACCACCTTCCCCGTTTGGCAGAGCGCCCAGTGGATCCTCGAGCCGGTGCCCGGGCGTATTCGCGTACCCGATTCGGGCCAAGGTGCCTGGCAGTCCGCAATCGCAGCGCCTACGCTGACCGTCTTCCCCAATCCTTTAACGGCGGAAGCGCTGACGGTGGATTATACCGGGGCCGTAGATGATCACTCCTTCGTGGAGATATACGATCTAAATGGCAAACTTGTCATGAAGCAGCTGCTGACCGGTGCGCGGACTACCCTATCCACCCGGGGTACGGCTGCGGGGGTATACCTGGTGACGATTCAGAGCCAGGATAAGACACTGACGACTAAGCTCGTGGTGCGGTAGGCTCGGCATCAGCCAACTGTTCGTATACTCGAAGAGTTGATTGGAGAAACCTTCGGTAAGTTCGTACCTGACTGGAACGGGCGTACCGAAGGTTTTCTATTCTTGTACCCATCCACCGGCTCGATCAGTCAGACCGTAGGGTTTATGCCCTTCACCGGCCGGGACCGTAGGCAACCCAAATACCTTTGTATATGACTTCGCAACAGCTTCAGCGCTACGCCCATTTGCTCGTTAACTACTGCGTCGAATTACGGGCGGGGGAAAGGCTTTACATAGCAAGCACCACGCTAGCCGCCCCCTTGATCGCCGCCGTGCAAGTAGAAACGTTCAAGGTGGGCGGCCACCTCGAATACAGCCTCTCCGTAGAGGGGCAGGCGGCGGCGATGCGGGAGTACGCCAGCCCGGAGCAGGCCGCCTATGTCAGTACCTTATATAAGGAAGCCATCCAGCACTTTGATGCCTACATAAATATCCGGGCGCCATTCGACCTGCGCGGCGAACCGATGAGCGAGCAGCTGCGTGGTGCGCGTAGGGAGAGCCACAAGCCTTACCACGACATCTATTTTAGCCGTACGGCCGACCGTAGCCTAAAACGGAGCGTCTGCGTATTCCCCTGCCCCGCCCTCGCCGAAGAGGCCGGGATGAGCCTCACGGAATACACCGACTTCGTGCTCCAGGCTACCAAGACGACGAAAGAAGACCCCCGCGCCGCGTGGTTGGCCGTCCGAAAGCGCCAGCAGGGCGTAGTGGACCACCTCAACGGGTGTACTAAATTTCGCTACCTCAATGAGCGGTCGGACATCACCTTCACTACCAGCGGGCGCGTCTGGATCAACTCCGACGGGCAAACCAATATGCCGAGTGGGGAGGTCTATACCAGCCCGGAGGAGGAGAGCGTAAACGGGACGATCCATTTCGACTACCCGGCTATCCGCAACGGGAACACGGTACGCGGCGTCACGCTAAACGTCGAAAACGGATACATCGAGAGCTGGCGGGCCGAAGAAGGGCAGGAGGTGCTCGACGAGACATTCGCCATCGATGGTACCCGACGCTTCGGGGAGGCGGCCATTGGCACCAACTACACGATCGAACGCTTCAGTAAGAATATCCTGTTCGACGAAAAGATCGGCGGAACCGTCCATATGGCCATCGGGCAGAGCTACGCCCAGTGCGGCGGGCAAAATCAAAGCAGCGTACACTGGGATATGATCGCCGGTATGAAAAATGGCGGCCGTATCTACGCCGACGGGCGCGAAATTTACCGGAATGGACGTTTTATTCCAGCACTCTGGCCTCCCGAATAAACCTTTTGTGTAATGTTTCGTAATTAGCAAGAGTGCATAAGGGCGACGACTGTACGTACGATGTAGCCGGCAACACTCAGCAATTTCTCATGAACAATGCCTACCTTGCGCGTTCGTTTAGCCCCAACCAGCAAGTACCGACCCCAGACTACGTTTTACTGAAATTAACCGCCCACCGTGAACGAAAATATTGCCTTTTTAGAACTGAAGTATGGAAACATCTACGGAGGATACCCCAACTTCTACGCCATTTCTGAGATCGCCCTCCTGGTCTTCGAACGCCATTCAAACAAGATCTTTCTCGAAAGCTGGATCAACCAAGCTGACGTAGACATCGTCGACGTTTACGCCGAGACGGACGACCTGGGCCACACCACCAACCGCATCCGCGAGGTACTCAATATGCGTACCAACCGCCGCTTTCGCTACGATGAGGAATTCCGCCTCTCCGAGCGCGACCTACAGTTCGCCTTCCGTAACCTGCGCTCCACCAAGTCTGCGGTAAAAAACTTCTTGCACAAAAACCTGCGTAAGTACCGTTTCGACGACATGATCGTTTTCGACGGCCGCCGCGACATCTTCCTCTGTGAGCGCAGCGGCGTTAGCTTCGACTACGTCAACATCATCGACATCCAAAAGGACCTTAATCGCGAAACCGACTACCTTTTCAGCCTGAACAAACTGGCAAAAGTCATCGACTTTCATACCGATCGGTCTTACCTCCGCTCCAACAACCTGGAATATTGGTTGCACCCTATTGCCGCCCGCCAGATCATGCCCGGTACGGCCGCCTATGACGCCGCCCGCCTGTTGATGGTGTTCAACGAATACAACGAGTTCCACCCCGACTTTCTCCTTCGCGCCGCCAAACTGCTCAATAAGATCACCAAGCGCAAGGAAGAACAAGCCGCGGACGAGCCGGAACGGCCAGCCGCCCCCGAAGCCGCCGAGCCGGCGGAAGCAAACGATACTGGGGGCGAAGACCCGACCGCTGAAGACCAGGCGTAAACCCCGCGCCCATGGCAGACGACGACGTGTCGATCAACAAATTCATCGCCGCCACGGGAGCCTGCTCACGCCGCGAGGCCGATAAATTGCTCGACGCCGGCCGCGTCACCCTCAATGGCCTTGCCGCCCGTAAAGGCAACCGCGTCTCCGAAGGCGATACCGTACTCCTCGATGGCAAGCCCCTCGGTGAGCGACCGCCTACCGTCTATCTAGCCCTTCACAAACCACCCGGAATAACCTGTACCACGGACCGCCGCGACAAAACCAACGTCGTCGACTTCGTGGCTTACCCCCAGCGCATCTTTCCCATTGGCCGGCTCGATAAACCCTCTACCGGCCTCCTGCTACTGACCAACGATGGCGATATCGTCAATGAGATACTCCGCGTCGAAAACGCTCACGACAAAGAATACATCGTTACCGTTAACAAACCCATCAAACGTGATTTTCTACGTCGTATGGCACAGGGCGTCCCTATTCTCGGCACCGTTACCAAAGCCTGTACCGTCGAACGCCTCGGCAAGCAAAAATTCCGCATCATCCTGACGCAAGGCCTCAATCGCCAAATTCGCCGCATGTGCGAGTACCTCGGCTACGAAGTCCGCACCCTCAAGCGCGTCCGCATCATGAACGTTCACCTCGCCGACCTCCCCCCCGGCGAATACCGCACGCTTCGCGAAGACGAACTGGATATACTAAAGACCCTCACGAAAGATTGATGGGGCGGCCCATCCACTCATCCACCCACCCCTAGTATTCACTCATCCGCCTACTCCCCTACCACTCACTCATGTTTACAAAGACCACCTATCAGGCCCGCCGCCAACGCTTAGCTCAAGATGTAGCCTCGGGCCTCGTATACTTGCCCGGTAACAAAGAGACCCCGAGAAATTACGCCGGTAACATCTATCCCTTCCGTCAGGATTCCAATTTCCGCTATTTTGCCGGCCACGACATCCCCGCCTTGGCGCTAACGATCGATGCCGGCAGCGGTGCCAGTAAACTATGGGGGGAAGATACCGACCTGGACCACGTGATCTGGATGGGTGAGCAGCCCGGCGTCCTCGAACTGGCCGAGCGTATTGGCGCTGACTACGGTGGCGGGCTCGCCGATCTGGAAGCGCTACTACGGAAATATCGAAACGAAGTCCACTTCTTACCGCCGTACCGAGCGGAACGTAAAGCAGCCATCAGTGCATTGCTCGGCAAGGAAGCACAGGCCAGCGAACCACTCATTCGGGCGGTTATCGACCAGCGCTCGCTGAAGTCCGCCGCGGAAATCGAGCAGATGTCCGTCGCCGTGTCAACAAGTATGGCAATGCACGCCGCCGCCCACGCCCACGCCGCCCCCGGCCAGTTGGAACACGAAACCGCCGGCCTGCTCGAAGGTATGGCCATCGCGGCGGGTGGGCGCCTGGCTTACCCCGCTATCGTAACGCGTAACGGCCACATCTTACACAATCACTACCACGGTAACGTACTCCGAAAGGGCGATCTGCTCCTGATCGACGCCGGCGCCGAATCGACGAGTGGGTACGCCGGTGATATTACGCGAACCTTCGCCATCGGAGCGCCGCTATCGAGCAAACAAGCGGATATCTACCGGTTGGTTGACAAAGCAAAGAGGATATGCATGGATTCGTGCCGGCCTGGAGTGCCGTTCAGCGAACTACATGACCTGGCGGGTAAGATCATCTTCTCCGGCTTGAGTGACTTGGGGCTTACTAAAGGCGACCCTAACGAAGCGGTAGCCGCCGGGGCGCACGCGCTCTTCATGCCCCACGGCCTCGGGCACATGATTGGATTGGACGTGCACGATATGGAAGACCTCGGGGAAGACCTGGTCGGCTACGACGAGGAATTCCAGCGAAGTACTCAATTCGGTACGCGTAACCTCCGCCTCGGTCGTCGATTACGGGAAGGGTACGTCATCACCGTAGAACCCGGTATCTACTTCATCCCCGCACTAATGGATAGGTGGCAAGGGGAAGGCCTACATACGGACTTCATCAACTATGGCAAGGTCAACAGTTACCGCGATTTTGGCGGTATCCGCTTGGAAGATAACGTAGCCATCACCGCCGAAGGCTCGAAGACCCTTTAGCTTCGGGTAGGGCTCGCAGCACCGCCTCGATGAGTGCGTTGAAGTCCGCTTGCTTATCGTCGTTATGCCCCAGGCGGGCGATCACCACTTGGTGGGAGGGGATGACGATCACCCGCTGATCCTGAAAGCCACGCATCATGAAAGCATCATCGGGTAAGGCCGGCGTATCCGGCCCCTTTAGCCATAACTGCGCACCGTAGCTACCGTCGCTGCCGGTGGCCGGCTCTCGCATGTAGTCCACCCAACCCGGCTGTAGTAGGGTATCCCCTTCCCACACCCCGCCCTGTAGCATGAACTGCCCGAGCCTGGCCCAGTCCCGCGCCGTCGCCCAGCCGTACGAACTGCCTACGGGGCTGCCCGATTGATCGGGCTCGATGAGTAGGGTAGGGGCAACTCGGCCGTAAAGCGTTTCTAGCAGCGACTCGATGCGCTTGCCGGAGGGCAAATCCCTTTCGAGTAGATCGACCAGCACGTTAGTGGTGCCACTAGAGTAGACCCATGCTTCCGCGGGTGGCTCCAGCGCGGGCATCCCCGCCGCGTAGGCGGACATATCCGCATGCTCGTGCAACATGATCGTCGCGTCGGAGAGGCTTCCGTAGGCTTCATTCCAGCCCAGGCCGGAGTGCATCCTTAGCAACTCCCCCACCTCGATGTTAGCCCGGGCGTCCGTCGCCCATTCGTCGTAGAGGTTATCGCGGTTGACCAATTCGTCGATCACCTCTTCGTTGGTTTGCCCCGGCCCCGGGGGGCGGTAGCTACCCCACGCCATCCCGGTCAAGGATTTGGTCATTGACCAGCCCAACAGGGGGGTGTCTTTCGTAAATCCCTCCGCGTAGCGTTCGCCGACGATGCGACCGTTTTGCAGGATGACGACCGCGTGCGCACCGCCCCCGGGTACCGGCCGCATAGCCAGCCCGACGGCGGCCTTCAGCTGCGGTAGGGTAGTGGGGGGGAGTACCGAGTCGCTCCGTACCGCTGGCTTAGCACCCACACCCTTGCCGTATGCTGCTAAGGGAAGTAGATCGTCGTTGATCAGCGTGCAGCCGACACCGGGCCGATAAACGGCACGCCTGGGGACCAAGCCGAAAAAGGAAGCCCGCACTTCGTTTTTACCCGGTGATAACTGCGTCATGCCCAATACGGAAAAGTTGAGGTCGTGCGCGCGGATCTCATCCAAGCCCCGCCCCTGGAGGTAGTGGCAGGAGCAGGCGTGCTTAGCTGCGTAGCCGGCACCGATGTTCAGCAGCGGCCGTACCCACAGGAAGCCGGCAAACAGAAGCAACAGAGATAGGACGACAATAGCGAAGAAACGGCGTCGGGAAGTGGAAGACATCGGCAGTGAAAGTAGGACTTAGCAAAGAGATAACCCGATATTGCAGCCCCGCGCTCCGGCCGCCCCACTTGAAGAAGCGTTTAAAAGCAGTAATCACTTGAGCTTTCTATCCCAAAGACTGAGCTTGGTTTTCGGTTACGATTACCAGAACTACACGCCGGGCCAGGCCCTTCTGGTTCAGCGGCGGCCAACGGCAACGGGTAAGTATCATACGTGGCCTGCTTGCCGCCGATACGAGCACGCTGCTGCTACTCGACGAACCGACGAGTAGCCTGGGCCCTAAAACGGAGATACTCGTTTACGAACGAATCTTTGCAGCCTACCCGGATAAAACCATCGTCAGTACCTTCCATCGTCTTCACCTACTTCGGCTATTCGATTACATCTACTACCTGGAAGGCGGCCGAATAATGGGGGAGGGGAACCTTCAACAGCTACTGGTAACTACACCAGGCTTCAGGAGTTTGTACGAAGAGCGACTCACCTAACTCCCACGAGCTAATGGATTCACTGACGCAAATCGTTTTGGGTGCCGCCGTAGGAGAGGCCACCCTCGGCCGCAAGGTCGGTAACCGGGCCATGCTATGGGGCGGTATCTGTGGTACGCTCCCCGATCTGGACGTGCTCGCGAACGCCGTCAGCGACCCGATGAGCGCGCTTGCTTATCACCGTGCCTTCACGCACAGCCTGCCCTTTGCCGCCCTGGCTGCGCCGATCATCGGCCTGGCGCTGCACCGTCTTTACGGTGGCCGGGAGGGGCCGTTAGGCGGGTGGGTGATCTGGCCCGCACTCGCGCTGGCATTCTACCTGCTGCTAACCGGCGGCTCCCTGCTGATGCCGATCGAAATCTACCGCATCCCCGTCATCACCCTACTGATCACGGTCGTTTTCAGCGGCAGTTTCCTGATCGTCGGTGGTATTAGATGGGTAAGGAATTTTCCCGACACCGCCCGCAATACGGGTTGGCGAGGGTGGTCTTTATTGGTATTCGCCGCCGTAGTTACTCACCCTCTTCTCGACTGTTTTACCGCTTACGGCACCCAGCTATTACAGCCGTTCGTAAAGACCAGAGTGGCCTGGAACACCATTAGCGTAGCGGACCCGCTTTACACCTTGCCGTTTCTCGCCTGTCTGATTTTGGCGAGGACGCATCAGGAGAGCCAGGAGGAGCGGAGCGGGGGGTACCTCGATCGAAGTAAGAGAAAAAGGAGAAAGCTGAACACCATTGGAATCATTCTTTCTAGTGCCTACTTGTCGATGACCGTGATCAACTATTTTAACGTGCGCCAAGTGATGGACGTGACCCTCGAGCGAGAGGGTATCGCGGTAGAAGACCGCGTCGTATCCCCCTCCATCCTCAACAACGTGCTCTGGTCGGGCACCGCGCGGGCGGAAGGTGGCCGCTACTACTTCAGCCAGTACAGCCTGTTCGACCGGCAAAGAACGTTTGCTCCCTTCACCGTCATCGAGGGGAACCACGAATGGATCGCCCCTTACCTAGATGACAGGGACGTACGGATCTTACGCTGGTTCACCCAGGATTTTTATGGCGTCATCCCCGCCCGGGCCGCCGGCTGCGTACAGGTAAACGACTTGCGCTACGGTCTGATCGCCGATGACCCGACGGATCCTAACAGCTACATCTTTAGTTGGCAACTGGATACAACGGTGAGCCCCGCGGTCGTCACGCGGGAGTTCGCCGGCCCGCGCGAAGGGTTGGACGCGGCAGACTGGCTTTCCGATCTCTGGGTAAGAATTAAGGGGCGGTAGAAGGAGAAAGCGCGGAAGTATTGCATAAGCAATTTCTTCACCTTACTTTTGTGCCGCTTTAGCAAAATGCGTTTTGCTGAAGCGCGCTCCATCGCGGGTGTGGTGAAATTGGTATACACGCTAGATTTAGGATCTAGTGCCGCAAGGCGTGAAGGTTCGAGTCCTTTCACCCGCACACAGTAAAACGTTTCCCGCGGCCTGCCTCGGAGCTTATCCGGAATGAACTTGCTCTCCTGGGCTGCACTCCCGATAAGCTCTTATGAGGCAGGCCGCTCTTTTACCGGTATGCTCTTCGAGCCCAAACCGGATCAACCTGCAGTATATGCCCAACGTCACCTTTGATAAGACCAGCAACGTTACCGGCCGCATCGCGGTCACCATGACGAAGCAAGAGATCAACACGCAACTCGTCGACGAACTTAAAAAGCAGCGCGGAAACGTCAATATGAAAGGCTTCCGGAAAGGGAAGGTGCCCATGTCCACCATGCGCAAGATGTTCGGTAACGAAGTTCTCGGTCGCATCCTCGACAACGAAATTCGCGAAGCCCTCTTCGGCCACATCGAAGAGAACGACCTCGACGTCATCTTCTCCCCCCGCCCGGTAGATAACGATACCCCCGTCATCACCGCCACCACCCTGCAGGACCTTACCCTCGAGTACGACCTCGCCCTCGCCCCGAAGTTCGACTACAAGATGCCGGACGAAGCCGTTGACTACTACGTGCTGGATGTATCGGACGAAGACGTGGACGAAGCCGTAGCCAATATGCGTAAACGCTCGGGCGACTCCGAAGACCTCACGGAGGGTACCGTGCAGGAAGGGGACGTGATAAGCGTAACCTTCACCGAAGCCGGTCCGGTAGAGGACAAGATCACCAACTCCACCAAACTGTACTCCGAAAGCCTCACCGAAGAGGGCAAGGCACTATTCGTCGGACGAGAAGTAGGGGAGGTAGTTAACGTATCGGACCTGAGTACCATAGAAGAAGAAAGCACCGAAGCGTACATCCGCCGCTACTTCCTGGACGTGGACGCCGATACCGACCTCAAAGGCAAATCCTTCGATGTTAAGATCGATAGCATCACCCGGGTGACGGAAGCCGAGCTCGACGAAGACTTCTTCAATCAGTACGACCTCTCCGGGCGAGTGACCAACGAGGAAGAGTTGCGCGAAGACATTCGCACGAAGCAAAGCGCCAGCTTCAAACAACAGGCGGACGGGATGGCCAACTTTTCCATTCAGAAACTGCTCGTAGAGGGTACGGAGATGGAACTGCCCCTCGAGTTCATGCGAGAACTGAACGAAGGGGAAGAAACCGACTTCGAAAATTTCGAGCGCGGCGTGCGTTGGATGATCATCCGCAACAAAGTCGCCGACGATGAGGGCATCAAACTTGGAGTACGAGGACTTGCGTGCCGAAGCCGAGGCTAACCTCGTCAATATGCTCGGCGGCCAACGCCCTGACTTCATGACCGACGACTTCATCGACAACTACGTTCGGCGCGCGCTGGATGACGAGGAACAGCGGAACCAACTAAGCGGCAGCGCCATAGAGAAAAAGATCATGGCCGCACTCCGTGAAAAGGTCGTCATGAACGAACAGGCACTCAGCGTAGACGACTTCAACGCCGTAATCAAAAAGTTTAACGAGGAGAACGCACCCCCACCACCTCCCGCAGAAGCCGCTGCCGAAGAAGAGTAAATTTTCTTCGTTCAGCCAAATGAAAAAGGGGAGACTGGCAGTGTGCCGGTCTCCCCATATTTATGTAATCAAAACACGCTACGGTGATTTAAGTCGTAGCATCAGACAGTGTGGTTGAAAACAAGACAGTGCGTAATGTGTAATAGGTAAAGCAAAGAGTTCAAATAAAAAAGACCTCGGCGTTGCACCGCCAAGGTCTTATAGTGTAGCTTTTAAACTACCTGTTAATAACTGGAATCTAGGGCGCTGTGCGCCAAAACCTTTCAGAGTCGCGGCAGAAAACCAACAATCGGCCGCGTAAAAACAATTCGAACACGCTTTTTGGAAAATCCTCGAAAGGGAGTGTTGCACCACTTCCGCTTTCGATACCTCAAAGATAGGGGGAGGGGGTGGGGGGGTTCTACCCCATGCCTATGGGGTACGGAAAATTTCTCTCTTAAAATTTTCTAAAACCGCAATTGTCGGGTATTAAACAACTGGATATATGTCCAAAGCGGCAGCGGCTTCGATCATCTTCGCTTTGGCCGCTTCGAAATTATTGGGGATGTTTCCGTCCAGAATGGCTTCCCGCACCGCGTCCTTTATCATACCCACCTGCCGGCTCGGTTGAATGGCGAAAGTATCCATGATGAACTCCCCGGTAATGGGGGGTTGCCAGTTGCGCAGATGGTCTTTGGCCTCGATCTCCGCCATCCGTTGCCGGAGCTGGCTGTAGTTGGCCAGGTACCGATTGACCTTACGGGGGTTCTTCGAGGTGATGTCGCTTTCGCAGAGCATCATCAGGTCGTCGATGTCCTCACCGGCGTCGAAAAGAATGCGGCGTACGGCGGAGTCCGAGATCTCTTCTTCGGTGAGGGAGATCGGGCGTTGGTGAAGGGCGACTAATTTCTGGACGTACTTCAGCTTATCGTTAGGTAGCCGTAGGCGGCGGAAGATCTTCGGCACCATACCCGCCCCCACCGCGTCGTGCGCGTGGAAGGTCCACCCCACCTTATTCTCCCACCGCTTGGTGCGGGATTTACCGATGTCGTGTAATAGGGCCGCCCAGCGCAACCAGAGGTCGTCACTATTGGGTGCCAGGTTGTCGACTACCTGAATGGTGTGAAGGAAGTTGTCCTTATGCTTCCGGCCGTTACGGCTTTCTACGCCGCGGAGGGCGGCCAGTTCGGGAAGTGCGTAGTCGAGCAACTTGGTATCGCTCATCAGCTTCAGCCCGGCGCTCGGCCGTTGAGCCAGTAGGATCTTATTGAGCTCGGTTGCGATCCGTTCCCAACTGATGATCTTTAGGCGGTGGGCGTGGTCGCGCATCCCGATCAGGGTGGTCCGATCGATGCGGAAGCCCAGTTGAGCCGCGAAGCGAACGCCGCGCATCATCCTCAGAGGGTCGTCACTAAAGGTCTTCGCCGGGTCCAGCGGTGTAACGATGCGTTTGGACTCCAGGTCTTCCAACCCGTTAAAGGGGTCGATGATGGTGCCGTAGTCACGCTCGTTGAGGCTGATGGCCAGCGCGTTAATGGTGAAGTCGCGGCGGTTCTGGTCGTCACCGAGGGTGCCGGATTCGACGGTCGGCTTGCGGCTGTCGGCCCGGTATGATTCCTTGCGGGCGCCAACGAATTCGATATCCAGGTCACGGTGCTTGAGGGCGGCCGTGCCGAAGCGCTTGTATACGGTGACCCGGCTTCTGGGGTGCAGGCAGTTGCCAACGCACCGAGCCAGTTCTATACCGCTACCGACGCAGACGATATCGAGATCCTTACTCGGGCGGGCCAGTAAGCGATCACGCACGTAGCCCCCGACCACGTAGGTCGGAAAGCCCAACTCCGCGGCGGCCTTACTGATGACCGCGAAGATTTTTCTCTCGTCCTCGTTAATTTGAAATACCATACGTCGCGGCGCGAAATTAGGTTATTAATTGCACAAGTGCGCCAAGTGGCTACCTTTACCCCCTGCTTACCCTATTCACCTAGTATTACCTAAATCCTATTTTCCTAACACCCCCCCTGATAACAACTTAATCCTAATGCTATTAACTTTTACTCGTGCAGCCACCACGCTGCTAGTGCTCGGCTTATGCTGGGTGCCCCCCACCTTACTCCTTCCTTCCGAAGGAAAACCTTGCTCATTTAACATTGCCGGCACCTGCGTACTCGCCCAAATTCAAACACTGCGACTTCAGGATTTTGACGAGCCCACGCAGGGCTCCTGGCCCTACACTTCCGACCCCGAGCCCTATTCCGGCGAAGATACCTGGGGCGTAACCCAGGGCGTCGGGCCGATCGAGCCGTTAAACGGGCAATTCTTCTTCGGCGGCCACGACATCAACAACGCCAACGGCGGGCGCCGCGGCAATAACGACCTGATCTTCGAGCCCGTGGATATGTCGGAAACGAGAAACGTACGTATCCGATTTTACTATCGCGCCGTAGGGTTCGACAACGGTGACGACCTGAAATACCGGCTTACCTACGACGGCGTCCTGCAGGACGAGGTGACCTTTTTCGAAGGCTCCGCGGATCGATCCACCGACGACTGGGAACCCCATGACATCATCATCCCGAACGGCGTCGGTATATTTCAATTAACCGTCAGTGCCGTACAGAATGGTAACGATTACTTCGGGCTGGATGATTTCGCCGTGATCGCCAACGATATTGACGACCCCTGTTCCCTCATCGGGCTGGAAGACGCCGAAATCACCTGCCTCTCGGAAAGTACCGAGCCCGGAACGGACTTGTTCCGCATCAGCATCCGGTACTCGGGCGTCGATGACGACGCAGTACTGGTAGTGGAAGCCGGTGCTACGACCCCGGCGCGCGACGTCACCGCCACCACGATCAACCTGGGCGACGATTTTACTACCGTCCCGGATGGTACCCTGATCTTAGAAAATACCGCCGGTGAATTCGAGGAGGGCGATGAGGTTCAAGTCAGTATTTTCGACGGCGGCGGCGATTGTATGCTTACGCAGCGGATCAGTACCACCGAAAACCGTTGCTCCAACACGTGCGATATCAACATCAGCGTTGATAACATTCGATTTGGCTGCGCGGCGAATACGGAGGGGGCGGACGACGGCCGCGCGCGCATTCGATTCACGAACGGCCCGGAGCCCGGTAGCGTCCTTTCTTTCTCCGACCCCGACGTGGTACTATCGGGTGACGACCCGGCAACGGACGAGCGCGGAACCATCCTGGCCGAGGGCCTAACGGAGGGGGAGCGTTACACCCTCACCATCAGCGGCGGCGGTTGCACCGGCGATGAAGCCCTGACCGTACCCTTCGATTTTGCCGCCGGAACCTGCATCAGCGGGCCAGTCGTGATCAATGAGGTGAACTTCGACCCCATCGCAGGCAGTAGCACCGATGCGGCCAGGGATGCCAACGGCGACGGCGTTACCAGCGGTTCGTCGGACGAGTTCGTGGAGCTGTTCAACAGCAGCCGCGCGCCGGTGGACCTATCCGGCTACCTGCTCGCCGAGGCAACCGGCATACTCCACGAGTTTCCGGAAGGGACGATCCTCCCGCCCGGCACGGCCCTCGTCATTTTTGCCGCTGCGCCCACTACTGACCTGGGGTGCCCGACCGCCGGGGCTAACCGGGGGATCCCCGGCTCCCTAGGCCTAAATAACGGTGGTGATGAAGTTACCCTAAGCAACCCGGCGGGTAGCATCGTAAGCTCGGTAAGCTGGACGGCGGATGCGCCGGCCGATCAGTCGCTCGCCCGGAGCCCGGACTTTAGCGGCCCGCTAGTCGGCCACCTGGGGATTACGGCTAACCCCATACCGCAATCCGCCTGCCAGTTCAACGCCGAGCCGTTCGACGCCCTGCCGGTCGGGCTCACCGGCTTCCGTGCGACTGCCGGGGAAAAAGAGGTAAGCCTCGAATGGGAAACGGAAGACGAACGCCATAACAAACATTTCCTCATCGAACGCAGCGCCGACGGTAGTGGGTGGATGGCTATCGGCCGGGTTGCCAGCCAAGGTGATTCGACGGGGGAATACCTATATATAGATACGCAGCCCGCAGTCGGCGTCAACTACTACAGGCTACGGCAGGTAGACCGGTCCGGCGAAGAGCGCACGTACGGCCCCGTATCCGTTCGCTTCCTGAGCCATCGGCTGACGGTATACCCGAACCCGGCCCGCGAAACGCTGTATTTGAGCCGCCCGGTACCGAAAGACGCGACCGCCTTTATCTGGAACGCTAACGGCCAGCTGATGGGCCGCCTACCCGACGGGGTCGGGCAAGTCGATCTGACGGCTTACCCCGCTGGCATCTACGTGCTACGTCTCGAGCAGGACGGTGAGGTACAAACCACCCGTTTTCTGAAGCCTTAAGCCGGGTTGTTTAGGGTAAGCGTTTAAGCTCCGCATCGGAGGTGCCCCGCACAAGTGGCGCTTCCGATGTGTAGTTTATAGGTAAACCCACCTCACCATCCCATGCCGCTGAATAACCCTACCGGTTTTGCCCCGCACTCCGACCCGGCTTATGCGCCCGTGGCCGCTTGTACGCACTGCGCCGCTGAGCTGCCCCGTGGCCCGAGGCCGATATTTCGGTTGCACCCAAAGGCGACCATTGCACTGATCAGTCAGGCCCCGGGCAGGCTGGCCCATGAATCCGGCGTAGCGTGGGACGACCCCAGCGGCCGTAAACTGAGGGAATGGCTGGGGGTAGGGGAGGCGGTGTTTTACGACTCCCCGACCTTCGCCGTCACGCCGATGGGGATGTGTTACCCGGGGAAGGGTAAAGGGGGTGACCTGCCGCCCCGCCCGGAGTGCGCGCCGCTCTGGCAGGATCAGCTCCTCAAGATGTTGCCCGACGTACGGTTGAAGATCTTGATCGGGGCGTATGCCCAGCGGCATCATTTGGGCAAAAGGCGTGAGCGCACCCTCACGGAAACCGTTCGGAATTACGAAGCCTATCTGCCGGAATTTTTCGTTTTACCGCACCCGAGCCCACGCAACGGCATCTTTCTACGGAAAAACCCGTGGATCGAAGCAGTTGTCATCCCCCAATTAAGGCTACTGGTCAACAAGTATGTTATAGAAGGTGGGAAAGCCTGATTTTGTCGGGAAACTGCGTGATCGATAGACGTATATTTACTCTCCTTGCCCTTGTCTTCTCGGATTGTTTTACGGGTCTTTCCAACGAAATCTTGCGAAACGAATATATCATGCGGTTGCTTCTGCGCTGTGGTCTTGCAGCAGTGGCACTTTGTGTCGCCGGGGCACTCTATGCGCAGAACTATACCGTTTCCCTCCTCGCCTTTCCCCAGGTAAACCTCACGCTCGAGCAGGGTAGCTGTACGGCGGTGGCACGCCCCGAGCGCCTCCTGACCGGGTCCTTCGACGCGGATGGCGACGGCTATCCGGCCGGCCCCGAGCTATTCTCCGTAACGGTCCTCGACGGGGACCCCTCCAATGGCCCCGTCGTGGATGGCTGCGGAACGTTCAACTACGTGGTCGCTGCTTCCCCGCTCGTGGCCGGTTTTACGATCGGGCGGGGCGTCATCACGGCGCGCGCGCCGGTAACGCTCTCCAGCGTGAGCACGGCCACGATCCCGACCTCGGTGGAACGGGAATGCGCGGAGCTGGCGAGCTTGCCGCCCGGCACTATCCCCACCCCGCGGGTGGTCGATCTTCCGACTTTTGCCTCCGCGGACGGTCTGTTGCAGGTATTGCCACTCGGGTCGAGCGCCGTCTGTAACCTGTCTTTGGAGTACAGTGACTCACCGCCGGTTTTCAGCTGCGGCCAGTCATTTACGCTGGTGAGAACCTTTACCATTCGCGACGCCTGTACGCCACTACTCGTGCGGAGCTATACCCAAACCTGGCTCGTCACCGATCGGCAGGCACCCGTATTTACCCCGCCCACGCAAGACGTTAACGATGACGGGGTAGCTGACGGTGGCCCGCTCCGGTTCGGTACCAACGCGCCGACGGGGTGCGCCGCGCGTGTAAGACTCGATATGCCCGGCCTCGGGCTCACGGATAATTGCGACGGCCAACCCACCATCCAGGCCGCGGTGTACCAGGGTACGGCGCTGATTCAGGCTGAAACGCCGGTTCTGCTGTCGAATGCCACGGAAGAGGTCACGCCTCCACTCAGCCCCGGGGCTTATTTTATTCGCTATACCTATCGGGATGCTTGCGGGAATCGTGACTTTACGGACGTCCAGATGATCGTATCGGATGCCACCGCCCCCGTCGCCACTTGCGTGCCCGACTCTACCGTTCAATTGGCGTTCACCGGCCCTGCGGAGGGCATCGCGGTACTTACGGCACAGCAGATCGGAGGCGGGAGTAGTGATCTGTGCGGCGAAATAAGCTTAGGCATCGCTTTGGTGGAATTGAATGGCGACGGCGCGCAGGTGCTGGGCTCAGGACAAATGTATGGTTCCGCGCTGCGACTATCCTGCGAAGACGTCGGCCCCGTTACGGTGGGTCTAAGAGCAACGGACGCGAGCGGCAACGTGAGCACTTGTACCACCGCTGTATCGGTCCGGGGGATGGCGGACGTCGTTTGCCAAGCCCCGGCGAACGTATCACTGACCTGCCGTGAATTTGCCGCCTTGGATTTGTCGCAAGACCTGTCGATAGAACCCACCGATAAGCTGGACGCGGCTTTTGGGGCGGCACTAGCCATCGGAAGCTGTTCGGACACCATCCGGCAAGGGGTAACCGGTTCCCTCGACGACTGCGGGGCGGGCAACTTCATTCGGTCTTTCGTAGTCGTTCAGCCCGACGGGCAAATGAGTAGCAACTCCTGTACCCAGGCGATAAGGGTAGTGGCGGAGACGGCATATACGGTAGCGTTCCCGCCCGATCGGAACGGCAAATGCACGGATACGATGGATGCCGACCAGGTCCTCGTTTCCACGACGGGCTGTGATCTGTTCGTAACCACCGTTACGGCGGCGATCCAGGCTGGCATCGGCACCGAATGCTATAATATCGCCTATACTTACCGGGTACTGAATCTTTGTGAATTCGACCCGGCCGCCGCCCCGATCGTCATTCCGCGTGATTTCGATAACGATGGCAACACCGATGAAGCAACCTATCTGCATTTGTTTCCGAATCAGCCGAATATTCTGGAAGACGACGTAGCGCGATTGGACGAGGATAGCATCCGCGGCAATAGCGGCTTTACCAGTTCCCTGGTGGATGCTTACGGTACCGACCCCGGCCGGGGTGGCTTCGTTTATACCCAGATAGTACGCGTCATAGATACGCTGGCACCGGAGGTCATTCAGCTCGAACCGATAACCTGCTTCGCGCTGTCCGGGGATGACTGTGCGGCGACTACCCGTATTCCACTATCCGTGACCGATAGCTGCACCAGCCCGGACGACCTGGGCATCGTAGGCGAGCTGGACGAAAACTACACCGGGCAGTTCGAGCGCACCCGGTTCCTTATCGAAGGGGAAATTGTGTCGGACGGTGCCGGTATCTTCACGGTTGCCGCCGTCGGCATCCCCGAAGGGGAGCACGCTATTCGCCTGGAGGTAACCGATGAGTGCGGCAACCCCAGTGTTCACCTCCTGCCCGTTTGCGTAGATAACGAAGTGAATGCCGCCCCCACCTGCCGCGAGGAGGTGACGGTCGGCTTACGCGCCATAGGCGGTGGTAACGCCACGGGAGTACTGTTTGCCTCGTTATTCATCCCCGACAACGTCGACTTTTGCGGTGAGGAGCCTACCTATAGTGTATACACGGAGAGCGAAGCCGGCCGCCCGGGCTTCAATCCGATAGCCGGTAGGGAGGCGTTGATCCTGGATTGTGCCAGTGAAGACCGAGTTCCCGTACGGGTGTACGCCTTTGATCCGGCCGGTGAACGTGGGGGCTACTGTAGCTCGTCCGTTAACGTTCAACGACCGGCGGGGAGCTGCCTGGCCGAGTCGGGTGGGCTGATCGGCGGCACCGTATCCTCCGTCAACGGTACTTTGGTTGGTGGGGTCGAGGTTACGCTCGAAGGGGCGGGGCCGGATTTAATGGATGTCACCACCCCGGCGGGGAAGTACGACTTTACGGATCTGATGCTCGGTCAGCAGTACACCGTCACTCCTTTTCTCGATGATTATAGCCGCCACGAATCCGGCGTTACTACCGCGGACATCGTCGCAATTACCGATGCCATTCTCGCCGAGTCGGTAATGAACGACCCCTACGAAATTCTAGCAGCGGACGTAAGCAACGACCGTCGGGTGACCGTGCGGGACATCATTCAGATACGCCGGCTCATCCTCGGGTTAGATTCCGAATATGTCAATAACACCGCCTACCGGTTCATTAAGGCGGACTACGCTTTTCCAATACCTTCCAACCCGTGGGCGACGGTCTTTCCAGAGTTCACGACCGTCGGCAATCTGGGCGAACCGGTGGCGGCGGCTGATTTTTTAGCGGTAATGATTGGCGACGTAACCGGTAATGGCTTCGATACACGACCCCGTACCAACCCACCCACCGCTAACCTGCAAATGCGTCAGCGAACGCTCGATACCCAAACCATAGCAATAAGTATATATCCGGGAGCGCTTCGTGGTAGCGTAGGGATTCAAGGAACCCTGAGGGTTGACGACGGGGCCGAGGTCATCGCCTTGACACCGGGTAGTATCTCGGCCGATCAAATGAATGCCGCCTTCCTATCCGATGGCCTCCTTCCGTTCGCTTACCATAGCTCAGAGGGCTTACCTGCCGGGCGCCCCATGTTCGAGCTCAGACTGCGCGTAACGGCGGGCGTGGATCGGGCGGGGCTCGTTCACCTGACCGACGACTGGCTACCCCGGGAGGCGGTGGTGGCCGACCGTAGCCTGGTCGTTCCGGATTTGTCCTATTCCCCCGCTGAGCGGCAGGAGTTATCCCTGGAGGTCTTCCCCACGGTGATCGTGGATCGCGCAACCGTTCGGATGCGGGGGAGTACGGAGGAAACTACCCGACTTACCCTGTACGATGCTTCGGGGCGGCTTGTTTGGCGGCATTCGCTGGCGGCAGGCCCCGGGCTGCGGCGTGTGGACTTGCTTCGCGGCGATGTCGGGCTATCGGGGGTGTATTTCCTACAGGCTACCCGGGGTGGGCGTCAGGTTACCGAACGCATTATAATACAGTGATGGAGTGTAGGTAATAGTTCCCATTAAGCTACCATATGTATTTTGCCGTTACGGCATCCGGCCGGCCATTCTTATTCCTATATATAGGATGCAAAGCGTATTTGCTACCTTAGCTGGTAAGACGACCTCATTTTACCGTGCCCTCACGGATTTTTATCGACACCGATTAATTACAATCTCATGAAATCAACCAACTTCCGGTTGCTGCCCTTCGGGTTACTTCTCCTGGGCCTCACCCCGCTGATCGCGCAGGAGGCCAGGATGGTAATTACGAATGATACCGTATCGGTAGGGGACATGGAGCCCATTCAGGTAAACGTTATTGCTTTCGGTATCGCCGAGGCGGCCTCCATCGAAGCTTCTATTGAGTGGGATACCACCCAGCTGCAATACGTCAGTAGTGAAGCCATGAACCTCCCCGGTGCCAGTATTGGGGATGCCATGGTAGATTCGGGCTACGTCACCTTTATCGCACTGGATGGGAGCTTACGATTCGGCGTTGCGGACAGCACCACGGTGGCTACCCTGACGTTTGCGCGCAAAAATGACGTCGCCGGCTCAACGGTAGTAGCCTTTGTAGGTGACTCCATCCAGTCAAGTTCGATAACGGATACCATCGTGATTACCGGAATGGGAGATGCGGTAGCGACTGCTTGGACGAGCGGGCGGGTAGTCATCGCCGCGGTAACATCCATCCCGGTCATTGCGGAAGACGAGCGGTTGACCATCCATCCTAACCCGATCACGGAGACGAGCCGAATGGTCATTTCGCTGCAGTACGCCAGTGCGGCAACCCTCGAAGTGCTTTCGACGAACGGGCGCCTAATCAGCAGTAGAAAACTTCAGATTCGCCCGGGTGAGGTCGTGGAACGACTTCCTGGGGCCACGTTCCCCCGATCGGGGGCGTACATCGTTCGTCTGACGACCGATCGAGAGCGCTTTACCCGTAAGGTCGTCCGTCAATAATTCATTTGCCTTAAGCCTCGTAGGGTCGGCGGGGCTGACCTGAACCAACCGTAAGCCTTAATGAAAAGAATGTATTCCCTGCTGCTGAGCGGTTTGTTGGCCGTATGCTTATCTGGCGGACTGTACGCACAAGGCGACTGCGGAGCCGGCACCACCGACGTGGTCGTCTGCTTCGGTAATGAATGCGCCGACCTGGCCGCGGAAGTCTGCCTTCCCGTCTTCATAACTAATTTCACCGATCTGGCCGGTATCCAATTCGCACTGAACTACCCGGATGCCGACCTGACCTTCCTGCGGCTAGCGCCCACCGAGGCTCTACGGGGCACGGAAGTCTCCACCCCCGAGGCCGGGCTCATTCAGGTCGTGTGGAATGACGCTACCCTTACCGGCGTCTCCGTACCCGCCGACGAACCAGCCTACCGGCTATGCTTTACCGCGAATACCGAAAGTCAGGCCCCCGTTACGGCCAACGATCCGGAAAACTCGCTGCGTGCTTTCGACGCCCTGGGCAACAGCTTACCGATGAGCCTTTCCCCCGGGGTCGTCAACGGTGCGGATTGCGGTAACGGCGGCGGCGGTATGGGAGCATCCTCCTGCGGTGAGGATACGGATGCCTTCACGGTCTGCCTCGGTATGGCCTGTGAAGTACCCGCCGGTGGGGCGGCCTGCGTGCCCATCCACGTCGGTAATTTTACCGAGATCACCGCGCTGGATTTCGAGCTGAGCTTTCCGGTTGCTAACCTGACCTTCGATAGTGTGCGGATGATCGCCGACCTGCCGGCAGCGCTCGACGCGGGGGCCAGGGGCGACGGCTTGATCCGCGTAAGCTACTTCGAGCCCCAGCAGGCGGGAACTACCCTGGCGGATGGGGCGGTCATCGGTGAAATGTGCTTTACGAATACTACGGCCGGTACCGTCTCCGACCTCACCCCCAGCGAGATCGTTGCTACGAACACTTCCTTCGAAACCTTGGAAACCGCCGGTACGTCCGGCCGCGTCAACGGCTGTACGGATACTATGCCAACCTGTACCGACGGCGTACAAAATGGCGATGAAACGGGGGTGGACTGCGGCGGTAGTTGCGCCCCTTGCCCGGTGGGCGGTACGGAACCGACCTTCCGAATCACCGATGGCTTCGGAGCGGAAGGGTCGACCACCTGCCTCGACGTTACGGTAAGCGGGTTCGATGAGCTCACCGCCTTCACTTTACCCATCGACTTTGAAACGGACAAAGCAACCTTAGGCACTATCACGGGGGTAGGCCCCTTCAGCGATCTGATGCTCGACGGCGGCTCGGCCGGCCCGGTAGTCGTTACGTGGTCCGGCGACCCCACTTCAGTCGCCGACGGCACGGTTGCCTTTACGTTGTGCCTCGACGTGCAACAACAATGTTCGACCCCGGTGACGATTGCCCGGGGCGGAGACCGCTCGGCCAGCGCCCTGGATGCCGGTGGCAACGCTATTGCCACTTTGCTCACCTTTGACGGAATGCTGAACGGTGGCATCCCTTGCGGCGATGCCGAGCCGCCCCGCAATTTATTGATGCAAGTCGGCTCCGGCACGGGGGGCATAGGCGCGGAGGTCTGTCTCGACCTTACCGCGAGCGACTTTAGCGCGTTAACCCAGCTCGGCTTCGTATTAGAATACAATCCGGAGATACTCTCCTTTGCCGGCGCGCGTAATTTCGGTTTGCCGGGTTTGAGTGCGGAGAGCATCACTGCCTCACCGGCCGGGGCCTTGGCAGTCGACTGGGCAGCCCCCACCGCCGGTGGGGAATCGCTGGACGATGGGTCGATAGTAGCTTCCTTCTGTTTTACGGTAACGCAGGGCAGCGGAACGGCGGTGCGCTTCACCGATGCCCCCGCCCCCCCGAGCGCGGTAAGAGCGGACGGTGCCGACGTACGCGTGGTAACCACCAACGGAAGCATCAATTCCGACGGGCAAACCATCGACGACCTGACCTTCGAGATCGGTTCCTCGAGCGGGGCTACCGGTGAGACGGTTTGTTTACCGGTAAGGGGGTACGGGATCGATAGCCTCGTTTCCTTTCAGTATACCATCTCCTATGATTCCGAAGTACTTGAGTTCATAGGGCAAGGGAGTGACGTCGAATTTCCGTTACCCGGCGCGTTGCTGTTAAACGGAGCTTCGCCGGGGGTGATCAGGGTGATCTGGAACGACCCTAACGCAAACGGTGAGACAAATCTACCGGATGGGTCCATCCTCTATACGCTATGCTTTCGCCTACGCAACGAGAACCCCACCATTATTGCGTTCGTAGACGAACCGGTGCCTACCGAAGTACTGACGGTCGGCGGAGAGCAGGAAGTCAACTTACTCAACGGGCAGATCAATGGCGGTGACGCCCCCAGCATCCTCGGTAGTGAGGTAGGTGACCCGACCTGTTCCGACCTGTCGAACGGTTTCATCGTCCTGCAAGTAGCGGGGGAGGGAACTTTCACCTACGCCTGGGAGGGCACCGACGCCGCCGGCGAGGTAGCAAACAACCTACCCGCCGGAGCGTACACCGTTATCGTCAGCAACCCCAGGGGGGAGGCCGATACCATGAGCTTTACCCTCACCGCCCCCCCACCGTTCCAAGTGGAGGTAGACAATATAGATGTCGTAGCGTGCGGTGGTGGTAATACCGGTAGCATCCGACTCGCAACCATTGGTGGTACCGCCCCCTTCCTCATCGACTGGAGCGGCGATCTGGCGGATAACGTCCTCGAACAATCAAACCTCCGTGGGGGCAGCTACTCAGTCACCGTCACCGATGCCAACGGCTGCGCCCGCCAACTACGCGGACTAACCGTCGACGAAGCGGAGCCATTGCTGATCGACGGGGCCATTGTCGGAAACGCCGCCGGAGGGGAAGACGTCAACGTCGTAACCCAGGGGGGTACCGCTCCCTTCCAGTATAGCTGGTCCGGGCCGGATGGCTTCACGGCAACGACGGAAAGTATAAGCGGGCTGACGACCATCGGGGAGTACTGCGTAACGGTCACCGACGCAAATAGCTGCACCGGCATGAATTGCTTCGAGATCGGTGCCCGCGACCTGGCCATAGACAGCGTATCCGTCGTTTCGGGTACTTGCGCCGCTGACGGTGGCACGGTCGTTTTATCCCTCGGCGGTGGCTTGGCACCTTACCGGATCACTACGCAGCCGGGTGACGTCGATCTGGCCTCTACCGCCCGCCGCGTAGAGCTGTCCTTACCCGGGGGTCCGTACATCATTACCGTAACCGACGCCCGTGACTCAGCCGTCATGGATACGATCGAAGTCATTACGCCGGATGCTCTGGTAGCCGACGTAATACTCAGATCGGATACCGAAGACGAAGGGTGCACCGGAGGCGTTACACTCGTTCCTGCCGGGGGCACCCCCGACTACACCTTTACGTGGAGTGTCGATTCGACCGGGGCGAGCGTATCCAATCTCTGCGCGGGTAGCTACGCGGCTACCGTCACGGATGCTAACGGGTGTACGTTCACTACGGGAGATATCGAGATCGGACGGTTGGTGCAAACGTTGGACAGCATCAGCGCAACCGCCTGCGAAGACGGTACCGGAGGCAGCGCCTCGGTAACTACTAGTGGCGGGCTTGCGCCATACACCTTCTCTTGGTTGGTAAGTGGTGCAACCGATACCATCTCTACGGCTGAGGACCTGGTCGACGTAGGGCCGGGTGATTACACGCTGACGACCACCGATTCTACCGGTGCGCAACTCGTGCGTTCCTATACCATCACGAATGAAAGTGGCTTTACCGTTGCTTCCGCCGTCTCAACCGACTTTAACGGATTCGGGGTAAGCTGCCCCGATGCAGCTGACGGTGCGATCACTACCGCGGTGAGCGGTGAGGGCACGTTCACCTACGAATACATACTGAACGACATCCTCGTGTCGGCCGACCAAAATCTTGCCGACGCGGCCGCGGGCACTTACCTGCTGCGTGTAATGGGTGACGGGGGCTGCGTCGTAGTAGATTCTGTGATCATCACCGCGCCACCCGCCCTGGCCACCGCCCCCGAAGTTGAGAACGTTACCTGTGACGACGAAAATGACGGACGCATCCTGATCGTGCCCAGTGGTGGCGTGGTACCGTATCGGCTAAATTGGTCCAACGGGGCAGTCAGCCCGCAACTTACGGATCTTGCCGCCGGCGACTACACCCTTACACTAACGGATGGCAACGGGTGTACGCTTACGGAAACCTATTCGGTCACAGCGCCGGACGGGCTGGCGTTTACTTTCGAAGCCGTGGATGCGACCGATGATTGTAACGGGGCGATCGAGGTACTCCCGCTCGGAGGCAGCGGTACTTTCGACTATACCTGGCCGGAACTGCCCGAGCAGGGTAGCAGCCCCCTGGCGGAAGGTTTGTGCCCCGGTGATTACACCGTGATCGTGGCGGATGAGAACGGTTGCCAATCCGTGACTATGATCGCTACCGTGCGCGACCGTCGCTTCCCTTGCCTGAGCACCCGCGAACTGCTCACGCCTAATCAGGACGGGCTGAACGAAACACTCGTTATTTTCTGTTCGGGCGACGACGTAGCGGCCGCTAACGATATCGAAGTCTATAACCGTTGGGGCCAACTCGTCTTCGCCGCCGATGACTACGACTGCAGTGATAACGATGGGGTAAACTGCTTCGACGGGCGGACGAATGACGGGACGTTGTTGCCGGATGGTGCCTACTACTACATCTTCAACTACACCAGCCCGATCGGTGAGCGCGAACAGCTGCGTGGTTCCTTCACGCTCTTACGGGAATAGTATCGGCCGCCTTCGCGAATACTTGCTTTCACTTGTACGACCTTAAGAAATGCATTTATGAAATTCTGGTCTCTGACGATCCTCCTGGCGATAATGTGTAGCGGCTATTTGCACGCGCAGGACCCCGCCGTATTCAATCATTACATCCAGAGCCCGGTCATCCTGAACCCCGCCGCGGTAGGATTTGCCGACGAGTATCGCGTAATGCTCAACACCCGCGCCGCCTGGGCCGGCTTTGAGGATGCCCCGCGGACGCTGGCGCTTCGGGCGAATGGCCCCATCGGTGAGAGCTTCGGTATCGGGGTGACCTTACTCACGGAAAGCGCCGCGAAACTCCAGCGTAATAAAGGACAGATCGACGTGAGCTTCCGCCTCAAGTTCGGAGAGGACGAAACCGGCAAGCCCACCTTTCGGGGGGGGATTGGCTTTTTCACCGAGTTACAACGGTTCACCCTCGATGCGGATCTACTGAATAACCCCCAGCACCAGCAAGGCGATCCATTGGCACAGGAGTACTTTGACGGAGCTAATAAGTTTGATGCGGGCATCGGTATTTACGGTGCTTACCGGGAGCATACCTTCGGTGGCCTGACCATCAATAATCTAGTGGAGAACCGCTTGAATAACATCACCGGTGAGCGCATCAATGACGCGGTGAATTTCACCTTCTTGCTTGGGCACGACTTCAAAGTGGATTCCGACGTAACGATAACCCCCAGTCTGATGCTACGCGACGTACAGGGCGCCCCCTTCATGATGGACGTCAACGTGCAAGCCGGTTTCCTGGAAGACAAATTCCTGGCCGGCTTTTCGTACCGTAACCTGGGCTCGTTGGGCGTATTACTCGGTGCCCGCCTGAACGGATTTCAGTTGTACTATGCTTACGACCTCGGCTTTGGCGGGCTGCAGCAATACAGTAGTGGTAGCCACGAGCTTACCGTCGGCTACTCCATCACCCGGCAGGCTATGCGCGATGCCCGTAGTCGGCGCGCACGGCAGTCGACCACGTCCGGATAGCGTACGTGAGGTAGGGGTTCAGATCGCCCCGAGCCCGCCGTCCATTTTGACGATCTGGCCGGTAATGAAGGCGGCATCGTCACTCAGTAAAAAATTGGCCATCGACGCTACTTCCTTGGCGGAGGCTACCCGATTGAGTGGGTGGCGTTCCGCGCTGGCCTTCCGCTTATCGTCGGTTGCCAGTAGCTTTCCGGCCAGCGGCGTGTCGGTGAGCGAAGGTGCGATTGCGTTGACCCGGATCGTGGGGGCGTACTCGGCCGCCAGACTGCGAGTGAGCCCTTCGATGGCTCCCTTCGCCGCCGCGACCCCGGCGTGGAAGGGCATCCCCCGCTGCACGGCTACGGTTGAAAAGAACAAGATGGCGGCCTGATCGGACTTCTTCAGCGTGCGTTCACAGGCCTGCAGGCAGCGAACGGCACCCACCACGTTCAACTCAAACGCCTCCCGAAAGGCGGGGGGCTTAAGGCTGCGAAATGACTTCAGATCGATGCTGCCGGGGCAGTAGACCAAGCCATCTAATCCTTCGGGGATGGCCGATTTGTCGGGGTCTGCCTCGCCCAATACGTCGTAGGAGGTAAAAGCGACATCTGCCGGAAGGTCGCGCGCCTCTCTAGCCCATACGGCCACGGAATGTTTATCTTTTAGTAGCAGGTCGACGAGTGCACGCCCGATTCCGGAGCTGCCGCCAACGATCAAGTAGTTTGCCATGCGGGCTTAACGAAGCGGTAGCCTATTGGTTCTGCCCCCGGCTACTTAAAAGACAGGCCGGTGACTTTAAATTTAAACCAGTTTTAGCTGGCCGGATCGTAGCAGACTCGCCCGTACCGCCTTACCGTAGCGCTGGCCATTGAAGCGCCTGGTGGGGCGCAGGCGATCTTGTTCGGCCTCGGGTAAGGCACGAAAAGTTTGGCACTCCGAAGAGCAGCAGGCATCCATACGCTCGGCGCAAACTTCGCACTGAATAAAAAGGATGTGGCAAGGGTTGTTGGCACAGTCGGCTTGCCGGTCCGTAGGCTCGCCGCACTGGTGGCAGTGGCTTACGACGTGGTCGGAAATGCGTTCTCCCAAGCGTTCGTCGAATACGAAGTTTTTACCCAAGAACTTGGATTCGATCCCCAGTGCTTCGCACTGACGAGCGTAGTCGATAATGCCGCCATCGACCATGGCGACATTCGGAAAACCGCGGTGCAGGTAATACGCACTGGCCTTCTCGCACCGGATGCCGCCGGTACAGTACATCACGATGTTAGCGTCCTTGTTATCCCGTAGCATCTCCTCTACCGCGGGCAGTAGCTCCCGGAAGTTCTCGATATCCGGCCGGATCGCACCTTCGAAGTAGCCGACTTCACTTTCGTAGTGGTTGCGCATATCTACTACGATGGTATCACCGCGGTCCATCAAGTCATTTACCTCCGGTGCACTGAGGTGGCGGCCTCGTTTGGTGACGTCGAAGGTAGCGTCGTTCAGGCCATCGGCGACGATCTTGGGCCGCACCTTGATCTTTAGCTTCAGAAAGGAAGGGGCGTCCGCCTCAATGGCAACGTTTAGCCGCATGCCATCGAGAAAGGGTACGGCGTAGAGCGCACTCCGGAAAGCGGTGAAATTGGACTTCGGTACGCAAACCTGACCGTTGATTCCCTCCCGGGCGACGTAAACACGGCCGAAAACGTTCAGCTCGTCCCAGCCCTGATAACAAGTATTCCGAAACTGCTCCGGGTCCTCGATGCGCGCGTAGCGATAGAAGGAAAAGGTGATGCGGGCTTCCGTCTCGGCGGCAAGGCGGGCGCGAAGTTCTGCTTCGTTTAGCTTATTGGTCAAGCGTTGGCGCATGGCGGGGTTGATGAGTTCTCGGGCCGCAAATTTACGAAATGTGGCTATCTCGGGTCGGCGTATAGTCGCCTGCGAAAAGCCGTCGTTTGTAGCATGGCGACCGCGCGTCTACCCAGTACGTCCGGCCGCTCGGTCATTGCGTGTAGTTGCTGGCGTAGCCACGGGAAGATTCCGACGGCGAGCCGGGGGGTAGCGAGCTCCCACGCAGTAGCCTGATCACGGGTACCTGCGTAGCCCAAAGCTACGTTGCCCTGCAGGCGATCCACGAGGGCCAGTACGAACGCTTTGCTTATCCGCTCCGACCAGGGCGAACGGCTGGCTACCACCAGGTCGGCGGCGACCGAGCCACTGCGAAAACCCTCCTGCTCCTCATCGAGGTACTGATGGAACAGGCCCTCGAATTGCCTGGGCGACATGGACTCTACCATCAGCAGTAATGTCCGTATCGGTAGTTTATCCCTACGGGTAGTCAGTGCATAGCGGATGAATTCCTCCCGGGCGGGGGAGGGGCCGAAGTTATGTAGGGCAGTGGCGGCGGCCAGCAGCTCCTTCCGTGTCAGGCCACTCCAGAAATCTAGGCGCTCACGACCAAGCAGGTCGGGCAGGGCGTCGGGTGGGAGGTTGGCCAGCAAAAATTCCGCTATGGTTTCCTTCGCCTTTAGCCCACCGAAGCGTTTGAGTATGTCCTGACCCTCGGCCGATCGTACCACGGAGACAACCGCACCCCGATCGTCGATACTCAGCGCCGCCAGCTCGATCATCTCGTCCATGGTCACCCGGTCGCCCGCCCGTAACAGCAAGGACGTCAGTGCCCTGCGGACCGCCTTGCGTTTGGGTTTGAGCCCGGCCTGCAGGAATTCGGTGTCCTCTTCACCCAAGCCGGTGCTTAGCGCGCCAACCAGCGTCACTTGATTTTTGGGGGATAGCGCGGCCCATTCGGCGGCCAGAGCGGACCGGGCGGCGGCGGGGTCGTCCGCGCGCCAGCGTTGTAGGATAGTGCTTTTTTCGGAAGGGCTTCCCGCTCTTAGGTAAGCCGTAGCGTGGTCGAAGTTACCGTGAAGGACCTGCCAAGTAGGGTGCTGAGCGGCTAACCATTTCGCCCGCTTGCCGCCGGCCAGTAAGGCTACCGAGGCCGTAGCCGGTTGGCGTAGTTGCAGCCCGGCCGCGTAGTCCAGCAGCTTAGGTAGTAAATAAGGGGGCAGCAGCTTGCCTTTGTCTACGAGTAGTTGTAATACTTCCGGAAGCAGTGCCGCGTACGTGTCGGAGAAGGTCAGCTTCAGGGCCTGCCCGAGCTGCCCGCCCGCAACGGGCAAATCCTCAGCGGTGGCGGTGGCCGGTGCCGGGGCGTCCGTCCGCTCGAAGCGTAGGCGTTCGAGGCGTTCGGTGAGTGCGTAGGCAGCCAGGGCCTTCTCCGCATTACCCGCGGAGGGGTCTACGGCATCTCTGAGCTCCAGGTACTGCGCTACGTCGGGGCCCGGCGGGCGGCGGCTGGTGCCTAGGGTCAAAGTACGGAGGAGATCGATGGTAGGTTCTCTTTGGACGTTCAGTTCCGGGTACCGATCTGGCGGCGGGTTTGTTTGTCGAATAGGTGAGACTTATTCTTCTTTTTTACCTTTTTGTTTATTGTTTTGTCGATGGCGTTGCAGCCCGACTTACGGTTGCAGCCGCTCGCCAATAGTGCCGTGAGGGCAATGAACAAAAGGCATAAGAGATAAACACGCTTTGCATTCATACGTTATTCCAGTAAGAGAAAAGGGCTGATCGAGGTTATAACAGCTGAATTTAGCGCTATTTCTCACCCATTTTCAACATTTTTGGCAAAAATTGTTGTGCGGCTACGGCTTGCAAGCAATATTTGTCGCTCTTTACCACGTGAAAAACCAGTATTATGAATAAAGGAGAACTCGTCGCATCCATCGCCGACAAAGCCGACATCACCCAAAGCCAAGCTGAAGCAGCCCTAAGCGCTACCCTGGAAAGCATCCAGGACGCCCTGAAAAGTGGTGACAGCGTAAGCCTCGTAGGCTTCGGTACCTTCAGCGCCAACGAGCGCCCCGCCCGCGATGGCCGTAACCCTCGTACGGGTGAGACGATCAAGATCGCCGCCAAGACCGTCGCTAAATTCAAGCCCGGTAAGAAGCTCAGCGACAGCCTCAACTAAACCCGTGGCGGCTCGCGCTCATCGAAACACGATTTCGAGCCGACGCTAATTAATAGCCCGCTTCCCTTCCGGGGGGCGGGCTATCTGTTTGTATGAAGTTGATTTAGCAGCCGAGGCGGGCTCAATCCAAAGCAGGAGCGTTTACAAAGAGCTACTGCTTCAGCATCTTACAAGTAAACGATTCACCACAAGAGGATACTGCTTTGACGACGTAAAGCCCGCTGGGCCAGTCGGAAGCATCAATACTACGAGTGACATCGATACTGCGGTAGAGTCGACCCGATGCGCTGATGACTTCCAGCTGCGTGAAAGATTGGTCCGAATTGATACGAAACGTCGCCCCCACCGGGTTTGGGGAAACGCTGAACTCACGGGCGTCAGCGTGTCGGATACCCTCGTTTTGCTCTACCGTATAATAGGGAGTAAAGGAGCTATAACCACTCTCGGAGACGGCAGCGACCCGGTACATTTCGCCCCGTTTCGTGTCGGCGATAACGTGTTCGGTGGCGTTTGCGGGTAGGGTCTCCAACGCCATCTCATTCTTGCTGAGTGCATCGTACCGATACACAACGTACCCGGACTCATCGGCAGCGACATCCTGCCAGCTCAAGGTTAACTCCCGCCCGTCACAAAACCCACTGAGTTTGGCGGGCATGTCGGGCCGGGGGCCACGTTCTAGTCGCTCGCGTAGCTGCGCTTGGTACAGGGAGGGGATGCTCAAGGGCCGGTTGCTGAGCTCAATGTAGCCCGGGGAGTGATCGAACACTCCCTGCCCGGATACTTGCCCCCGGCAGCCGATTGCGTAGTTCTGACGCTCCGGTGGTTGCTGAACGATGACGCCCGCCTCACCGGCATCCACGGCCCACGCAACGCTGTGGACGCTGGACCAACCGTGCCCCGTTCCATAGCTTCCTCGGTTATACAGGCCGATCGCAATTCGCCACTTGTTTTTTTCGAAAGTCACGTTATCGTATAGTAAACCGGCACTCCAGCGGTGGTGGCCCTCGCTCGCAAGTAGATTATGAGAACTATGGCAATCATGAAAAACGATCCCGGAGGCCTGCGCGCGACCGTTCACTACGTATGTATGACGACCGAACCGCGCTCGATTACTCAGAAAAAGAATGTTGTTGGAATACCCGTCGGCGTTAAAATTATACCGTCGCCCTCCCCGTACTAGAGAACTTGGCTTGTAAGCCTCACAGTCGTAGACGGTCACTTGACTCGCCACGTGCGTACTTACCATGGCAAAACCGAAATTCAACCCGGTTACGGAGCGAACCCAAGCATCCTTTACACCCTGCACGCGGATGCACGTCCAGGCATGGTTTTCATCCAGAGCGCCATTCGTGGCGATTACCACCCGAAGGTTTTCGATCCCCAACTCGCGGTGGATGCCAGTATCATCCCACTTATAGATCCGCCCCCTCGTTAGAAAGGATTCGTAATGATCGTAGATGGGAGCATCTAAAATCAGCTTACTTTCCTGGTAGTCTACACCCACCACGACGCGGTTATAGATGAGGTCCGCCACGCCGGCATTCCACTTGGGCTCGCCGTGTGTACCTCCGAAGTTGATCGTACGCAGCCAGTCGGTTGTATGATTCAGCTGAAATATCACTTCGTCACCAACGGCGAAGCCACTAGTAGAAGCGACTTCGACGCTACGTGAGCCGGCCGGCAAGAATCTACTGACCACCTCAGTCGAGCTTCCGGGTACCTCATTGGTCCAGTGAGCGTCAGATTCCCCGCCAATTACGATCAAGTCGCGCTGATGGGGGGTGTTACCTACCCCGGTGAGTATCGTATTCGTCGCCTCATTCCTCCCGCGGCCGCTCCCCCGCAGAACGACCCCATCGACGTTGAGCTGAAGTTGCCCTTCAATCTGATACGCGCCGGGTTCCAACAACAGGGCGCCCCGGTGTCCGGACGCGTCCGGGGGCAAATCCGCCATACTGTTAATGGCCCGCTGAATGTGTTCGGTATCGTCCCCCTCTACCGGGCCGATGGTCATCCTCACGGGAAGCTCCGGCAGGGCGTCTTCACCATAGTGATAGCCTGCATAACTGAAGTCAGGAATGTAATTATCATTCGCATCCGCTACCCCACGTAGTGCCCCATCCTGATAGTATACGATTTTAGACGAGAGCTGCCCCGAAACAGTAGTGGTTGAGAGCAAAACGATAAGGCTCGGAAAGGCATAGACACCCAAATAAAGACAGTGCTTTAACATTAGCATGCGACCGTTTTAATGCGTGCGAAGGTGAAGTGGCGCAGCGGAGTGCCCAGCTTGCACGAACGAGACCGGAGAGGCGAATGTAGCGAAATAATCGCCGGATCGGTAATACTAAACCTTGCACGTATAAAACCCGGCAAAGGGCTAGCGTAAACTACCTGCGCCAGAAAACATGCCACTTAGTTTTGCTTTTAAACTAATAGCCAGCGAACTTTGCCGGCTTACGGCGCCTTGAATACCGATCGGAGCCCCCAGTATCTCCACCCCGCCGCTCCGCTCGGTTTCGGGCCTTCAAACCATACCCATATATGTCAGACATCCAGCACCTCCAACGCGTAGCCAGCCAGGTTCGCCGCGATATCGTCCGCCAAGTTTACTATTGCCAAAGCGGCCACCCCGGTGGTGCCCTCGGCAACACGGATCTGTTCGTCGGCCTCTATTTTGACGTGATGAAGCACGACCCCGGCTTTAATATGGAGGCGAAAGGCGAAGACGTATTCTTCCTATCCAACGGGCACATCAGCCCCGTCTGGTACGCCACCCTTGCTCGCGCGGGTTACTTCCCCGTCGAAGAACTCAGTACGTTTCGCGATATCAACTCCCGCCTCCAGGGCCACCCCACTACCCACGAAGGCCTCCCCGGCATCCGCATCGCATCCGGCTCCCTCGGGCAGGGCGTCAGTGCCGCCGCCGGCATGGCCATGGCCAAAAAGATGAACGGTGACGACCGCACGGTATTCGTACTGACCGGGGACGGAGAGCAGCAGGAAGGGCAAATCTGGGAAGCCGCCCTCTTCTGCCCCCACCATAAGCTGGACAACCTCGTGCTGATCATCGACGATAACGGCCAACAGATCGACGGGCCGACCTCCGAGGTCATGTTCATGGGCAACTTCGCCAAGAAGTACGAAGCCTTCGGGTGGGAAATCTCCGAAATGAACGGCAATAACATGGAAGAGGTGGTAACTACGCTGAAAGGCCTACAAACCAAACGCAACGGTAAGCCGCATTGCGTAGTCATGAAAACGGAAATGGGCCAGGGCGTCGACTACATGGTAGGTACCCATAAATGGCACGGCAAAGCGCCGGACAAAGAGCTTACCCTCAAGGCACTCGACCAACTGGAAGAAACGCTCGGCGATTTCACGGCACCCAAAGGTGCGGAAATCTAACCCCCGCCTACCAACCCTCCCCCCCCTCCCTCCAACTCCAAAACCTCCAGCAAATGCTGTCATTAGATCAACTCCAACAAACCGGTAAGAAAGCCACCCGCGACGGCTTCGGCGCCGGCCTGAAAGCCGCGGGCGACCAGCACGACAACGTGATCATGCTCACCGCCGACCTGCGCGGCTCCATGAAGTCCGAGGATTTCATCAATACTTACCCGGATCGGTTCATCCAGTGCGGCATCTCCGAAGCGAACATGATGGGCGTCGCCGCCGGCCTCGCCACGGCGGGTAAGATCCCCATGACGACCACCTTCGCCAACTTCTCCACCGGCCGGGTCTATGACCAGATCCGCCAAAGTATCGCCTACTCGGATAAGAACGTCAAGATCTGCGCCAGCCACGCCGGCCTGACGCTCGGTGAGGACGGTGCCACCCACCAGATCCTCGAAGATATCGGTATGATGCGCATGCTCCCGGGCATGACCGTCATCAACCCCTGCGATTACAACCAGACCAAAGCCGCCGTACAAGCCATTGCCGACCACCACGGCCCGGTATACCTCCGCTTCGGCCGCCCCGGCTGGCCCATTTTCATCCCCGAAGGCCAGAAATTCGAGATCGGTAAAGCACTCCACCTCAACGAAGGGTCGGACGTGTCGATCTTCGCTACCGGCCACCTCGTCTGGTACGCCGTCGAGGCCGCCCGCGAGCTTGAAAAGGAAGGCATCAGCGTCGACCTGATCAACATCCACACCATCAAGCCGCTCGATGAAGCAGCCGTCATCGCATCGGCCAAGAAGACCGGCGCGGTGGTGAGCTGCGAGGAGCACAACAAATACGGCGGCCTGGGCAGCGCCATCGCCGAAGCACTCAGCAAGTCGACGCCCACCCACCAGGAATTCGTGGCTACCGACGATACCTTCGGGGAGTCCGGCCAGGCGGAGGATCTTCTGGAGAAGTATGGCCTAGGTATTAAGGACATCGTCGCCGCCGCAAAAAGAGCAGTAGCCGCTAAAAGCTAGTTTTTTTGCGAGTACGCAGGTGCATGGATGCGGAGGTCGAGAGCAAGGCGGACCCCCCCCCCCCCGCCGCGCGGTCAAGTAACCATTAAGTCGAGTGGCCCCCATTGCTAACGGTGCCGTTCCACCTTGTTCCTTACGAACGAAGCTACGCACCTGCGTACTCGCCCAAATTGCCAGAAATCGCCGCCATGTACGAACGCGATGAGAGAATTAGGATCACGCTCGCCCGGAAAAAGACGGAGCTCAAACAGATCATCGGCCTGCAAAAGGCCAACCTGCGCGCCACGGTCGGTGAAGAAGTAGCTGCTAAGCAAGGCTTTCTTACGGCCGTACACGACTACACCGTGCTCGAAGACATGAACAGGTCGACGGCAGCCGTAATCGCGAAGTCGGGCACGAAAGTCGTGGGTTACGCACTGGCCATGACGCGCCCCTACGCCGCGCAAATACCCACGCTCACCGACGTCTGGGAGCTACAGGAACAATCGAGTTTTCGAGGCCAACCGCTGAGCGAAGTGGAATACCTCGGCATGGGCCAGGTCTGCGTCGCCGAAGAGGCTCGTGGGCAAAAGGTCGTCGACCGTATGTATCGCTACCTACGCACCTGCTACAGCCTGCGGTTCGAGTACCTGATCACCGCCGTTGCGCCGGAAAATACCCGCTCCCTACGCGTCCACGAACGCATCGGCTTCAAAGAGCTGGGCCGTAAACGCACGCCGGCGGGGAAAGAGTGGATCGTCGTCGGTTGGGATTGGCGGAAGTAGTGCGAACAAAATCCGGAAGGCGGTTCTTAGGTTTACCATGGATCAAGCAGTAAGCATCTTCTGGCACCGACGGGATCTTCGCTTCGACGATAATGCCGGCTTGTATCGTGCCCTGAAAGCTGGCGGCCCCGTCCTGCCCATTTTCATTTTCGATCGCGAGATACTGGATAAGCTGCCCGAGCGCGCGGACGCACGGGTAATGTTCATTCACCGCTACGTCGAGCAACTCGCCCGGCGTTACCGCGAGATGGGAAGCGACCTACACGTATTTTACGGGCACCCGATCGAGATTTGGAAGCAGTTGCGGAGCGATTACCGGATCAATGCCGTATACACCAACCGCGATTACGAGCCCTACGCCATCGCGCGCGATCAGGCCGTAACCGACCTGCTGAACGAGCAAAACATCCCCTTTCACGCCTTTAAGGACCACGTGATCTTCGAGAGTGACGAAGTACAAAAGAAAGCCGGCGGCCCCTACACCGTCTTCACCCCCTTCTTCCGTACCTGGAAGGCTAAACTGGCCGAGCGGCCCGATGCGGTGGGCGGCGAAAAGGTATCCTACTACCTCAAGCCCTACCCGAACGCCGAATATCGAGGCGGCTTAGTAGCGCTGAGCGACCACCGGGCCATTCCTACGTTGGAGGATATGGGCTTCACCCCCAGCGATCAATCCATCCCCCCCGAAGCCGCCCCGGAGGAGCTGATCGCGAACTACGACAAGACCCGGAACATCCCCGGGGCGGAAGGGACGAGCCGCCTGAGCGTTCACCTTCGGCACGGCACGGTTTCCATCCGTGCGAAGGCCCGCAAGGCACTCGCCCTGAACGATACCTTTTTGAAGGAGCTGGTCTTCCGGGATTTTTACAGTAATATCTTGCAGGCTTTTCCGCACGTAGTCGACGAGCCCTTCCGGCCGGAATACGCCGAGATACCCTGGCGGAACGATGAGGAGGAGTTTGAGAAATGGTGCGCGGGTAAGACGGGCGTCCCCATCGTGGATGCCGGGATGCGGCAGTTGAACGAATCGGGGTGGATGCATAACCGCGTGCGCATGATTACCGCCAGCTACCTGACCAAGCACCTGCTTATCGACTGGCGGTGGGGCGAGGGGTACTTCGCGGATAAACTCATCGATTACGAACTAGCCAGTAACAATGGCGGGTGGCAGTGGGCCGCCGGTTGCGGTACCGACGCTCAACCGTACTTCCGCATTTTCAACTACGAAAGCCAGCAGAAGAAATTCGATGCGAAGTACGAATACGTAAAACGGTGGGTACCAGAATACGGTACGCCCGACTATCCCTCGGCGCCGCTCGTCGAACATAAGGTGGGGCGGCAACGGGCGCTCGATATTTACAAAAGCGCGCTCGCGGCGGCCCGGGAGTGAGGGCGTACGGCTTTTTTACCAACACGCTGCGCCCGTAGGTTGCGGGTCGCTCCCATTATGGCTTAATTAAAGGCGGCCCCTCCCATGGTATGGGGTTGTCTTATGTATTAAGCTAAGCCTATTTTTGCTTTTTACCTCAGTTAAATGACAACCTCAGCTTTGCGTCCACTTCTTTTGATTTGTTTTTTACTCGGTGTTACCAGTCTGCTCGGTCAGCGACGGCTGAACATGTTCATCGATTGCGAGTGTAACAAGACCTACCTGAAGCAGGAGCTGCCTTACGTCAACCACACGATAGACCCGGCAACCTCCCAGGTCAGTCTGTTCATAGTCACCAATTATCTGAGTAGTGGCGGGCGCGTGTACAATTTAGATTTCAAGGGGCAGGAGGAACTATCGGGTAATCAACTCAGCTTTAAGGTATCCACTACGGCGGTTATGACGGCGGTGGAGCGAGACGAGTTGCTGGGCCAACGCATCAAACTCGGTTTGGCCGGCTTTCTTGCCGGTACTGCCTACGGCGATCTTGCCGAGCTTACCGTTTCCGAAGTGACCGCCCAGCCGGCTCGGGACTCAACGGCGGCCGTAGTAGTTGATAATGGAGATAACTGGAACAACTGGATCTTCGAAGTAGACGCTCGGTTCGCCACGAACACGGAAACCCAGCGGGGCCGGACGAGCCTCCGCCTCGGGTTTGACGCGGATCGCACTACGCCCGATCTACGTATTCGGATCAGCCCCAATTTATTCTACCGGACCGAGAACGTAAAACAGAAGGACGGGACCGTGCTAACCTCCATCCGGCAGGATTTGTGGATGAATGGGTCCATCGTTCGAAGCATCAGCGACCATTGGTCGGTGGGTCTGTTTACAAATGCGTCCTCCTCCACCTTCCGTAACCTTGACTACAACGTATCGGTCTCCCCCGCCATAGAGTACAACATCTTCAACTATAACCAGGTACCCTTCAAAGAATTCACCGTTGCCTATCGCGTAGGCTATAACCGCAACGATTATATCCGGGAGACGATATTCTTCCAACTGGAAGAGAACTTCTTTCGCCAGGTGCTGGACGTCGACTTGCGGATACGCCAGCGCTGGGGGCAAGTGCGGGCGGGGGTTTCCGCCGGTAACATCCTCAGCGACTTTTCGAAAAACCGCTTATCGATGAATGGCCAGGCGAACGTCCGGCTGATCAAGGGTTTGTCCTTCACCATCGGCGGGAGCTACGAGATCATCAACGACCAGATCAGCCTGCCCCGGGGTGAGGCTTCGGTTGAGGACGTCCTGCTCGGGCAATCACAGCTGGCGACCAACTTCGAAGCGGATCTGAGTTTTGGGCTCAGCTATACGTTCGGCTCCTTATTCAACAACGTCATCAATACGCGCTTGTAGGAATAGCAAAGGCCGAAGCCCCGGATGGGAACTTCGGCCTTTGCCGTAATACTAAGGTAATGCGGAGCCTAATTAAGTAGTGGCCCCCCTGCCGTTCCCGCATCGGCCGCGCCTACCGCCAGGGCGGTAAGGATACAGAGAATGAAGAGTGCCGCGGCGAGCCCCCAGGTGATCTTTTCGATGACGTCGGTCGAACGGCTCGCGCCGATCATCTGGTTGGCCTGGGTACCACCGAAGGTCGAGTCGATCCCGCCGCCCTTAGGGTTCTGGATGAGTACGACCAGCATGAGTAGCAGGCAGATAATACCGGTCAGAATCGTCAGTAAATTGACCATGGGGGCTTATAATTTATGCTTCAAATCCTTAATAAGGGCCGCAAATATCGGGCTTTTCTTTGGGTTAGCCAAAGCCAACTGTTCGTAGATGTTGATTGCGTGCTGATACTGCCCCTGGCTGACGAACACTTCGGCGAGGGTAGCGCTGATGATGCCTTCGGAAACTACGAGGCTGCGGCGCGCGAACTTGTTCACGGAGCGCTTCTTCTGCTGCTCTAGCGCCAGCTGGCGTTTGCGGATGGCTGCTAACCGTTCGCGCAATTCCTCTTTGGATGCGATGGGCGTGCGTTGCAGGAACCGTTCGGGGTCCTCGGGCCGGGGCGGCGGGGCCGGCGGTGGGGTAGGGGATGGTGCGGGCGTTGGCGCCGGCGGTGTGTAGGACGCCGGTGGAACCGAAGGCGCTTCTTCCCGCGTGATGGTAAGTAGAGGGGAAGGTTGGCTTTCATCCGTGGTGGCCTGAAGCGGCACGGCTGCTTCTAGTTCATCCAGAGAAAGCAGCTCGAGCGCGTCTTCTACCTGTTCTTCCTCCACCGGCTCCTGCCGCCGGGATAGCAGCCGGTAAAGCTGATCGTAAAGGTGGCTGCGATCGAAGGTCGTCGTGGCGGCGCGTTGGAGGTACCGCTCCCGCTGTGGGTGGTCGTTCAATTCGGCCCATAGCGCCATCAGGAGTTGTACGTTGGCCGAGTAGGGGTACCGATCGGCAACTACCGCCAGGTCGGCGTGCTCCACGGCCATTAAGCGCGTGGGGTCCTGAATCAGCTCGAGGAAGGCGGTTTCCGTCATTGTTCGCTGGTAGTCTTATCTATGAGGGCGGCGGCAGCGGAGTAAAATTACGCGTCGTAGGGAGAACTGGCACTCATTATTCGCCTTCATTCGCTGGTTTATCGAACATTATCTACACGAAGGCGAGTTATTATAAAATAACACTTTGGTTATTCTACTATATGTTCTATCTTTATGGAACTGACGTTAACCATGTTTACCGCTATTCTCTCACGACTAAAAAATCAACCTTCGGCTTTATGGCCCGCTAAGAATATTGTGTTGTTCATAGTGTTTGTTGTGTAGCCTTTAACCGTTTGTGTTAAAGGCTTTTTGTTTTCTGCCTGTTAATCGGTTCCGATAAGCAAACAGTCCTATATTGCTCATTCGTACCGTAAAATCGACACGGATCGCTGCTTTGGAAGAACCGTTCATGCATGGCTAAACAAGAAGAAAATCGCATCATACTTAATAAACAAGGTGATGAAGTGCGTATTGACTACTCCGATCTACGGTCGGCAGTTCTCGTTTTACGCGCCATAAACCACTCGCTGCGCAAGCGCATGCTGAAGTTGCTGGAAGAGAAGGGTGAGATGAAAGTAACCGACATTTTTGTCGCACTGCGTATCGAGCAATCCATTGCTTCTCAACACCTTAGCGTGCTAAGAAAGGCGAACATCGTCGATACGCGGCGGGAAGGCAAATTTATCTATTACTCGGTTAACACGGAGCGCGTCGCCTACCTTGCAAATGTGATTAAAGAGCTTAGTGTTTAGCGCTTTCAGCTACCGTAACAGGCTGTAGCCGGCCTTTGCGGGTGCTTGTAGCTATATTGGCTACGCATTTGAAGTAGTATCATTGCACCTTTGTACCCACATTGAAGACACACGCCCAAAAATTTTTTGATTTTGATTTTGGATGTACGCATTGGGCGTAGGTCGATTATTCACGTTAACCACCCTTCGATCGTCCACACGGCGCTTAAGCGAAGTGTTGAGGGGTGGGGAAATTTTACTTTGGCCTTCCTTGTAGGCAAGTCAATAACTCACGAAAGGATAGCTCTTTAAGCTGCCACCTCAAGTTACACATCTCGACTACTTTTTCGGCCGGTAAACGCTAGCCCGTTCACTGATGCAAGCTAAACAACAGCCTTATCACGATTTAGACCCAAACATAGAAATTGCTTCCCGGGTCGTTCATGCACTTACCAACCCCGCCCGACTAGAGATCATTCGTAGTCTCTGGGAAAAGGGTACCCTAAACGTCACCGAACTTTCCGACGCGCTCGAGTTAGATCAGTCCACCGTTTCCAGCCACCTAAGGTTGCTGTACCGGGTTAAACTAGTGACCAAGGAGCGCAAAGAAAGATTCACCTTCTACACCATTGACGGCGAGCGGCTAAAACGCTTCCTCGACGCCATCGGTCGGTTGAGCCTGGATGATTAGTAAGCCCGCTCTCACTCAGGCGTATTGCTTTCGCCGGTCGAGCCCGGGGCCGGTTTCTTCTGCGCGGCACCGAAGAAGTAGTAACTCAGCAGAATGGCTACGCCCACCGATATTGCTACGTCCGCCACGTTGAACACCGGGCGGAAGATCAGGTAGGACTCACCGCCGACGACCGGCAGCCAAGCGGGGTAAGTGCCGTAAAAAAGCGGGAAGTAGAACATATCTACCACCCGTCCGTAAAGTAGCGGCGCGTAGCCTCCCCCCTCCGGTAAGAACTCGGCCACCCCCCCGTGAAAGGAGCTTTCGGAAAACACCACGCCGTAGAATACGCTATCGATGATATTCCCCAGGGCACCCGCCTGGATGAGAACGAAGCCCAGCAGAAGCCTCCGGGGCGCCGACTCCCGCACCAACCGCCCGAGGTAGAAAAAGAGAAAACTTACCGCGAGCACTCGGAACAGCGTCAGTACCAACTTTCCATAAACCCCTCCGAGGGTGATACCGAAAGCCATCCCGTCGTTCTCCACGAAGTGAATCAGCGCCCTATCCCACCCCAATAACTGGATCTCTTCCCCGTACGCCATGTGCGTTTTTACCCAGATCTTCAACGCCTGATCGGCGATCAAAACGGAGGTCAGGGTAAGGGCTACTAAGTGTTTTCGCTGCATAAGGCTGGGCTGATACCCGTAGGAACGTTTGACCGCGCCGGGTCGGTGTGTACCAACAAAGCGGGGGGGGGCTCCCGTAGAGTTGGAAGGGCCGCAAATTACATCATCGACTATAGATGTTTACACGTTAGCAAGACTGCTCGGCTGCGATGCCCGGGGTAACCGGCTTAATGCCGTAGGCCATTCGAAACGCTGGTGTGCCCTTTCATTATCCAAACCGTATGGTTATTGTCTTCGCTAGCTTGGAAGCTCCCGTAGCTTTTTAACGATAAGTAGTTTGTTGGCTACTTTTCGAGAACCTCTTGCCGTAAGGTGGCTTTAGGATGGCAAAGCTCGCCTATGCGCCCCCGCCGTCTTGAATTCACAACTACCGTACCCAGGCCACTTTCGCAGACCTGGTCCTTCTTCAGCCGCCCGGAAAACCTGGAACGCCTGACCCCGAAAGACGTCACCTTTGACATCCTCAGCCCCGTGGCCGGCGTCGAAATGTACGAAGGTATGATCGTGCAGTATCGGGTTAGTCCACTACCGCTCTTTACTACGAATTGGGTAACGCAGATCACCAAAATCGAGCATGAATCGTACTTCGTCGACGACCAGCTCGTAGGCCCGTTCGCGCTGTGGCACCACCAGCATCACTTTCGGGCGCTCGACGCCGAACGTACGGAGATGCGGGACGTCCTCCACTACCAAGCCCCACTCGGTATTTTAGGGACCATCGCCGATAAGCTGTTCGTACACGCGCAAGTGCGCAATATTTTTCAGGCACGGGAGACGGCCATCGGTGAGCTCTTCCCCACTAAAGCCTGAGGCGCCGTCGGGTTTTAGGTTCGTAGGTATATTTGCTGCGTGCGTGTTCGAACCCAATTGACGGTGCTTTTTTTCTGCTTGCTTTCGTTCAGCTCAATCGGCCAGGTCAGGCCACCGGCTGAGTTGGGGGAGCAGGATATAACCGTTACCAATTGTTATACGATCAATACGCCCTACGCGGATTTTGCGCCGGTCATCTACGGGGGGCAGTTGGTCTACATCAGTCAGCCAAGACGGGGGAGTAATAA
>OY764633.1:0-52347 GCA_963668285.1 uncultured Lewinella sp. | reverse complement strand
CGTGGTTCGCCACGACGACCGCAGCTGGCGCATCGGCCCGGATAACGGCGAGGCCATCATGCGCCAGGCGGGCCGCCGACCCGACTTCGCCCACCTGCTCAACGAAATCCGCCGGGAGCTCCCCTACAAAACCTACTGGCAGCCCAGCAGCGCCCGCGCCCTGATGCGCGAGATCCGCATCCACTTTTACCTTCAGAACGAATCGCAGTTCGAGCGGCTGCAGAAGGACACCGAGACTTTTTACCCCGACCGCGCCCGCACCGGTTTCTTTATCGACCCGCTTTTTGACGATTTCGATGCCCGCTGGGTGGAAACGCTGCCGCAGGCCTGGCGGGAGGTCAGCGTCGATCGTGCCTTCCGGCGTACCCTGGACCGGCTCGAACCGCTCGATCCACTCATCGAATTTCTCGAACAGTATGATGGTATAAGGGGCGAGGACGCAGGTGCAATGAGAGACCTGTTAGCGGAAGCATTCGTCCTTCAGGGGAAGTGGTCGCGCTTGCAATTGTGGGCGGACCTAGAGGCAGAGGAATGGAGGAAATCCGCCAACAACCTTATCTACCGTGTACTACGGGACGACGACGAGGGAGCCGCCGAACTCATCGACACCGTACGTAAGGGTTATCGCAGGGAGCACGCCAACAAGTTCCCCGCCCACCTGGCCGGCTACTTTTATCTGCTCAGCATGCTGCGCAGCGGCGGCGTCAAAAAAGCCGACCGCTTCGGTAAGTACCTGGCCGATATCGAGCCCACGCAGAACCTTCGCCTCGGCGGTACCTACCTGATCTTCCGCGCGCTGCAGGCCTACCTGCGCAACGACGAGGAAGCCGGCGCCGTAGCCATTTCCGGCCTCGAAGCTACCGAGCAGAACGCCTTCACCCTCACCTTCCGCGCCCTCTACGATTACTGGACGAGCAGCACCTCCGAGCCCCCCCACGAAGCCTACCTGGCTACCCTGGACGGCCTCCGCGACCGCGCCCACGAGAATGGCTACCGCTGGATGGAAATGGAGCTGACGCGCGTCCTCGGCCAGCGCCACCCCAACGCGGAAGCCCGCCTGGCCTATGCGGACCGCGCTACCGCCCTCAGTGACGAACTACGCATCTTCTCGCTGAGCGACGCCATGCCGCGCATCGAGCCCTGGGAACGCGCGCTGGAAGTACTGGCCACCATGACGCTGACCGATCCGTCGAACGGTAAGAAGGCAAAGAAGACCTCCCGCTTCGTCTGGTTCGTAGACTTCGAGGCCCGCGAGCTGGAACCAAGGGAGCAGACGCTGGGTAAGAACGGCAGTTGGTCCAAAGGCCGCAAAGTGTCGCTCAAGCGCGTCAAGACCGGCGAGGTGGAAGGCATGACCCCCCAGGACGTCAGCGTCGCCCAAACCATTGAAGACGAGAGCACCAAGTACCAACCCAACGGCAGCTTCTCCATCCGGTACGAAGATGCCCTGCTGGCCCTCGTCGGCCACCCCCACCTTTACCTCCTTCAGAACCCGGCCGTAGGCGTCGACCTCGTCCGCCGTAATCCGCAACTACTGATCGAGGAAGGCGACAGCCGGCTGTTCGTCCGTTTCGCCCAGGATTTTGCGGGCACGGGCGTCCAGGTCGTCAAGGAAACCCCTACGCGCTACCAGGTGATCGAAGTCAACGACAGCCACGATGCCATCCACCGGCAGATCGGCCACGGGCTCGAGATACCCAAGCGCGCGCGCCACCGCGTCCAGGAAGTCAGCCGCAACCTGAGCAAACTCGTCGAGGTACAGAGCACCCTGAACGGCCTGATCGACGACGTCGACGAAACGAAGGCCGACCAGCGTACCTACGTCCACCTACTCCCCATCGGTGAGACCTTTAAGGTAGAGTTCTTCGTCAAGCCCCTCACCGAGGAAGACCAGTATTTCAAGCCGGGCAAGGGCCGCAACAAAGTCATCGGGGATACCGACGGGCAACGCCGCCTCGCCGAGCGTAAGCTCTCCCGCGAAATAGAGCTCGCCGAAGAGGTCATCCTCGACTGCCCGACCCTGCAAAAGATCGTCCACCGCGACTACGAGTGGCAAATCGACGACGTTCAGGACTGCCTTTCCATTCTTCTGGAGCTTCAACCCCTGCGCGCCCTCGACCGCATCGTGCTGGAGCACCCCCGCGGCGAACGCATCCGCCTGGTCGGTAGCGTAGACTTTGGCGATCTGAGCCTCGGCGTCCGCGAAAAGGCCGGCTGGTTTGACGTGGAGGGCGAACTGCGCGTCGACGACAACCAGGTCATCAACTTCCGCGAGCTGATGGAGAAGGTGGCCGAGAACGAACAGAGCCAGTTCATCCAGCTCAGTGAGGGGCAGTACGTCGCCCTCACCGAATCCCTCCGCCGCAAACTCAGCGAGATGGAGGGTTTGATGACCCCCAGCGAAGACGGCATTCAGCTACACCCCCTCGCCGCCGGCATTCTGGACGACGTGGCCGACCAACTCGGCGACTTCGAGTCGGACGTTGCCTGGCGGGAAAGCCTGCAACGGATACAATCTACCGGCTCCGCGATTGCCCGCGTACCCTCCACCTTCCGGGCGGAGTTACGGCCCTATCAGTTGGACGGATTTCGCTGGCTGATGCGCTTGGCGGACTGGGGCGTCGGCGCCTGTTTAGCGGATGACATGGGGCTGGGCAAGACCATCCAGGGCCTAGCATGCCTCCTGGCCCGAGCCGAAGCAGGCCCCGCCCTGGTGATTGCCCCCGCCTCCGTTACCCGCAACTGGATGCGGGAAGCCGCCAAGTTCACGCCTACGCTGAACCCCATCCTGCTGGGTGGGCCGGACCGTGCGAACACCATTGAGTCCGTCGGCCCGTATGACATCCTCGTAGTGAGCTACGGTCTGCTGCCGTTCGAAGGGGAGAACCTGGCGCAGAAGCGCTTCGGCACCATCATCCTCGATGAAGCGCAGGCGATCAAGAACCGGGGTACGAAACGCAGCCAGGTTGCCATGTCGCTACAGGGTGACCTCCGTATCGCCACCACCGGTACCCCGATCGAAAACCACCTCGGTGAGCTCTGGAATCTCTTTGAGTTCCTTAACCCGGGTCTGCTCGGCAGCTTCCAGCGCTTCAACGAGAAGTACACCATTCCGATCACCAAGAACAATGACAACGAGCGCCGCCAGCAGTTGCGGAGGTTGATCCAACCCTTCATCCTGCGCCGCCGCAAAGAGGAAGTGCTCGAAGAGCTACCGCCGAAGACGGAGGTTACCCTCCACGTCGAGCTCAGCCAGAGCGAACGGGCCTTCTACGAAGCCCTGCGGCAGAACGCCCTGGAGCAGATCGACCAGAGCGACGGGCCGAACCGCCGCTTCCAGATCCTCGCCGAGTTGATGAAGCTTCGCCAGGCCGCCTGCCACCCCAAGATGGTAGACCCAAGCGTAGACATCAGCTCTTCCAAGTTGGAGCTCCTCGCCGAAACCGTCCGCGAACTACGCGATAATGGCCACAAAGCGCTGATCTTTTCCCAGTTCGTCCGCCACCTCAAGCTCGTGGAAGCGACCATGCAGGAGATGGGCGTGCCCTACCAGTACCTCGACGGCTCCACGCCGGGTAAGAAGCGCGACGAGGCCGTCCAGGCCTTTCAACGCGGGGAAGGCGACGTTTTCCTCATCAGCCTAAAAGCCGGTGGCACGGGCCTCACGCTTACGGCCGCCGACTACGTCCTTCACCTCGACCCCTGGTGGAACCCCGCCGTTGAGGATCAGGCCAGCGACCGCGCCCACCGCATCGGCCAGCAGCGCCCCGTCACGGTCTACCGCTTCGTCAGTGAAAATACGATCGAGGAGAAGATCGTCGAGCTCCACCACCAGAAGCGCGACCTGGCGGACAGTTTGCTAGCCGGTACCGAACAAAGTGCCAGCCTCTCCGCTGAAGATTTACTGAACCTGATCAAGTTCGGTTAACTATAGTTAGCGTAGACCAGTAAGATATGACCAGCCCGGATTTAAGAATCTCCCCCGACGGACCCGCCGTAGCCCGCGCTTTCGCCGACCACATCGTGCAGCGCCTGAAGGATAAACCGGAAGGACCGATCTTTTGGGCACTCTCCGGCGGCAGCACCCCGAAGCTATTGTTCAAGCTGCTCGCGGAAGACTACCAGGAATCCATCGACTGGCCCCGCCTCCATTTCTTTTGGGGTGACGAACGCTGCGTCCCGCACGACGACCCAGAAAGCAACTACGGGGAGGTCAAACGCCTGCTGTTCGACCACGTCCCGGTCGTTCCGGAGCAGATTCACGCCGTACCGACCGACCTCGAGCCCGAGGCCGCCGCGGATGCTTACGCTGAAACGATGCTTTCACTCCTCCCCGCCAATTCGGATGGCCTGCCCATTCTGGACGTCAACATGCTCGGGATGGGCGGTGACGGCCACACGGCCTCCATCTTCCCCAGTAACATGGAAGAACTGCTTGATAGCCCGAAGATCTGCGCGGTAGCCACCCACCCCGAAAGCGGCCAAAAGCGCGTTACGATGACCGGCCCGGTGTTAAAAGCGTCCGACGAAGTTTGCTTTCTGATCACCGGTAACGGCAAGACGCAGCGCGTCGCTCAAATCATCAATGAAGAACACGGCGCAAAAACCTTTCCCGTTGCTCACATCCGACCGACTGCCGGTAAGCTCATCTGGTTCTTAGATGAGGCGGCGGCTGCGGAGGTAGGCTTTTAGTCTTTAGCGGGTAGAACGCCCTGCGGGCTTTAGCGGGTAGCAGGTAGCAACCAGCCTACCCGCTAAAAGAGAGCGCAGCGAGCGTGCCTACCCGCTAAAGGGCGCCGGCCCGTTCTAACCCCCTCCCAACCTCTCTTCTTATCTTTGCCTTCCTTAATATCAAACCCCCATGGCCAACTCCTCCGCTGACCTTCGCAAATACTGGCTTTATTTCTTTGTCGCGCTCGTACTGACCATCATTGCCCTGATGTTTTTTAATCAGTGGTTTTGGGTCTTCCTGCCGTTTACGCTGACCTTTTTGGTGATGGCGCTCGATTACATGTAAGCGCTACCCGGTAGCTTTAGTACTGTAAGTAAACGACGGCTTTTGCCTCGTAGAAATCGATGCCGGGGAAGAAACCCCTGATGGGATGTTCCTCCAGGTAGCTGCCTTTGGGTAAGGCTTTCATTTCTTCCTTTAATCCTACGCCTTTGAGCGCCAGGAGCCCGTTGGGGATGGCGTGGCGTTGCTTTCTGCTGATCAGGCGCATGCTGTAAGCCGCCAGTTGTTCCATTTTGGCGACGGCGCGGGTGACTACGAAATCGTAAGCGGGGCGCTTCAGTTCTTCGGCGCGGCGTTGCTCGGCGGTGAGGTTCTTCAGGCCAAGCGCGGAAGCGACTTCGTTACATACCAAAATCTTCTTTTTGATCCCGTCGATCAGGTGAAACTGCGTCTCCGGAAACAGGATGGCCAGCGGGATACCGGGGAAGCCGCCGCCGGTGCCTAAGTCCAGAATCTTTGCACCGGGGACGAAGCGAACCACTTTGGCGATGGCTAGGGAGTGCAGTACGTGGTTGGGGTACAGGTTATCGATGTCCTTGCGGCTGATCACGTTGATCTTGGCGTTCCAGTCGCGGTACAGTTCATCCAGTAGGGCGAACTGTGCGCGTTGGTGGTCCGTCAGGCCGGGGAAGTGCTGGTAGATGAGGTCGACCGTCATACGTGGAGCTATAGGTGCGCCCGGAAGGCTTGCCAGATCGGCGTTTCGGGGAGGGGGGCGAGGTGTTCTTGCCGTTTGTCGCTCGTCGGGTGGTTAAAGGCGATGCTGCGGGCGTGCAGATCGACCGTACCGTCTTCGTTGGCGCGCTTGAAGCCGTACTTCTCATCGCCGCGGATGGGGCTGCCGATGGCGGCCAGTTGCGCGCGAATCTGGTGCTTACGGCCGGTATGGAGCTTGATCTCTAACAGATGATAACGATCGCTGGAAGCCAGGTAGGTGTAGTCGAGGCGGGCTTCGCGGGTGCCTTCAGCCGGGGTTTCCGAAACGGTGGTTTTATTTCCCTTACCGTCCGAGAGGTAGTGGGTCAGCGTACCGCTGCCCGCTTCCGGGCGGGTGGCCACTACGGCCAGGTAGGTTTTTTCTACCGTACCCGCTTTGAATTGCTCGGTCAGGGCGGTCTGGGCTGACGGCTTTTTACCGTAGACGATCGCGCCGGAAACCGGGCGGTCGAGGCGGTGGATCAGGTAGAGGTCGTGGCGGGCGTAGGCGGCACCGAGGCCGAGAAGGTTCGGGCCGGGGGTTCGGTCGGGCGCTACGCTCAGCCCCGCCGGTTTATTGAAGACGAGGAGCTGTTTGTCCTTATAAAGGATCCAGTCGCTGATGCGGCCGGGGAAGCGGGGGGGTGATGGCATAAAAGCGGGCTATGCAGGCTACTGGGCCTATTCTTTGACTTCTTCGTATTCGATGTAGTCGTCCTCATCACCGGGGTGGGGGTGGGGTGGCTCGAAGTCAGCGTCGACTTGCGGGGGGCGGTCGCCGCCCTTCACTTGCGCTTGCAAGCCGTTGTACCATTGGTAACCGCGGTAGGCTAGATAGACGAGGACAATGGTCCAGATGAGATCCATGTTGCGAAGGTAGTATACAACGGGCTGACGGCTGGTTCTACCCCAATTCCTCTATTTACTTTTCAATCTATAATTGGCCTACGGCCAATTATAGAACCCTGCACCCGCGTACTCGCAATAAAATTTACACATTAAGGTAATTCATCAAACTCTCGTAGCGCTCCTGTAAGGCATCCTGCAGTTGCTTCTCGTTGAAGCTTGCCTTGACGTTGTAGTTGAAGCGCTCGAAAGTAGCCAGGGTGGCGGCGATACTTTGGTTGTTGATCTTGACCGTGACCTCGATGCGCTCGGTGTTTTCGAAGGTGCGCACGAAGGTGCTGATGATGACGGCCCCTTCGCTTTCTACGATGCGGGCGATCTCGGAAAGGCTGTAGTCGTGGCGGCCCATTTCGAGGATCACGATCGAGCCGGGGTCGCGGAAGCTACTCGTTTCGGCGAAGAATTTGAGCAGGTCTTCGCTGGTGATGAGCCCCTGGTACATACCGTTGCGGTCGGTGACGGGCACCATCGTGAGCCGATACTCCACGAGGTACTTCATGACGTCGTAAACGTGGTCGTCGGGGAAGACGGAGGGCGGCTGCATCGGCAGGCGATAGGTATTGATGGGCTCGAGTGCATCGGCTTCGAGGATGTCGTCTTCGGAAACGACGGCGGTCAACAGGCCTTCATCCACGACGGGGAGGTGGCGTAGGTAGAAGTCGTTCATAACGCGCAGCGCATCGTCCCCCGTATCGGAAGGCGTCAACGGCACGAGGATGTCGGTTATGAGGGATTCAGCGGTCACAGTGAAGTTCTTAAGTCAGGTATCGGTAGGAAAGATAGGGCGGCGGGCAGGAAAGGGGGTTTCAACCGAGCAGGCGCTTTTTTTGGGCCGCGAACTCGATTTCGGTCAGTAGGCCTTTCTCCTTGAGGGTAGCCAAGCGCTGGAGCTGATCGAGCAGGTTGTCGTCGATCTCCGGTAGCTCGACCATTTCCTCTTCGGCGACGGGAGTTTGCAGTGCTTCTTCTTCCTGTTTTCGGTCGGGGGCCAGGCGGAAGCCGCTTTCCGCAAAATCATCGTAGCCATCCTGAATGCGCAGGAAGGCGAAGGAGTCGTGGGCGCGGATGCGTTCAAAATCTTCGAAGCCGAGGGCAACGGCACGGTCGAGGTGGTAAAATGCCTTATCGGCTTCTTCTTCGCAGCTGTAGGAGGCGGCCAGGTTAAAGTGGGAGGCCACGTCGCGCGGGTTGAGCTCGATGGCGCGCTGGAAGGATTCGATGGCACGGTCGTACTCGAAGTCGCGGAAGTAGCGGAGGCCGGCTTTGCGCTCGGCGGTGCCGGCGGGTACGTCTTTGCGGTACGTTACTTTTTGCGAGTCCGCAGACTGGCGCTTATCCAGTCCCGTACTTTGCCGGGGTGCGGGGCGAGGGCTACGGGAACGGGCGGAGCGGGCTTCGCGTCGGGATCTTTCGCGCTGATCCCTTTCCCGCTGTCTTTCCTGGTAGCGTCGCTCGCGGTCGTTACTCGGCGCGGCGTTGCGGGAGCGTTGGGTGACGGGGCGGTACTGATCCTGATTGTATTTGAGGTCGAAGGTCTTTTGGTCCATCGTCAGGAAGGCAATGGCGTCGATGACGCCCAGTAGCGAACCCAGGAAAGGAATGAAGTAGAGAAATGCCAGGCCTACTTGGCCCAGGTAAAATCGATGAAGACCGATCCAGCCACCGAAAAAAGCCAGCACCGCCGCGAGGTTTTTGTCTTTCATTATCAGAAGTGGTAACGGCTAAAGCGAGTATTTCGTTGATGCCCGGGGCGGTCTATTTAGGTGGATTCTACCTTGAGCTGCGGGAAGATCCTACAGGTAAGAACGGTGAGGTCGTCCGGATATTCGCTACCCTGGCGGAAGTCGTCCAGCCAATTGCGCAGGCGGTCGTTGAACTGACTGGCCGAGATGCCGTGCTGGCGGCGGCAGAACTCGTACAGCAGCGGTTCCTCGAGCGTTTCCCCGGCGGCATTTTGGAGGTCCGTCAGCCCATCCGTGTACGTAACGATCAGGGACTGCTCCGGCAACTCGACCTGGCCTACGGAGAGCATGGGTAGGTCTTCGAGGGAGCCCAGCACGAGCGTCCCTTCGTCCAATAACCGGATGCCGTTTTCGGTAACCAGTATGGCGGGCGGGTGGCCGGCATTGACGTAACACAGCGAGTGGTTTTCCCGGTCGTATTCGCCGACGAAGAAGGTGACGAAGCGGTCTCCCCGCGTAATGCGAAACACGGCGGCGTTCAGTTCCTGGACGAATTCGTACAGCCCCGTCCGCTGCTCGATGAGCGTATGGAAGTTGGCCTGGAAGTTGGCCATGAGCAAAGCGGCGCTCACGCCCTTTCCGGTAAAGTCCCCGATGCAGAAGATCAGTTTACCGTGCTCGTCGAATTCCGTGAAGTCGAGGTAATCCCCCCCCACGCCGAGCTTCGGCTTGTAGATCGTGCTGATCTCGTATTCGTCGCGTACCGGGAAGGTATCAGGGATGAGCATGTGTTGTACTTGCGCACCGAGGTCGAGATCCGCCTCGAGCCGCTCCTGCTCCAGTTGCCGGCGGAATAATCGTTTGTTTTCAATGGCTACCGCGATGACGTTGGTGATCGTGGTGATGATCTGTACCCGCTCGAACATGTCCTCGTCTTCCTCAAACGTACCGATGAGGATGTAGGCGATCGGCCGCTCTTTGTGCAGTACCGGAACGATGTGGATGAAGCGATCGATAAAGGGGTGCAGGCCGATGTCTACCAGGCCGGAGCGGGTATAGTGCGCCAGGGCATCGCCCATATCTTCCGACGGAGGGGGTATTTCGTCCAGCCCGATGTGGGTAGCTAACTGCCAAACTACGTCGTTCTCGGAATCCCGCACGAACAGCGCCATGCGGTGCACGCCGAGCTCCTGACTCAGGAAAGCCCGGTACATCCCGAAGAGGTCTTCGGCCGAGACGTTGTTGTTAATGGCTTGGGTGATCTGTAGCAACCGGCGTACCTGAAGCTGGCGGAGGTGCAGCTCGCGTTCCAGTTTCTCCGTGCGCTCGAATTCGATCATGGGGCTAATGTACGCCCTGCGGGCTTTTTAGCGGGTAGGACGGGGGTAGCGGGTAGGACGCCCTGCGGGCTTTAGCGGGTAGGACGGGGGTAGCGGGTAGGACGCCCTGCGGGCTTTAGCGGGTAGCGCCGTTCTACCCACTAAAGGGCGAAGCCCGTCCTACCCGCTATCCCCTACCCGCTATCCTTTAATATCCCGAATAATCTCCAAAATACTCCCCGTCATCTCCTTGGGCATCTCGAAGGTTTCCCGGCGGTAACGGGCCCAGCTTTCTTCTTCCTCCTTACGGTGACTGACTTCGGTGCGCAGATCGGCGCAGAGGTGGCTCAGGGCGGGGAAGCGGCGGTCGATCTCGTCGAGGATGCGTTCGGATTCTTCCATGCTGTTACTGGGGAAGATGTCGATCTGCAGGGCGATCTCGATCTTGCGGGCTACGCCGGAATAGAACCACTCGGTGAGGGCGTCGAGGTCGATGCCTTCACCTTTTTCGGCGGACCAGAGTAGGACGTTGAAAAGCTCGGCGACCATGATGGTCGGTGCATCGGGGGAGAGGCGGTAGATGGCTGCAACGGCACGGTCAGCCGGTACGAGGGCCAGAAACTCCAGGAGCTCGGCAAAGGCGCCCTCACCGAAGACGACGCGGCGGCGACGACCGCTACCGGTGACGGCCATTAATGCAAAGACCTGGTCGAGTTGCGCTTTGAGCTGTTGGGGGGAAGGCATGGAGCGGCAACACCCCGTAATTCACTTGGGTTGATTCGTTCGGGTGTACGCCAGTAAGGTGCTTCTGCAAACGATACGAGCTTGCATTGCGTTGCCAACTAAAACCCATTCATAGCCCATGTCTCAAAACCCGATACTGACCTTTCCGGAATTCCCCTACGCGCGCCCCGACCTGGAAAAACAGGAGGCTGCCTTTCGCAGCGTACTGGAAGAATTAAAAGCCGCGGGCTCCATCAATGCAGCCATCGCCGCCGTGGAGCAAATCGACACCATCCGCTCCGGGGTAGCGACGGCGTACAACATTTGCTACGTACGCCACTCGATCGATACCAAGGATGCGCACTACAAGGCGGAAAAGGAATGGTTCGACCAGCACATGCCCGCCACCGAAGCCTGGCGGATGGATTACTACCGCGCCCTGTTGGATAGCCCCCACAGTGAAGCCTTGCGCCTGCATTTCGGCGACCAACTGTTCGACATCGTCAGCCTCAGCCTTAAGACCTTCCAACCGGAGATCATCGAGGACCTGCAGGACGAGAACAAGACCCACAGCCGCTACATGCAGCTCAAAGGCGGTGCGGAAATCGAGCTGGACGGTGAAACCTACAACCTCAGCAGCATCACGCCGGTCGAGCAAGATGAGGACCGGGAGAAGCGCCGGCGTGCCGCCTCCGCCAAATGGGGTTGGTACGACGAGCACCAGGAAGAAGTAGAGAACATCTACGGCGAACTGGTGCGCCTGCGCCACGCCATGGCCGGTAAGTTGGGCTACGACAACTTCGTACACCTCGGCTACGCCCGCATGAACCGCACCGACTACGGCCCCGAACAGGTAGCCGTATTCCGCGAAGAAGTGCGCCGGCACATCGTGCCCATCGCGCAGGATCTCTACCGCCGGCAAGCGGCCCGCATCGGCGTCGATCGCCTGCACTACTACGATACCGCCTACCAGTTCCCCGACGGCAACCCGAAACCCCGCGGGAAGATGGCCGACACCGTGGATGCCGCCCGCAAACTGTACGACGGGCTCAGCAAAGAAACCGGCGAATTCTTCCGCCTCCTCGAACGCCGGCAGCTTATGGATCTGGAAGCCAAGGACGGCAAGGCCACCGGTGGCTACTGCACTTACATCAACGATTACGGCACGCCCTACATCTTTTCCAACTTCAATCGCACGAGCCATGACGTCGACGTACTGACCCACGAGTTCGGCCACGCCTTTCAGGTATACTCCAGCCGCTTCCAGAAACCGATGGAATACAACTGGCCCACTTACGATGCGGCGGAGATCCATTCCATGTCCATGGAGTTCTTCGCCTACCCCGCCGTGGAGGACTTCTTCGGGCAGGATGCGGAGAAGTACTTCTTCAGCCACCTGGCGGGCGCCATACGCTTTCTACCCTACGGCTGCGCCGTCGACGAATTTCAGCACCTGGTGTACGAACACCCGGAGTGGAGCAACGCGGAGCGCAATGCCGCCTGGAAAAAACTAGAGGCTACCTACCTACCGCACCTGGACTACTCCGACCAGCCCTTTCTCGCTCAGGGCACTTTCTGGCAGGGGCAAACGCATATTTTCGGGATGCCGTTCTACTACATCGACTACTGCCTGGCCCAGATTTGCGCCTTCCAGTTTTGGCTGAAGGACAGGAAAGATCACGCAAGCGCCTGGCAGGATTACGTGACCCTTTGCAAGGCCGGCGGCTCGAAGAGCTTCCTGGGTCTGGTGAAGTCCGCGGGGCTGGATAATCCTTTTGAGCCGGGCGTGATGGCACGTATCGCCGCCGTCGTGCAGGAACGGCTGAATCAGCTTGAACCCACCGCCTGAGCCGAGTAGACGGGTTACCTTCACGGTAATGAAACGCACCTGCGGCATATTGATCCTACTCGCCGTCTTATTGCACGGTTGCGGCACCCCCGCCGTTGCTTATAAGGCAGACCCGAAGTTCGGTGACCTCCTCATCGCGGCGGAGCAGGCCGAGGGGGAAGGCCAGTTCCTCGAAGCCGCCCGGAAGTACCACTCCGCCTATGAGTTGCGCCTGACCCGCACCGACCTGATCTACCGGGCGGCCGAGCTCTACATCCGCGCCCGCGACTACGAGACGGCCGCCTTCGCCTATTCCCTCGTGCCGGAGGGGGGGGACGACCAACCGTTACTCGGCCTGCGCTACGGGCGGGCACTAAAGCAGGCCGGGCAGCGTGTACAGGCCAAACAAGTCTTACAGGACTTCAAAGCGCGCTACACCGGCGCCGACCGCCGCATCGTGGGGGAACTGGTCGACGACGAACTGCTCGGTTTAAATCACGACGGATTTGCGCCGGGGGACACCCGGTACGCCGCAACGCGGCTGGGGGCCGGCATCAACTCCGGAGGCGATGAGACCGGCCCGTCACCACTCGGGGCGACCCGCCTGCTGTTCGCCAGCGCGCGGGGGGATCAGTTCAGCATTCTGGAAACCCAACTCGTGGGAACGGATTGGCGGCGTGCTACCCCACCCGGCGGCTTTCCCATCATCAGCGGCGGGCGCTTCGGTACGGGTACCTTCAGTGACGACGGGCAAACCTATTTCTTCACCATCTGCAACGGAAACGCTACTACCCGCTGCGAGGTCTTCCGGACGGGCCTACGCCTCTCCGGAGGTTGGCGGACGCCTATGCGGCTGGGTAGCTCGGTCAACGCCCCCGGCGCGAACAACGCCTACCCCAGCGCCGTAACCCTGGAGGACGGGCGGCAGGTGCTCTACTTCGCCAGTAACCGGAACGGGGGGCTGGGGGGGCTAGATATTTACCGGGCGACACAAACTTCCGTGCAGGACCCTACGGATTTTGGGGAAGCCGTCTTACTTGGCACGACCATCAATACGTACGGCGATGAATCCACCCCCGTATTCGACCGGGAACGACAAGTTCTTCAGTTCGCGAGTACCGGCCACCCGGGGCTCGGTGGGTACGACACCTTCCGCGCGCAGCGGGCCGACGGCGTTTACGGCCAACCGCAAAATCTGGGTGCCCCCATTAACTCCCCCGCCGACGACCGGGGGATGACTTTGCCCTCCGGAGCGGGGGTGGCCTTTCTGAGCAGTAACCGCATCGCCCCCGGCAAGCCGACCACTACGGATGACGACCTGTACCTAATCAGCACCGGGGTAAGTACCCCCGTGTTACGGGCGACGGTCTTCGATGCCGCTGACCGTAGCGCCCTGGGCGGGGTAGAGATCATTTTGTTACAAATGCTGCCCGATAAACAAGAGCGGGAAGTAATGCGCACGACCTTCCCCAGCGCCGCGTACCAAGCCACCCTGGAGCCGGCTACTACCTATAAGGTGGTACTGAAACGAGAGGGATACGAACGCTCGGATTACCGCGTCGTCACCGACGCTGACGGGTACGCCGTCTATGGCCGGCCGATCTACCTGCGGCCCCGGGGGTACGTCGCCGGCGCGCCCCCGCCTGGGTCCGTTGCCGGGGGTGGGGGTTCCCAAACCTCGCTCCTTGATCCCGACTCTGCACCTGCGGACTCGCAAAAACCTACTGCTTATCGCATACAAATTGCCGCCGCGCGTGCCTTTGATGCTAACGAAGACCGATTTGCGCGCGTCAAAGACATCGGTCAGCTACGGAGCGAACGCGTGCCCGGCCGAAACTTGCAGCGCATCACCGTCGGGTACTACGGAGGGTTGGACGAGGCGAAGGCAGCACTAAAACGGGTTAAGAAAGCGGGCTTCGAAGAAGCTTTCGTCGTCCGCTACGACTACGGCGAGCGCTACGGGCCAATCTGGTAGATAAACCGAAGCCACCTCGGGGCCGTTCGTTGAAATAAAATCCATGGCCGATAAAAAACAACTTTCGTTCAAGGAGCTGATCAATTCGGATACGCCCGTTCTCATTGATTTCTTTGCCACCTGGTGCGGCCCTTGCCACGCCTACAGTCCGATTTTGGAGCGTTTGAAATCCGAGATGGGCGACAGCATGCGGTTGATCAAGATCGACGTCGACCGCAATCGGGAAATTACCGAGAAGTTAGGCATTCAGGCAATGCCGACGACGATCATCTTCCAGAAAGGGGAGATTAAATTTCGGGCCGCCGGCGTTCAGTCCATTCAACTGCTTAAGGACGAGGTGGGTAAGCTCATTGCTTAGGTAGGCGGTAATTGTATACCTTGCCACGCCGTACATGCAATCTTCTCTAACTCCTGGTTTTATCCTGGCCATCATCGTGGCCTACTTCGCCGTACTGATCGGTCTTTCGTGGTGGACCAGCCGGGGTGAGACGAACAACGAAGACTTTTTTCTCGGCGGCCGCAAGATGCCCTGGCCGCTCGTCGCGCTCGGCATGATCGGTGCAACGCTTTCCGGGGTGACGTTCATCTCCATCCCCGGCGCGGTCGGGGCGGGCGACGTGAACCAGTCCTTTAGCTACATGCAGGTAGTGCTGGGTAACCTACTCGGCTATCTCTTCGTAGCGGCGGTGTTGCTGCCGCTCTACTACCGGATGGGGCTGACGAGTATTTACGAGTATTTGGAGCAGCGGCTGGGATGGCACTCCTACAAAATCGGCGCGTTCTACTTTTTGCTCTCGCGCACCATCGGGGCGGCCTTTCGGCTGTATTTAGTGGCCATCGTATTGCAGGAGTTCGTGACGGGGCCGTTCGGCCTGCCCTTCGCCGCGACGGTGGCCATCACGATCCTGCTCATCTGGCTCTACACCTTTAAGGGGGGCATCCAGACCATCGTGTATACGGATACGCTACAGACCATATGTATGCTACTGGCGGCGGGCCTTACCGTTTACTACATCGGCCAGGCGCTTGAAACCGACCTCGGAGGCATGGTAGCACTGATTCGGAACAGCGGCTACGATCAGGTTTTCTTCTTCGAGGGGGGGTGGACGGACCCGAACAACTTCTTCAAACAATTCCTGAGCGGGGCGCTGATCACCATCGTCATGATCGGGCTCGATCAGGATATGATGCAGAAGAACCTCAGCATGCCTACTTACCGGGATGCGCAGAAGAATATGGCTTCGTTCAGCTTCGTGCTGATCTTTGCCAACCTGCTCTTTTTGGGCCTGGGTGCGCTGCTCTATATCTACGCGAACAGTATCGGGCTGGCCGTTCCGGAAGCCTCGGATCAACTCTACCCGACTATCGCCTTACGTAACCTCCCCGCCGCCGCCGGCGTCGTATTCGTCCTCGGCTTGGTAGCCGCCGCTTACTCCAGCGCGGATAGTGCCCTGACGGCATTGACGACATCCTTTTGCGTCGATTTTCTAGGTATGAAAGCCTCCAGCCTGACGGTAGACAGCGAGCAGATGCAACGGACGCGCCTGCGGGTACACATCGGTGTTTCCATACTGCTTTTCGTAGTCATTATGGCCTTCAGCCTGATCGGGAAGCAAGCCGTGATCAACTCCTTATTTACTGCCGCCGGCTATACCTACGGGCCGCTGTTGGGCCTGTTTGCCTTTGGGCTGCTTACGCGCTTGAAAGTGCGGGAGACCATAAAGATCGGCAGCCTGACCCTACCGGCCTTGATGTTGGTTTGTGTGGCGGCGCCACTCGTCTCCATGCTGGTAGATAAGTATTCCGCCGACCTATTGGGGGGCTTTCAGTTCGGTTTTTTGATTCTTGCTTTCAACGGGCTACTCACCTTTCTGGGCCTGGTTGCGCTGAGCGACTTTTCTGACTTGGGTACGCAGGAGCCGGCTGGGCCTACCCCAAATGGCCTTGCCGGCGGGGCCTCGGCTGGTGTATCTTCGCCCACCGATTAAACCGACCCCCACATGAGTAAAATGCGCGCGGCTATTACTGGCGTCCACGGCCACCTTCCCGACTACGTACTCACCAACGAGGAACTGGCGACCATCGTCGACACGAGCGATGAGTGGATCACGTCACGTACCGGCATCAAAACGCGGCATATTCTCAAAGGGGAGGAAATGGGGACTTCCAAGATGGTCGTACCCGCGGTTCGCGGTTTGTTGGAGAAGACCGGTACGGACCCCAAGGAGGTCGATCTCATCGTTTGCGCGACCGTCACGGGGGATTCCATTTTTCCGGATACGGCAAACATCGCCGCCTATCAGACGGGCTGTACGAATGCTTTCGGTTTCGACATCAACGCCGCCTGTAGCGGCTTTCTCTACGCCCTGACGGTGGGTGCGCGGATGGTCGAGGGTGGCACGCATCAAAAGGTGATCGTGGTTGGGGCCGACAAGATGTCCTCTATTATTGATTATACGGACCGGACGACGTGCGTGATTTTTGGCGATGGCGCAGGTGCAGTGCTTTTGGAGCCCAATGAGCAGGGTTATGGGGTGATTGACTACGAGCATCATGGGGATGGTAGTGGGGAGCGATACCTTTACCTGGTGGCCGGGGGTTCACGAAAACCGGCAACGGTGGATTCCGTCATGGCCCGGGAACACTTCGTGCGCCAGAACGGCGCGCCGGTATTTAAGGCAGCCGTGGGTGGCATGTCATCGGTCGTACGTAGCGTGATGGAGAAAAACGACCTGACGGCGGAAAGCCTGAACTGGCTCGTCCCCCACCAGGCCAACATTCGTATCATCCAAAGTGTAGGCCGCATGGCGGACCTCCCGCAGGAGAAGGTGATGGTCAATATCGACAAATACGGAAACACGACTGCCGGCACCCTCCCGTTATGCCTATGGGACTACGAATCTCAACTAAATAAGGGGGATAACCTGATTCTTACGGCATTCGGAGGGGGCTTTACCTGGGGCGCGCTCTATCTCAAATGGGCGTACGACGGGGCCTAGCGCAAATCGTAGCACGTAGCCCGACCGTAACACCCGCGGAACGAACCTAAACAATCACTTTCCGTTAGAAAGACAATCTGCATCTAGTGTTTTCCAGCGGGAAAAATGGCCCTATTGCCCCTTAACCCCCCTTCTCCCGATTCGGAGACCTGGCGTGGCGGATGGAACGTCCACCATTATGGAATGGGAGAATCTCGAACAACGTGAGCTACTGGAACAGTACCTGCTCGGTCTTACGGACCGCCAGCAGACGGCCCGCGTAGAGCAGATGCTCCGCGAAGACCCCAAACTGGCCGAAGATTTGGAAGAACTCCGGACGCGTATGTCGGATTACATCGCCGACCAGGGCTTGGGGCACGAGAGCCCTGATCGCCAGCGTACGTCGGAAGACTTCCACGATCTCGATCACGAAATGATCACCGCGATGACGCGCCGCAACCACAACCTGGTGATCTGGCGACTGGCCCTCAGTGCCGCCTGCCTCGTACTTCTCTTCCTCGCCGGCTACCTGTTTCGGGAAAACCAGAACTATCGTATGGCGGTGGATCGGGAGAAAGCCATCCACGCCGAAACGGTGGAAAGCGCCCGCAGAAACATCGAACTCCTCCAGGGGGTACCACTACCGATCGATAGCCTGCACACCGAAACGATCGACCTGCCAAATGGCAATATTCTGGTGCATTACGTCCTGAACGACCAGGCGGCTTTCCTGGATTTGAGCCACCTCAATCTACCGGAGCCCAAAGCGGCTTTCCACCTTAGCCTCCACGCCGCTTCGGACGAGCAACGGATCGTGCTTAGTGACAGCCTGTGCAAAACCCTCATCCCGGTAACCTCGCTGGTAGAACGCGTTCGGCTGTGGCGGCAAAACCCCGACAACGATACGTTGAAGGCGGACGAGCGCGTCAACACCCTGCTTGCGGACATCCCCCTGGTATTTCGCGGTTCCGTGGAGACGGACTAGAAAACCGAGCGGGGTACCCCAAAAGACCATATAGTATTAAATACGGCTACCCGTTTGGCTTTCTACCGCTTACTTACGACCTTTCGTCGGTTCGGTTTTCGGACTGCCTGTTTTTGGGGTCGGACTATGAGATTTCGTTTATAGGCCGCCTCTTTAATTTTACTGTGAATATGACTATGCTTTACATCTTTCTCGCAGCCTGCGCTATCGGGGGGAGTTTTAGCTTGTCGTCCGCTCTTTTCGACGGATCTCGTAGATTCTAAGGCCACTTTGCATCGGTGAGACCTTAGCTGTTATTTTCTACTCGTCTGACACGCGCTTCCTTTTGCACGTTACAACTGCCGATGGCCTCTCTTCCTTAACTTTGGGTAGAGAGGTCGTTTCATTCCTACTATCTTGCCCACGATGAAAGCTACGAGTAGCAAACCTCTACAGCGCATCACCCGTCAATGGTGATACCTGCATATGCGACCACTTATTCCCCCCTTCATACAACAGCGCCTCCTCGCCGGCCATCTATCCGGCGAAGTGGACGCCTTTGCCCTGAACGTCGACCTATCCGGTTTTACGGCGCTCACCGAAGAGCTGATGAAGGAAGGACTAAGTGGGGCGGAGAACCTTTCGCACATACTCAATGAGGTTTTCGAGCCACTGGTATCGTTGGTGTACCACTACGGGGGGATCATCCCGTACTTCGCCGGTGATGCCTTTACGGCGGTCTTTCCCCTGAGCCTGAGTCGCCGCCATGCACAGCAGTTATTACGACTGACCTACGATGCCAGGAACATCTTTTTTGAAAGGAACAATACCTTCGGCGGCAAGTACCGCATCGGGCTGAAAGCAGGTCTGGCGGGCGGTAAGGTGAGCTACGGCATAGTCGGCGGTGACCTGAAGGGGTACTACTTCCGCGGAAACGCAATCAACGCGGCCTCCACGGCGCAATCCTACGCGGCGGAGGGGGAGATCATGCTATCGGGCACGATCAACGCCCTCCTGGAAGGGCCGGACCTATTAACGGAGGAGGTGAAGACGGGTTATTTCCGCCTCATTGGCGATCAACAGGTCAACGTACCCCTTACCTCCCTTCATTCCTTGGAGCTTCCGGAGGTGGACGCGGAAGTAGCCATGAAGTTTCTGCCCGCCGAAGTCGTCCGTTACGATCAGGCGGGGGAGTTCCGAACGGTCGTCTCTATTTTTGTCTCCTTCACCGCCGTTCATACGCACGAGGAGCTCGATCGCTTCGCCAGCACCGTACTCGATCAGGTGTTGAACTTCGGCGGCTACTTTAAGGAGGTGGATTATGGTGATAAGGGCTCGCTGATGGTCATCTTCTTCGGCGCACCGGTTTCTTACGAGAACATCACGGTGCGTGCCTTGGAGTTTGCCCTCACGCTGCAAACGGAACTCCTGCAGCTCAAGCAAGCAAACGGAACGGACTTACGCTTCCGCATCGGTATGACGGTCGGAACAGCCTTTACCGGCATCGTCGGCGGTAAGGAGCGCTCCCAGTACGCCTGTGTCGGCAGCCGGGTCAACCTCGCCGCCAGGATCATGAGTGCGGCGGATTGGCAGGATATCCTCATCGACGACGAACTAGCCTCTACCCCTCACTTTCGCTATGAACTACGCGGGGATACCGTGTATAAGGGTATTGCCGACCCCATCCCCACCTACGCGCTACTGGGCAGGCGACAGTCGCTAGGTAAACCCAACTACGCCAACCAGCTAATCGGGCGAGAGGGGGAAACCGAAGAACTCCTTAAGTTCGCCGACCCAATATTCCACGGTAAGATGGCCGGCATTGCCTATGTGCTCGGTGAAGCCGGTATCGGAAAAAGCCGGCTGACCTACGAAGTACGCCGGCGGCTCAACGAAAAAGGCCCCATAAACTGGCTACTCGGTAGCGCCGACCAAATACTGCGCAAGCCGTTCAACCCATTCATCTATCTACTACAACGGATGTTCCGGCAGAGCCCCGACCTGGAAGAGGCGCAGAACCAGCGGCGGTTTCAGTTTAGGTTAAGCCAGATCCGCCAGGGCCTCAGTCGACTGCCGGGGGAGCAAGCGGCGGCCATCCTTCAGGAACTGGACCGCACCCAGAGCGTGCTCGCCGCGCAGATCGGCATCATCCTTCCCAACGCGCTCTGGGCGCAACTCGACGCGCAGGGGCGCTACCAAAATACGATCAGCGCCATCGTCAACCTCCTGCAGGCCGAAGCCCTCATCAGCCCCACCGTACTGGAGCTGGAGGACATCCACTGGATGGACGAGGATAGCCGAACCGTTGCCCGCAGCCTCATCAGCCGCAGTCGGGACCTACCCATCCTGATCATCGCCACCTCCCGGGCCGACGACGATGGTACTTACCCCCACCTCCGTAAAGAAGAGGATAAAAAGACGGACTGGCTGAACACCATGCAGCTCGAGATCGGCCCGCTTTCGAAGAACGCCGTACGCAGAATGGCCGAAGCCATGCTCGGTGGCACCATCGGAGAAGAGACGCTGAACACCTTGCTTCGGACCACCAACAGCAACCCCTTTTACCTCGAACAAGTATTGGAATACTTCCGTGAGAGCGAGTTGCTCGAAAAAACGGAAGATGGCAAACTCACACTGGGCGACGAGAGCATCAAGCTCTCCTCCAACATCTCCTCCATCCTGACGGCACGCATTGATCGATTGTCGGACATGGTACGGGAAACCGTAAAGGCCGCCGCGGTAATTGGCCGGGAGTTCGACCTCCCGGTGCTTACCGAAGTACTGCGTAAGGAGAGCGGTGTGGAATCCAAAGAAGAGGTTCTCCAGGCGTTACGCGAGCAGATCGATATCGCCGAGCGCGGCCAGATCTGGAGCGCCATGAGTGAGTTGCGCTACATCTTCCGCCACAGTTTGCTGCGCGAGGCCGTCTACAGCATGCAGCTCACCACCCGTCTGCAGCAGTTGCACCATCAGATTGCTACCGTCATCGAAAATCTTTACGGAGATGCTCTGGACGAACGCTACGTGGATCTCGCCTTCCACTACGAACACGCCGGCGACAAAGAAAAAACGATTGAGTTTCTGGGTAAAGCCGCCAACTACGCCCGGTCCAACTACCAAAACCAGCAGGCGCTCGACCTTTACGAGCGATTGATCGAGAAGTTCACCAACTACCCCGATAAGGAGATCACCGTCAATACCCACGTGAACCGTGGCAAAGTGTTGGAGATCGTCGGGCGTTGGGAGGAGGCAGAACGTTCTTACCTCGAAGCGCAGAAGCTGGCCAAGGCAAGCCGGCACATCGTGCTGTTGGGGCGGACGAATAATCACCTCGGGCGGCTCTATACTTTCAAAGGCGAATACGAAAAGGCGATGGAATACCTGAAGGTAGCCGCGGGGCTATTCGAATCCGTCGACGACATCCTCGGTATCGCCAAGGCTTACAGCAGTATGGGTAACCTCTACTTCCGAACGGCCAATTACGAGGATGCGCTGCGGTACTATAACCTATCCCTCGACCAGGGCTTTAGTAACGCCGGCATTTCGAGCTCCGCCGAGACCATCAGTCACCTCGGGCTCACGCAGATGAACCTGGGTAACTACGCCGACGGTATCAAGATCATCGAAGAGCAAATCCCCCTCCACGAAGCCAACCAGGATACGATGGGGCTCGCCAGCCTCTACACTAACCTAGGCATCGTTTACTTCGAAAGCGGCAGCTACGATAAAGCCAAAGAAAACCACTACGCCGGCCTCGAACTCGCAAAAGAACTGGGCAATAAGCGCCTGCAGGCAATTGGCCTGGGCAGCCTCGGCAGCGTATACGAAAGGGAAGGAGAATTTAAAAAAGCCCTCGAACTCTTTACGCAGGACCTCCTGATTTGTAACGAACTCGGTGACTTACAGGGAATAGCCGTTACGGAAGGACTTACCGGAGATATATACTCCGTAATGGGAGACTTCTCGGTGGCCATCCAGCACCTCGATCGGTCGTTAGCCATATGCCGCGAGCTCGGCTACCGCAAGGGCGTCGCCAAAGCGGTAAATACCCTCGGCGACATCTACTACCTGCAAAGGCAATACGACATCAGCCTGATGTACTACGACCAAGCCATTGACATCGCCAGGCAGACGAATAACCGCCTGGTGCTCGCTAAAAGCTTAGAGGAGAAGGCCCGCGTACTCCTAGCTAGCGGTGACATCAAAACCCTCAAAGCCACCGAGTCCGAAGCACTGGCAATAGCGGAGGAGCTCGGTAACCCGGAGCTACTCCACGGCACCTCACTATTGCACGCCCGCTGCATAGCCGCCTACGATACCCAACGGACGGAGGAAAGCATCCAAATGATCAGGGAGCTGATGAAAGGAAACGAACTGGAACAAGAAAGGATAGCCGAATGCCATCTATGTATCTTCCAGGTCAGTGGTGGCCTGGATCAAACGGCTAGAGAACGGGCGCTGAATATTTACAAACTACTGTACGAAAAGACACCTAAGTTCATCTATAACTTTCACATCAAAAATCTGCAGGTAGGCGATATACAGGACGCTAGGCTGTAGGAATACTTAGATCTGCTGAAGCAGCGCCAGTTGGCCGCCGAAGGTGCGCTTTAAGACTTCCGGCGTGAAGACCTCTTCGGTCGGGCCGTACGCAATTAGCCGCTGATTAAGCAGTACCACGTGGTCGAAGTATTCCGGGACGGCCTGCAGGTCGTGGTGCACGACCAAGAGCGTCTTTCCGGCGGCGCTGAGTTTGCGCAATACCTCGATTATTTTTTCCTCGGTCGGGATGTCGACACCCACGAAAGGCTCGTCCAGAAAAAGAATATCCGCTTGCTGAGCGAGCGCCCTGGCTAGAAAGGTGCGTTGCTGCTGCCCCCCGGAGAGTTCGCCGATCTGACGATCCTGTAGGTTCAGGATACCAAGCTCGCGCATGGCGTGCTCGGCCAGTCGGCGGTCCTCGTCGTTGAGTCGCTGGAATACCTTTTTGTGCGGATAGCGGCCCATAAGCACTATGTCGCGCACGGTAGCCGGAAAGGTGAAATCAATTTCACTTCGTTGTGGGACGTAAACGATCCTGGGGCGTACTCGCTCTACGGGTTTACCCAGTACGCTCACCGTTCCGGTATAGTCGTCAATCAAGCCCAGTACCGCCTTCAGTAAAGTGGATTTGCCGGAACCATTGGGCCCCAGGATGCCGTAGCGGTGCCCTTCCTCGATCTCCAAGAAGATGTTGCTGAGTACGCGCTTACGGTCGTAGGAGACGCTTAGATCGGTAACGGATACGGCGGAGGCCATGTGCTGGTGGGGTTTATTTGAACCAGCGCTTAACCCGATCGGTGAAGCCAGCCCACTTACGCGGCGGCGAGCGCTGTACGATGGCATCGGTGGCCGCGCTGATGTCGATGGCGACGCGCAGTGGTGGTGCCGCCTGCAACGCTAGCGGCTGGGCGGCGGCTGGGGTGTGGCGGTCTCTCGGGTCGTACGGTAGGTAGTCGGCTACTCGGTAGAAAACGACCGGGTCGTGCTCGTGTAAGCTATCGAGCGTACCTCGGCCGCTCCAGACCGCCAGTTGATCGACCGGTACGCGGTTGGCCCGCGCCAGCTGTCGTAGATCGGTATGCTCCGGGCCGGCGGAGCTGCGGTACTCCTGATAGAAGCGGTCGGGGTCGGTTTCCCCGTTGTGTAACCGCGGGCTCGCCCACGGTAGAGCGATCTCCTGCTCCGCCACGCCGGCGGGGTGCCTAGCGAGGTAGGTCTTGACGGCCGGGACGGTCCGAGACGGTAAACGCAGCCGATGCCCACCCGGGCGGCCGGGTAAGTACCCCTTAATGTACTGGGGGTTGAGCTCTACTATCCTATCCGCTCGCAGACCGGTAAGTTGAGCGACGCGGTACAAGCTGAGCTCCCGATATACGGTCACCGCCTCCGTCATCTGCATGTCCAGCTCCATGGGTTTGACCGCCACGCCGTGGTCGTGATAGTAGTTGAGGATGTACATGGCCGCGATGATGCTGGGGACGTAATTGGCCGTTTCCCGCGGTAGGTGCTTACGGATTTGCCAGTAGCTCGGGTTCTTACGGCCGCTTCTGCGGATAGCTTTGTTGACGTTGCCCGGCCCGCAGTTGTATGCGGCGAGCGCGAGTGCCCAATCTTGATACCGGTCGTACTGGTAGCTCAGGTACTTTAGGCCGGCGGCGCAGCCCAGCTCTGCGTCAAGGCGCTCGTCTACGGTGTTATCTACCGCCAGGCCTAACTCGCGGGCGGTACCGGGCATCAACTGCCAAAGGCCGGCGGCGCTCGCCCGGCTGACCGCATAGGGGCGAAGTGCGCTCTCCTGAATGGTCACGTACTTCAACTCCAGCGGCATACCGGCAGCGGATAACTGCGCTTCAAAGATGGGGAAGTAGCGCGCCGAACGGGCCAGCAAGCGACCGGTAGCTACGGGCCAACGCTCGATGTAATTGATGATGCGCCGGCGCACGACCTTATCGTAACGGTGCTCCATCATCCCCCGATCAATGATCTTCAGCCGGGCGCGCACGAGGGAGTCCGTGACTTTCATGATGTGATCGGCCAGCACAGTAGCATCCGCCGCCGCCGGTAGGGTAGTAGCAGCCTCGGTAGCGGTGGCGCGTGGCGATTGTAGGGCGGTGCCTAAGAATAGGCATACGAAAAGAAAACGGGTGAAAGTGGATGACCGAGTCAACAACATAGGCAGCGAAGGTACTAAAACTGAGATTGCGGTAGGCCCAACCGAAGGGGTAAGCCGAATCACTAGCGCCAGGGCCCCAAAATTTATTGCCTCTAACAATAGATGTGGGAAATCGCATAACTCCCTATTTATCAACACTCTCCCAACCAGAGATCCGTAAGCATCCGTTTATAAACGGATTTATTCGCAAGTATTCGGATAAGTGACGACTGAGCGTAAAGGCCGCCTCCACATTTGCATCGTCATCAGCTAGCAGGGTAGTCAACTCAACCTCACTGGCCCCGCGGCGGTGGCAACCTTTTTTCTCACTCACGGGTCGGTCCCGATCTACCATATGGGCCGCCCACCAGACCTCTTTATTATGAACGTACGTAACTACATCCACCTCACCGGTAACCTGGGCGCCAAGCCTACCAACCTCGTACTCCCCAGCGGGGACCTGCTGTGCAAATTCAGCCTGGCAACCAACAACAACTACCGCAACAAAGACGGCGAGCGCGTCCAGCAAACCGAATGGCACACGGTAAAGGCTTACGGCAAACTGGCCGAGCTCTTTACCCAATACCTGGAGAAAGGCAGCGGCATTTCCGTCGTCGGCTCCATGCGTTACCGGAAGTGGGAAGATAAGTTCGGCCAACCACGCGTCGCCGCCGAGGTGATCGCCGAAGAATTCACCTTCCTCAACTCGCCGCAAACGGAAACGAATGACACCGGGTCCGTAACGGTATACCCGAGCGCCGAAGCTGCCGCCGCCGATGAATTTGCCGGTATGGTCGACGCGGAGATTCAGGAAGCCATGGAAGCGGATACTTCTCGTCCGGCAAAGAAAGCGACCGCCCGGCGAAATCGTACGAGCAAAAGCGCTTCTACCCAGGTAGCATAAGCGCTATTCGGCTTCGATAAGGTTGCCTAAAGACTAATCCTATTTTTTCACCCGAGCCAGCTAAGTGCGCTCGATTCGTTCCAGCCCCCTCCGGCTGCCCACTGTTTAATAAATCACTAACCGGGCACGCTCTTTCAACCGTTTAGCCGCAGGGGATTTTCTCGGCCAGCTGAGTCCACAACGGTGGGGTCGGCTTGGCTGCGTACGGGTAGGCGGGTTAGCTTACTACCTTCAGGCTCAGGTCCAGGCTGGTAGCCGAGTGAGTCAGGGCACCTACGGAAATATAGTCGACACCGGTGCGGGCGACGTCGCGGATAGTAGTTAGCGTAATGCCACCGCTGGCTTCCGTTTCGAACCTCCCATTTACGTGTTGTACGGCTTCTTTGAGAATAGGTAGCTCGAAGTTATCCAGCATGATCCGGTTGACCCGGCCGACTTTCAGGACTTCCATCAGTTCTACCAGGTTACGGACTTCTACCGTAATGGGCAGTTCCATATCGTTATCCTGAAAGAATTGCTGGACGCTCTCGATGGCACCGCCGATGGAGCCGGCCGCATCCACGTGGTTATCCTTGATCATGACCCGGTCGTAGAGGCCATCCCGATAATTATAACAACCGCCCAGGCGGACGGCCCACTTTTCCAGGAAGCGTAAGTTGGGGGTAGTCTTACGGGTATCCAGCACCTTCACCGTAAGGTCTTCCACTTCGAAGGCGTAGCGATTGGAGAGGGTAGCGATGCCGCTCATCCGTTGCATCGTATTTAGCACCAGGCGTTCTGCCTTGAGTAGCGCGCGGGAATTACAGGTAACGAAAAAGGCCTCGTCACCAACGTGCATCAGGTCACCATCCTGCATCCGCTGGTCGAACTCGGTACTCGGGTCGACGGCCTCGAAGATCATCCTGGCAACGTCGACGCCGGCTAGTACGCCTACGTCCTTCACCAAAAGCCGGGCGGTATTACGGGCGTCGGCGGGGATGGTGGCTTCGCTGGTAAAATCGCCGGGGCCTACGTCTTCGGCAAGGGCTTCGGTAATGAATTGCAGGATGTGTTGGCGAAATACTTCGGTCATGGCGGGGGCGGGGTTACGCCGCGCAAAGGTAAGGGGATTTGCCACCCGGTAAAACCCAGTGGGCTTAAGTTAAAGCCCCTAACCGTCAGTCCTACTTCGAGCGGCCCTCAAGCAGCAACCGGATATCGTCCATCAGGTAATCCACCTCTTCGGCTATCGTACCGTTGGCATAACTGCGGACGAAGCCCTCCCGATCCACCAACACGATGTAACCGGTGTGGTCGAAGCCGCCCGGGGCATTGATGTTCTCTTCGGCAATACTGAGGTACTCGGCGTCCAGGTCGTAGATCTCGAACTTATCGCCGTTGATGAAGCGCCAGCGGTCCATATTCTCGATGCCGAGCTTGGTAGCGTATTCCTTCATTGCTTCCGGCGTATCTCGCTTGGGGTCGACGGTAAAGGAAACTAAGCCGAAATCAGGATTATCGCCGAATTCCTCCTCCAGCCGCAACATCTGACCTTTGACCTTCGGGCAGATGGTCGGGCAGGAGGTGAAGAAGAAATCGACGACGTGGACCTTACCGCGCAGATCGTCGTTGCTGATCGGGCGCTCCAGTTGATCTACGAACGACCAATTGCGAACGGGCACGGGCTGTAGCTCGCCCGTTTTAGGGTCGCGGGGTTGGTTACCGGGGTAGGTCAGGGAATCCTTGAGGTACTCTCCGGTTTCGGGGTTCTGGGCGTGGCGGCGGTAGAAGTCGACTTGCCCGTCGTCCTCGACTACGGCGTGCCCGTCATCACCGCATCCGACAATCAGGATCGGGAGCAACAGGAAAAGTAAGCGAAAGGAGGGTAGTGACATGGGGCGAGTCGGTTTACGCGAGAAAACACCCGGCAAAACCGCAGGTTGTCAGGCCTCAGTCTTTTTCCTGGCCTGAAAATAGTCACACCGATCGGATACGGGGCATTTGCCGCAGCGCGGGTGGCTGTAGGTACACACCCGCTGCCCGAGCTTAAAGAGCAGTTTGTGAAAGTTGAGCAACTCGTCCGCATCTTCGGGGAGCATATTCAGGAGCGCTTTGTGGCTTTTCGCCTGGGTGATCTTCGGGGGGAGGATGCCGTAGCGGGTACTGACGCGGTGGACGTGGGTATCTACCGGCAGGGCCGGGCGGCGCAGGGAGAAGAGCAGCACGAAGGTGGAGGTCTTGAAGCCTACGCCGGGGAGTTCCATCAACAGGTCCTGCGCTTCATCCACCGGCATTTCCCGCAGGAATTCCATATCCATCGAGCCGTACCGATCTTTGATGATGTTGAGCATCTCCTTGATGCGGGGGGCCTTTACCTCTGGCCAGCGGCTGGTTTGGATGCAGCCTTCGATCTCTTCGACGGACGCCGCCGCGACGCCCTCCCAGTCGCCGAAGGTAGCCAGGAGCTTATCGTAGGCGGCCTTCTCGTCGGCGTAAGTCGTTCGCTGGCTTAAGGTGGTAGCGACCAGTTGGTCCACGGCCGACTTGGTGCTGTAGCGGGTTTGCCGGCCGTATTCGGCTTCCAGGGTTCGGATCAGGTGATCGAGCTTCTCCTGAATTTCCGGTGGCGTTGTCGTTAGTTTGGTATCGGTAGGCACGGTCGCACTTTCCGTTACAAGTACGATTTGGCGGCAAGGGTTCTTCCCTTGCGGTGGGAACAGGGTGCTTCCGTGAAAAACGGGTTCAGCAAGAAATATTCTCTACTTTCACCGCATGACCGGAAAACGCATCGCCTCCGTTGACATTTTACGTGGGGTGACCATCGTAGCCATGATCCTGGTGAATACGCCCGGTACCTGGGGCCACGTCTACGCGCCACTGCTGCACGCGGAATGGCACGGCATCACCCCGACCGACCTGGTCTTCCCCTTCTTCCTCTTCATCGTCGGTTGCTCGATCGCCTTTGCGTATAACGGGAAGTCGCCTTCCGCGGCGGTGTACGGTAAAATAGCGATCCGCTCCCTCAAGCTGATCGGTTTGGGCCTCTTCCTCGGGGCTTTCACCCTGGCCTTCCCGTTCTTCAAGGAATTCGGTACCATCCGCTTTCCGGGGGTGCTGCAACGGATCGGGGTGGCCTTTTTCTTTGCCGCCGTCATCGCCCTCAATGCGAACTGGAAAGTGATCCTGGGGGTAGTCATCGCTTTACTCGCCGCCTACTTTGCCTGGTTGGGCTTTCTTCCATTGCCCGACGGCAGCGCACCGACGTTCGAGCGGGCCCCGAACAACTGGGCGATGTACGTCGACAAAGCCATCTTCGGCGACCATACCTGGCAACCCGATTACGACCCGGAGGGGCTGCTGAGCACACTACCCAGTATCGCTACCGCCTTACTCGGGGTACTGGCGGGTAGGCTACTGATCGGCCCCGCCGGGGAAGGGCAGAAACTGACCAACCTACTGACCGGGGGCGTGACCTTATTAGCTTTGGGTTGGGTTTGGCACCTCTTTTTTCCCATCAACAAAGCACTGTGGAGCAGCAGCTTCGTACTCGTGACGGCGGGTGCGGCTACCTTGATGCTTTACGTGATCTACTACTTCCGCGACGTACGCGGCATCGAGTTCGGGGAGATCTTTAAGCGCGTAGGGGCGAATGCCCTGATCCTGTACTTCCTGTCCAGCTTCATCTCCAAGGTATTCGGAATCCTCGGCCTTCACGGCTGGCTGTTCAACAACCTCTACCTCCACGATTTTATGGACCCGAAGCTGAGTAGCCTGCTTTACGCGCTCACCGTCGTAGCTTTCTACGTATGGTTGGGGAACCTGCTGTATAAACGAGGGATCTTCTTCAAGGTATAGCCCCCCCCGGTATGTACTTCGACCTACACCTGCACCCCGCCCTTAAATCCTTTCTGACCCACCCCGAAGCCGACCGGCGAGACGACTGCTGGACGACCTACCGCAACTGCATCGACTTCGTGGTGGGTAACATCATCGACTCCCAATCCAGCCTGGAGCAACTTAGCCACGGGCGCGTCCGCCTGGCCGTGGCGAATATCTACGCCCTGGAAGACGGGCTGAACGAGATCGGCGTACTACGCAAGCTCGCCCCGGCCATCTCTCACCTGCACCGCGACGTCATCAAAGACTTACGGGTGCGTGACTACTTTACCCGCTTTTCGGAGGAAATAACGCATCTGGAAAATAGCCTGGACATACCCGGCCGGCCAAACGTGTTCAAGCTGATCTCTAAGGCGCAAGACGCCGAGCCCGATGGGTACAACTTAGTGCTGGCCATCGAGGGGGCGCACATCCTGAAAGCCTCCGCCGGGGAAGACCCCCTGCCAAAACTCGACGCCCTAAAGAACTTTCGCCACCGTTTTCTCTACCTCACGCCCGTCCACTTCACGCGCAATACCTACTGTACCCACGCCTTCGCGATGAAGCTCATCAACCCGCGCAAGGTGCCGAAGTTCCTCCCCAGCGGCACGGGGCTGACCGAGGAGGGCAAACGCGTCTTCAAGCGCGCCTACTCCGACGTGGGCGGCGAGCGGTTGCTGATCGACGTCAAGCATATGAGCCTCTCCAGCCGCCAACAGTTCTACGACTGGAAGCGCGCCGACCCGGCCCTTCGCGACCTGCCCATTATCGCTTCCCACACCGGCGTTACGGGTATCTCCTGGAAGGGCGACATCCGGGAGCTCTATACCAAAGAGAAGGTACTGCTCCCCACCCTCGATCAGTGGGCCATACGCTACCGCCGCCCGCGGGGCATCGCCCTGGGTGACTACACGGCCACCTTTAACCCCACCTCCATCAACCTCTACGACGAGGACATTCGCGAGGTGGTCCGCTCCGGTGGGCTCATCGGGGTGATGATGGACCAGCGGCAGCTCGGGGTAGCCAGGAAGCTGTACGAGTACTTTGGGCGGGATGACTACAATTCGCTCAACCGGGCGGCGACTCCGAACACCTATGCACGTGCGGGCACCACCGCGGCGAGCGTAAGCTTCCCCTCCGAAAAGGAGGAGAAGCAGCTGGTCAAAAAGCTGACGCGCCACGGTCACGGAGAACTCTTGAACCCCTTATCCGGGCAACCGCAGCTAGGAAATTTACGAAGGACCCAACGCCGGCACCTGCTACACCTCGCCAACAACCTATTGCACATCGTACGGGTCGGCGGCCCCGGGGCTTGGCGGTGCGTGTGCATCGGCTCGGATTACGACGGCCTCGTCGACGCCCCGAACAACTGCCGCAACGTAACCGAATACCGCGAGCTGGAAACCCACCTTTACGAAATTATCCACGATTTGATCCGGGAGCACGGGGCCGCATTCGAGAAGACTTACCACTTGGGCGACGTTCGCACGCAACTTCGGTGGTTCTGCGAGGAGAACGGTACTGACTTCGTCCGTCGGTGGCTCTAACGGCTTGTTTGAACTATTCTCTTTACTTCTAAACACTGCACCTGCGTTCCTCGCCCTAATTTGTGTTGCCAAACTACCCCAAATGAAGATATGCGCCCTTACCGCCAGCCTGCTACTTTCGCTAACCGTTTTCGCTCAAGCCCCCCCCACCTGGCTGCGCCATTCGGCCATTTCCCCCGACGGGTCGACGATCGCTTTCACGCATAAAGGCAATCTGTACACTACCCCGGCCGCGGGGGGCACGGCGCGCCAACTGACCTTCCACGACGCCCACGACTACGGCGCTACCTGGAGCCCGGACGGTGCGACGATCGCCTTCGCCAGCGAGCGCTACGGCAACTTCGACGTCTACACGATGCCGGCAACCGGCGGGCCGGCAAAACGCCTGACCTTCCACTCCAACGACGAAATACCGTACAGTTTCACGCCCGACGGCAAGTCGGTCGTCTTCGGCGGCTTGCGGCAAGACGACGTGCGCCACCGGCAATTTCCGCACGGCTCCCAACATGAGGTGTACAGCGTGCCTGTTTTAGGCGGGCGCGTAGCGCAGGTGCTGACGATCGCGGGCGAGAAAGCAGTGTTCGCCTCCGGCGGGAAAACCCTTTACTATCAGGACAGAAAGGGAGGTGAGGACCCGTACCGCAAACACCATAAATCATCAATCACCCGGGACATTTGGCGCTATGACACGGAGACAAAAAAACACACGCGGGTAACTGATAACGACTACGAGGAGCGCGACCCAACGCTGAGTGAAGACGGGCAAACGCTCTACTTCCTTGCCGAAAAAGAGGGCACCTTTAACGTCTACGGCATGCCAGTAGCGGGCCAGGGCGTACCTACCCAGCTGACTACATTCGACACCCACCCCGTCCGCTTCCTGAGCATGGGCGGCGGCGTACTGAGCTTCGGTTACGACGGGGAGCTGTACACCCTGCGGCCCGGTGAAAAGCCCCGCCGCGTACCGGTAACCATCATCACTCAGGACGTGAGCAACGACGATAAATTCGTCACCATCAGCAGTGGCGTCGAGGACATGGCCATCTCGCCCAGCGGCAAGGAGATCGCCTTCATCTCCCGCGGCGAAGTATTCGTGACCTCCACCGAGGAATCCTTCACCAAACGGCTCACCAATACGCCCGAGCGGGAGCGCTTCGTCAGTTGGGGGCCGGAGGGCAAATCCGTCGTTTACAGCCGCGAGACGGCCGGTACCTGGAGCACCTACGCTACCAAGAAGAAGCGTACCGAAGAGCCCTTCTTCTACGCCGCCACGCTGGTCGAGGAAACCGCCGTACTCGATAACGACAACGATAACTACCTGCTCGAATACAGCCCCGACGGCAAACGGATGGCCTGGATCGAGAACCGCCGCAACCTCAAGGTCCGCGACGTAGACGGCGGCAACGAAGTCACCCTGCTCGACGAAGAAGACCTCTTTCATATGAGCGACGGCGACAAGTCCTTCGAGTGGAGCCCGGATAGCGACTGGCTACTCGTCGACTGGAGCGTGCTGCTCAATAACAGCGAAATACTGTTGCTCAAAGTCGATGGCAGCAAGCGGATGAACCTGACCGAAAGCGGTTACTACGACTCCCGCCCCAGATGGGTTAACGAGGGCAAGCAGATGATCTGGTTCAGTAACCGGGACGGGCTAAAGTCTTACGCCACGAGCGGGCGGTCGGAGGATGACGTCTACTCGATGTTCTTCACCCAGGAAGCCTACGACGAGTTCACGCTCAGCGAAGAGGACGCCAAGTTGATGAAAGCCATTAAGGAAGCAAACAAGGCGGATAAGAAGGACGAGGCAAAGAAAGCGGACGGCGAAAAGAAGAAGGCCGCAAAAGACTCCAGCAAGGTCAAACCCCTGACTTTCGACTGGGAAAATATGGACGAGCGGACGGCCCGCTTCACCATCCACTCCAGCCGGCTGGGGGATGCCGTGCTCTCTAAAGACGGCGAAAAGCTCTACTACCTGGCCACCTTCGAAAAGGGTGCCAACCTCTGGTCGACCAACCTACGGACGAAGGCCACCAAGATGGAAATGAAGATCGGCAAGAACGGCCGCCTGGAATGGGATAAGGAGCGCAAGAACCTCTACCTCCTGGCCGGCGGCAGCATCGCGAAGCTGGACGTAGCCAAATCGAAGCAGACCCCCGTCAAGATCGCCGGTGAGATGGAATACGATGCCCGAGCCGAGCGGCAGGCGATGTTCGACCACGTCTGGATCCGGACGAACGCCATTTTCTACGAGCCCACCTTTCACGGTATCGACTGGGGTGAGATGCGCGACCACTACGCCAAATATCTACCGGGGGTCGGTAATTCCCACGAATTCACCGAGATGCTTTCAGAAATGCTGGGCGAGTTGAACGTTTCCCACGCCGGCGCCCGCTACCGCCCCAGGGGCTTCGACAACCCGGACGAGACGGCCAGCCTCGGGGTTTTTATGGATTACGACTACGACGGGCCGGGCATCCGCATCGCCGAGATCGTGACCGGCGGGCCGCTGGACAAAGCCAAATTCGCGGTGGCGGCCGGTATGACGATCACGGCCATCGACGGGGAAACGCTCTCTACCGACCGCGACCTGGCCAGCTACCTTAACCGGAAGGCGGGTGACTTTACCCTGCTCGACCTCCAGGCCCCGGGCGTGGATACAACCTTCTCGATTACCGTCAAGCCGATCAGCCTCGGCGCCGAGCGCGAACTGCTGTACAAACGCTGGGTAAAGATGAACGAGAAAGAGGTGGATGAGAAATCGGGCGGCATGGTCGGCTACGTCCACATCCCCGGCATGAGCGACGGCCCTTACCGGGATGTTTATAAGGACATGCTCGGCAAGTACCGCGACCGCAAGGCCATGATCATCGACACGCGCTTTAACGGCGGCGGTGACCTGGTGGCGGACCTGGCGATGTTCTTCACCGGCGTCCCATTCATCACCTACGCCACGGAAGCCAAGGTCGTCGGCGGCGAACCCACCTCCCGCTGGACGAAGCCCACGCTGGCCATGATCAACGAGGCGCAATACTCCGACGGCCACTGTTTCAGCCACGGCTACTCCGACCTCAAGATCGGCCCGACGCTGGGTATGCCAACCCCGGGCACTTGTTCCTTCGCCGGCTGGGAGCGGTTGCCGGACGGGAGCGTGTGGGGCGTCGTCCCGGTCAGTGCCAAAGACATCAATGGCGACTGGATGGAGAACAACCAAACGGAGCCGGATATTCTGGTAAAGAACATGCCGGGCGAGATCGCCAGCGGGCGCGACGAGCAGTTGGAGCGGGCGATTGAGTATATGGTTAAGGAGTATTAGTGCGTAATACGCTTCTCATTCTGGGTGCGCTTGTCGGTGGCCTCTGCTTTCCCACCCTGGGGGATTACACCGCCGTCATTCGACCCAACCTGATGTTGTTGCTTTTCCTTTCCTTCAGCAAGGTGAAGTTGGCGTGGGGGATTTTCCGGCCAGCGCATTGGTGGCTGACGTTGGTTAGCCCGCCGATCGCGCTGGCTGCGTATTTCTTACTGGCCGGCTGGAACGAGGATTTGGCCAGTAATCTATTTCTGGTACTGCTTGCCCCCGCCGCGGTCATCTCCCCGGTATTGGCAGATTTGTTGCGGCGGGACGTAGCCTTTACCATCGGGGGTGTTTTGGTTACCCACTTCGTATGGTCGTTGTTGATTGCCGCTTTGTTGCCGTTGGTGACCGGGCGGGCAATTTCTTTGGGGTCTTTGTCGGAAGTATTGGGGCAGGTGTTTATGATCGTTGGGGTACCGTTGGTGCTGGCGCAAGTCGTACGGCGCTACTTGCCCGGCCTATTGGATGGCGTGCTGCGCATCGGCAGGTTTTCCATCTACGTTTTTATACTGAATATTTGTGTTGCCTGTGGGCGGCTGTCGCAGTATTTACGCTACGAGGCTACGGTGGCGTTGCAGTTCTCCGGTTTGGTAGCGCTCGGGGTAGTGGCTGGTGGGGCAGTGCTGTTTACGGCGGGGTACTTCCTGGGGCCGAAGGGCCACCGGCCGGAAAGCAGCCTACTGGTGGGGCGCAAGAATACGATGATCTCTATCTGGATCGCGCTTACTTTTCTGTCACCACTGGCTACGATCGGGCCGATGTTGTACATACTGTTTCAGAACGTACTGTTTGCTTTTCAACTCAACTGGTGGCGGAGGAATGGTTAAATGCGCATACTAAGCATTTACCCGGAAGCGGTAGCCGATGCCGTGGACCGTCTGGATCTCAACGTCGTCAACGCCAGCCAGCTTTTTGCGTAGGCGGGAGACGAATACGTCCAGGCTACGGCCGGTGATGACGCCTTCATCGGCCCAGACCTCATCGTGAATGCGTTCGCGGGGGAGGACTTCGTTGGGGCGGCGGGCCAGAAAGGCCAGGAGTTTCGCTTCGCGGAAAGTGAGGGTATCGGTACCGGCCGGGGTTTTCAACTTAAGGGCGGTTTCATCAAGGGAAACTCCTGGAGTGATCTGAAGGACGCCAGATTGTAGTTTGACCACCGGGTCGACGGAATCATTGCGGGGTCGGAAAAAGCCCAGGCAGATTAGCATTATGCCTAGCCCACCGGCTAACCAATTCATAGCGTTTTTACTTGTCTTTTCGTTTCGCTGAAATCGGATCACGATGTTTGCGCAGTGGTCTTCCTGATCGCGGCCTATGCAAGCTGTTTCTCCTGGCGCGGACACATACTGCTCAACTGGCGGTGGGAATACGCTGCCGAGTAGAATGTTTCCGCTTTGGCAATCTTCGATGCTGAGGGTGTAACCGGATGTTATCCCGGCTTGCCGAAAGGTCTGACGCGCTACCTTGGCCAGCGTGTCGTAAGCTACAAAGCTGCCCGTCCGCAGGATGAGTGCTTCGTTTGCGCCCTCGCTGATGGGTGGGATGCGGGAGGTACTGTCTCCTACCGTACGGAGGTAGTCGTGCCCCAACTGGCGGACGATCAATTCGTGGTCGACGGGTTCCTGAGTGGGTGCGGAAGAGAACACCCCGATCAGGGTAAGGAGTACCAAGGCACCGCCTACTGCAAGACATAACCGTTCCGCCCACTGCTTCATACCTGCAAAAGTAAGGCGGATGGGGGCGGTGTAACTACCGGAAAAACAAGCATTTACATCCTTTTACATTTGTTATCGTAGTTTCAACGGCCTACCCGGCTACATTTGGTAACCACAAAATTTAATCCCCATGAATTATTTAACCCTGCTGGTTACGCTGCTTCTGTTTCCGCTTGGCGGCACCCTCCCGCCCGATGCCCCGGCGGCCATTTATTTGAGTACCGACCGGGGGGAAAGCTGGTGTGATATCTCGGAAGGCCTACCGGCAGGCACATTCAGTCAAGAGTTACTGGAAGTTAATGGTGACCTCTACCTCGCCGTCGCCCCCAGTGCGCTGTACTGGTTACCGGCCGGAAGCAGCAAGTGGGAGCCGCGGGACCTTGGGCTGCCCTATCAGGACCTGATGGTAACCGGAATGATGCACTACGAGGGGCGCTTGATCATCAGCGTTTACCACATAGGAATATATGTGTCCGATGACCGGGGGGAAAGCTGGCGGAAACCGCTGTTCAACATCAGCAGTAAGGGAGTACGTTGCCTGCAGGAATTTAATGGCGCTATATACGCCGGTACCGATACCGGACTCTGGGTTTCTACTGACGGCGGCGAGAATTGGTTTGCTGAAGGAGAAGAGAAATTTGGCGTACAGCAACTCGGCGTTTACAGTGGTAAGCTGATCGTTGCCCAGCAGAACGGCCTCGGTGTTCTCACCAACGGTGAGGTGGTATGGTCGGACCTGGAGACCGCCTCGGCCATCCTCCAGATTACTACAAGTGATGATTATCTCTACGTCATGACGGCCGGTAAAGAAGTTTGGCGCAGCCGTGATGGGCTCAAATGGCAAAGTTCTCTTTCCGGCCTTATGCGGATAGAGGCTGCCGGCAGCATCCCGGAAGCACTGTGGTTTGGTTATAAGCTGGCGCTACCGACCGCTTTACCGGAGACTTTCTCCACCCGCTTGCGCGACAGCTCCCGCGGTTGGGTCGCTCTCGTACGCGGCGGGTGCTAAACTTTGCGTATTTCGGTGGGGGCTGGTTTTGGGCAGCCGCCCGATGAGCCCCCGCGCCTCCGGGTCCAGCTTGACGGTAACGATGTACCAATTTACTTTGCCGTCGAAGATTTTTCCCTGATCAGGTCGTAGCGGCGTTGGAGGATATTGACGCCCTGCTTTCCCCCGGGGTGGAGGGTGAGGATCTTTACTACTGCCGGCATAGTTGGTTGATTGACTGGTAAACTGTCGTAAGCTACTGAACGATGGTTCTTTAGCTAACTACGACACACCCATCGATAGGCCGCGTGCGTTTGCGTAGAAAGTCCCTTTCCATGCGCGCACTATTAAAGGTCCTGCTACCCTGCTTTTTACTTTCAATGGCCGGCACCTGCGTGCTCGCCCAAAATATGGACAATGCGCGCCTTGACTCGCTATTCCGAACCTACGCGCAGGAAGTAAGCGGCGGGCCGGGCAGTTGGGAGCTCACCGTCGGCGAAACGAAAATGCTGTGCATCACCGACGAGGGGCACGACCGGATGCGGATCATCACCCCCGTCAGGCGGCTGGAGGAGGCCTCGGCGGATGAATTCTACAAGTGCATGGAGGCAAATTTTCACTCCGCGCTCGACGTGAAGTACGCCGTGGCGGATGACATGATCTGGGTCGCTTTTATCCACCCCCTCAGCCCGTTGCGAGACGGTCAACTGCTCGATGCGCTCGCACAAGTCCGCAGCGCGGCCGTTACCTATGGTACGGTGTACACGAGTACGGATCTGGTATTCCCGAAGTCAGGTGACCCCAAAGCAGGCGAGGGGAAGAAGGGTAAACTCTGAACACATCCTGCTGTAAAGGGCTAATAAAGCAATACTCGTATATTGTCGTTTCGTTCCAATTTCTAGCAAAACAACTGAACCGCCCGCATAGTGAGCACTACACGGGTAGCCAAGCAAGACTATCAATTATGAATTTTAACTCCCAGGGAGATAACGAAGTGAGTTACGACGCCATCGTCGTCGGCACCGGCATCAGCGGTGGCTGGGCGGCCATGGAACTCACCACCAAAGGACTCAAAACCCTCGTGCTAGAAAAGGGCCGCATGGTCAAACACGGCGATTACCCGACGGCCAACCTGGATACCTGGGATTTCGAGAACAACGGGGCCGTACCGCAGGAAATCGTCGACAAGCACTACCCCAAGCAAAATCGAACCGGGTACACCGTACGCGAAGCCCACAAGCACTGGTTCGTAAAGGACGACGAGCACCCCTACAGCGAAAAAGAACGTTTCGACTGGATGCGCGGCTACCACGTCGGCGGCCGGTCCCTGATGTGGGGGCGCCACTCCTACCGCTGGAGTGAAATGGACTTCGAGGCCAACGCCCGCGACGGCCACGGTACGCCCTGGCCCGTTGGGTACCGCGACATTGCCCCGTGGTACGATTACGTAGAAACCTTCGCCGGCATCAGCGGGGAAAAACTCGGGCTGAAGCAGCTGCCCGACGGCAAATTCCTGCCGATGATGCCGCTGAACTGTGGCGAGGAACACCTCCGAAAGGGGGTCGCCGAGAAGATGAACGGCCGCGTAATCACCGCTGGCCGGGTAGCTCACCTGACCTCCTACGATCCTAGCATTCACAAGGGCACGCGGGGTGCCTGCCAGTACCGCAACCGATGCATCCGGGGTTGTCCTTACGGCGGTTACTTCTCCTCCGTCAGCTCCACCATCCCCGTAGCGCAGGAAACCGGTAACCTCACGTTGCGGCCCAACTCTTCCGTCTATAGCCTGATCATGAATAAGGAAACCGGCAAGGCGAAGGGCGTGCGGGTGCGCGATACCGAAACCGGGGAAGACAAAGAGTTTTTCGCCAAGGTCATCTTCCTGTGCGCTTCGGCCATCCCCAGCTCCTTCATCGTGATGAATACCGAGCACGAAGAAGAGCATACCATGGATACCAGCGGCGAGCTGGGTGGTAACATCATGGACCACCACTTCCGCGTCGGTGCCAGCGGCGTGCTCGACGAGTACGGTGACAAGTACGAGAAAGGCCGTAAACCCAGCGGCGTCTACATCCCCCGTTACCAGAACCTCGGTGACCGGGCCAGCCGCTCTAAGGACTTCGTCCGTGGATGGGGCTACCAGGGGGGCTCCAGCCGTAGCAACTGGATGCGCGCCGTACGGGAGATGAGCATCAAGGTCGGACCGGGTATGAAGGAGGCCCTAGCCGCCCCCGGCCCCTGGCAGATGGGTATGACGGCCTTCGCCGAAACCCTGCCGGATACGAACAACCGCATGACCGTCAATCGCGACCTGAAGGACAAAGACGGCCTCCCGACGCTGACCTTCGATGCGAAGTGGGGCGAGAACGAGTACGCCATGAAGGAGCGTATGATGAACGACGCGGCCGAGATGCTCGAAGCGGCCGGCTTTAAAAACGTGAATACGTACGACCGCCACAGCTACCCGGGCCTCGGCATCCACGAAATGGGCATGGCCCGTATGGGTTCCAGTAAGCGCAACTCCGTGGTGGATAAGCACAACCGCCTCTGGTCCGCCCCCAACGTTTACATGACCGACGGCGCCTTTATGACCTCAGCGGCCTGTGTTAACCCCTCCCTAACCTATATGGCCTTCACCGCCCGTGCCGCCGACCACGCCGTGAAGCAGCTAAAGAAAATGTCTATTTAAGATGAACAGAAGAGATATACTGAAGTACACGTCGTACTTCGCCGGTGCCGCCCTATCCGCTCCCCTCGCCTCGGCCCTACTGACGGGCTGTAAGCGCGATGAGGCCATGATGGACGAAGGCTACGAACCCGGGTTTTTCAATGAGGCTCAGTTCGCCTACATCACCACCATGGCCGATGCCATGCTCCCTAAGGACGAGTACCCCGGTGCCGTCGAAGTCGGCGTTCCGCAGATGATCGATAAGATGGTCGGCGAGGTATACGACGAGGAAGGACAGAAGGACTTTACCGCCGGCCTGAAAAAGCTGATGGAGAAGATGGACGCCGATAACCCCGGCGGCTTTGCCAAATTAGAGGGCGAAAAAGCTCTGATCTACCTACAGAATCAGGATTTACACTACAAGGAAAACCCCACCCAGACTTCTATGACTGGCGAAGACACCCCCTCCGAGAATTTCGAAGGGACCACCGGTCCGACTGCACGGGATGCCTACTTCGGCCTTAAGTCCATGATCATCGGCAACTACTTCAATACCCCCGAAGTAGCCATGGAATCGGGTTTGTTGGCCTACCTGCCCGTCCCCGGCGAATACATCCCCTGCGGTGACCTCCAGGAGCTGACCGGTGGCAAGGCTTGGGCGATCTAGCGTGGAAACCAGTCAGCAAGCAGTGCCGACGGATGCTTTCGGTGACTTTCCCGTACGGCAGGTGCTCGCCGACTGCGCAGCCGCCGTAGACGGCAAGTTCGCCCCCGCCGCCATGTTCGGCCTGCGCGACGAGGGCTACGGTAGCCTGTACGAACAGCTTATTAGCAGCCTGCTCAGCGTCCGTACCTACGACGAGACGAGTACGGAGGTAAGCCGCAAGCTGTTCCAAAAGGCCAGGACGCCGGCGGAGATGATCGAACTGCCCCGGGAAGAACTAATTGAGATCATCGCCAAAGCTTCTTACCCGGCGGATAAGGCGGATTACATCCTTAACATCAGTAAGCAGATCGTAGAAGTATACGGTGGTACTACCCCCGAGGACTACGACAAACTGATTGCCTTCAAGGGCGTAGGGCCGAAGGTGGCGAGCCTGGCCCTGGGCGTCGCCCTAAACCACCCAATCATTGCGGTAGACATCCACGTTCACCGCATCACTAACCGCTGGGGTTACGTAGCGACCTCAACGCCGGATAAAACCCGAAAGGCCCTACAAACGACCCTGCCCCAGGATCTGCGGGTAGAGATCAACCGCGTGCTGGTCCCCTTCGGCAAACACATCTGCCGCGGAAAAGCCCCCAAATGCACCATCTGCCCCGTAGCCGACCGCTGCGCCCAGGTCGGTGCCCCCGGAGGGGGCTGACCCTTAACCTCGGGACGTATCCCGACGACAACTAACTCAATGCAAAACACCTACGACGTAATAGTAGTCGGCTCCGGCATCTCCGGAGGCTACGCTGCCATGGAGCTCTGCCGCAAGGGCTACAAAACCCTCATGCTGGAACGCGGCCCCATGGTCAAACACGGCGAGTACCCCACGGCCAACCTAGATGACTGGGACCTGGAATACCAGGGTAAAGTCCCCCGCGAAGAGATCGCCCGCCATTACTACAAGCAAAACCGCCTGCACTGGTGGGTCAAGCAGGACAACAAGCACTGGATCGTTAAAGACGACGAGTACGACTACGATGAAGTACAGCGCTTTGACTGGATCCGGGGCCACCACCTAGGCGGCCGCTCCATCATGTGGGGCCGCCACTGCTACCGCTGGAGCGACCTCGACTTCGCGGCCAATGCGAAAGATGGCGTGGCCGTAGACTGGCCGGTACGCTACAAGGAGATCGCCCCCTGGTATACCTACGCGGAGAAGTTCGTCGGGGTACAGGGAAAGAAGGAGGGATTAGCGCACCTCCCCGACGGCGAGTTCCTCCCGCCCTTCGACCTGAACTGTGCCGAAGACCACTTTAAGCAATCGGTGGAGGCGAAGTGGCCCGTCCGCCGCATCACCCCCGGCCGTACGGCCAACCTGACGCGCTACGACCCGAAGCTGCACCACGGTACCCGTGGCCAGTGCCAGGCCCGCGACCGCTGTTGGCGGGGCTGCCCGTACGGCGCTTACTTCTCATCGCTCAGCGCGACCATTCCGGTAGCCGAAGAGACGGGTAAGCTCACCATCGCCGCCGACAGCATCGTGCACAGCGTGATCTTTGACGAAGAGACCCAGCGCGCGACCGGCGTCCGCGTCATTAATCGGGAGACGAAGGAGACAACGGAGTACTTCTCCAAGGTACTGTTCCTGAATGCCAGTACGATCGGGTCTACCGCCATCATGCTGAACAGCAAATCGGAGCGATTCCCCGACGGGCTGGGCAACGACTCCGGCGAGTTGGGTCATAACCTGATGGACCACCACTACGGGATGGGCGGTAACGGTAGGTTGGCGGACAAATTTCTCGATCGCTATTCCAAAGGGCGCAAACCCAACGGCGGGTTTTACATTCCCCGTTTCCGCAATCTCGGAGATCGGGCTACCGAGCGAGACTACCTCCGCGGCTTTGGCTACCAGGGTGGTGCTACCCGTGGGACGAACGCCTTTGCGTCACTCGGGCCGGGCTTCAAAAAGGCCATCGCCGCGCCCGGGGAGTTCCACTTCTTCGCGACCTGCTTCGGCGAGTTGTTGCCTTACCATGAGAACCACTTTCACCTTCACGAAAGCAAGACCGATCAGTGGGGCCTGCCGACCCTGGTATTCGATGCGGGCCTGAAGGAGAACGAGCGGAAACTCCGCATCGACGGGGTCGAATGCCTCGGCGAGATGCTCGAAGCCGCGGGTTGCGTAGATATCTCCGTGCACAACGAACCTACCGCCCCCGGCGCGGCCATTCACGAGATGGGTACCGCCCGCATGGGCCGCGACCCGAAGACGAGCGTGCTGAACAAATGGAACCAGGTACACGCCGTCCCCAACGTATTCGTTACCGACGGCTCCTTCATGACGAGTGCCGGCACCCAGAACCCATCCATCACTTACCTGGCCTTCACGGCCCGGGCGGTCGACTATATGGATAAGGAGATGAAGCGGGACGGGCGGATCTGACTTATCGGCCCGTTGTGCTTTCTTATGAAAAGACTAACGGACCGGTAACTCAACCCTCCCCCCCTCCGCGCATGTTACCTGCCCGATACCATGCAGGACAACAAGACTATCCTCATTACGGGCGCCAACGACGGCATAGGACGGGCCACGGCGGAGCGACTCGCCGCACGCGGTGCGCACATCGTACTTGCCTGTAGGGATGACGCAAAAGCGCAACGGGCCGCCAAGGAGATCATGGAAGTTACCGGGAACCACCACATTGATACCCTGCCGCTCGATCTATCCGACCTGGCATCCGTCAAAGCGGCCTCCGAGGAGTTCCTCGCCGAACACCCCAAAGTCGACGTACTGATCAACAACGCCGGGGTATATACCGACAGCCTGGAGCTTTCGAAAGATGGCTACGAATTGCAGTTCGCGGTCAACTACCTGGGGCACTATCTTCTGACGCTCAACCTATTGCCCGCCGTGCAGTGTTGCCGCCAGTGTAGCCGCGTCATTAACGTCAGTAGCGCGTTGCACAAGAAGGGAGTACTGGATTTCAATAACTTGCGCGGGGAGCGAAAGAAGTACGACGGCGGCGAAGCCTACGCTCAGAGTAAGCTCGCCAACGTCCTCTTCACGATGGAGCTGGATCGTCGTTATGGGCGCGATCTGACCACCAACTGCCTCCACCCCGGCGTAGTTGGTACGCGCCTGGCCAACAAGAAAGCGGGCGCGCTCACCAGCGCGGTGTGGTCGATGTACAAGCCTTTCGCCACTAAGCCCGAAAAGGGGGCGGCCACGTCGGTATACCTCGCGGTCAGCCCCGAGGTACGTGACGTTTCCGGCCGTTATTTCGATGAGCACCAGTGTTTACAGAAGCCATCGGCAATCGCCCGTAACGAGCAGTTAGCACGTAGGTTATGGGAGTATAGCGAGCAGGCGGTAGCTGATTTTCGGATTTAATTCTATGCCCCAACTGAGTCGGGGCAGGTGCGAGCTTAGTAGGGACGGTAAATCTTTACTGGCAATCGACACGTTTAGCAACGGGCCCCTCCGCCCGGCAACTTACCTTTGCGTGGTTACCCCCTAATTATAAGCATGCCGCTAGACCAAATGAACGTGGACGAATGGGAGGTGGATGAGCACGGCCGCCCCACGCCCCCCGAGGAAAAGGAGATGTCCTTCATCGACCACCTCGAGGAACTGCGCTGGCACATTGTCCGCAGCTTGATCGCCATTCTCGTCGGTGGCATCGCGCTGTTTGTTTTTAGGGATTGGTACTTCGGCCGCGTACTCTTCGGCCCGCTCAAGAGTGACTTCCTGACCTACGAGGTGCTGTGTGAGTGGACGGCGGGGAAGATGTGCATCGGCCCGAAAGAAAGCGTTGACGTACAGGCGATCGGCTTTGGGGAGCAGTTCATCACAGCGGTGAAGATGTCCTTTATCGGGGGTTTCGTGGTTGCCTTTCCGTACGTATTTTATGAGTTCTGGTCCTTCGTGCGGCCGGGGCTGTACGCGACGGAGCAGCGGGCTACGCGGGGGGTGATTTTCATCTGTTCGGTGCTGTTCTTTACCGGGGTCTGCTTTGGTTTCCTGGTGGTAGCGCCTTTCGGGACTTACTTCCTGACCAACTTTACCGTCGGCGGGGCGGTCAACGTTCCTACGATGGATTCGGTGATCGGGTACATGACGATGTTCACTTTACCGGCTGCGTTGATCTTTGAGCTTCCGGTCGCGGTATACTTTTTTGCGCGTTTCGGGCTGGTTACCGCCGAGACGATGCGTAAGTACCGCAAGCACAGCATCATCGGTATCTTAGTGCTGGCCAGTCTGATGACGCCGCCGGACGTCGTGACCCAGGTACTCATCGCCGTTCCCCTTTACACTCTGTATGAGATCTCCATCCTCGTAGCCAAGCGTGCGCAGCGGGAGTACGAAGCGGACCTCGAATAACTAGAACTTTACCACCATGTTTGTCATCCCTCCATACATCCGTTTTGCCCTCATCGCCCTGTTTTTGGTCGGTGGTATCGCACTATGGGCTACTCTAGGCATCTGGTACGGCATCTTCTTCGTGATTACGGGCCTGATTCTGTTGGCCGGCTACATCTTTCTGGGAACCGTAGCCCCGGCGGCACAGGCTTTTCAGGTACAGGACATCGACAAAGCCGAACAGCTCCTCGACCTGACGGCAAAACCGGAATGGCTGTACGGACCCAACCGCGGTAACTACTACATCCTGCGGGGTAACATTGCCCTGAGCCGGGAGAACTTCCAGGAGGGCGAAGAATGGATCCGCAAGGCCGAAGCGATGGACCTGGGGGCTACGGAAGGTGCGATGGTGTATCTCCAGCTCTGCCAGTTCGAGTTTCGGCGCAAAAACTTCCCCGCCGCCAAGAAGTACCTCAAAAAGGTGAAGGAAGCCAAGATCAGCATCCCCCAGTTCCGCGAGCAGGTGGAGCAGATGGACCAGGCACTGAAGCAATCCGGTCAGATCAAAGCGGCGCAGCGGCAGCGGGGCGGTGCCCGCAACACGGGTGGCTACGGTGGCAAGCGCCGCCGGCCCCGGACGCGTTAGGCCACTTATCCCTTGCCGCCCCGTTACCGGAATCCTAATTCGATACTAGGCCTCAGAACACTGTCGTTAGCTAAGCTGTACCCTTAATGCCTTACGGCTAATAATCTCCGCCAAGGCGATGCACTAGCTGAGCTTACACGAACATTCCCGCGAAATATGCTCCCAGGACCTACCCGTTGCCTACTGGCTTTTTTTGTCTGCGCTCTGCTCTCTACCACCCTGGCGGCGCAGCGGCCGGTCAATCCGATCGGCCTCAACCCGGCCCATAAAGTCACGCTGGGGCAGAAGATGGACTGTAACGACGCCGGGGAGCTCGACGGCTTCACGGGTTTCAGTATGGAGAGCAACTCTTTCGGGATGGTACTCATAAACGATGAGATTGATTTTACGGAACTGCCCGATACCATTTTTCTCTGCGCCGACGATGCCTTCGAGGTAATACATGGCGGCGAGGAAGACCTTTCCGGCGACCCCGACCCCAGCTCACAAGCCGGCGTTGGCTATGCGTTCTACGAATGCGTACCGACGGCCACCGGGCCGCTCATCGATGATATCCGTGCCGACCCCTGCGTGGAGGACGACGGCCTGCCCCCCTTCACCGAGCTTTCGATTACCGTACCGGCGGGCTACCTGACCGGGGACTACACCCTGATGATCGACAACGGCGGCTTCGATATGGGGAACAGCATCCCTGATTTTTTCCCGGACGCTTCCGGTAATACCGGACCGGTCGTTCTTTATATCGCGCCCATCACTTTCGACGACGTTGATGCCGGGACCGGGCAGCCCGTATACGAAGCGGCTAACCCGGGCGACCCATTCGGGCCCTGCGTGAACGTTCGCGTCGACCAAACCTTCGCCGTGGCCTACCTCAAACCGTTAGTAGCGGAAGGTTTTCCGGCCGTCGTCGACGAGTGCGCGGGTACCTTTACCGTGCTGGGGGGTGCGCCGGAGCTCAGAGGCAACAATGGCTATACGATCACCATCGAGAATACGGTTACCGGCGAGACCGGCGTGGTTACCACCCCGGCCGAAGAGATCGAGCACGGCGCAACCGTTGCGTACGAAGTTCCTACTGCCGGCGAATACACCATTTCGGTATCCGATGGCGTCTCGTGTGATTTTGCCGGAGGTGCCGTACAGCATACCGCCGGCTGTATCGCCCCCATAGCCGTGACCCTACCCGTCGGGCAGGGCACGAACGGTACCAATCAGTGCTATCCGGTGACAGTATCCGGCTTTACCGACATTGTCGGTTTGGAGTTCGAGTTCAGTTTCGATCCGGCTATTTTGCAGTTCACGGGGGTGGCCAATGCGACCAGCGATCTGGTCGGCTCCTTTATGGTGAACGGCCCGCCCACCGTCGATGGCGGCACGCTTCCCGACGGTAACGGACGCATCCTGTACGACGGATCCCTCAGTGGCCCGGGGAGTTTGACGGACGGCGAGGTGCTCATCGAACTCTGTTTCGATCTTATCGGGGGTGCCGGCGAAAGCTCCGCCCTAAGCGTCAATACAACCGACAACCCACCCAATTTCTCCCGGCAGACGGGCGGCACTACCGAAACCGGGGAGGCGGAAGTCAGCAATGGCAACATTAGCATCATTTCCGGGACGCTCAACCTGGATATCGACAAGACGGACGAGACCTGCGACGGTGACAACGACGGAAACATCTCGGTCGTGGTAACTACCGTTGACGCACCCATCTCGGCCAGCATCCGCCGCGTCCGGCCGGATCCACAGGCGGATTTCGGTATGGAACAATCGACGACCTTCAGCCCCTCCACCTTTACCTTTCCCGATCTTGCCGACGGGGATTACCAGATCAGGGTAGTCAACGGTGCGGGAGAAGAGGTTATAGAGCCGGTAACGATCAACCGCGGCAGCAACGTGGCCGTCAACTTGATCCCGGTCGCCAACCCGAGCTGTAACGGCTTCAACGATGGCACCGTACAGGCCGAAGTACTGGAAAACGGGATGGTAGTCATCGACCCGATCGCCGGCGGTTACCGCTTTGCGTGGGAGGGCCGTACGGATACCACCGACGTACTGACCGGGCTGGGTGCCGGCCGCTACGAAGTCACGGTTACCGCCCCCAACGGCATCTGCATGAACGACGTAAGCGGTAATCTGAGTCAACCGCTCGCCGTCACGGTCCGCCCGGATAACCCGGCCACCGCCGTTAGCTCCGCTACCTGTGACGGGGCACCCGACGGCTCGATCACCATTTCCGCCGATGGTGGCACCGGCCCGTACGAATTCGAGTGGCCCGGTGACCTGGATACCGATGAAGACGAGGTTGAATCTATGCGTGACGGGCTACTCCCCGGCGAATACGCGGTAATCGTGACCGATACCCGTGGGTGTGCGGATACGGCAAACTTCGTCGTTGACGCGCTGAAATCGCTGATCATCAACTCAAGCGTCGACTCGATCTCCTGCTTCGGAGAGGAGGACGGCATCATTCGCGTGAGTGGCTCCGCGGTGGGGTCGTCGCCGGTAGTCGGAAGCTTTATCGTGGCCATAACCGATAGTACTACCGGTGTTACCCAGCCGGAGCAGGAGATATTGGACAACACCGTCCCCTTCGAATTTACCGGCCTTGCCCCCGGCACCTACGTCGTTACGCTGCGTGACGAGGACCCGGTCGGCTGTTCGATTCAAGATACCTTCCGTATAGGGGAGCCGGAGGAGCTTGAGTTTTCCGAAGATTTAGAGACGAGCGCCGAAACCTGTTCGGTTGGGATGGATGGTACCGCGGAAGCAACCGTGGTGGGAGGTACCACCCCTTATACTTACGCCTGGACGAATGACAGCCTCGATACACCGTTGGATACGATTACACTCGGGCCCTTGCTCGACAGTTTGTCCGCGGACAGCAACTATGTTTTGACCGTCACCGATGCTCGTGGTTGTGTCATCATCGATTCGTTTGAGATCCGTGCACCTGCGGGCTCGCAAATAAACCCCATACCGCCTGCCTTCATCTCCTGCCCCGGCGATATGGACGGGCAGTTATCCACCACCGTAATACCGCCCCCGGGTGAAGTGATCATCTCTACCATCTGGTACCGACTGAACGCGGACTCTACCCTCGGCGCGCAAATCGCCACCGGCAATTCGACGGAGGCTAACCTCGGCGTGGGGCTATACGCGCTGGAAGTGATCAGCAGTAACGACTGCCCGGCGTTTGCCATCGGAGCCGTCACCAGCCCCGGCTTGGTCTTCCTGCAGGACAGCGAAACGCTCAGCCCCGAATGCCCCGGCGAGACCAACGGTACGATTACCGTCACCCCCGGCGGCGGCACCCCGAATGCGGATGGCAGTTACAATTACGTCTGGAGTACCGACCCCGAAACGACCACTACCGTACCCGTACTGAGCAATTTGGTAGCGGGGACGTACTCGGTCACGATCAGCGATGCCAACAACTGCCAGCCGCCCTTTGACACGACGTTCGTACTGACCGACCCCCCGGCCATCACCGGCGAGTTTACGCTGACGGCCGTGAGCTGCCCCGACGACGAAGTAACGGACGGGCAGGCCACCTTCACCGCCGCCTACTCCGACGGCAGCGCGGGCAGCTTTGACTTTACCTGGCCGAGCGGTACGCTGACGACGGACGCAACCAGCAGCACGGAGACCGACCTCGGGCGCGGCGAGATTTCGGTAACGGTGACGGACGGCATTTGCGCGGTCACCTTTGTTGACACCATTAGCAGCCCGGAAGCGTTCGTGACCGAGATCGAGCCGGACGACGTAAGCTGTAACGGCCTAACCGACGGCGCCGCCACGCTTAACGTCAGCGGAGGCACGGGCGACTACACCTTTGAGTGGGCCGGTCTGCCGGACACCGATAATACGGTCGAAGGCTTACCCACCGGAGATTACCAGGTTGTCGTGACGGACGAGAACGGCTGTAGCCCGCCGCCCGTCGACTTCACCATTGCGGAGCCGGATGTGCTTATGCTATCCCTTGATTCTACGCTGACCAGTACTTCCGTAACCTGCGCCGGTGACGTAGACGGCACGATCGGCGTCATCGTCACGAGTGCGAACAACAATGAGTTAGGGGAGGCGCCCTACGCGTGGTCCGACGGCGTAGCCGGGGGCGCAGACGCACTGGCGCAGGACCTGGGGCCGGGGACTTACAGCGTGACCGTCACCGACGTGGAGGGCTGTCAGGATAGCCTCACGCACGTTATCTCCGAGCCGGGGGCGATCACTTTCTCGGTCTTACCGATCGGGGAGCCCGCCTGTTTCGGGGAGACTACTCCGGTCGTCATCGATACCGCCTTCGGCGGTACGGCGGCGGGCTTTCAGGACTTTACGTTTACGGTCAATGGCGACGGCTTCCCGATCCGCGCCGACACCCCGGGTGAGACTTTTGCCGGGGACGTTACCGTCACTGTTTTTGACGCGGAAGGTTGTTCTTCCGAGCAGCAGTTCACGGTGGGCCAACCCCCGGAGATCCTTATCGACTTACCGGAGGAGCTCGTCATCGAGTTAGGTGACAGCCTGACGCGTTTGAACCCGATCGTGAGCCCGGTCGGCGATCAGTACCAGTACGTATGGACGCCTCCTGCCTTCCTCAGCAACGACAGTATCCGCGACCCGGTGATCTTTCCCCTGCAGGACGTGAACTACGAGCTCGAGGTAACGAACCAGAACGGTTGCCGGGCCTTCGCCGACATTTTCGTGCAGGTGGATGCGAACCGTAACGTGTACATCCCGAACGTCTTTCAACCGGACGGAGACGGTCGGAACGATGACTTCCGGGTATTTGCCTGCCGGGGTGTACTGCGGGTAAACAGCGTCCAGATATTCAACCGTTGGGGCGGTTTGGTATTCGAGGCGGACGATCTACCGCCAAACTGTCTGGATGGCATCCAGCTTTGGGACGGGGAGACGCCGAACGGAAAGCGGATGAACGGGGGGGTGTACGTGTATATGGTGGAGGTCAGCTTCCTGGATAATATTACGCTTACTTACCGGGGTGACGTCACGCTTATCCGCTAAGGTCGATTTGTTAGCTCTTTTTGGGTGGCGGCAAGTAATTTTCAAACATTTTTTGATAGCAAAATAGTTATAGTGCTTCCTTTTATTCGTTTTTAATGAATTTAAGCGGTAGAAATGTAGTTATTCTGTTGCTTGTTGTTTGAAGTATGTTTATATTTGTAGCCTAACAAAACAAGTTCTTTTAACAGCAGAATTATGGCAGATATTAATAAAGAGACCGCCGCCAAGCTCAAGGCCCTTCAGATGACGATTGATCGTCTGGACAAAGCGTACGGAAAGGGTACGATCATGCGTCTGGGCGAAAGTGAAACCGCCAACATAGCGGCTATTCCAACCGGTTCGTTGGGTCTCGACGTTGCCGTCGGCATCGGCGGCTTCCCTAAGGGTCGCATTATTGAAATTTATGGCCCGGAGAGTTCCGGTAAGACGACTTTGGCCATCCACGCCATTGCCGAGTGTCAGAAGCGTGGTGGTATTGCCGCCATTGTGGACGCCGAGCATGCTTTCGACCGTTTTTACGCCCAGAACCTGGGGGTAGATACCGACAACCTGCTTATTTCTCAGCCGGATAACGGCGAGCAAGCGCTCGAGATCGCCGAGAACCTCATCCGTTCCGGTGCCGTCGACATCCTGGTGGTCGACTCCGTTGCCGCCCTCGTACCCCGCGCCGAAATCGAAGGTGAGATGGGTGATGCAAAGGTCGGTTTGCAGGCACGCCTCATGAGCCAGGCGATGCGTAAGCTTACCGGTACCATTGGTAAGACGGGATGTTGCTGCATCTTCATCAACCAGTTGCGGGAGAAGATCGGCGTCATGTTCGGTAACCCCGAAACCACCACCGGTGGTAACGCGCTGAAGTTCTACGCTTCCATGCGGATCGACATTCGCCGTTCCGGTGCCGCCATCAAAGACAAAGCCGGTAACACGATCGGTAACCACGTGAAGGTCAAAGTTGCCAAGAACAAATTGGCGCCCCCCTTCCGCATCGCCGAGTTCGACATTATGTACGGCGAGGGCATTTCCAAGGTAGGCGAGATCGTCGACCTGGGTGTCGATCAGGACATCGTCTCTAAATCGGGTGCCTGGTACGGTTACGGCGACGCCAAAATCGCTCAGGGCCGCGAAGCCGCCAAGTTATTCATGCTCGATAACCCGGAGGTTGCCGACGAGATCGAACGCAAGATCAAGGCCAAACTGATGGGTGTCGATGAGGAGGAGGAACCCACCGCCGAGGCCAAGAGCAACGGAAAAGGAAAGAAGAAGGATGCGGTGAAAGCTTAATTGCCGCCGAATCTCCGTCTACACTGAATAAGCCCCCACCGAATGTTTTCGGTGGGGGCTTTTCTGCTTTACTATGGCTTTTGTAAAGAGGACATCCGTGGTTGGACAACACTGACCTTGTGGTTTTTACCTAGCTTTTTACCACATTATTGCGTTTGAAGGCGCACTAAGTAGGCAGATTCCCCAGCCCCAGTTGATGCAAAGAGTCAAAAGAATAGCGTCGCCATAATTTCACAACCCCCAGTTTGTTTAACTATATATGCGGAAGTCTACTCAATGATAGTATCATTAACGGAAGGTTCCGCCATTCAACTATCTGATTTATCCATCAACTAACGATCCAGTTTCTTGTCCCGCATAATTCCCGATAAGCAAGACAACTACTTTGTCATAGCATTCCCGGTGATTGCTTTGGTATTCGCCGCATTCTTTCTGTACGCCACCCCCCCCTCCCAGGGTACTGACGAACCGAACCATCTTTACCGGTCTTACCAAATCAGTACCGGCACCCTGACCCCCCAAACGGACATACCCAGGCGCGGCGGGGAAGTGCCGGCGAGTTTGTTGGA
>OY764632.1:0-19955 GCA_963668285.1 uncultured Lewinella sp. | reverse complement strand
CCCCGACCCCACCGGGCGCACCTGGCGATCAGTCCTTCGGCCCCCTCGAGGCGGGGAGTAGAGCATTAGCGGATGGCACCACGCTAAGGTGGTCACTTACCGACCCGGGCGCTTCCCCCCTGATAAAGGCCCACCCGTTCCTGATCGACTGGCTCGGGCAGCCTACCCCCGCCACCCGCCTGGCTGACGGCGGCTGCCGCCTCGAAAGCCTGACCGTTTACGCCCCGGAGCCAGCCCTCCTGTCGTGGCTGAACGCGCCGGGCCTGCCACTACGGTATGCCTATTACCCCAAAGTGCGCCTCGAAGCCATCATCACCAACGATCGCGGGTGTAAGGTGATATTAGTTTGACCCACCAACCGTACGCCGCCGTTACTTTTCTATTTACTAAAAAACATCGCACCTGCGTACTCGCCAAATTTAAGTAAAGCGACTACGCGTAGCGTAAATAATTCATATGCGTCTGCTTCCAATACTGTTAATATTATACCTGACAGCCTGTGACGGTAATACTAAAGCTCGCAAGTCATTACGGGGGGAACACTTCGTACCCGACCCCAACTACCTATTCTTTAAAAATACCCGCCAGCGCGACTACCGCGTGACGGACCTGGGTGAGGCGGGCAATCTTTTTGAGCACGAGGACCTCGCTATCCTTACCAGCCCCATACGAATTATAATTCACGACGACTGGCTCGACGACCGCGCTTATCTGAAACTACAAACGGCAACTCCCGCCAACCCTGAGGCATCCTATTACCTCAACGCCGACCCCCTGCCCCTCAATGAACGACTTGACGTAACGACAATTAAAGGTATATACCGGCAACTCTCCGCCAACCGCTCGATTCAACGGATTCAAAACGCGGATACCATTAGGCTATTCCCCGGCCCCGCCGCCGATCAGGCCCGCGAAGTATTGAGTGATTACCTGCGATTGGTAGAGGCATTGTGAAGCAGGCCGACACCCTTCTACCCCCGCACCCGCCGCCAACCATACCGAATCCCGAACAGCAGCAGCAAAAACGCCACCAGCAAATAGCTGAACGGAATCGAGGTAAATCCGATAATCCGGAAGCGATCGAGGAAGTACATGATGGCCATCGCGGCAACGATCATCGTTACCATACCGCCGAGGCGGCCGAAACCGGGCAGTGCGTCCATCCGAACGCTGCGTTTGATCAACGTAAACGTTAGCGCCATGCTGATCAACGGCAGGATCTGTAATAATACGTTGGCATTCAAGATCGACTCCCGGTCAAAGAACCAGCGATAGGCCGAATACGCGGCGGAGAGGATGGCCGGTACCGCTACCAGGTACATCAGCGTGCTGAACAAATAATTCCAGGGGGGCAAATGGGCCTCCCCCCGCTCCATCCAACCCGCGAGCAGGGCCGCGAAGGGGATCAGTGCGAAGTAGAAGACCACGTGGGCGGGGTGGTCGCTAGCGTATTGGAAAAGATCTCCGAGCGTCACGAATCAGATTTGAAGGGGCGAAGGTAAGGACTGGTTACAGGAGATCGTCGATCCACTTCCAAGGCGCCCAGCCCTCCAGCTCCAGGCGGAAGGTAATGCGCTGCAGGAGGTTCCCCCGCCGCTCGAGTTGCTCGCGTACGTCCGGGTCGGCAACCAGTGGAAGGTAAATTCCTACGCGATTATCGGCGGTTGACAGCGAAGCCCCGGCCACCCAATTGAAGGTGGGTACGTTCGGGTCGGAGGTCACCTGCTTGCTACCGTACACACCGGCATCGAGGAACACGCCGAGCGGGATCGGGAGGCGGTCAAGCGGTAAATCTACGTCCAGGTTCACCGCGGCGAGGTAACTGTTACTCGTGCCGCCGGGCGAGGCGTTGTTGAGCGGGATGCGGAAGCCGCCCTGCCGCTGCTCGACCTGACGATCCGGCCAATTGGCTTGATCGGGGCTGAGGTTGCGGCCGAAGTAAAGACCGTCGCGTCGATAATCACTCTCCGCATTACCGATCAGGGAGATCGTCGACTCGGGTTGGAAAGAACTTTCTCGGAGTTCGTTTTTAAGGAAAACCGCGGTGTAGGCGCGCCAGCGAACGTGCCTCTTTCGCAGGTACTGCAAAGCACCCTCGAAGGTCGCGTCCAGCCGCAGGTAGGCGCTCTCAAAAGCGGTGGGGCGGCTCGCGTCCCGATTCTTGTACTCAAGCACCACTTCGTAACCGAAAGGGTTGATCTCCCGGTCGATCTTCGTATCGTAGCCGAGGCGGAGGAAGTAGTTGTTACGTGACTCGGTCCCCAGTAACTCGCCGGTCTGGTCGAAGGCCGGGCGATCCCGCCACAGCGAAATAGCTTGCAGGAAAAGGCTGCTGGAGCGCTGGGTAATGGCGGGGTGGTCGAGCTGAAACTCCGCGCGCAGGCCGGCCCGCGTGTAGGCGTACGTTCGTTCCTCCCGAAAAGTGAAATCACTCCACCGCTGCACGCCCCCGTTGATCAGCGCCTGCCGGACGCGGCCAAACGGGCGGGCCACACGGTAACGGCCACCGGCGAATCCATTCACTTCCCCACCGCCGAAGCCGTACAGCGGGGCGAGTACCCACTCCAACTTTCGCGGCGCGAGCGTCCGGTTGTGGAGGGCGGCACCGACTTGCAGGCCGTCGTGGGCGTTGTAGCCCACTAGCGGGAATACGTGGATGGCATACCGCTCGTCGTTCTCGGCGGATATGCCGAATCTCAACGCTGGTCTTCTACGGTCGGAGCGGTTGTTATGGCCGTACAGGTCGAGGCGGTTACCCGCGTAGGGTAGGGCGACGGAGGTAGCTTCGGGTACCTCGACGGTGGCCTCTCCTACTTCGATCGTGCGGTTGAAGCTCGCCCCGTCGGCGTTTTTTATTTGCGAGGACGCAGGTGCAAGGCGAGTACCGGAATGAGCAAGGTCGACCCGCCCCCCGGCAACCCGCCCGACCCGCCAATCGGACGTATACGTAGTCAGCATAGCCCGCTCGAACCAGGGGGAAATGGACTGACCCAAACTAGCGCGTAGGACCTGAAAGAAGTCCTCTGGCCGGGGGTGCTTAAAGCGCCAGGTATCGTAATAAACCTGCATGGCGGCATCGAGCCGCGCCCGGCCGACGTAGGCTTCGAGGTCGTGCATCGCCATGGCGGGTTTGCTGTAGGCCTGCACCCAGTAATTGTATTCGCTCAGGGAGTCCGCCCGGGTGTTCGGCGCCTGGTCCTTGCCCTGCCGGGTGAGGTAGCGGTAGCCCAGCCGGTCGAGGTCGGGGTTACCGACGAGCGGTAGCTTCGTGGCGTCCTCCGTATAAAAGGTCGCCATGTACCGCTGTTCGTAGTAGGAGTTGAGGCCTTCGTCCATCCACGGGTTCGTTCGTTCGTTGCTGCCGAGGATGCCGTAGAACCAGTTGTGGCCGACCTCGTGGGTAAGTACGTTATCCAGCGCTCTGGCCGAGTTCGTCCGGCCGATCACGGTGATCATCGGGTACTCCATCCCTCCCCCCGCCGAGAGCGCCGACTGGACGCCGGTGACCTGCGGGTAAGGATAGGCCCCCAATGCCTCGGAGTAGAAGCGGGTGGCGCGCTTGAGGTACTCCAGGCTCCGTTTCCAATAGCCACCATCCGTATCCGTGAAAAAGCTCCACACGTCGATGGGTGCCGCCGCCCCGCCCGGCGAAAGGGTGTCGTGCTGTACGTAAAAACGCTTGTCCGCAAACCAGGCGAAGTCGTGAACCCCTTCCGCCACGTAGGTTATCGTCTTTTCGGTGGCCGCCGAGGCGGGGAAGTCGGGTTCACCGGCCGGGCGGTTTACCGCTAGTTCCACGATTCTACCGGCGTCGCGTTCGGCTTTGTCGAGCAGCCACTTCCGTTCGCGTTCCTCCTCGAGCGTGCCCGTAGCCCCTACCACGTAATTTTCGGGTAGCGTTATGGCTACCCGAAAACTCCCGAATTCGCCGTAGAACTCGCCCTGGTCGAGGTAGGGCATGGCGTGCCACCCACCCCGATCGTACACCGCCGGCTTCGGGTACCACTGGGTCATTTGGTAGCTCTCCCCGACGTGCCCCAGGCGCGAGAAGCTGGCCGGAATGTCTACCCGAAAGGGCGTCCTGATCGTGATCGTCCGGTCGGGGGCGATGGGCTTTGGTAGCTGCAGGTAAACGATATCCGGGTGGTCCTCGTCGGGGTCGTGCTTGGCGGGTGTACCGTCGACGGTAAAGTTGAGCCCGTCCAAGGCGCCCCGCTCCTCCTGCTTCGCGAAGTAAAATTCGGTGCTGCCCAATCGCAATTGCTGCTTAGCGAAGGCACTGCTGTTCGACTCATACGCGTTCGGCCAGACGTGGAAGGGGATTTTCTGCAGGATGTCCGGCGAGTTGTTCGTGTACTCGAGCGTCAACTGCCCGGTGAGCTCGTGCACCCGGTCGTCGAGGCTGACGGTTATGTCGTAGCTGAGGGCTTGCTGAAAGTACTCCTGCCCGTGGCCCGCCGCCGATAGGAGTACGAAAAGCCAGGTAAAACATCGCGCCATGGGGTAAGGTCTTTGTGCGGGCAAATCTACTCGATCTTAATCTGCGTTAATGAAAGTTAAGCCGACCAACTTAGTACGTGGCTTATTCGTCTTCTGTCCGTATCTTATATCGAACTCCGCCTGACGGCACGGCCTTTTATTTACAAGCATCAAAACTATATAAATGAAAAAGATCGTATTCATCCTGCTGGCTGCCATCGCCGGTGGTCTAGCTGCTCTCGGAGGCGCCAAAGTACTCGGCTGGAACGAATCCGTCAAGTACGTCGAAGTCCAGGAACGGCCCGCCACTAATTTTACACGCTTCGCCGGTCCGTCGACCGCGGCAGATAGCAACAATGCGCCCGTTCCCGCGACGGGTTTTTCCGTAGCGGCTGACAAGGCCTTGCCCGCCGTCGTACACATTAAAGCCAGTAAGCCGGCCGGCAGCGGCCGTGAAAGAGGCATGGATATCGACCCCGAGCGGCTGCCCCCCGGCCTACGGGATCTTTTCGGTAATCCGGGCCGCGGCGGTCAGGAGTCTCCCCTGCAGCAGGGTTCCGGCTCCGGCGTCATCATCAGCTCCGACGGCTACATCGCTACCAACAACCATGTAGTCGAAGACGCCGAAAACCTGGAAGTCGTCCTGAACGATATGCAGACCTACGAGGCGGAAATCATCGGCGTCGACCCCACTACCGACATCGCCCTCATCAAAATCGAGGCTGAGGACCTGCCTACCGTAGCCTTTGCCAACAGCGACGAAGTGCGTATCGGAGATTGGGTGGTCGCCGTAGGTAACCCTTTCAGCCTTACCAGCACCGTGACGGCGGGTATCGTTTCCGCCAAGGGGCGCAGCATCGACATCGTCCGCCGCAGCGGTGGCGAACTGGCCATCGAATCTTTTATCCAGACGGACGCCGTGGTCAACCCCGGCAATTCCGGTGGGGCGCTGGTTAACGTCAACGGTGACCTCGTCGGCATCAATACGGCCATCTCTAGCCCGACCGGTGTGTTTGCCGGCTATAGTTTTGCCGTTCCTTCCGCCATCGTCCGCAAAGTTGTCGAAGATCTACGCGAATTCGGAGTCGTACAGCGCGGCCTACTGGGTGCCCGCATCCAGGAGTTGAACACCCGCTTCGCCGATGAACTGGGCATCGATCGCAACAACGGCGTTTACGTATCCGAGGTAACCGAAGGTAGCGCAGCCGAAGAGGCCGGGCTCGAGAAAGGCGACGTCATCATCGGCGTCGACGGGGTCACTACCCTCCGCAACAGTGAATTGCTCGAGCAGCTGGGCCGCCGCCGCCCCGGGGATGCCGTTAACCTCGAGTTCGAACGCGACGGTGCCCTGCGCACCGTAGTAGCCAAACTGAAAAATGCCAAAGGTGGCAGCGGCGTGATGCGCCCCGACCCGAAACCGGAAGTAGTGATGGAAGTGAGTGGTGAATTCGCCGAGCTCACCGAATCGCAAGCCAGTGACCTGAACCTCCCCGGAGGCGTCGTCGTCCGCGACCTGAGCGACGGCCCGCTCGCGGAGCAGACCAAAATGCGGCCTGGGTTCGTGATCACCAAAATTGATAACCGATCCGTCAACAGCGTAGATGACCTTAACCGCCTGCTGGCTGGGGCGGAAGGTGCCATTGCCATCGAAGGAGTCTACCCCACCGACCCCGAGCGCAAGGTCAGGTACGCAATCGTGAAGTAAGTCGTCGATTTCCATCTATTGACTGCCCGAAAGCCGCTTCCCCGCACGGGGGGAGGGGCTTTCGTCGTATTAGGACACCCCCGCCGGGCGGCGGCACAACCAGCTCTGCCGCCTAGCCGTATCCTATTTACGTATGCGACCTGCCTGTTTCCTACTCCTTATAGCCGTACTTTTCACCGGTGCAGTGGACCTTTCCGCCGCGGCCATTCCCCCGGCTACCACGACTTTGCGGCTGAAGGTGGACAACGTCCGCAGCGCGCGTGGCACTATATGGGTCGGTATCTACGAGGGGGAGCATGACTTTCTCGACCGCCACAAAGCGCGACTGGAGCACGTCAGGGTCGATGCTGAAGGGGCCGCCTACATCGAATTGGTCGGGTTGGTGGTCGGGAAGAGGTATGCCTTCGGGCTCTTCCACGACCTGAACGATAACGGTGACCTGGATACGAACTGGCTGGGCCTGCCCGCGGAGCCGTGGGGCTTCACGGGGGAGGTGCGTACCCGTTTGCGGTTGCCCTACTTCGACGAGGTCGCCTTTCGCTTATCCTCCACGCAATCGACAACTTCCGTTGCGCTCCGCATGATCTAGCTTCCGGTACCACCGGAATAGAAAGCCGGCCATCAAACCCCGTAGGATTCGATGGCCGGCTTCGTATTTACGGCGAGTCGGTAGATAGACCGGGCTTTATCCGCCGGTTACCATACCACCGTTGATGTGGATGGTCTGGCCGGTAATGTAGCTGGAATCCTCGGCGGCGAGAAATACGTAGGCGGGGCCGAGTTCGCTTGGCTGACCGGGGCGGCCCATGGGGGTGTCCTTACCGAAGTTCTCGGTGCTGGTCATACCACTGGGGATGAAGGGCGTCCAAATCGGGCCGGGGGCTACGGTGTTAACGCGGATGCCCTTGTCTACCAGACTATCGGCCAGCGAGCGGCTGAAGGCAAGGTTGGCGCCTTTGGTAGCGCTGTAATCCAGCATCGATCCTTTGCCGGCGAAGGCATTGATGGATGAGGTGTTTACGATGGTAGAGCCTTCCTTCATTTGCGGCACGGCGGCCCTGGCAAAGAAGAAGTAACCATCGGAGTTCGTCCGAAAGGTCTTGCGCCAGTGATCGTCCGAAATCTTGGTGAAATCTTTGATCTGATCCTGAAAGGCGGCGTTGTTTACTAAGCAGTCGAGTTTACCGAAGGCGGCTACGACTTCTTTGACCACGTAATCACAGAAGCTGGAATCACCCTGGTCGCCGGCGAATAGTAAGCAGCGTACTCCTTCGGCTTCGACCATTTCTTTGGTTGTTTGGGCGTCCTTGTCTTCGTCCAAATAGACGATCGCTACGTCCGCTCCTTCGCGGGCGAAGTGAACGGCTACGCTACGGCCGATACCACTGTCACCTCCCGTGATGAGGGTGGCCTTGCCTTCGAGTTTTCCGCTGCCTTTGTAGCCGGCGCGGATGACCTCGGGCTGCGGGTCCATTTTGAATTCTACGCCGGGGTTACGCTCTTGGGTTTGTTCTTTAATATCTTTTGCTTGCGGTTTCATTATTGGATAGTTTACTGAGTTAGAAATAAATTTCAGTGCTCATAACCCCAATGCGGGCTATGAACCTGAAAGAAAAATTATATGCTTTTGGGAGGGGGGGGGGGCTAGCTACGCGGTGAGGTGCCGGCGTACTCGAAGCGGGCTTCCCGTTCCGTAATGGGGTCGGAATCGGTAGCGGTAGCTCCCTTGACGCGACCGACGAAGAGGAGGTGATCGCCATTCGTGGTCAGGGCGTCCTCAAGGGTACATTCCAACGTTGCCACGCCGCAGTCTAAAAGCGGGGCGCCGGTTGAGCCTTCCCGGTAGCTGATGCCGTTGACTTTATTATCCGAATAATCGACGTCGGTGTTTTCGGCGAAGCGTTCGATCAGGGCTTTTTCGTCTTTACCGAGTACGGTCAGTGAGAATACCTGACTCTTCTGAATGGTCTCGTTCAGGTCGCTGTCCTTTTGAATGGCTACGGTGATCAGTGGCGGTTCGAAACTTGACTGGGTGGCCCAGCTCACCGTACCGGCGCTGACCCAATCCTCGCTGCGCGTTTTGAGGTCGGCACCGTCCGCGCGGGTAGCGAGGATATAGTAGCCGTAGGTTAATTGTTTCAGGGCGTCGTTGAGAGAGGGTTTAGCTTGATCAGCCATGCTTAAAAGTGAATTTCGTTACTAATGCGATGCCATGTTTCAACGGGAAAGGTGGCGCTCATGTTCGTGGATAATCAAGGTCGGCTAGGCGGCACTGATGCAGGATAAGCATATTAAGTTCCCCCTTCTTTACGTTCTTTGCACCCGAACTTTGCCCATAAATCATTATTATGCGTCTATCTATCATTACTATGCTCGCGCTCGGCGCACTCTTCTTTTCCTGTGAGGACGATGAAGATCCTATAGTAAACTCTTCCGTCGATCTAACCGTCAACTTTGCGGCGGAATACGACGGGCAGGATCTAGCCATCCAGAGTGGCACTTACGACTATCCCACCGGTGGTGAACTCAAAGTGCAGCGTTTTCAGTACTACGTATCCGACCTGCAACTGCTACCCGCCGACGGCGGCAGCCCCGTAATCTTGAGCGAAATAGAATTGATCGCCTACGCCTCCGCCGTGGATGACAATGTAGAGGAGCGGGTCTATACCGTCCCCGCCGGTACTTACCGGGGTATACGCTTCGGTTTGGGTGTAAAGCCCGAGCTTAATAACCAGCCACCGAGCAACTTCTCCGCCAACGACCCCCTCAACGAAAACGAATTCTGGAACGATCGCGCCCGCTACGTATTCTCCAAGATCGAAGCAAACGCCGACTTGAGCGCCGACGGCCGTTTCGATACCGCCGTCACGCTTCACATGGGTAGCAACGATCTCTACCAAATGGTAACCGTGGAGAACGAATTCACACTGGGTGCCGACGCGACCGACGCGGTTACCGTTACGGCGGACATCCTAGAAGCGATGGGCGGGCAAACGGAGACTTACGACCTGAGTGTAGAAGCCAACCGGATTGTCCACGGCGGCAACCAGGCAACCGCGGCGTCGATCCTTAACCGGATGGCCGGTCGCTTCCAGCTCTCCGAGTAGGCGTGAGGTGGGCTTGCATCTTGCTGGCTCTCTGCTGGGTGGCCTGTACCGCCGACTCCGGCCCGCAAGCTTTCGCTATCGCGGAGCCCCCGGAGTTCGCCCGAATCATCTACCCGAGCGATAACCGAACTACCGCCGCCGGCCTGGCGGTCGGGCGGCGGCTTTTCTTCGACCCCATACTTTCCGTCGATTCCACGATAAGCTGCTCGAGCTGCCACGAGCCGGCGCTTGCCTTTACGGACGGGCGCGCCATCAGTAGCGGCATCCGGGGTAGAGTAGGGCAGCGCAACAGCCCGAGCCTTACCAACGTAGGCTACCTGCACAAGCAACTGTTCTGGGACGGGCGGGCCGACGATCTCGAAACGCAGGCCCTACACCCAATAGCGGACCCCAACGAAATGGGGGGAAGCTGGGTGGAGGTCATCGAGAAGCTGCAACGCCACCCCCATTACCGAACCGCCTTACCGCGTGCCTTCGGGGGGGGAGGCGATCTCTCCCGAGCAGGTCGGAAAGGCACTCGCCCAGTTTCAGCGCACGTTGATCTCGGCGAATAGCAAGTACGACCGCGTGCAGAGGGGGGAAGCAAGCTATACCGACCAGGAAGCCCTGGGCGCGGCGATCTTCTTCGATCTGGGAGATGAGGAGGGCACGGAATGGTACGACGTCATCCCCACCGGGGAATGCGCGCACTGCCATACCGCCCCCCACTTCACCAACCAGCGATTTGCCAACAACGGGCTGGACGAGATCGATGACCTGGACGAGTTCGCCGACCCGGGGCGTGGTGCCATTACCAATAGTAGGTATGACAACGGGCTGTTCAAAATCCCCGGCCTGCGCAACGTTGCCCTGACCGCACCCTATATGCACGACGGGCGGATGGCTACCCTGCGGGAGGTGGTAGATCATTACGCCTCCGGCGGGCATTACGCCGAGAACCGGAGCGCTAACGTTTTCCCCCTCCCGTTAACGGATCGTCAAAAGGAAGCAATGGTAGCCTTCTTGCAAACCCTAACCGACAGTTCGTTTGTTAGCAACCCGGACTTTCACCCGCCAACAATTTAATATGCTTTATCGGACTTGCCTGCTGGTTGCGTTTGCCCTATTGTGCCTTGCCAGCGCCTGTGAGCCCGACCCGGTCGACGAGCCGGTTTGCACGAGCTGCCCGACGGAAGATCCGGATCCGTTAATTATCGGGCCTGCCTTTGCCACCCCCCATACCCTAGAGATACCCGACTACCTGCCACGCCCGGTGTTGGATGACGATAACCCGCTTACCGACGAAGGCATCGAACTGGGCCGCCGCCTGTTCTACGACCCCATCATGGGGCGGGATAGTGCTTTCGCTTGCGCTAGCTGCCACAAACAGGAGCTGGCCTTTACGGATGGCCGCGCACTGGCCGCCGGCATCGATGGTTTGGAAGGCCCGCGTAACGCTATGTCGCTCGTCAATCTGGTATTCAACTCTAATGGCTTTCACTGGGACGGGGGGTTCGGTAGCCTCTGGGAGCAGGCCATCCACCCGGTGGAGAATATGCTGGAGATGGACGAGGACTGGGAGAACGTGCTGGGCCGTATTCGAAAACACGACGACTACCCCCGGCGATTCCGCGCGGCTTTCGGGGTAGACCGGCCCAGTGAGATCAGCCGGGAAATGGCCGTTAAAGCCATCGCGCAGTTCGAGAGCACGATCATTTCCGGGAACAGTCGTTTCGATCGGGTCGTCTATCAAAACGCGGAGTTCTTTACCGAAGAAGAGCAGTTGGGGGCCGATAGTCTCTTTTTCATCGAGAACATACCCGCCGGCGTCCTGCACCCCGGTTGCGGGCACTGCCACAATGCGCCCCTCTTTTGGGGACAATCAGTTTAAGAACAACGGCCTCAGAACGACGCGGCAACGCTGGATGATTTCGAGGACCTGGGTTTCGGGCGGGTATCGGGTAGCCGCTTTGACAACGGGAAGTTTCGTACGCCTACCTTGCGCAACATCGCCGTCACCGGCCCCTATATGCACGACGGCCGCTTCGCTACGCTGGAGGAGGTGGTGGATCACTACGCCAGTGGCGGCCACGGCGTGGAGAATGAGGATCCGAACATTACCGGATTCCCCCTCAGCGACCGCAAGAAACGAGCGCTGATCGCCTTTCTCGAGTCGCTGACGGATGAGACCTTGCTGACCGATGAGCGTTTTGCCAGCCCGTTCGAGGAATAGCGTACGTAGAACGTTCGTAGGCGTTGCGGATCCGGATCCTTGCTCTTCCCTTCGTTAGCCATGCACCTGCGCGCCGTCGCCAATATAAACATCGATCGTACGGCCAACCCTCCGTGTAATGCCGCCGTTCCCGTACTTTTGCGGCCTTAACCCCCAATCTGCCCTATGTTATCAGTTCAGGATCTCAGCGTACAATTCGGTAAGCGCGTATTATTTAACGAAGTCAATTTACAGTTTACCCACGGTAATTGCTATGGCGTGATCGGGGCCAATGGCGCCGGTAAGTCGACTTTTCTGAAGATACTCTCGGGTGAGCTGGATGCGACGCGCGGGCACGTAAGCCTGGAGCCGGGCAACCGGATGGCCGTTTTGAGCCAGAACCACTTCGGCTTCGAAGACACTACCGTGCTCGACACCGTCAAGATGGGCCACGAAGAGCTCTACGCCATCGAGGAGGAGAAGAACGCGATCTACATGAACCCCGAGGCCTCCGAAGCGGACGGAATGCGCGCCGCCGAGCTGGAAAATAAATACGGGGAGATGGGTGGCTGGACGGCCGACTCCGACGCGGCGGAATTACTCTCCAATATGGGCATTGCCGAAGATCTGCATTACCGGCAGATGTCCGAGATCAGCGGGCCGGAAAAGGTGAAAGTTGCTGTTGGCACAAGCGCTTTTCGGTAACCCCGATATTCTGCTGCTCGACGAGCCGACGAACGACCTGGACGCACCGACCGTCCACTGGCTGGCGGACTTCCTGGCCGACTTCCCCAACACGATCATCATCGTCAGCCACGACCGCTACTTCCTCGATATGGTGTGTACGCACATCGTGGATATCGACCGCCAGCAGGCGAATATCTATACCGGCAACTATACCTTCTGGTACGAGTCGAGCCAGCTTGCGCTACAGCAGCAGTCCAACAAGAATAAGAAACTGGAACAGAAGCGGGCCGAGATGATGGAGTTCATCCAGCGCTTCTCGGCGAACGCGTCGAAATCCCGCCAGGCGACCAGCCGCAAGAAGGCGCTCGAGAAGCTCAATATCGCGGACATCAAACCCAGCTCCCGTAAGTACCCCTTCATTGCGTTTCAACCCGAGCGCGAGCCGGGGGATCAGATCCTGAAAGTCGCGGGCCTGAGCAAGCGCTCACCGGAGGGCACCGTGCTGTTTTTCGAACGTCAGCTTCACCATGAACCGCAACGACAAGATCGCGTTGCTTGCCGGAGAAGCCACCGCCCTGTCGGCCTTTTACGAGATCCTTGCCGGGGAGCAGGAAGCGGATTCCGGCACGGTAGAGTGGGGGCAGACGATCACGCCGCAGCACCTGCCCAACGAGAACGGCGAATACTTTCAGAAGGCCGATGGCCTGGACCTGGTGGAGTGGCTGCGGCAGTACAGCCAGAATAAAGATGAGCAATTCATCCGGGGTTTCCTGGGGCGGATGCTCTTTACCGGCGAGGAGGTACATAAGGATAGCAGCGTGCTATCCGGGGGAGAAAAGGTGCGCTGTATGCTCAGCAAGATGATGCTGAACAGCCCGAATTTCCTGCTGCTCGACGAGCCGACCAATCACCTCGACCTGGAATCGATCACCGCGCTGAATAATTCGCTGGTGGACTTTAAGGGTAACTTCATCATGAGCTCGCACGACCATAAGTTGGTGGAAACCTCGTGCAACCGCATTATTGAGATCGGCCCCGGGGGTGTTATCGATAGTTTGCTGGAATACGAAGAGTACCTGAAGTCGCCCGCCATCACTGAAAAGCGGGAGGCGCTTCGGGGGCAGACCGTCGGCTAGTCGCTAAAATTATTTGCGGAGGCTCAATATTTGTTTGCCGTGCGCTAGATTGCGGCGCCCCCATTCATGACCGCTTGATCGAATTCGACCATTTTATAGTTATCGACTGGAGCTCGCGCGCCAAGCCGAGCCCGCGTAAACCGACGAAGGATGCCATCTGGTTGGCGGAAGCTTCGTTTAAGGGGCGTACCGTGAGCCGGTATTTCAGGACGCGGGAAGATTGTTACCGCTTCGTTCGCGCGCGGCTGACCAAGCTGGTGGGGCAGCATAAAAGAGTATTCGTCGGGTGGGATTTTGCTTTCGGCTACCCCAAAGGGCTGGCCAGCGCCCTACGACTCACGCCCAGGAAGCCCTGGAAGCGCGTGTGGAAACACCTGAACAAGGCGGTGGTCGATAAAGGCGATAATTGTAATAACCGCTTCACCGTGGGGGGAAGTATGAACCAACGAATTACCGGGGGGAGCGGGCCGTTCTGGGGGGTGCCGGCCGGTCAGAGCGGCATCTTCCTCGGTGCGCGTAAGGATTTCGGCTTCCCGGTCAGGTCCAGGCGCATAAAATTAGCCGAGCGGCGGTTGGTAGAGCAGCGCCACCCCAAGATGCAATCCCCCTGGAAGCTCGCGTACGCCGGAAGCGTTGGGGGGCAGTCGATTCTGGGTATCCCTAAAATCTATCGGTTGGCCTTTTGCGAACCAAAGCTGAAGGCAATTTCCAAGATCTGGCCCTTCCAGACCAAGTTCGCCGACCGTCTGCCCCTACAGGCACCCTACGTGCTGCACGCGGAGATCTACCCCAGCAGCATCCCCCGGCCCGGTAAGGACCGCATCCCGGATCGGGAACAGGTAAGGACTTACGTGCAGTGGTTAAAGAAACAGCAGGAGGACGGCAGGCTGCGCCATCATTTGAGTGGGCCCGGCGACCTGACGGATAAAGAACGGCGTAGGGTATTGCGGCACGAAGGGTGGGTATTCGGGGTAGCGTAGGTACGGCCGGCCGGGGCGATATTTTAAGGGTGGCCGCTCGTGAGTGGCGCGGCCGGTAATTTGCTATCTTTGCGCCCTCAAAACCCCAAGGCCTTATGACCGAGAGGAAAATCAAATCCGCTTTAGTGTCAGTTTACCATAAAGATGGCCTCGGCCCGATCGTGGACGCACTGCACAAGATGGGCGCTACTATTTACAGTACGGGAGGTACGGAGACCTTCATCGCCGACCGAAACATTCCCGTCGTACCCGTAGAAGAGCTGACCGGTTACCCCTCCATTCTGGACGGGCGCGTGAAGACCCTACACCCCAAGGTGCACGGTGGCATCCTGGCCAAGCGCGAAGCTAGCCACCTATCCGAGCTTACCAAGTACGATATACCCCAGATCGACCTGATCGTGGTGGATCTCTACCCCTTCGAGGAGACCGTGGCGAATACCGAGGAGGAAGCGCTCATCATCGAGAAGATCGACATCGGCGGTATCGCACTGATCCGCGCCGCGGCGAAGAATTATCAGGACGTCACTATCGTACCCAGTAGGGAGGACTATCCGACGCTGCAGCGCATCCTCGACGAGAAAGCCGGCCAGACCGAGCTGGAAGACCGTCGCAAATTGGCTCGCCGGGCCTTTGCCGTCAGCAGCCACTACGATACGGCCATCTTCAACTACTTTAATGAGGATGGTGCCTCCGACGTACTCAAGGTAAGCGAGCTGAACGCCAACCCGCTGCGGTACGGGGAGAACCCCCATCAGGATGCTACCTTCTTCGGTCGCTTCGAGGAGATGTTCACCAAACTGAACGGCAAAGACACCAGCTACAATAATTTGGTAGACATCGATGCGGCGATCGGCATAATGTCCGAATTCGAGCAGGGGGAGCCCGCCTTCGCCATTCTGAAGCATACTAACGCATGCGGCGTGGCCATGCGGCCGACGCAACTGGAGGCTTGGGAAGCCGCGCTGGCGGGCGATAACGTTTCCGCTTTCGGTGGCATCCTGATCACTAACCGCCCGGTCGAGCTCGCTACCGCCCAGGCTATCGACAAACTGTTTTACGAAGTACTCATCGCACCTGACTTTACGGATAGTGCTTTGGCCTTACTCAGCAAAAAAAAGAAGCGCATCCTACTGCAGTACCATCACCTGGAGCAGCAACGCCGTAGCTTCAAGACTTTGCTGAACGGCGTGGTCGCCCAGGATACGGACCGCAAGACGGAGACCGCCGCCGACTTTACGACCGTAACCAAACGTGCGCCTACCGCCGAGGAGGTGTCCGATCTGGTGTTCGCCAACAAATGCGCCAAGCACTTGAAATCGAATACCATCGCGCTGGTCCGTGACCACCAACTGATCGGCATGGGGTGTGGGCAGACCAGCCGCGTGGACGCGCTTAAGCAGGCCATCCATAAAGCGGGTACTTTCGGTTTTGCTACCGAAGGTGCCGTGATGGCCTCGGATGCCTTCTTCCCCTTCAGTGATTGCGTAGAGATCGCGGGCGATGCCGGCATCTGCGCCGTCGTTCAGCCGGGTGGCTCCATTCGTGATAAGGACTCGATCGAGGCCTGTGACGAACGCGATATGGCGATGGTAACTACCGGCATCCGTCACTTCAAGCACTAATCATTCCGTGATCGCCCGGTTGCGCCAAGTGCCCGTCCGTTTGATCGACCGTATACCAAATCTTTTAACGCGGGCTTAAGAACCCACCGAGCCCCCGCCAGCGTCTTACCACCGACTTATCCGTAATGAGGTCACCAACCACCCATCCACTGAGCCTGGCGCTCGACCTGGGTAACTCCTCCACGAAAGCTGCCGTATTCGACGGTAGCGAAATGGTGGGAGCGGCCGTCCGGTTCCCCAATCTTGATTGGCGGCGGGCGGACGACATGGTGACCAACCATAAGATCGGGAGGGTCGTCTATTCCTCGGTGGCAAACGTGCCGCCCCAAGCCCTGCTCAGTAATTGGTCAGCGCTCGGTTGCCAGGTGATCGCCATCGATCGGCTACAACCGCTGCCTTTTACAACTCGGTACCGAACGCCGCTTACGCTGGGTAGAGACCGGGTTGCCGCCATTGCCGGTTGGTTGGCCGAAACGTCTGCCTCCTCCGGGCCGGTCACTTCCGCGCTGGTCGTTGATGCAGGCACCTGCATGACGGTGGACCTGGTGGATGCAAGTGGCGTGCACCAAGGTGGTAACATCAGCCCGGGAGCGGAGATGCGCCTGCGGGCGATGCACGACTACACGGCGCGGTTACCAGTACCGTCATCCGGCGAGCCGGAGGGGCCGCTCGGTCTATCCACTCAGGAGGCCCTGCGCCACGGCGGAAAACTAGGAGCCGTGTATGAGTTGGAGGGGCTGATAAGCCGGCTCTTGCACCCGTATCCCGATCTATTACCGGTACTAACCGGTGGTGACGGGCCATGGCTGGCCGAAAAGCTCGGTAGGAATTGCGTTCTTCGCCCAAATCTGGTCCTTCGTGGCCTCATTGCCTTAATGTCTAACTATGCACACAACGAATCTTAAGTCGGGTACCCTGCTGCTACTGCTGCTTCTCTTTTGGGGCGGCGTGCGTGCTCAGATCGGCTCCGGTAACGCCATCGAGGTTCGTCCTAAACTGAATAGCCCGCTTAGCCGACTCGGCCTCGGGAACCCCCTGGATCAGGTCGGCGTAGCTAACGCCGGCATGGGGGCGGTCTACAATACCTACCAGGATCCTTTCCACCTCAATATCCAAAATCCGGCGTCTTTAGCTTCCCTGGCCGCCACCAGCTTCGAAGCCGGGGTGTACGCTCGCCTGGCGGAGTTGGAGGATAACACCGGGTCGGTCAGAACCAACCAAGGGAACCTGCGCTACCTGGCGCTCGGCTTTCCACTGCGCAATCCGGTCAACTTAACGCTGGATCAGCTCGATAATAGTTGGAATGCCGGGATGGCCTTCTCGATCGCCCCGACCAATTTAGTCGGTTACGATTTACTGCTGGAGGGCGCGGACGCGGAGTTCGGTCAAACCTCCAACGTGCTCCGTGGTAATGGGGGGACCTACCGTTTTACCTGGTCCAACGCCTTTCGTTATAAGGCCTTTAGCGCGGGGCTCAACCTTAATTACAACTTCGGGAAAACTACCAATAGCCAAGTGGTGATGTTCGACGAACTACCCGAGGCGTTGGCCAGCGAGCAGCTCGACGAATCATCCATCAGCGGCTTGTCCTTCGGCTACGGCGTGCAGTATGTGTATAACTTTACCTCGCCGAACCAGGAGGGGATCAGTGTCCCTAACGGAAAGCGCATCCTGCTCGGTGTGAGTGGTGAGCTGGGTGGCGGCGTCGATGCGGAAAGCACCAGCATTTTACGCCGGTTCAACCCGGGTAGCTTGCTCACGGCCCGCGATACCATCAGCAACGACGAGGATAAGCAGGGTAGGGTCACTTTGCCCTCCAGTTTCTCGGGGGGTATCGCCTTTGAGGATATCAATCGCTTATACATTGGCGTCGAGTACGGTATCGTACACGGTAGCGGATACGTTAACACCGCGCGCCCGGAGACCTTGTTGGACGCCAATCGCCTTGCGTTCGGCATCCAGTACGTACCGAACAATTCCAGTTATAATAGTTATTGGAAGAGAGTACGTTATCGTTTCGGCGTCCGGTTGGAAGACGATACCCGCACCATAGACGATGTGCAGGCCAGGCGGAATGCCATTACGCTTGGTGCCGGCTTCCCTATTCGCCTGCCCCGCCAGCAGGTATCTTTCCTGGATTTTGCCGTCGAGGTCGGCCAATATGGCGTACCCGATGTGCTGGATGAACGATATGTACAACTCACGCTGGGGTTCTCGCTGAACGACAACTCCTGGTTCTTTAAACGCAAACTCAATTAAGCCAAAATGAACACTTTATTCCGTTTGGTTAGCATGGTGCTACTGCTCTGTGCAGCCACCACCTTCGCTACCGCACAGTGCACCACTTGGGTGGACAGCCCTAAGAAAGAAGCCGCAGAAAATGCGCACGTATCTTACCGAAACTTCGTAAAAAACAAGACGGAGGCGGACATCGCCGCCCTTTCGCAATCGGAGTTCGACGCAGCCTTCAAGAATTGGAAGATCGCTTACGACATTGCCCCAGCCGCCGATGGCAAGCGTGCATCCCACTTCCGTGACGGTCGCACTTTCTATAAAACGATGGCTAATAAGGCTACCGACGATGCCAAAAAGAAGGAGTACGGCGATCGTCTGATCGAACTCTACGACGAAGAGATTACCTGCTACCCCGACGGGACGGCTTTCCTTCTTGGCCGGAAAGGCTACGACATGTTCTACGTAAATGGCTACAGCATGGAGGCCGTGGACGTACTCGAAAAGGCCATCGACGAAGGTGGTGAGAAGACGGAGTACATCGTCCTCCCCCCGCTCGGTCAACTGCTCGGTTACTTCTACGAGAATGACCAGTTGGACGCCGCCCGCGTCCGCGAACTCTACGAGAAGGGAGCCGCCCTTGCCGACGCCAACATTGCCGCCGGTGGCGATTACGCCAGCTATTACGAGGACGCCAAGGCCAACCTAAAGGCCGGTATCGCAAAGTTTAAGACCGAGATCTTCGACTGCGAGTATTTTAAGGAAGACCTGGAAATGGAGTTCAAAGACAATATGGATGACTTCGACGCACTGCGCCGGGTAGTAGCCAAGGCCAAGCTCCAGGGCTGCGATGAGAACGATGCATTCGTTGTAAAGGCGCAGGCGCGCGTCGACGAACTCTTCCAGACCAAAAAGGCGGAGTACGAGCAGGAGCAGCGGGAAAACAGCCCCGCTTATGCCGCCCGCCAACTGGAGGAAGCCGGCGACTACGCAGGTGCCATAAAGGCGTACGAAGATGCCTTAGAAAAGGCCGGCGATGACAAAGCCAAGGCTCGCTATTACTTCCAGATCGCCCAGATCCAGTACGCGGAACTGCGCCAGTACGGCAGCGCTCGCAGTAACGCGAATAAGGCCGCGCAACTGCGTAGCGGCTGGGGTCAACCCTATATTCTGATTGGGGACATGTACAGCCGCATGAGCCGTAATTGCGGTGACGCCTACGAACAGCGCCTGGCCGTTCTCGCCGCAATCGATAAGTACCAGTACGCACGCAGCGTCGATAGTGAGGTCGGCTCCAAAGCCGGCGGCCGCATCTCCCGCCTGAGTGGCTCTAAGCCGTTGAAGGCCGATGCGTTCTCCCGTGGCCACAAAGCGGGGCAAAAGATCACCGTTGGCTGTGGCATCAACGAAACCGTTACGTTGAGCTTTTAAGCCAAGCACGGCTTAGCTTTCAAAAGAGCCCACCCCGGACGCAGTCGTCCGGGGTGGGCTCTTTTAGTTATCGGACGATTTAAATATGGCTTCAAGTTTGACATAAGTGCCTAGACTGATTAGATTTACACACTAACACGACCTAAATTTTTTTGCCTGCAAACGCGGGTGCTGTCCGACGATCGACCTAGAATTTATGCCCTCCCCGGGGTTTCCTCATGTCTGATAAACTCATAATCTTATGAAGCAAGCAAGAACATTGCTATTATTGGTTTTATGCTGCATTAGTAGTGTAGCGCTATCGGCCCAGTGCTATAGTGCTACCGGGGCCGGCACGATCATTCCTTTGGAGGGAGACGGCGGCGGCGATTTTCTAGGAACGCGG
>OY764631.1:0-18705 GCA_963668285.1 uncultured Lewinella sp. | reverse complement strand
GCTTTACGATAAGCTGGATAACCGCAACTTCCCGATGCGGGGCTTTTCCATCGACGCCGAGGCGCGGGTGGTGCGCAACCTATCCCAACCCGTTTTCCAGCGCAACAAGTGGGCGGCTAACGTTGACGTCGAGACGCGCTTTCTCTTTCCCGTAAGCCGCACGTTCAGCATCGGGCTATACGGGTCGGTGGGTTTCTTTCTGGATAAATCGACCATCCCTACCGCTACTACCTCGGAAGCAATAATCAGAACCTGCCGAATAATTTTAAGCCCTTCCCGAGTTTGTTGCTCGGCCAGGCCTCGGGCGAACGCCTCGCGATGGGGCAGTTGTTCGGTCGCCTGAAGTTGGGCGCGCACCACTTTACCGTGGCGGCCCAGGGCGCGCGTTTGTGGCGGGAGGAAGGCCTGCCGTCGTCCATAAAAAGGGACTTTTTGGGGGCGGGGCGGTTCACCTACGGCTTTGACTCTCCCCTCGGGCCACTGGAGCTGACCTACGCCCGGGGCAATGCCGGCGGGGAGTTCTACTTCAATCTAGGGCACTGGTTTTAAGTTGGTTACCGCGTAAATAGGATCGTGGGGTACGGCGTGCGTACACAGCGATAAACCACCGTTGGGGTAAGCGGATAACTTTGTGGTCTAGTCTCCTTTACTCACTTCACTATCCAGAATATGCTCCGGTACCTGCGGTTGTTTCCGCTCTGCTTGGCCGTGCTTTTCTTCGCCCAGTTCGCAAGCGCGCAGGAGGTGACGGAGGATCGTAACTTCATCCGCGTCGACCAGTTCGGTTACCTGCCGGAAGCTACCAAGGTGGCCGTCATCGCCAAAGCCGTAGATGGGTACAATGCGGGTACGGGCATCGACGTCGACCCCGGTGCCGAAGTGGCCCTGATCGACGCCGTTACGGGGGAGCGCGTCTACACCGCCTACCCGAAGCTCTGGAACGGTGGAAGCGTCGATCCGCTCAGTGGGGATAAGGGTGCCTGGTTTGACTTCACCGAAGTCACCACGGCGGGCACTTACCGCATCCGGGTGCAGCACCGGGATAGCACCACTACCGAGAGCTATGATTTCAGGATCGGAGACGATGCCTACGACGAGGTCATGCGAGCGGCCGTAAACGTATTCTACTACCAACGCTTCAACCAGGATAAGACCGCCGAGTACGCCAGCGGGGAGCCCTGGACGGATGGCCCCTGGTTCGACCGCCCCGATCAGGACTACGCCGTAAAAGAGCTGGATAACCCTACCGCCACCCGCGACCTGAGTGGTGGTTGGTTCGACGCCGGCGACCCCAACAAATACGTCACCTTCGCCGTCGACGCCGTTCACGCCCTCCTGACGGCCTACGACCTCGCGCCGGCCTTTTGGGATGATTTCGGCCTCAACATCCCCGAATCCGGAAACGATACGCCGGACTTGCTGGACGAAATCAAGTTCGAGATCGACTGGATCAAAAAGATGCAGTCTTACGACCCGGATGCGGAAACGGCCGGAATCATTCAAAAGATGGGCATCCTCGAAGATGACGGTTACGTCAGCCCCCCCAGCGTCGACACGCGTGAACGGTGGCACAACGGCATTTGCGTCAGTTCGAGCATCACCGGTGCGGGCATGCTGGCGCACGCCGCGGCCGTCTACCGGCGCGCGGGTGTTTGGCCGGAAGAAGTAGCCGAACTGACCGACCGGGCCGCGAAAGCTTACGCTTACTACGAACAAGCGGAGGACAAGTCGGAACGTTGTGACGACGGCCGTATCGAAGCCGGCGACGCCGATGGCCCCGGGGATATCTACGCGACCGAGCACCTCGCCCTGGCCGCCGCCGCTGCCGTATACCTGTTCGAACTCACCGGGGAAGCCAAATACAACGATTTCATCGCCGCCAATTTCCAGCAAACCCGCCCCTGGAAGGCCGAAGACTGGAGCATCTACCGCGCCCACCAGGGGGAAGCACTGCTGCACTACACTTCGCTGAACGGGGCGGATGAGGCGACGAAAACCGCCATCCTCGATCTGAAGGCCTCCCCCGCGAAGAGCACCACTAGTGGCTACCTGCTCGACGAAAGCGATAACCTGTACCGCGCCCGGCCGATCTACTTTAACTGGGGCTCGAACAGCCTCATTAGCCGCCAGGTAGCGGACATCATCGATCTGCAACGCTACGGCCTACGCCCGGAAAGCGCGGCGGCCTACTCCGAGCGCGGTGCCTCCATCATCAACTACCTGCATGGCACCAACCCCTCCGGCATCTGTATGCTTTCCAACATGTACCGGTACGGTGCGGAAATTTGCGCCGATGAGATGTGGCATAGCTGGTTCGGCTCCGATACCCGCTTCGATAACCTGGACGGTGACAAGGTCGGCCCCGCCCCCGGCTTCATTACCGGCGGCCCCAACCCCCAGGGGGCGGCGGCCATGCCCATCAAGCTAGGTACGTACAGCTTCAACGCCCGCGCCGGCGATCAACCCGCTCAGAAAGCCTTTAGCGTGGATAACTTCTGGCAGAACGACCCCTGGGCCTACAACGAGCCGGCCATCTACTACCAGGCGGCCTACGTAAAGGCACTCTCCTACTTCGTCGGTGGCCTGGCGGCCGGCGGCGCCACCGGGCAGAGCGGTATGCCGGCCGATTACGACTGTGCCGAGGCGGAGAACGTTTTTACGGTCGCTAACGATACCGGAGGCAACGCAGCGGTAGAAGTGGACGGCAACAGCCCCGGGGCCACGGCCGGTACCTCCGTTAAACTATTCGATGCGGGGGATGCGGCGGCGGTGACCATCACCGTACCCGCCGGGGCCGATTACGACCTAGCGGTCCGCGTCCGGGTAGGGGAAGCAGCCGGTGATGCCGGTAACCTGGTCGACCAGTACACCCTCACGCTGGATGGGGAGGAACTGGCGTACCAACTCGACCCTACCTCCGTGACCGCTTTGCGGGGTGATACCTACTGGGGCGAAATCGTTTTAGTCGGTCAAACGCTAAGCGAGGGCGATCACGAGTTGACCGTCACGGCGAAGAGCGATTGGCTGAAGCTCGATCGCGTCTGCTACCGCAACCCCAATTCCATCCCCGAGCCACCGACCCGGGCGGAAGAAACCTGCCTGGAAACGGAAGCAGCGTTCACGATAGTCAACGACGTGGATGTGAACGGAACCATCCGCCCGGACAATTTTACGGGCGGCGCCAGCGGGGAGCGCTACATCAATATGTTCGATATCGGGGATAAGGTGAGCCTGCCCTTCACCGTAGTGGACGCGGGTACGTACGAGCTGCGTTTCCGCGTCCGGGTAGGGGAAGCCGCCGGAACGGAAAGTAACCTGGCGGATAAGTACCTGATCACGATCGACGGGGATTCGGCTGCGGTGGAACTCGACGAGATGAGCATCTCCGATCTATTCGGCGATACTTACTGGGGTGAGCTCGTGGTTCGTCTGGATACCCTCGGTAGTGGTGAGCACGCAGCTACGGTGGAGGCAAATAACGAATGGTTGAAGTTCGACCGTTTCTGCTTCGGGAATACGGACCTTACCAGCGTGTTCGGCCGGCCCTCCACGCTGGCGGCGGGCATCTCCCTCCAGCCGAACCCCAGCGACGGGCGGGTGCGTATAGAGCTGGAGCTACAAGACTTTAATAAAGACATAAGCGTACGATTGTACGACCTGACCGGCCGCCGGTTGGCCGAGCAACCATTCCGCCTGGCCGCGGGTAACCGGCATGAGTTACGGTTAGATTACCGTTCCCTACAGCTACCTTCAGGTATTTACCTGTTGCGGATAGCTGCGGGCGCGGTCGGTATCGGTGAGGTACAACGCCTCGTTATAGAATGATTTTTGGAGTACCCCGTGAATGGACGCGGGCGAAACAGTTTTAGCTTCATTTCATCTATCGTTTATTTGATCGGCTCCACTGTGCAAGTGGGGCCGTTCCTTTATTTCGTAAGGGCTACTTTTGCGTCCGCGATCAATTTCATAGCCTATGCCTTTAAATTTCGACCTGCTAAGTTCTATCTGTGCCGCACCGGGTGTATCCGGTTACGAGCGCCGTATCCGCGACCTCATTCAGGCCGAAGTAAGCGGGCTGGTTGACGAGGTGCGTATTGATAATATGGGTAATCTGCTGGCCATTCGGAAGGGAAAGGAGGCCAAACGGGTCATGGTAGCGGCGCACATGGATGAGATCGGCTTTATCGTCAACTACATTGACGAAAAAGGCTTCGTCCGCTTCCTCCCGCTCGGCGGTTTCGACCCTAAGACGCTGACCGCCCAACGGGTATTGATTCACGGCCGTAAAGACGTACTGGGCGTAATGGGGGTAAAGCCCATCCACATTATGAAGGCGGAGGAACGGCAGAAGGTCGTCCCCCTCACCGACTACTTTATCGATACGGGGATGAGCAAAGAGGAAGTCGAACGCTACATCGGCATCGGCGACCCCATTACCCGTGAGCGGGATATGCGAACCCTGGGCGACTGCGTGACGAGTAAATCTTTGGATAACCGAATCTCGGTGTTCATCCTCATCGAGACGCTGCGAGCCCTCAAAGGCCACGAACTGCCCTATGACCTTTATGCCACCTTCACGGTGCAGGAAGAGGTCGGGCTACGCGGCGCCATGGGCAGCGCCAGCCATATCGACCCGGACTTCGGCTTCGGCCTCGACGTAACGATCGCCTATGACGTGCCCGGTAGTCAGCCCCAGGAATCCGTCACCAGCCTCGGGGAAGGAACCGCCATCAAAGTTCTGGACGGCTCCGTGATCAGCGACTACCGGATGGTCAACTACCTCAAGGAAACCGCCCGGGCCAAGGCCATCGACTTCCAGCTGGAGTTGTTGCCGGCGGGCGGGACGGATACGGCGGCCGTCCAACGCTACGGTACTAAGGGGGCCATCTCCGGCGCACTGTCTATTCCACTGCGGAACATGCACCAATCGACCGAGATCGTTCACCAGGGGGACGTACAAGCCACCATCGACCTACTGGCCGCGGCCCTGGAGGGGCTGGATGGCTACGACTGGTCCTTCGCCCGCGATCACGATAGCGGCTCGGTGCATCCGGAACGGCCATCCACTGATCTGGATTGGTTAGGTTAAGTTGAACTACTACCTAACGGGCTGCGAGCCGACTAAGCCGCCTGCTTACCGTTAAGCGCCTTCATCTCGTCCCGTATCTCGGAGAGCAGCTGGATATCCTTCGGCGTCGGAACTTCCGTGTTCTTGTCGTCCTCGGCTTTGTCTTTGAGGCTATTGATGAAGCGGATGACGATAAACAGACTGACGGCGACGATGAGAAAATCCATCATCGCTTCGAGGAAAATGCCGTAACCGATTACGACCCCCGGTTCGACTATTTCGCCGGCCGCATTGAGCGTCGGGTCGATCAACACTAACCTCAGGGAGGAGATGTCTACCCCCGCCGTCAGGAAGCCCAGGGGTGGGGAGATGATCTGTTTGACCAGAGCATCGACGATCTTATTGAAGGCCGCCCCGATGATGATACCAATAGCAAGGTCGATCATGTTCCCCTTCACGGCGAACTTCTTGAACTCCTGGATTAACTTCGACATAGGTAGTTGTTTGGTTCCCTTTCGCTAACCTCCCCCGGCCCGCCCGATGTTCGGGGGTCTTACTTTCGGGTCACGTTTGGAAAAGCAGGGCCGCCAGGATAGTACCCGCACCCAGAACCCACGCGGCGGCAAACAACAGCAAGTGCGCTACTTCGGCAAGGCGCCGGGGCATATGGTACAATACCAAACCGAATAAAATACCCGCGGGCACGACCAGCATCGCGGCATCCGAGGTAGAAACACCCCCCGAAAATAGTACGGCAAAAGGGCTAACGAGCAGCAACCAGTACAGTACGGTGATGCCTTTGGCCCCTTCGATATTTACGGCCCGCAGAATGGTCGGTAGGCGTAAGACATCCGCCACAAGCACCAAACCTAACGGCAATAAAGCATATTTGCCGGGCGCGCCGGCCGAAAACAGATTCGTCGACCAACGAGGTAGTTGGGTACTCATAAATTCGCCGAAACGCCCGAAGAAGTAAGCGTAGGTCCCCACCAGAAAGTAAACCGTAAGCACCCCGACCGCCAACCGCCACAATTGTACCAGCCCGCCCCGGGTGAGCACGCTCGCCGCCACGAAAAGCAGTAACAGAAACAGTACGTACGCCGGTACGAACAACGCCGCCAAGCCGATCCAAACCCCCGCATTGAATAGGTGAACCGGCGGGAACTCCTCCTTGTACACACGACTAACGGAAAGCAGTGAGAACAGTAAAAGGCAATTTGCCGGCAGGCTAGGATGCAGGTAACGCGTGCCGGGGATGAGGGCCCACACCAACATCACGCCGAGCGCCGCGAATTGCGTCCGCGAACGAGTGTACAGGTGGCGATTAGAAAGGGAACTGGCCTGCACCCCCAAAAGAGCCACGAACACTGCCGGTAGTAGCGCCGCGAGCCGGGGGAATTCGAGTGACCAACGCAGCACGTAGTTACCCGCCACCCCGTAGTGATCGCCCGATGCCACCGGGCCATCCCCCCACAGGAATACCGGCAACTGCAGCAAAAGGGCGTACAGCAGGAAAGGTAAACCGGCGTAGGCCTGGGCGGACCGAAAGAGCGTCAGCAAGAGCGGGGGAGTTACGACCGGCTAAAGGTACAGTACCCGTTTAGCTGCGTAGGGCTTTATCCGTATCGATGATCAAGTCACGGGCGGCGGTGTAGGTACTGGCCAGGTCGTCAGCGGAGTCCTGGCCGGCATAAAGAGCCATCTCACAACGACCGAGCAGGTCGTCGTAACGTTGCTGAAGTGCGGCACCGGCACCGGCGCGCTCCAGCTCGGTAGTGATGTTGCTACGGCTCAGGTCGGCGATCGGCAGGCCTAACTTGTCGCGCAGGTAACCTAATAAGGCACCTTCGACGGCGTCGTAAAAGGGTTTAGGTTGAACGGCCTTAAGGTGCTTCTCGGCTACCTTCAGTCGGGCAGTAGCAGCCCTGGCGGCTTTGGCGCGGGCAACTTCCGCCGGGTCACGGTTAGCCTGACCCGCCCGATACTTACGCAGGCCGATGGCGGCTCCGGCACCGGCGACGGGTAGGAGGAAAAGCAGCCAGTACAACGCGCCCCCCGCCGGGTCACGGCCGTAGATCCTTCCGGCGGGTACTTCATCTACCTCCAGCAGGGCGAGGGCGTCTTCGACGGTAGCCATTGTGTCCAGATCGTAGTTGAGCTGGCCGGTGCCGCCTTCGACGGTCACGGCAAATGACTCGGGGGCGAGCGTGACGTAGGCGGCGCTATCGACGTTGAAATAGACGAGGGCGGGGTTCAGCCTGTAGTCCCCCCCTCGCTTTGGTACGAGTTTGTATTCGAACAGTTTGCGGCCGATGATGCCGGAGGGGCTATCGAGCAGTTCTTCCTGTAAGACTTTGGGGTTGTATACCTCCCAGTCGCGGCGGTTGACGGGTTCGAAGGCTTTGACGCGCTTGATGTCACCTTCGCCGGTGACGGTGACGCGCATGGTCAGCGCGTCGTCGGTCGTCATTCGGTCCTTGTCGGTCGTGACGTCGAGCCGGTAAGTGCCGACGCCGCCGCTGAAGTCCTTTGGTTGGGGTTGGGGGAGTTCCCTGACGTCGATGAAGACCGTATCCGTATTTAACGCTACCTGCTCCATAAAGCGGCGCGAATGTTTGCCGACGTTGCGGTAGCGGACGATGCCGACTACCAGATCATAGGGGGTGATGGCCAGCCGACCGATCTTAGTGGGGAAGAGTGCGAGGCTGCCGAGGGTCCGTACTTCGTACTCCTTGCCATTCTCGATGGTCTTACGGGGCCGTCCGTCGTATTGCCGCCGCGGCTGGCTGAAGAAGCCGTCAAAGTCCGGCTCCCCCATGATGTTGCGGCTGACGACGTTGTTGGAGGTGTACAGATTGAGATTGAGGATGATCTGCTGACCGACGTAGGCTTGCGCCGTACTGACTTCGGCGCGCAGTAAGTTGGCCGGTGCCAGCCCCGCCGGCCCGGAGTCCGCCGGAAGCACTTCGACCCGCTGAGAATTAGACCGCCAGGTACGCCCCGCCGCGCGGATGGTCGCCGGCTCTACTGTGAGCTCCCCCTCCCGCCGCGGCTGCAGTAACCAGGTATAGGATTGGGAGCTGGAGGCCACTCCGTTGATGATGCTGGTCCGCCGCGCCTGGCTGGGCCCGCTGAGTACTCTAAAGTCCGCGAATCTGGGTGCCTTGAGGTTGTCTCCCTGAGCGTTGCGCAGCGTAAGGGTGAACTCTACGGTGGAGTTCGTGAGCATCCGCTTTTTGCCGAGTGTAGCGGTGAAGGCTACGTCGGATTGGCTCGCGCCCCGTACGCTCGGGAGTAAGAAGAAAGGTAGCAGCAGTAGCGGTAAACGCCACATAGATTCGGATTGGAGTTAGTGAGAGCGAAGATAGACAGCCGGGCGGGTTTCAAAACGAAAGCGAACGCCTCAACGTTCGTATCTTACCACAAACGCTGACGGGATGAACAAGATCGTAGACCTCATTTTGCAGGAGCCTAACGTAGAGGAGGTGCTGGAAGAGGCGCGGCGAGCCTACGAAAGCGAGCAACGTGCCCGGGCGGAGTTCATCGAGTGGTTGACCCCGGAAGTTAAAGCAGAATTTATCTTGGGGGACGTTATCGTGCATTCGCCAGCGGAAGAAATGCACACCAAGACTTTAATGAACCTGGTTAAGCTCGTCGGAGCCTTCGTCGATAAAAAGCAACTCGGGAAGATTCGGGCGGAAAAAGCATTGGTACGATTAGGGCGCCATGACTTTGAGCCCGATCTATCCTTTTGGAGTTCGAAAAAAACGCACGATTGGACGAGCGATATGATGTTCTACTCCACGCCAGATTTTGTGATCGAAATACTCTCGAAATCAACGGAGAATCGTGACCGCGGAATCAAGCGTACTACCTATCAGAATTACGGCGTTGCTGAATACTGGATCGTCAATCCAATGCAGGAGGTAGTAGAGCAGTACGAAAACGTCCTTAAGCGCGCCGGTATTCATGAGCTTCAACACAGAGCGACCTATGGTATATCCGATGATATTCCCTGTATCAGCTTAGCAGAACTTCAGCTTCCGGTAGAAGCTATCTTCGATGAGGCAAAGTGCTTCGCTGCTCAGTCCAAAATTCTTCTGGAGTAAATTCTTCAATACTCTTTTTCCGAATTACACCCCTGCTGATTCCCCTGCTGTAACCGTCGCATCGTCTGCTTTTCCGCCTCGGCGGCAATGTCCAACTGCCGTTCCGCTTCCGTACGACTCATGCGGGGGGTCTGTTTGTTGGCGTCCGGTTGGCCTTCGGTGGTGGTTTGACCTTCCTGATCGGCGGCTTCCCCATCTTGGGGTTGCGGTTGGTCGGAGGGGTCCTGCTGTTGCTGTTGGTCGTTTTGGCTCTGCTCGCCGCTGTCCCCTTGCTGCGGGTCCCCCTGCCCGTTCTGCTGTTCCTGATCTTGGTCCTGCTCTTGCTGATCCTGTGGGTTTCGCTGTTGCTGTTGGTCTTGTTGCTGTTCCTGCTGCTGAATTTGGCGGATGGCCTTGCTCAGGTTGTACTTCGTCTCCTTATCGTCCGGGTTAATGCGGAGGGATTGTTTGTAGGATTCGACGGCTTCTTCGAACTGCTGTTGCTGGTAGCGGGCATCGGCTAAGTTGCGGTAGGCACTGGCGCGGATCTCCGGGTCGTCGGAGAGGCTGGCGGCTTCTTCGTAGCGTTTGGCGGCCTCGATGAAATCACCTTGCTCGTAGAGGGCGTTGCCCAAATTGTAGTTGCCCCGCGCGCTGTTGTCCGATTGCAGGGCGGCGTCGTACTCCTTTTGGGCTTCGGTGTAGTTTTTGTCTTTGAAGGCCTTATCCCCCCGGCGCAGGGCGCGGTGACCGGCTTGAGCGGTCAGTTCGCTCACGCAACAGAAGAGCACGATAAAGAGTAGGGCCTTAGTGGGCATGGATGTGGAGTTAAACTTCGAAGCGGGCGGCTTGGCGCTGGTCTTTCCGGCCGATGGCGAACTCGATGAGGAGTAACAGGATGGCCGGCCCCAGGAAGTAATAGAAATAACTATCGTAGCTCGAAAAAGATTGGCTCTCGAACTCTTGCTTCTCAATGCGGTCTACCCGCGCGCGGATGGCGGCGGCCAGTGCGCCGCTATCTCCACTCAGGGGGAAGAACTGCCCGCCGCCCGCCGTGGCTACGGCTTCGAGCGTCTCCGGGTTGGCGGAGGTAGTAGCCGCGCCCCCGCCCGCTGCGCGCACGACGTCTTGCCGCCCGTCCGGCAAATCGATGCGCATGAGGCTACCGCTCTCGGTGCCGACGCCAATGGTGTAGATCAACAGCCCCCGCTCGCGGGCCGAAGTCGCCATTGCCGCCGCGGAGCCATCGTGGTCTTCCCCGTCCGAGATCAGGATGAGGGCACGGTGGTTAGCACTTTCTTCGTCGAAGGCTTGCTCGGCTTTGGAGATCGCTTCCCCGATGTTCGTGCCCTGAGCACTGATCTGGTAGGGCCCGGCGGCGGCGATGACTGATTTTACGAAGGCGTAATCCGTGGTCAGCGGTGCTTGCATGAGGGAGGTGCAGGTGAAAAGCTCTACGCCGACGTTATTCCCGGTCAGCTCCTCGACCAGGGCGGTTGCGAAATACTTTGCCCGCTCCATCCGGCTGGGCTGTACGTCTTTGGCGAGCATGGAGTTGGAGATGTCCAACCCGATGACCACGTCGATCCCCCGCCGCTTGATCTCTTCGCGTTCGGCGGACCACTGCGGGTTAGAAAGCGCCAGGGCCAAAAGGGGGATGGAGAGTAGCAGGAGGGAGAACTTCGTCCACGGTAAGCGCCGGTTCATGCCCGGGGCGAGGTGGTCGATCAGTTCCGTATCCGCGAATCGCCGCAGTGCGGCCCGTCGCCTGTTCCAATAAAAGAAGAACAGCCCGAAGAGGAGGGGGACCAGGCCGATCAGATAGAGAAATTCCGGATGCTGTAGTCTTAGCATGGAGTGAAGGTAAGCGCTTGCGCGCTTTTAGCGGGTAGCGCGAGCTTCGCACTTTAGCGGGCAGGGAATTAACTTATCTTCGCCGTATCTGCTTACCGGATGCCACCCGCTACCCGTTATCGCCCGAAAGGCGACCTACCCGCTACCAATGACCTTGTACGACAAAATCCAAGAATGCCTCGCCTTCATCCGCCACCGCAGTGATCTGAAGCCGCGCTTTGGCATCATCCTCGGAACGGGGCTGGGAAGCATCAGTGAGGAAATTGAGGTGGAGCGGGAGTTCGTTTACGGCCTGCTGCCTTACTTCTGCGCCTCGACGGTAGTGTCGCACCGGGGTAAGTTGATCCTGGGCCGACTGCGCGGCGTACCGGTGGTGGCCATGGCGGGGCGGCTGCACTACTACGAAGGCTTCAGCATGCAACAACTCACCTTCCCGGTGCGCGTAATGCACGCGCTGGGCATCGAGAAGTTGATCATCTCGAACGCAAGCGGCAGCGTGAACGGGGGAATCGAAGCCGGCGACGTGATCTTCCTGCGCGACCACATCAATATGCAGCCGGAGAACCCGTTGCGGGGGCCGAACGACGACCGCCTCGGGCCCCGCTTCCCGGATATGTTGCACGCCTACGATCGCGACCTCAATGCCTGGGCGGTGGACAACCTAAAGAAGCACGGCCTAAAGGGGCACGAAGGGGTGTACCTGGCCCTCCCCGGCCCGAACCTCGAGACCCCGGCGGAGTACCGCATGGCCAACATTCTCGGAGCGGATTGTATCGGGATGAGCACCGTACCGGAGGTACTGGTGGCGCGGCACTGCGGCCTACCGGTGTTCGTAATGAGCGTGGTATCTAATAAGTGCTTCCCGATCGCGGAGATCCAGCCGACGACGGTGGACGACGTGATCGAAACCGTGCAGGCGGTTGAGCCGAAGCTGCGGGGTTTCGTACACGATTTGATCGAGAAACTTAACGCTCACGCCCGTGCCTAAGCAAAGTACCCGCCATAAGTATCGTACGCGCCGGGAACGGAACAAGGAGACCAGCCGCCTGGCGCGCATCATCCTGATCGGAGCCGCCGTGTTCATCGTCCTGATGCTCCTGCGTAACGGTCGCGACATCTACAATTACCTACGAACCTCCGTGTTTTGATGCGGGGTCGGCAGTAGACGATCTTACCTTTCGTACTGCGATCGCTTAGTTTTTTGCCCCGACTGAGTCGAGGCAGGTGCAGGATTAGTAAAGATAAAGAGCGGGAATTTTTAGTAGGTAGGGCGAACTGACTGCATACTTTAGCTGGCGGTAGCCTCGGAAGTATCCGCCTCTCCGACCATTTCAAAGTGGCCGGCTTCGGTAATCGTCTTTTCGGCACCGGAGTCGGGGTCCGGATAGGTGCGTTCGGAGACTTCTACGCTAAGCTTCTTACCGACGAGGTCTTCGGTGTTGAGTTCGGTGCCTTCCAGGCCGACGGCTTGCATAAGCTCGGCGATGATGGGCTGGCTGGGTTCGGAATCGTAAAAGCGCTGCTCGACGAAGCCGTCTTCACTTTCCATGCGGGTGGCGAAGAAAGGAATGTCCTTGTATTCGCTGCGCCCTTCGTTGATCTCGGTTATGGTGACGGTGTGGCGGCCGTTCTTGAGGCGGGGGGATTCGGTGACGTTCAGGTTCATGGTTATAGTTGCGTTTGTTTATAAATCGCATTAAAGGAACAAAATGTTTGCTTAGTGTTGAAACTAATTATCGGTGGGCTCGAAACTTCTGTCATTTACTTCCTCCGACAACATCCCGACCGGGTACGGAACTAGCTGAAGGCCAGTCCATGTACGCACAAAAAATTTTTGACGCACAAATAATTGGCCGACGAAGCCGTAGTACGTGTAATTAGGGTTTTAACGCCCCCCGGCAAAGAAATAACTGAGGAACACGCCGCGAAGCCAAACGATAATTCGTTTATTTGCCATAAGTCGGGAGTAATTATATCCTCCCTTATCACAGACGACCACCCACAATCAAGTAATTCACTAGGGAAAATATGATGCGATCTACTCTGCAACGCGCGGGCCTACTACTGGTTCTTGCGCTATTTAGCTCGGCGGTGCTGCTGGCCCAATATTCCGTTTCGGGCACGGTCAAAGACTCTGAGGGGCAAGCCCTGATTGGCGTCTCCATCCTCGTAAGCGGCACGACTACCGGTACCGTTACCGACATTGACGGTAACTTTGAAGTAAGTATACCGGATGGGCGCGACGAGGTGATCTTCTCCTATACCGGCTTCGTTTCCCAAGCCGTGACGGTTTCCCCGGGCGACGACGTGATCAGTGTGGTACTGGAAGAAGACGTAGCTAACCTACAGGAAGTCGTCGTGACCGGCCTGGCCAGCACGATCAAGCGGTCTAACCTGGCCAACGCCGTCTCCACCGTAAGCGGCGAGGAACTCACCGGCGCCACGAGCCAGCAAACCGTCGACGGTGCCCTGTACGGAAAGCTGACGGGTGCGAACATCGTGCAAACGACGGGTGCCCCGGGCGGTGGCTTTGCTATTCGTCTGCGTGGTGTATCCTCCCTATCCGGTAACAATCAACCGTTGATCATCGTCGACGGGGTATACATCTCCAACGTCGAGATCCCCAACGGATCGAGTAACGCCTCGGGTGCCAACGACGGCAGCGAAGAAGGCTCCTCTAACCGCCTGGCCGACATCAACCCCGACGATATTGCGAGTATGGAGGTACTGAAGGGTGCTTCCGCCGCCGCCATTTACGGTACGCGCGCCAACGCGGGCGTGATCATCATCACCACCAAGCAGGGCACCGGTGGTAAGACCAAGATCAGCTTTAACCAGGATTTGGGTTTTAATACGATCATTCGGAAGGTGGGTCGCCGGCAGTTCACCGCGCAGCAGGTACTGGAGGAGTTCACCACTAACTTTGGTAACGCGGAGACGCCTCCGACGGCGGCGCAAATTGCCGCGGGGGAGGCGGAGCGCGATCGCTTTCTGGCCGCGCAGCAAGCAGGGGAAATCTTTGACTACGAAGATGAGATCTATGGTGAGCAGGGCTTCATCACTGACAGTCGCTTACGCGTGAGTGGCGGTAACGATAAGACGAGCTTTTTCGTAAGTGGTAGTTACCGGGATGAAGCCGGTATTATTAAGAATACGGGTTACGAGCGCTTTACGACCCGCCTCAACGTTAAGCATAAGATCAGCGACCGGCTCACAATTCAGTCGAACACGAACTACGTGAATAGTCAGGCCGACCGGTCTTTCTCGGGGAATGAGAATGAGGGGGGGTTGAGTTATGGGTATACGTTGGCTTATACTAGAGACTGGAATAATCTGTTTCCGGATGAAAGTGGAAATTACCCAAACAATCCAACTTTCGCTGGTAATCCATTACAAACGCGGGATGAAACGATCAACCAAGAGAATATTGATCGTGTGCTGCAAGGGGTCAACCTAAAGTATAATGCCTTCACAACTGGCAACCAATCTTTGCGGTTCGTACTCAATGGGGGGTTAGACTTCGTACTGAATCAAACGGAAGTGTACGTCCCGGAAACGTTTCAAAGCCAGCGCGGCATTCAAAACGGTTTTAGAGGCGTAGGAAAAAACACCGTATTCAATTACAATTATAACCTGATCGGCGTATACGATTACTACACGGATAGCGGTATTAACTTTACGACTCAGGCGGGCATGACCTACCTGAATTTCAATAATGACTTCGTCTATAACCAGACGACGCAGTTGATTCCTACCCAGCGGAATTTGTCGCAGGGCGGTGCGCAAGAGATCAGTCAGTCACTGAGCCAGGTAGAAGAGTTTGGTCTGGTAGCGCAGGAGGAGATCAATTTTAACGACCGCGTGATCGCTACCGTAGGTATTCGTCTGGACAAATCTACCTTGAATGGAGACCCCAATGAATTCTTCGCATTTCCCCGCGCGAGTGTTGCGATAAATTTGACGGAGTTTGATTTCTGGAATTATGATCTGTTCACCCAGGTCAAACCACGTGTTGCGTGGGGTCAAACCGGAAGTAGTGCGCAGTTCGGGCGGTTGTATACTCCCTTCCGGACGGTCAACATCGGCGGGCAAGCGGGGCTGCTACTGAATGGCCCATTAGGTGACCGGGCCTTAACGCCGGAAACAAGTTCCGAGCTCGAGTTTGGTGTCGATCTCGGACTATTGGAAAACAAGATCAACTTCACGGCCACCTATTATATACGCGATGTCAATGACCTCCTCTACGATCGATCGATTGCTACAAGTAGTGGCTTCTCTACGGACATACGTAATGATTTGGACCTACGTAACCGTGGGTTAGAGTTACAGCTAGGGTTAAATCCTATACGTACGGAGAAGATTGACTACCGGACCAGTCTGAATTTTTGGTTCAACCGAAGTGAGATCACTCGGCTGGGGATCGAGGATGGCAGCGAGGGAGAAGACATCCCAGGATTCATTCCTCCAGGCGTAGCTTTCGGGTTGGGTCTCGGCACGTTTTTCGTTGAGGAAGGTAGCCCCATCACCGGGCTTTACAATTCCGTCGGTGGCGTGCCTACGCAAACGGGGGATACCGAGCCTGACTTTCAATTCGGTTGGCAGAATAGCTTGACTGCCGGGCCATTCACCGTCAGCGCACTCTTTCACTGGCGGGAGGGTAGCGATGTCCTTAACCTGACTCGCTTGCTTACCAATGACGGTAACACAACGCCAAGAGAATTCGATGATCTAAGCGGATTTATTGAAGATGGATCTTACTTCCGCTTACGAGAAGCTTCTGTGTATTACGATATACCGATTAATAGTGGAATAATGGAGAGCCTGAAAGTAGGCCTATCGGGAAGAAACGTATTTACCATCACGGATTATAGCTCTTATGATCCTGAAGTATCTACGAAAGGTGGAGGTGGGCTATCAACTAATATCGAAGTAGCACCATTCCCGACTTCCCGTCAGTTCTACTTCCACATTGGGGCCAACTTCTAGTTAACCTTGTTCTACAATTTTTAGAAGACTACAAATATCTATCCATGCGATTTAAGAATCCTTTTAGTTCGCTATTTGGCCTTACTCTAATCCTATTGCTCACCGCCTCTTGTGACTTTGACAATGAAGTGAATCCAAATGCTCCAGTTGTTGATGTCCTACCATTTAATAATAATACGACTGAATTAAATCTGTTCGTGACTGGGATGGAAGCGGGCATGCGTAATGGGCTTACCAGCTTGGTATTTGCACCGGGAACAGTTGCCCGCGAACTCTACATATTTGATGCTGACCCTAGAAATACTGAGGACCTGCTGGGAAAGGAAGAGCGAACGCTCGATAATAATACATTTTACCTGACTGGGCCGTACTCAACCAGGTACCGTGTGGTAAAAAATGGAAACATTCTTTTACAGGCCCTCAATGAAGCTAACCCAATTGTTACGGAGGCTGAAAAGGCGGGGTATAGAGCTTTTGTCGGTACGATCAACGCATACATGTTATCGCAAATGCTCGCCTACTTAGGTGATAACGGGGTACGTGTTGATGTTGCGGACGTTAACAATCTAGGTCCCTTCGTCAGTCAGGAAGAAGGTTATTCTATGATTCTTGAAATGCTTGATGAGGCCTTCGCGGAGCTTTCAAGCGCGGAGTTCGCTTTTACCCTATCTGACGGTTTCAGCAACTACCAGTCACCCGAAACGTTTGGCCAATTCAACCGTGCTATTGCGGCTAGAGTTGCTACCCAAGCAGGTCGCTACGATGATGCACTCGAGTTGGTAGAGCAGAGCTTTTTAGATATTGACGGGCAACTTTCAGTAGGCCCTCAGCATGTCTTCAGCACCGCAGCTGGCGATATCTTAAATCCATTGTTTAAACAACCCGGACAGAGTGGAGATCAAATCGTTGTACATCCAGACATCGTAAGTGGTGTTCAGGCGGGAGATAGCCGAAGTAGTAAGTGGCGCGAACGCACTCAACCAACAGATAAAGATGGCCTGAACGGCACCCAAGAAACCGCCCTATACCCAACCGCCACCTCCCCCGCCGACATCATCCGCAACGAAGAACTCATCCTCATTTGGGCCGAAGCCAACCTCCAAACCGGCAACCTCGAGGATGCCGTGACCGGCCTCAACGTTATCCGTAACGCTAACGGACTGGACGACTTCGACGGCGACGAAAACGACCGCGACGCGCTGATCGACGAACTCCTCTACAACCGCACCTACTCCCTCTGGTCCGAAGGCCACCGGATGTTCGACCTGCGTCGCTACGGCCGCCTTAACGCCGACTTCCTCTCTATCGATCGGGAAGGGGACGACGTCTTTACGCAGTTCCCGGTTCCGCTTTCGGAGTTGTAGGAAATAGTCACAATAGAAATGCACGGCGAAGATCAATACAGATCTTCGCCGTTTCTAATTGATACGCGACCAAGAAGGTCATAGACAATCAGGCTTACAGACTCCCAAGACTAGAGAACTACTTACCTTCGCCTCCCCAAATCACCACTATGCCCACCACCCACGCCGACTTTAAAAAGCTGACCGCCCACGCCAAAGATTACGGCTTCGTTTTCCAATCCTCGGAGATCTACGATGGCTTGAGTGCGGCTTACGACTACGGCCCCCTCGGCGTGCTGCTGAAGAACAACCTCAAAGAATACTGGTGGCGCGCCATGGTGCAACTGCACGACAACATCGTGGGCCTCGATGCCGCCATCTTTATGCACCCCCAAACGTGGAAAGCCTCCGGCCACGTCGATGCCTTCAACGACCCGCTCGTCGACAACAAAGACAGCAAAAGCGCTACCGGGCCGATGTGCTGATTGAAGACTACATCGCCAAGGTAGAAGGGAAGCTGAACAAAGAAATTACCAAGGCCAAGAAGCGCTTCGGGGAAGCTTTCGACGAAGCGGAATACCGCGCCACCAACGGCAACGTCAAACGCTACCAGGGGCAAATGGACGAAACCGCCGACCGCCTCGCGAAAGCCATGACCGCCGGCGACATGGCCGAGCTCGGCCAAATGCTCGCAGACCTAGGAATTAAAGACCCCGACACCGGTAGCGCCAACTGGACGGACGTCCGCCAGTTCAACCTCATGTTCTCGACCCAACTCGGCAACATCGCGGGGGAAGCCGGTAAACTCTACCTGCGCCCGGAAACCGCCCAGGGGATCTTCGTTAACTTCCTTAACGTCCAAAAGTCTACCCGCCAGAAGCTGCCCTTCGGTATCGCCCAGATCGGTAAAGCGTTCCGTAACGAGATCGTCGCCCGCCAGTTCATCTTCCGCATGCGGGAGTTCGAGCAGATGGAAATGCAGTTCTTCATCCAGCCCGGTACCCAGATGAAGTGGTACGATTACTGGAAAGAAACCCGCCTTAAGTGGCACCAGGCCCTCGGCCACCCCACCGAAAAGCTGCGCTTTCACGATCACGCCAACCTCGCCCACTACGCCGATGCGGCCGTCGACATCGAATTCGACTTCCCCTTCGGCTTTAAAGAGCTCGAAGGCATCCATAGCCGGACGGATTTCGACCTTGGCGCCCACCAGGAGCTCAGCGGGAAAAAGCTCCAGTACTTCGACCCGGAAACCAAGGAAAGCTATATCCCTTACGTCCTGGAAACATCGATCGGTGCCGACCGACTCTTCCTGGCCACCATGAGCCACGCGCTCCGCAACGAACCCGTCCCCGGCCAGGACGAC
>OY764630.1:0-67899 GCA_963668285.1 uncultured Lewinella sp. | reverse complement strand
TGCACGGCGAGGTGTACGATCGGTTCGCTTCTCCGCCGGTAGATAGGTTCGAGGTCACCGGCGCGGAACTAGTGTGGGTACCGCCGGGCCTCCAGTTCGGTAAACCCTTCGAACTGGCTTATCGGGTAGACATACGCGACCCCGAATCCCTGATTTACGAACGCCAGTACCTTTCGGCCGCCACCGGTGAACTCATCGCCAGGGAGGATCGCCTGGCCGCCACCGACACACCGGGTAAAGCCAGGACGGCCCTCAGCGGCGAACGCCCGATAGTAGCCGAGTTAAGGACCGACGGTACCTATCGCCTGCACGAGGGAGCGCGCAAAATAACGACGCTCAACTTGCGGCGATCCCGAATTACGGTGAATGCCGTCGACTTCACCGATGAAGATAACTATTGGAATAACGCCAACCCCGAACGGGATGAAGTCGCTACCGACGTCCACTGGGCAATGGGAAAGTACCACGATCTACTGGATTCGATGGGGCGTAACAGCATTGATAACGCCGGCCATCCGCTGAGGGCTTACGTGCATTTTGGCGAGCAACAGGCAAATGCCCGTTGGAACGGCCGCGTAGCGCTCTTCGGAGATGGGGATACGACGACCATCCTCGATCTGCCACTGGTAAGCCCGGATATCGTAGGGCACGAATTCACGCACGGTCTGATCGACTTCACGGCCGGCCTGCTGTACGTCGGGGAAAGTGGTGCACTAAACGAAGGTTATTGTGACATATTCGGTTACCGGACCAGCCACTACGCCCGCGGCGCCGCGAATACGCCCTGGAAGATTGCGAAAGAATCCACGAGTAACGGGGCCGGCTTGCGTGATTTCGCCGCCCCCAATGCCAGCTTTCAGCCGGATACCTACGGTGGTGAATTGTGGCGGGATACCACCGCCATACACATTAATAATGGCGTCCTGAACCACTGGTTCTACCTTTTGACCAACGGTGGTGACGGAGTAAACGACCACGGTACGGCCTATTCGCTCGCGGGCTTGGGGGTCGATACTGCTTTTTCCGTGGCCTACCGCACCCTCACGGTCTATCTAAGCGAAACCTCTGACTACGCCGATGCGGCATTCTACTCTCTGCGAGCGGCTACCGACCTCTACGGGGAATGTACCGTGGCCTACCGGCAAGTTAACGATGCCTGGGCGGCGGTCGGGGTAGGGGAGGCACTCGTGCGGCCGGTAGCCGGCTTCGAAGTCGTCGATACCGTTGTCGAATTCGGGGAGCCGGTAGTCGTCACCCCAGGCCGCCAACATTGTAGGTAGCGTCGCAGCTTACGACCCGGGGGACGGAAGCTCGCTAATTGAATCCCCCGCCTTCGAGTATACGTACGCGCAGTCGGGGTCCTATACCATTTCGCAGCGCGTGTCCAACTGTGCCGGGGTAGATACGTTTTTTGCCAACGTCACGGTTCTTTCCGCCCCCCGCCTTGCCGTTCGGGGAGATACACTTCTGTTGAGGGGCGTGAACGGACGGGCTACTCCAGCCACCCTAACGTTAGCTAACGCCGGAGGGGGTCGATTACGCTGGCGCGTAGTTGCGGTACCGGAGGGGATGGTGGTTACGCCCGGGTCGGGGGAGATAGTCGGTGGCGATAGCCTAGGGGTAGCGGTCGCGTATACAAGCGCGGAGACGACCCTCATCGATACCACCAGTCATATTCAGATCGCGGTTAGCGGCGTCACCGACACCACTATATCGGTGGTGACCAGATTGACCGTTCATCCGCAGCCGCGGGTAGGGTTCGCTTTAACGGCGGACACAACTTGCAAAACCAGGATTCACTGTGCCAACCATACCGAATTTGCCGATGAATACTTCTGGACGTTTAGCGAAACTGATACGAGTACGCTGGCCGAGCCCACCTACGATTTCGAAGAGCCGGGGGAGTACCGTATATCGCTACGGGCCAGCCGGAGTGGCTATCACGACACCTTGGATATCTTGCTCACTATCGACGAGCCTTCCTTCCCGCTAGGAATTGACGTACCCGATATGGTCCTGTCGGGTGAACCGGTTATACTTCAGGCCAACGCCCCGCCCGGTGTAAGCAGCTTCGAATGGCGTTTGGGTGATAGTATTCTTGCCCCGGTTGCCGCCCCGCAGGTGGTCTTCGCCGATACGGGTACGGTTGAACTCGCCTTGCAGGGGGCTTATGAGGATGGGTGCTCCCGAACCGTCTTCAAAGAACTCTTCGTCGGCCCCGAAATGACCACTTCCGTACTGACCGATGACCGAGAGGTACGGATCGAACTGTTCCCGAATCCGGCCAGTGGGCATGTGACCCTATCCTTGACCGGGCGTACCGCCGGGCGGTCGATCGACCTGGAACTGTATAATGCAGGCGGGCTGCTCGTCTGGTCGAAAGCCGCCGCGGTTGGCCCGGGGCGGTCGGAGGCAACGATCCCCGTCGGCGCGTTGCCCGGCGGGGTATACTGGGTGCGGGGGAGCATGCGCCACGGTGCAGCCTTCATCAGGCGCCTGCTGATTCGCTGATTTCACTTAATCAACCGCAGGAGTTTACGCTCGTTGCGCAATAGCTTGTCGAATTCCGTTAGCCGCTTAAGCCAGCGCTTGCGGGTATAGGGGCTGATGGTGCGGCTACCGTGGATGAGCGCACGGGCCTCTTTCGATCTTTGCAGGAAGTGGGCGGCGGCGGCCTGTATTTCGGTGGCGGTGACGTTGCGCCCCAACCACTTCGCTTCCAAAATAGAACTGATCTCCAACTGCTCGAGTGGCACGGCATAACGGGTATTCACGAAACCGGAGTAGTCGAAATCATAGGGGATCGGTACGAAGTTCCCACCGCCGGAGGTATCGGTTACGATCTCGACGTTGTGTAGATTGAAGACGGACCAGTCCGTATTCAGGATCAAATAATTGAATAGGCACATACTAACGTACGCTTCGCGGACGAGCGCGCGCGTGCTGGCTGCCTTACCGGTGTGTATCCTGCCGCCGTATCGGTACGCCAGTTGCTCTTCCTCCTCGATCAGGAAGGCTCGCGTATAGGTCTCTTCACCGGCGGAGGCCGCCAGGCGTAACCTTAGCGGGACGGTACGATGAATGTGCTCCGTATAGACCCCGAGTAGCCGGTACACCAGGTGCTCCCGCTCCAGGTACGTTTGCCCGAGCGCATTATCGTAGCAAGGCTGTACCAGCTTCAGTTCGTTCAGGTCGCTGAATCCGGCCGTAAGTAGCGGCCCCTTTTTAAGTTTGATCTTGAGGGAAGGGTGCTGACAAACTTCGAGGCGCGCGTGCCCGCGGGGGCGGACCTTGCCGGGGAAGGCCCAGGAATCTTCCCCCAAAGCCACGTGAACGGTTGCGGATTGGTACTGCTTCTCCGTCTTGTTACGCAGGAGATCCCGGTAATCCATCTCCACCCAAACTACCGCCGTATCGTTGCCCGCCGCCAGGAAGTCGAAGAGCGACTCTTGGGCCGCGGCGGTAGTGGTTAGCAGGAGGGCCAGGCCTAGATAGAAGCTTCTAGATAGCAAGTGGTGCGTACGTTGGTCAGCTACTAAGGTAACCGTTCAGGGCACTACCCACCTAAAATTCCAGGGGGCGGTCGCCCCGGAGCGGATGGCTTTTAGGCGGCGGTGCCCGTCTCTGGCCAGCAGCAGCAGGTCCGCTTCCAGGATGGTGGTGGTCAATAAAGTGAAGTTCCCGGAGGCGTAGTCGGTAGCGGCCAGTGGCCGCGATTCCCAGTCTTCGGGGAGGCCGTCCCCCGCCGAGAGCAGGGGGGTACCCGGCCCGGCGATCGTAGCGTAGGCTTTGCGGCTATGCTTGGGCAACTGCTTGAAATTGGTGCCTGCCTCCTCCGGTACGAGCACGCTGGTAGGCCCCGAAGCCCTGAACTGTACGGAGCTTTTTCGATCCCAAAAGCACCAGGCGGAATCGGTCGTCAAGTCCAGTTGACTTACTTTATCGGATCTCGTATCGGTGTAGGCGGTTAGTGCGCCCCGATCCGAATCGGCCTTGCGCAGCACCAGCGTGCGTACTGCGGGGGTGAGGACCTTACGCCCGCCCGCCCCGGGCCGTTCGGTAACGGTGGCGTAGGTGGCGGTGTTGAAGGCGTGCTTCTTATCGACGGTCGCCCGCCGTAGCAGCGACCAGCCTTTCCGCCAGAACTCTTCGGTTGTCATGGGAACTGTTTGTATGCTTGTGTTTCGGGGTTTTCTGGAATTTTAAACGGCTATCATTCGGTAATTCCTAATTTGTGTTGGTAAATTGCGCACAGGCCAGTTGCCTACCACTACTGTCGAATTAAATGCCCTGGCCGGCAAAGAATTTCAAATATCTCAGCAATCGATGTGACCATAGAAGCCTCCTGACGTCTCAAAGGTGTCTCTTGCATAGGACGGAGCTTTTTCGGAACCTCCGCACTAGGCAACCAGAGAGGTTTTTCATGATATGAATATGGGTTTTAGGTGTTTTTCTAAGAGGGCTTGACTTCGGTCGGGCTCTCATTTTTTGGTGCGGAGCTATCGGTATACATTTACCGGGGATGGCCGAACAGAGCACTACAACTTATCAGCTTTCGGAGTTGACGAATTTTATCCGCCGGGTGTTCGCGCTGAATCTGCCGCAACCGGTATGGATTGCCGCCGAACTCGCGCAGGCAAATCCTTCCCGCGGCCACACCTGGCTTACGCTCGTCCAGAAAGACCCGGATGGCGCGGCCATCATCGCAAAGTTGGAGGCCGTCGTTTGGAAGACTAAAGTGAACGAGCTACAGCGCAAGCACGGCCTAAAGTTGTTGCGCGGCATATTTCAGGAAGGTATGTCCGTTCGCCTCAGGGTAGTTACCTCGTTTCACGCCCACTACGGCCTTCGGCTGGTGGTGGAAGAGATCGATCCAGACCACACCATTGGCGATTTGGAACGGCGGCGGCAGGAAACGTTGCGGCGCCTGTCCGAGGAAGGGCTACTCGCTAAAAATAGCCAACTACGGTTATCGCAAACGCCACAGCGCCTGGCGGTGATCTCGAGCGAAACGGCGGCCGGGCTCGCGGACTTTCGCCGTCAGCTGACGGCTAACCCCTATGGCTATGCGTTTCAGCTACGACTGTTCCCCGCGGCCATGCAGGGGGTACAGGCTGGCGACGAGATAGCCAGCCGCCTCCGGCAAATTATTAAAGGCCGCGAGCCGTTCGACGCAGTCGTTATCATTCGCGGCGGGGGCGGGCGGACCGACCTCGTGGCATTCGACGATGAGCAGCTCGCCCGTTCGATCGCCGACTACCCCCTGCCGGTCATCACCGGTATCGGCCACGAAATCGATGAGGCGATCGTCGACCAAGTCGCCCACACAAAACTTAAAACACCCACGGCCGCAGCCGTCTTCCTGATCGATCGCTTGCTGCGTGCCGAAGGTTACGTACGGTCGATAGGCAGAAAGATACATGGTGCCACTCGTGGAATACTCGACCGTGAGGGGCCGGCGGTCGATCGCCTCCGTACGTCCATTCAGCAGTCGGGGGCGCGGGCGGTTCGCTACGAGCGTGAGCGACTGCAACAGCGGGAACGACAATTAGCGGATTTACCCCGTCGGGCGCTGGCGCAGGCATCCGGCGATCTCCTCGCGCGCGAACGTTTGCTTACCGCGTTGCGCCCGGAGACTACGCTGGCCAGAGGTTACGCCCTCGTCAGCCAATCCGGCAAGCTAATCACCGACGCGGACGAGGTGGGCGACGAAGAGTTGATCATCCGGTTCGATAAGGGCCGGGTACACGCCGCGCCCAGGACGAACGAACGCTAATCGGTGCCTTTAGCGTTTCGGGATCAATGGTTGCATCCAGTCGAGTACGTACTGGCAGACCTCGCGCCATTCCGGTTCGTTGTGGAGCTCGTGGTAGAAGCCCGGCCATACCTTATAGGTCAGGCCCGTCGCGTTACGCTCGTAGAAGGCACGCGACCCGTCGGCGGACGTGATGCCATCGGCGGATCCGTGCATCAATAAGGTAGGGATCTTGATGCCGGCGGCGTAGGCATCGAGGACGGCGGCATTGTCCAACAAGTCGATACCGGTTTGCGCGCTGAGTAAGCGGTGGGTCAGCGGGTCTTGGGTATATTGTTCCCCGACCCGCCCGTCGCGGCTCAGCTGGCTCAATTCGAGTGGATTAGGCTGCGTGAAGTCCGGTTTAAGTCGGCGCATCAGTTTGCCGAGGCGAACCTGCCAGGGGTTCGGCGTGAAGGGGAGTCTGATGTGCGGCGCGGAGACGATGGCACCGGTAAGGGAGGGGTTCCGTCGGATCAGGTAGCGTAGGAGTACCTGACCGCCCATACTGTGGCCATAAAGGAGTACGGGTAAACTCGGGTAACGCTGGTTCATCGTGGCGGTGAGCCGGGCGGCCTCGTCCACGAATAAGCGGTAGTCTTTGGCGTGGCCCCGCTTCCCTTCGCTGCGGCCGTGCCCGATCCGGTCGTAGGACATACAGGCAATGCGGTTATCCGTAAAAAAGCCGGCGAGGTGATCGTAGCGGCGACTATGTTCTCCGATACCGTGAATGATGCCCAGGACGGCGATCGGCTCGCCGGTCGGCCATTCAACGGCGTAGATGCGGTTGCCGTCCTCGTCGTGCCAGCTAAATTCTTTGGTATCGGGCTTCATCCCCGGAAAAATAGGCAAATTCGCGGCATGAAGCCCCGCATCGTCTTTATGGGAACCCCCGAGTTCGCCGTCCCCAGTCTGGAAATTTTACTCGCCTCCGGCTATCCGGTGGTCGGTGTCGTAACCGCAACCGATAAGCTCGGTGGGCGGGGAAACAAGCAGCTGCTCGAATCGGCCGTCAAGAAGTGCGCCCTGAAGCACGGGATTCCGGTACTCCAGCCCAGGAACCTGAAGGCGGAAAGTTTTGTGAAAGCCCTGCGCAATTTGGGTGCGGAGCTACAGATAGTCGTCGCCTTTCGCATGCTTCCCGAAGTAGTCTGGAACATGCCACCGCTCGGTACCTTCAATTTGCACGGTTCGCTGCTACCGAGCTTCCGTGGTGCCGCCCCGATCAACTGGGCCGTAATGCGGGGAGAAAAACAGACGGGCTGTACCACCTTCAAAATTCAGCACGCCATCGATACCGGAGACATCCTCCTCCAGCGTTCCCTGCCCATCGGAGAGAACGATACGGCGGGCAACGTGCACGACCGGATGATGCTGGAGGGCAGTGAGCTCGTGCTGGATACGGTCAAGCTACTGACCGGCGGGGAATACACGCTACTTAAGCAGGACGATAGTAAGGCTTCGCCCGCGCCAAAACTGCACCGGGAGAATTGTCGGATCGACTGGGCGCGACCGAGCCAGGAGGTACACGACTTTATACGCGGGCTGAGCCCCTACCCGGCGGCCTGGACGATGCTGGCTAACAGCCAGGTCAAGATCATCGAAACGAGAATACAGTCGGGTGGGCCGGTCGGCGCAACGCCGGGGTCGATCTTGAGTGACGATAAGACTTTCCTCAGGGTTGCTACGCGCGACGGGGCCGTCAGCGTACTCCGCCTGCAGATAGCGGGCCGGCGGCGTATGGAGGCAGGGGATTTCTTACGGGGATCCACCTTGGCCCCCGGCGCTCACTTCGAGTGATAGTTAGGAACGGGCTTCGGCCAGGGGGTCGTTGGTCTGCAGCAAACGAAGCGCCTCGTTCACCGTATCGTCCCGCTCGTTGAGGATGCGGTAGTAAGCGGAGTTATCGAAAAGCTGTTTAGCCAGCCGGGCCTTGAAGTAGTGTACCAGTTCGTCGTGGTAGGTGCGGTCTAGCCGGCCGTCAATTGCCTCATAGTCCCTTTTCGCCCGGCGGAGCAGGCCGGGTAGAATGTCGTCAATGGATAGTCGGTAGGCCTTGGCGAATTTATCCACGCTGGCGTAGTCGCTGAGGCGCGGGTTGGCGCGGACGTATTCGAATAGGTAGGAGGGGATCTGTTGCCGGAGGCGTAGGTAGTTCTCGTCCGTCAGCGACGTATCCAGCGGGACGAAGTAGTCGGGCGTAATGCCTCCCCCACCGAAGACGGCGTGGCCGTTGTCCGTATAGAACAGGGAGCTACTATCCTGGACGATCGCCGCCCGCCCCGTCAGCTCACCGCTTTCGTAGCGGCGGCCGAGATCGTCGCGGTATTCCTCTTCCCCGTCTTCGTAGGGGCGTTGGATGCTGCGGCCGGAGGGGGTGAAGTAGCGAGCTACGGTCAGCCGCAGCGCCGAGGAATCCCTCAGCGGATATTGTTCCTGTACCAAGCCCTTGCCGAAGGTGCGCCGGCCGACGATGATGCCGCGATCGTGATCCTGGATGGCGCCGGCCACGATCTCGCTCGCGCTGGCCGAGCCCCCGTCGACGAGGACGGCAATTTTTTGAATGTTGTAGAAAGCGCGGCCGTTGGTCTTGTACTCGGCCCGGCGGGAGCTACGGCCTTCGGTGTAAACGAGCAAGATGCCTTTCTCGACGAAAAGCTGACTGAGGATCTTCGTGGCCTCCTGAAGGTAGCCACCGGGGTTGCCGCGCAGGTCGATGACGAGGTTGTGGGCGTCTTTACCTTCTAACTCCGACTCGAGGGCTTTGACGAATTCATCGTAGGTATCGCGGCTGAACCGATTGATGCGCACGTAGGCCGTCTTATCGTCGAGCAGGTAAGCGGCATCGACGCTGAAGATAGGAATAGGCGCGCGAGTAATGTTGAACACCCGCTTCTCGAAGAGGCCGGGCCTGCGTACGCTCACGTTAACCTTCGTACCGTCTTGGCCACGGAGGAGGGTGGAGGGGTCCACGCCGAATCGTTCGACGCCAGTCACGACGCTATCCTCGACCATTACGATCTGATCGCCGGGCAGGAGGCCGGCTATGGCACTGGGGCCATCGGGGAGGGCGGAGACGACCGTGATCGTATCGTCGACTACGAGAAATTCGATACCGATGCCTTCGAAGTTGCCCTGCATGGATTCGTTGAGCGTCTGTAGCTCGCGGGCGGGGATGTAGCTGCTGTGGGGGTCGAGATCCTTCATCACGGCCGTAATGGCTGCCTCGTGTAGCCGGTCGGTATCGGCCTCATCGACGTACTTCGCATCGACGTAGCGGAGGATCTCTTCGACCCTGCCGCCGCGCGATCCGCTGCTGTCGGCGCTGCTAGAGATGAGCGGGCCCGCGTAGTTGAGGCGGTACCCCAGGAACAGGCCGGTTGCTAGTACGGAAGCCAGGAGGAGCGGCATCCAGATCTTAGAGGAGGATTCAGGCATCTGGGGCAAAGTTACGTCGCTATTCGTTTTTCGCTTACGGGAAGGAACCCCGGGCCTGCACTTCCAAAAATCTCTTTTGGGGCGGTAGCCCCGAAAGAGATTCCCTGCACCTGCGCCGGCCGGCAGGCCCGACCGAAGGGAGCCGTCGCAAAAAACAATATTCAGCTCGACCTACCGCCGAACTCCGTACCCATCATCTCCCAGACGGTAATGAACAGCGCGGCTACCGTCGGTCCGATCACGAAGCCGCTCAGGCCGAAGTAGGCGATACCGCCAAGCGTGGAGATCAACACCAGGTAGTCGGGCATCTGGGTATCCCGCCCGACCAGGATCGGACGAAGCAGGTTATCTACCAGGCCGATGATGAGGGACCCGACGACCACGATCACCACCGCATTGAGGATTTCGCCCTGGATGAATAAAATGATGGCTGCCGGCACCCAGACGATCGCGCTGCCGCCGACGGGCAATAAGGCCAGCAGGGTCATCGCCACCCCCCACAACAGCGGGGCCTGGATGCCCACGATCCAGAACAAGATACCGCCGATGGCCCCTTGCGTTACCGCTACGATCACCGTCCCCTTCAGGGTTGCCCTGCTTACCTGCACGAAGCGGCGGATGAGCAGTCGCTCGCGGACGTTGCCCAGCGGCACGGTGCTGATGAGGCGTTGAACGATCATGCGCCCATCCTTCAAAAAGAAGTACAGCAGGTAGAGCATCAGCGTGAACTGCACGAAAGTATTGATGATGTTGCCGGTGATGGCAAGACCGCCGGATAAGGCTACCTGGCCGACCTGCCCGGCGGCGGTGGTAACGTTTTCGCGGACGTTATCGACGTTGACGCCGTACCCTTCCAGGAAACCGGCCAGGCGCGGTAGCTCGGTCTCTACGTAGTCGATGACGACGTTGACGTCCAGCTCACCGCTTTCGACGGCCGCGTACAACTCGCTTGCCTGGCTGATCAGGGAGAGGCTGAGCAGAATTAACGGCACGACGCCGAAGAGAAACACGAGTACGCAGGTGATGCCGGCCGCGTACCCACCGCGGTTGGGGCCAAGCCATTTGGCGATGCGCCGGTAGAGCCCATAGAAGATGATCGACAGGACGACCGCCCATAATATGGTGAGCAGGAACGGGCCGATCATGCCGAAAAAGACGGCGGTAACGAGGGCGACCAGCAGAAAGAACAGGTTGCGATGAACGCGCCCCTCGCTGCGGCCCGAAGCGGATTTTGACATGGAATTACTACTTAGCTGGCGGCTTGACGGAATGGGAATCGGACGGCCTTAACCTTGTGGCCGTCAGCGTTTTCAATGTCGTAGAGTTCTACGGTTTGTTGCTCGATCAGGATGTTGATCAAGGAATAGGTGGGGCCCACCGCGTAGCCTTTATTGCTAAGAAACTGGGTGACGAACCACTTGAGGCCAACGTAATCGGTATAGCTAAGTTCCCTGGCGACCTGTAGCTCGTCGAGAATTTCCTCTTCCGTAATGATGATGTAGCCGGGCGCCGCGGTCTTGTGGTAGGTCTTGACCTTGTGCTCCAATTTGATCTTGCCGATGACGCGGGGGCCGGAGAGCTTCACGCGGGCATCGAAGTCTTCCTTCGGCAGGTGGGCGTCGGTCGTAGCCGCCAATTCCATACCCGGGGGGCTACCGTCGGAAGTGTGGGTGACTTTGGCCTTCTCCGCGGCTACTTCCTCCTCTTCCTGAACGACGGTAATGGCCGCCTGGTGAATGGCTTTCTTCTCCTTCAGGCTCAGCACGATCTCGTCGATGTGCTGCTCGGCGTCGATGATGATTTTGGTGAGGGCACCGGATAGTTCTTTGCCCTTGAGCAGCTCGCTGTGGAAAAAGGTGGCCTGGTGGGCGACCTTGTTGCGGATGCGGGACATGTCTTTCCAAAGCTTCTCGAAATTTTTGTCCCGAAAGAAGGTTTTGAAGTATTTGGTGTAGTTGCCCTGGAGGTTTTGCTTCAGCTCGTCCAGATCCTCGATGGTGGTGATTTCATCGAGCAGCTCCAGTACGCGCTCCGGGTCGTTGAAGCCGGTCGACTGCTTGTAGATGAGCAAGCCGAGATCGTCGAAATCGGCGAATTCGATGTCGCTATCGATGAAGTGACTAAACTGGTTGGAGCGGTTGCGCTGGCGGGAGCGGACCTTTTCGATCATCTTCGGGGTGGCCGTAACGTCCCACCAATTGATACCGACACGCTGAAAGAAAAACTTGATCAGGTAGCGGCGGAGCAGGTTCTCCACCGCGTTGATTTTAGGGTAGAGTTGATTGGCGATCTCGGAGGAGATGTCATCCTGCAGAATGCGTATGTGCTTGAACTTGAGCGTTTCGCGAAAGTGCCGTAGCATGCGCTGGCGGAGGGGTTCGAGTTCCTCGAAATATTTGCTTTCGACACGGACGATGAAGGCGCTCTCGACCAGCTCGGTGATGATCTTACTGGTGTCAATCGGTACTACATGAATGAATAGTTCATTTTCTCCTTTGATGTAGGGGACGCCGTCGAGGTTGGGGGTAATGATGGGCGTTTTGCCGTTAAAGATCGCCGCGCTGAAGCTGATGGCCCGGATAAATGCTTCGTGATTGACAATGTCATCGGGGTCGATACAGAGTAGCTCGAATGTGAAGTTACCGGACATGATAGAGATATTTTGGCCATTTCAAAATGGGTTATTTGTGAATGGGACAATATACTCAATAACGTGTCGACGCATCGGCTCACCTTTTCCATCGGCCGTAAAACTCGCCCAGCGTGATCGCGGCGGGTTTGCCCCCCGGCGTGAAGCGGCGGTCGGAGTCGTCTTGCCGGCCACCGTAGCCCAGGTAGCTGGGCCACTTCCAGACGAACATGCCGGATACTTCGGGGGAGGCCCCCACGGCGTGCACCAGGGCGCGGTAGGCCCTATCCTGATCGTTCGCGGTCATCATGCGTTCGCCCGCCTCGGCGTGGGGGTTCTTCCAGGGCCGAGCGACGGAACGGTAACCGACCTCCGTGAGCCATAGTGGTTTGCCTTCTCTGCGGGCGACCTTGGCGGCCATGGTGCACCAGCCCTCCGCGCCCCGGCGCAGGTCTTCGTCGCTCGGCGCGTCTTCATCGCTGAGGGGGTAGTAGGAATTGAGACCGATGGCATCCAGCTCCCGCCAGAAGGTAAGGTTCTCGAACTCCTCACCCCAGTTCGCGGCGTAGGTCAGGTGACCGGAATAGACGCTTCGAATATCCCCGATGACGCTCTTCCACCGCGCCGGCTGATCGATGGTCGAGCGGACCAGTTCGGTACCGATACAGAGGCCGTCCACGCCTTCCCTTTCGGCGAGGAGGGCGTAGTGCAGGATCCAGTAGCGGTAGGCACGGAACCAGGCTTGCCAAGCTTCGTCGGTGGCCATGTCGATATCCCCCGGCCAACTGCCGCCACCTACCCAGATCTGGGGTTTTAGTAGTACGTACCAGCCTCGCTCGCGGGCCTCGCGAATGGAATGGACGGTCGCACCGTCCGTTTCCGAACCGGCCCGGCGGGGTATGCGGAACTCGGCTGCCTTGCGCGCGTCTCTTTGAAAGGTATAGGGGACGATACTCAGGGCATTGACGTTGAGGCGGCTAAGGCTGTCGAGGGACGGGCCGACCGTCCTGCCACCGTATCCATTATAAATACGGTACCCTTCGTGGGCAAAGGTCATCCCGGCCAGCACGGGGGGGACCGGTGGTAAAGACGCCCTTTGCGGCGGACTTCCCGCATCGGTGAAGACCCGTGCCAGCGCTAGCGCCCACTGTATACGGCCCGACCGGGCGTCGGCTTCGGTAGGATAGTCCTGGCTCATGTCTTTCAGCGCAGCAATGCGCTTAGCGTACCGCAGTTCTCGCTTCAGTAGTTCGGCGGTAGCGTCGGGTAAGTCGGCCGCCCGTTGTAGCTCCGCGGCGAAGAGTAGTTGCGCGAACGCACCGGCTGCGGTGGGTTGTCGATCGTGCGCCATGGCTATCCAGATCGTCGGATCGAGGGCCCGGTCACTTTCCTCGCCCGGGGGTACGTATAGGTGCAGCCTGCTTACTTGCGCGTCAAAATAGGCGTCGTCCATCCTACCCGTAGCTATCCCCAGGCGTTCGATGCTCGGATACAGATGGACGTCGAGCGGGGTCGTACGCCGCTTCCCCGTGGCGGACGTAGCGGTGCCCGCGGCCAGATCGAGTAGTCGGCGTAGCGCCGCAGTATCCTGGCCGGCTTGCAGCCCGTCGAAGGCGAAGACCCGGTAGTCGGTCGTACTCAGGATCGGGTCGGTTGGTTTGTGGAGGTATACTTCCGAATCGAGATCGAAGGCCCAAGTACTGTCCAGGTAGTTTCCGTAGATGCGATCGCCGTTCTCCCGGTGCACTTCGAAGGACCAGCGCGACCAGAAAATGTTGTCCCACATACCCTGCTGACGCTCCTTGAGGTAGGCCAGCAGCCTCGGTAGCTCTTTGGCGTAATATACCCCCGTGGTAGAGCGGCCGTCGTTCCAGGGGTTCCGGTAGTAGGGTAGGGCGAGCAGGTCACCACCGGCGAGCGTTATGCGGTTGTCGAAGCGCATCGTACCCCGTTGCTCGCTCAGGACGTCCAGTTTCTCGGGTGGTTTGGTGCCGAACCAGAGCGATGGCCCGGCGGCCAGACTATCCGCCGAGGTAGCGTGACAGTCGATCACCTCGATACGCTTACCACTGGGTTGGGTTTGGGCGATGCTTTCCAAAAGTCGTGCGAGCGCCTGGCCGTCTTCGAACGCTTCTACGCAGTACACGAAGCGCCAGGTGCTCGCTTGTCGGGCCCCCCGGGTAACGTCCTGACGGGCCGTCACCGGGGTAACTTCGCTGGACGGGCGCTCGGGTACCTTGCAGGAGAACAGCGCAAGGCAGATGAGCCAGGCGGGTAGCGATGCCAGGATACCTGAACGGTAGTAAGCGGGTTTGTCCATGCCGATAAAGTGGGGGAAGAAAGTTTGTAATTTGAACGCAAAACGTTTACTTTTGCTATAAATACAAACAAAATGCAGCTAAAATTAATCTCTTGCGACACCGACCGCCCGGATCGCCGGGCTATTGCCCGTACCCTCGCCGAAATCGGTGACGACGTAGATAGCAACCTTGGGAACGAACTTACCACCATCTTGTTGGAAGGCAGCCCGGTAGACATCGAGGTGAGCTTCAATCAGAGCAGCGCTTTCCGTTCCCTGCGTAAACTGGGCATCGACTACGAGATTGTGGAGTAAGACTATTAGGCTACTTCTTGCTACCGCGCGTCTGCGGCTTCTTGTACTTCTTCATCATTTTATCGCGGCGGCCTTCCCGAACGTTGACCTTCTGGTTCTTCGCGCTCTTCGTGTGGTAAGCTTCCTTACCCTCCTCCGGGCGTAGGTAGGTAACGGCTTCCGGTACGTAGGCCGGGTCCTTTTCCAAGTCGATGAGTTCGTCGGTCACGATCACCGTAGGGGGTAAGGGGAGGATGGGTAAGCTAATCCCCATCAGCGCCTCGATCTCGGCCAGGTAGTCGGCCTCTTCCTGGCTAACGAAGGTATAAGCGGTGCCTTTTGCTTTCGCCCGCCCGGTACGGCCGATCCGGTGGGTGTGTTGTTCGGCGGTGGTGGCCACGTCGAAATTGATGACGTGGGTTACGCCCTCTACGTCGATGCCGCGGGCCACCAGGTCGGTGGCGATCAGTACCCGGTTGTTCCCCGCCGCGAATCCTTCGATGGAGCGGATGCGGTAGTTCTGCGTTTTGGAGCTATGAATGATAGCTACGGCATCGTTCATATCCGGATTCAGCCGCTCGTAGAGCGCATCTGCGAGCCGCCGGGTAGCGCAGAACACGAGTACCTTCTCCATGCCGCCGTCGGTAGCCAGCAGGTGCTCCAGTAAGTTGGCCTTCGTATTGAAGTTGCGGGCCTCGTAGACGTACTGGCCGATATTTTCCAGCGGCGCCCCGCTCGGGGCGGTTTCGATCAGTTCGTAGTAGTCGGTGAACTGCTCGATGGTGGCCAGCACTTCCGGAATCATGGTTGCCGAAAAGAACAGGTGCTGCCGCTTTTTAGGTAGAAAATCCAGGATGTCGTTGAGCTGGCTACGGAAACCCAGATCAAGCATCTCATCGACCTCATCGAGCACGAATCGTTTGATCTGCTTCAGTTTGAGGACGTTGTCCTTCAAAAGATCCACCAGACGGCCCGGGGTTCCGACCACCACGTCGACGCCCCGCTCGATCTCCGCCTTGTGCACCTTCAGGTTCACCCCGCCGTACACGCCGACCGTTGCTACGGACATATAAGGTGTAACCGCCTCGACGGAGGCGACGACCTGAAGGACCAGCTCCCGGGTCGGTACGATGATGAGGATCTGAGGGAGTGGGGATTTGGTAAACTTCCAGAGCCTCAGTAGCGGAAGCAAGTAGGCGAAGGTCTTTCCCGTACCGGTCTGTGCGATTCCTACGACGTCGCGGCCCGCCATGATCGGGGAGAACGCTTTGGCTTGTATCGCCGTAGGCCGTTCAAGTTGTAAATCCTCCTCGACCGCGCGTAGGAGCGCACTGCTGAGATTTAAGTCTGCGAAGCTCATCGAGCAAAGATAAGCTAGCCGCAATAGCAAATTTTAAGCGGGCGTTAAGAGCCTTTATAACTACTCGTGAGTTTACCCCTTTATATACCTCAAAGAGAAATGGACTATATGAATCGCTTATTTTTATTCCTGGCCCTAATCAGTGGTACTGCCCTGGGCGCCCAAACAGAAACGCCTAATAACTGGTGGGATATGGACCGCCAGGAGGATAACTTCCCCGGCGTCAGCGCTAAAAAAGCGCACGACTACCTGAACGGCAAAGTCGCCAAAGAAGTAGTGGTAGCCGTAATCGACTCAGGCGTCGACGTAGAGCACGAAGACCTGAAGGCCGCCATGTGGACGAACGCGGACGAGATCCCCGGCAACGGCATCGACGATGATAAGAATGGCTACGTCGATGACGTACACGGCTGGAACTTCATCGGGGGAGCGGACGGTAAGAACGTCAACTACGAAAACCTTGAGGCGGTCAGGCTATATAACCGTTACCACAAGCTGTACAACAATCGTAACCGGGAGGGACTGAAAAAATCCGAAAGGGCGGAATACGATCTGTACAAAGACCTGGAAAAGACGATCAACGAAAAGGTAGAAGAAGTGGAGCCGCAATTCGCCCAGTACGACCTGATGAAGTCCGGCTTCGATACCGTCATTAAGTCAATCGGAAAGCCGGTAGAAGAGATTACTCCGCAAGACGTGGCCGCCGTCACGCAAAAGGATATGATGACCACTCAGATCAAGGATATCATTGCCAATTATACTCAGGATGGTACCTCGTTCGAAGACATTTATAATGAGATAGAGGGTGCCGTCGATTACTACGGGCAGACCGTCAACTATAACTATAACGTCGATTACGACGCCCGCGACATCGTCGGAGACAACCCGGGCAATCTGGATGATCGTAACTACGGCAACAACGACGTGACCGGCCCGGATGCCGGCCACGGTACCCACGTGGCGGGCATCATCGCCGCCGTCCGCGATAACGAGGTCGGCGTGAACGGCGTCGGCGGAGCTAACGTGAAGATCATGTCCGTCCGCACCGTCCCGAACGGTGACGAGCGCGATAAGGACGTAGCAAACGCCATTCGTTACGCCGTGGACAACGGCGCTTCCGTGATCAACATGAGCTTTGGTAAGGGTTACAGCCCCTACAAAAAAGCGGTTGACGCGGCCATGAAGTACGCCGAGAAGAACGACGTACTCATCGTACACGCCGCCGGTAACGAAGGCAAGATGCTTACCCTCACCAACAATTACCCCAACGATACTTACCAGGGGAGAAAACGGACGGGTAAGACCTGGATCGAGGTGGGTGCGGCTAGCGCCTTCTACAACGAGGAGCTCCCCGCCAACTTTTCGAACTACGACAAGAAATACGTCGACGTATTCGCTCCGGGTCGCGATATTTACTCGACCATTCCCGGCAGCAAATACGCTTCCTTCAATGGTACGTCCATGGCTGCGCCCATGGTGGCGGGGATTGCTGCTTTGGTCCGCAGTTACTTCCCCGATCTGAAAGCTAAGCAGGTGCGAGAAGTGATCCTGGAAAGTGCCTTACCCGTCGAGCTTTCCGTCAAAAAGCCGGGTGAGGAAGAGGAGATGATCTCCTTCGCCGAGCTATCCGAAACCGGCGCGCTAGCTAACGCCTACGCCGCCGTGCTGCTCGCCGAACGCACGAAGGGTAAGAACCGCCGCGCCGGGAAGCGCGACCCCGCGCTCGTTAAGTACTAGTCGGCCCTATCGGATTCGGCCGTACTTTTCCGTACCAAAATCAGTTTTCCCTTCTCAGGCCAGCTACCCCCTCAACCCATGCAAGACCCCGTCACCCCCACCGAAGAAAGAGCGGATCGCCAAGGTAAAATCGGCGCGATCATCGGCTTTCTGCTGTTCGTAGCTTTACTGATCATACCCCTCTTCTACACGACGCTACCGAAGCCCGGCCAGCCGGGCATCCTCGTCAACCTCGGGCAGATCGACTTCGGCCAGGGGGAGGAAGACGCCCGCCGCGCCGCGGCCGTCGAGCAGGTCAGTGAACCCGAGCCGAGCCCCCCGGCCCCCCAGGAAGCAGCCGCCCCGCCACCACCGCCCCCCGCCGCGGATCCGGATCCCGCCCCCGTACAGCGCGACGTCGTAGTCGAGGAGACCCCTCAGCAGATCGCCATCCGCAAGCAAAAGGAACGGGAACAGGCGCGGCAACGCGAGGAAGCGGAGCGCCAACGCAGAGAACGGGCCATCGAGGATCGCCGGGTGGCCGATGAACGCGCCCGCGAGAAAGCCGCGGCCGACGAACGCCGCAGACTCCAGGAAGCCGAAGCTGCACGCCAGCGGCGAGTCGCCGAGCAAGCAGCCCAGAAGCAGCGGGAAGCCGAAGAAGCCGAACGCCGCCGCCAGGCCGAAGCCGATGCCACCCGCAACCGCGTCGGCGGGCTCTTCGGAAACGGCTCCGGCCAGGGGGAAACCGGTAAGCCCGGCAACCAGGGCGTAGAAAACGGCGACCCCAACGCCGACCGCCTCACCGGTATCTCCACCAGCGACGGTCGCGTGTCCGGTGGCCTCGGTGGCAGAGGGGTCGTTGCGAGCCCGGTAGTCAGTGAAAACAGCCAACGCCCGGGTAAGGTGGTTATCGAAGTATGCGTCGGCCCCGACGGCCGGGTGCTCTCCGCCAACTTCACCCAGGTCGGTAGCACGACCACCGACCCGAACCTCGTAAGCGCCGCCACGCGGAATGCGAAAACGTGGAAGTTCAAGCCGGAACCCACCGCGCCGGAAGAGCAGTGTGGGAAGATCTCCTACGACTTTAAGGTACAGTAGCAGCTCGGGAGCCCGCCGGCTGCGTCACGTGCGGGCCCATCACTCAAGTCGGAAAACCCGCGTCTGCTTAGCAGCTAGCGAAATACTCGTCAGAGGTTTTTTAGCTAAGCCATCCGTGATCTCGATTCCTCCCGAAAACCCGCCCAGCATATCCGAATAGGGGCGGAGGTCGGTCAGCTCCCTCGCCTCGCCGTTTCCGTTAAACACGATCATAATCAACTCCTCGCCGGCCCGCCGAAAGTAAACGTACACCCCGTCCCGCGGGATGTAGTGCCGCAACTCACCCACCGTCAGGGCCTGACTGTTCTTGCGATAGTTCGCCAGCGTCCGAAAATATTCGTAGAAGCCCTGCTGCTCCTCCGACCGGGCTTCCGGCTGGAATAAGTCGGTTTCATCACCGGGGAAACCGCCGGGGAAATCAACCCGCCCGCCTTCACCGAAAGCGCCCCCCGCACCTTCCAGCAGTACCTCGGTACCGTAGTAAATACACGGAATACCGCGGGTAGTGAGTAGCAGTGCGACGGCCGATCGCATCTTCTCCCGGTCCCCTCCCAGCGTGCTGTACAGACGGCTGATGTCGTGGTTATCCAGAAAGACGACGTTCCTCGTGGGGTCGGGGTAGAGGTGATCTTGCGCCAGGGTATACCACAGGCGGTTGACACCCCCTTCCCACGAAGGCTCCTCGTTCAAAGCCTCGTATAGCGCGTAGTGAACCTGAAAATCAGTCACCCCGGGTAGGTGCGTGTCGAGCTCCTGACCGAGTTTGCGCCCGCCGACGAACCAGGCCTGTACGCCAATGTGCGGTACCCAGGTTTCCCCGAATATGCCGAGATCGGGGAACTCCTCTAAAAGCCGTCGGTTCCATTCGGCCATGAAGTCGGTGTTCGGGTAAGTATAGGTATCGATGCGGAAGGCATCCTGCCCGCTGTATACCGTCCACCAGATGCTGTTCTGAATGAGGTACCTAGCAAGGTGCTCGTTATCCTGATCGAGGTCGGGCATGTGGTTGTCGAACCAGCCGTGACGCATCCGATCGCGGTCGCCGGGGGCGGCGTGGGGTCGAGGATGGAGGCGGCGCGAAAGTTGGATTTGGTGTAGTCTTCCCACTGGTGTATCCAGTCGCTGGCGGGCAAATCCCTGATCTGGTAGTGCTGGTCGCCAACGTGGTTGAAGATGACGTCCATCACGACTTTTATGCCGCGCCGGTGCGCCTCAAGTACCAGCTCACGGTACAGCTCGTTGGTGCCGAGCCTGCGATCGACGCGGTAGTGGTCGCTGACGGCGTACCCGTGGTAGCTCGCGTAAGGTTGATCGTTCTCCAGGATAGGGTTGAGCCAAATGGCGGTCACGCCTAAGTCCGCTAGGTAGTCCAATTTATTCAATATCCCCTGCAGGTCGCCCCCGTGCCGGAAGAGCACTTTATCCCGGTTGACCAGCGTATCCTTCATCGCGGGCACCCTGTCGTTGGTCGCCTCGCCATTCGCGAATCGATCCGGCATGATCAGGTAGATCAGGTCCTTGGAGGAGAACGGCTCTACGGCAGTATCGCGCTTCAGGCGGGACATTATCGGGTAATCGATCGCGGTGGGGTCAAGGCGAGCCCCTTCACCGGCCGTGCGGACCTGAGATAGCGAAATCCTAACCGAGCCCGGGGGCGTTCCGGGGGCCACGTGCAGCCCCACGAACAAGTAGTTCGGATTGGCCTGCCGCTTTACGTAGGCGACGCGGACGCCCGGATAGTCTACCGCCACGCTGTCGTACATCGCCACGTCGCGGTCGTAGATGAGTACCTCCACGAGTGGATCGACCATGCCCGTCCACCAGTTCGGTGGTTCCACCCTGGCTTCGACCTCCGTCAGGCCGGTCGGCTCCCGGACTACGTAATTCGACACTTCCATCCCCAAAGGGAGGTGCTGCATCGGGTCGTCGTTGAAAATGGGGTCGTCCTGTGCCAGGAGGCAGCCCGCCAACAGCAACAGGGTGATCGAAAGTATACTCCTGCTCATCTTACTTCTCTTTCGGCCGCTGAGGCTATTCCTCCACTTCTTCCTCCATCATCCCGACCAGTTCGCGCTTGATGATGTGGTAAGTCTCTTCCTGTGACCGGATCCGCAGTTCGCTCCCTCCCCGAAAGTACTGGTTTGCGTTCTGGTCGTTCAGAAGGCGAGACTTGGTGTTGTCCTGTAATTGAACGTCGACGTAATCGAGGATCTTTTGCTTCAGGTCCTGATCGAGCACCGGAAAGGTCGTCTCGATCCGGTGGCTGAGGTTACGGGTCATGAAATCCGCCGAGCTTAGGTAGACCAGGTCCTCCCCGCCGTGGTGGAAGTGGAATACCCGGGCGTGCTCCAGATATCGGTCGACGATGCTGATGGCGCGGATGTTATCACTCACGCCGGGGATGCCGGGTACCAAAGAACAAATGCCCCGAATGATCAACTCAATCTCCACGCCGGCGCGGCCGGCCTTGTAGAGTAGATCGATCATCGCCGGGTCCTGCAAGCTGTTCATCTTCAGCATCATACGCCCTTTGCGGCCGGCCTTCGCCTCTTCGATCTCGTGCTGGATGAGTGCTTCGAGCCCCGCCCGCAGGTTAAACTGACCGACCAGCAGGTGCTGGAAGGGCGTCTCCGGGTCCTGCACGTTTTCAAGGAAGGAGAACACGCGAGAGACTTCGTTCGTGATCCGCGTATCGGCCGTAAAGATGCCGAAGTCACTGTACACCTTTGCCGTATCCTCGTGGAAGTTACCCGTTGCCAGATAGCAGTAGATCTGCTCCGCCCCGTGGTCTACCCGACGTACCAGCGCCAGTTTGGAATGCACCTTTACCCCGGGGAAGCTGTAGTTCACGTGTACCCCGGCCGCTTCGAGCTTTTCGCCCCAGCGCAAATTAGCCTCTTCGTCAAAACGCGCTTTCACCTCGATGAAAACGCTGACCTGCTTACCCTGATCGACGGCGCGCATCAGCGCCTTCATGATCCGACTGCGGCGCGCCACCCGGTACTGCACGATCTTGATGTGGGTGACCTGCGGGTCTTCGGCGGCCGTCTCGAAAAACCGAACCACCGACTCGTAGCTCTGGTAGGGCACGTGCAACAGGTGGTCGCCCGACCGGATGGCCCCCCAGTAATCGAGCGTATCCTCCAAGGGGGGGTAGGGCAGGGGCGGCTGCGGTGGGTTCTTCAGCTTAGCCAGGCCGAAATCCGGGAATCCGAAAAAGTCGAAGTTGTTGTGGTAGCGCCCTTCGGCCAAAATATCGTACCGCTCCAACTTAAAGGAGTCCATCAGGTAGTCGAGCAGCTTCGGCGCCATCGTCCGGTCGTACACGAACCGGCTGGCCGGCCCGACGTGGCGGCGGTTCAGGCTGGCTTTGATCTTCGTAAGCAGATCGCCTTTGAACTCGTCGTCGATGTACAACTCCGCGTCCCGTGTAAGTTTGATGCTGTACGTATCGTCGATGTTGTAGCCGGGGAACATCCACGAGACGGAATGCCGCACGATGTCGTCGAGCATGATCAGGTTCCGCTGGCCGTCCGCGGTATCCGGTAGTTCGATGAAGCGCGGCAGGTGATCGCTCGGTATCTTGACGATCGCGTACGCCCGTGACTTGGATTTCTTCTCGTGCATGAGTATCGACAAGTACAGCTGCGCGTTGTTGAGGAACGGCCGCACCATATCCTTGACCAGTAGCACCGGTTGCACGTAAGGCAGCATGTTCTGGCGAAAGTAGCCCTCCACGAATTCGCTTTCCTCCGCGTTCATGTCCAGCCGTCGCTTCAGCTTGATCCCCTGCCGCCGTAGATCCGGGATGATCTTCTTCTCGAATATCCTGCTGTACTCTACTTGCTGCCGGTTCACGATCCGCTGAATGTTGCGTACGGTATCCTTCGGGCTGATGTCGAGTTCCTTTTTGGTCTTCTTCCCCACCCGTAAAAGGTTCCGGTGGTTAGCCATCCTTACCCGAAAAAATTCATCGAGATTAGAGCTGTAAATCGCCAAAAACTTGATCCTTTCGAACAGCGGCACCGACGGGTCCTTGGCCTCCTGTAGTACACGGTGATTGAACGAAAGCCACGAAATATCGCGCGGTATAATTGGGTATTTACTCATAATTGCTGGAGGCTGGCGAAGGCTGTATTTAATGGCGAGGCCGCAGGTGCAAGGTACGGAAGGATAAGCAGGCAGTTGACCGTGCCGCCAACACCCTCAGAAGAGGCGCTGTTGCCCCAGGCCACCCACGTCCTTCGGCCCGCGCGTTATGGCAAACCCTGATGCCAACAGGTGCTCCGCCATCCAGGCCGAGGCATCCGGCGCAAGCACGTTCTCCGGCTCGTGCGGGAAGAAGTAGGCTTCGGGGAGGTTCCACTCCGTCAGTTTTACTGCCCAATCGGCTAGGCGGGTATAGTCGGAATCGATCAAGCCGTTACCGACGAAGCGAACCATCGTGCGGGGGGCGGTAACGTAACCGTGCAGGACGTCGCGACGGCCGCTAACGTCCGTGATGACGGCGGCCACGCCGCGCGCCGCCAGGGCGTCCATCAGCGCCTCGGTGGCAAACGGGTCGGCGAACCAGCTTTCGTGACGGACCTCCACCGCCAGGGGAAGCAAACGCGGCCATCGATCGAGCAGGCCGGTCAGGTGCTCCAGGCGCGAGGCGTCGTAGTAGGGTGGGAGCTGGGCGAATGCACACCCCATCTTCTCACCCATTCCATCCAGCGAGCGCACGAAGTTGGTCAGGTGCCCCTGCGCCAGGCCGAAGTCGTTGCGGTGGCTGATGTGCTGCGGTAGCTTGGGGCAGAAGCGAAAATCGTCCGGGACGGCCTCCACCCAGCGGCTGACCAGATCGTCGGTGGGGATGCGGTAGTGGGTAGTATTCAACTCGATCGTGTTGAACTGCTTGGCGTACTCGCGTAGGTAGTCGGCCGTTTTGGTGCCCTTGGGGTACCATTTGCCCACCCACTGCTTCATGCTCCACCCGGTGGCCCCCAGGTAGATGGTGGGCTTGCCCTCGGTCGGGCCCAACTCGTAACGATCCAGACGGGCCTGGTTGGCGAGGGGCTCGATGGGGAGCTCGTAGTCGACCCGGCTGGGGTCCGCGGCGGCACCAAACTTCATAGCGGGGTGTTTTGAATAGTGTACCTAAGGCGGGGCAAGGTTACGGCAAAGTGGGGAGTTTATCCTACGGCACGTTCCTCGCCGGTAGCTACTGCCAGTACGTCGTCGAATGTACAGGCGAAGCTAGCCGAAATGCCCTCCTTGACGTAGTCGGCGAGTTCCTCCCAGTCCCGTTGGTTCTCCGCCGGGAAGATCAGGTGGTCAATGCCTACCCGCCGGGCGCCGATCGTCTTTTCCTTCACGCCACCGATGGGCAGTACCCGGCCGGTAAGCGTCAACTCACCCGTCATGGCCAAACTGTCGATGGGTGCCCGCCCGGTAGCGAGGGTGTACAGTGCCAGCGCCATGGTGATGCCCGCCGAGGGCCCGTCCTTGGGCGTAGCCCCCGCCGGCACGTGCAGGTGCACCTCGTGGTTGTCGAAGTAGTCATCCCCCCGCTGGCTAAGGAGGGACTTTACGTAGCTAAGGGCTATTTGCGCGCTCTCCTTCATGACGTCCCCGAGCTGCCCGGTCAGGCGGAAGCCCGGCTTGTCGCCGGGTATACCGCGGGCCTCGATGTACAGCGTAGCCCCACCCATGCTGGTGTAGGCCAGGCCGAGCACGACGCCCGGCGTGGGTTTGTCGTACAACTTCTCCGTCTGGAAGCGCGGCTTGCCGAGCATCTCCTTTACCATGTCGACGGTGACGTTGAAATCATGGACGTCCGATTCCGCCTCCCGCAACACCAGCTTCCGGATGATCTTGCGTATCTGCTTCTCCAGATTGCGCACCCCGGCTTCGCGGGCGTAGCGGTCGATCATGAAGTTGATGGCCTCTTCCTGGAAGGTCACCTCGTCACTCGCGAAGCCGTGCTCCTGTAGTTGTTTCGGAATCAGGTACTGCTTACCGATCTGTACTTTTTCCTCGAGTACGTAACCGCTCAGGCGGATGACCTCCATGCGATCGAGCAGCGGGCCGGGGATGGTGTCCAGCTGATTGGCCGTACAGATGAAGAGTACGTTGGATAGATCGAAGGGCGCGTCCAGGTAGTGATCGACAAAGGTTTCGTTCTGCTCCGGGTCGAGCACCTCCAGTAAGGCCGAGGCGGGGTCACCCTGCGAGCCGCTACTGATCTTGTCGATCTCGTCGAGCATGATCACGGGGTTGCTGGTCTCGGCCCGCTGTAGTGCCTGGATCAACTTGCCGGGCATCGCACCGATGTAGGTCCGGCGGTGTCCCTTGATCTCCGCCTCGTCCCGCATTCCACCGACGCTGAAACGGTAGAACTTGCGTTCCAGCGCACGGGCAATACTCTGACCGATACTGGTTTTGCCGACCCCGGGCGGGCCGACCAGGCAGATGATGGAACCGGCCACCGAGCTTCGCTTGAGGATCGTGGCCAAAAATTCCAGGATGTTGTCCTTCACGTCGTCCAGCCCGTAGTGGTCTTCGTTGAGGATCTCCCGCGCCTCGCTGAGCGAGTTCGCGTCGGGCGTGAATACGCCCCACGGCAGGGCGGCAAAGGTCTCGAGGTAATTGCGGGTGACGTTAAACTCCGGGCTCTGAGTATTCAGCGTCTTCAGCTTGTTGAGCTCCCGTTCGAATTGCTCGCGCGCATCCTGCGGGATGGTCTTTCCCTCCAGCTGCTGCACGATCCGTTCCGTGATCGATTCCCCGTCTTCCTTTTCTTCGCCCAGTTCCCGGCGAATGGCTTTGAGTTGCTCGCGCAGGAAGTACTCCTTTTGTTGGGTCTGTACCCCCTCCTCGATCTGCTTGTTGATGCGGCTCTGGATCTTGGCGACTTCCAGTTCTTCCTTGATGGCCTGAAGGACGAGCTTAGCCCGTTCATCGACCGACCACTCATCGAGGATCGCCTGTAGTTTGAGCTTGTCCGCGCTGATGATGTTGCAGACGATGTCCATCGTCTGACCCGGGTTGTCGTAGTTAAGTTGGCTGACGACCATATTCACCTGCTCCTTGAAAAGCGGGTTCAGTGCGAGTAACCGTTGTATTTCGGTGCTGATGGCCAGCATGTACGCCTTCAGCTCGTTATCCACCTTGACTTTTGGGCGGACGTCATACTTGACCCGCCAGCGCAGTTGCGGTTCGGTCTGTACGACGCGCTGCCGCTTCATACGACGGATCGGGTTGACGATGACCTGCGCGCCCTGGGGGCCGGTTTCGATCACCTTTACGATCTGGCAGGCTACGCCGACGTCGTGGTAAATGCTCTCGCGGTAGTCCTCATTGTGGTCTTCTTCGACCAGTACGATACCGACGAAGCCCTCGTGCTGCTCCATCGCGAGCCGTAAAGAGATCAGTAGTTCGCGGCCGGTGAAACCGACCGGCAAGGCCATGCCCGGAAAGATCGGCCGCTGGCCGACGGGGAGGATGGTTAATAGCTGGGGTAGGGTAGGGTCGATGAGTTCCATCGAGGTGGAGTCCAGGGCCTCCTGTAACAACTCTTCGTTAATCTCTAATTCTTCGTTCATTCGGTACTCGTAGTTAGGCGAAAGACAATAGCCTCTAACGCTGTCGTTCATACTGCCTCGCCGGCTCTATTGTTCAGGTCGCCACCGAATAAGCCGGCGGACAGCCGGTAGGCTTTATCTTTATCTGCTGAAAACACGTTCGCTCGCCGGTCTCTCCTATGGCACGCATTATCCTACTCACCCTCTGCTGTCTAGCTATCGGCACCGGCTGCCTGGCGCAACGCTGTGGGGTAACGGATACTATTGCCCTGGACGCATTCGGTAGCTCGCGGGTGACCATCCCGATCGAGGGCTACCTGAACGACGACCTGGCGGATCCGGGCCAGGGCCTCTGTAACGTAAGCGCCTACTTCAGCCACAGCTACGTTTACGGATTGTCGATAACGCTCGTATCGCCCGCGGGGGACTCCCTCCGCCTGATCGGACCGGGCACCGATCAAACCCGCCCCCCCAGCACCCTGGCCCGTTGGTTCGTTGACTTCCCGTCGTGCGCGGGCCCCGCCGCCCCCGACCCGGGGGCCCCTGAGCGGTGGGACAATACGGAGGACTACAACTGGCCGGCTTTCGGAACCTTCCGGGGTGCCTACCTGCCGAACGGCGGTTGCCTGGAAGAACTGGCCCGCGGCCCGGTGAACGGAGACTGGCAACTCGTCGTAGAAAATAACCGTGCGGACGAACAAGGCGGTCTGAGCTTCCTGCTCCTGGAGTTCTGCGACCCCCTGCACGAGGATGGCCCCTGTTGCTCGGCCAACGCCGGAGACCTCCCCCCCGCGGAACCCCTGATCGCCTGCGCACAACCCGTGACGCTACCGGTAAACCTGCCTCCGCGCTACCGAATACCCCGCCCGGACCCGACCGAGTACGGTTACGCCTACACGATCGACGACGGATCGGGTATCCAGTGGCTGCAGGATGAGCCTAACTTGGCCGGCTTCCCCGCCGGTACTTACCAGATTTGCGGCCTCTCCTACCGGCTCGGTGAGCTCGCGGCCATCCCTACCGACGGGAGCCTCACCTCCGCGCAACTAAGCAGTAACCTGCAAGGCAGTACGCCGGTGGCGTGTGCCGACCTCACCCCCGACTGTCAAACCGTCGTCCTGCTCCCCCCTCCCGCCCCGACCGACGTATCGAGGCAGCTGTGCCGCGGGGGCTTATACCAGGTGGGTAGCAACATCTTTTCGGAGTCGGGCAACTACCTCGTCAACCTGCCGGGGGCATTCGGGTGCGACAGCGTCGTCAACCTGACCCTCGACGTCGTCGATACGCTATTCGTTACCGCGGATACGACGATCTGTGCCGAGGCAGCCTACGCTTTGGGTGACGAACTACTGACCGCCTCCGGAACTTACCGGGATACGCTGACTTCCTTCTACGGTTGCGACAGCATCGTTACGCTGAACCTTACCGTAGCCGATCCGATCGTCTTTAGCGAGGAGGTAACCATTTGCGGAACCGACTTCTACGAACTCGGGGACACAATACTGACCACTTCGGGGATCTACCGACGCACGGTCACCGCCGCGAACGGTTGTGACTCGACGGTGAGCGTGGACCTGCTCGTCCTCGACCCCGCCGTCGCGTACCGGCCCTTCCGCCCGCAGCTTGACTGCCTGGGCGATACCGTACTACTCAACGCGAGCGAAAGCGATCTGACCTTCGCCGATGATTTCGGTTGGTACGACGGCGAGGGAAATCTACTCCGTGCCGCCCTCGATTACGTCGCGAGAACGCCAGGGCGGTACGTATTTCGACTCACCGCGGCGGCACGCGGTGTCGCTTGCACCGTCACGGATACCGTCATAATCACCGACGAGCGTTTTCTTCCGGAGGTCGAGTTGACCTATTCGGGTGGGAATGGCGATAGCGACCCGGTTCCCCTAAACTGCGATAGCAGCGGCAACTGTGCTACGATCAATTGTCGCTACCCGGAGCTCAGGGTCCGGTCGACGGTCCTTCCCGCCGGGAACGTATACGAATACGATTGGGCTTCCGACAGTCCGATAGAAGGGCCCGCCGATAGCGCCCTCGTCGTGCTCACCCGGGGCGGAACCTACAACCTCCGGGTGACCGACTCCGCTACGGGTTGTACGCTGGATACGTCGGTAGTTACCCGGGTAGACCGCGAAGCCCCGCTTGCATCTATCGAGGGGGATAGTCTGCTCAACTGCCTGATTACCGAGGTAACTTTGACGGCGGATACCAATCAAGCCCGAACGGGTGAGCTGTCTTTCGCCTGGTCCGGCGGGTGCCTTCCCGCCCCCGTTTCCGGTCCGCGGTTGGCGGTGGACTGCCCGGGCGAATACACCCTGCGCGTTACGAACCTGACGAATGGCTGTTTTCAGGAGGCGACGCACGATGTCGTTCAAGACGTTGCTCCCGTCCTACTGAACCTCGCACCTGCGGCCTCGCCCATTTCCTGCCTTGAACCCGGGCAAACCCTCCAACCCGGCGCGATCACCGCCGCCAACCCCGTCCGTTATCGCTGGTCCAATGGCACCGACTCGTTGAGTGATGATCGCGAGCTTCGCGTCACCGAAGCCGACACGTATACCCTGACCGTCATCGACCGGGTGAATGGCTGCAGTGCCTTCGCTAACGTCGTGGTGGCGGCCGACACCTCCGTTCCCGCCATACCGGTCGGCCCGTTGGACGTTACTTTAAATTGCTACGACTCGACGGCTACCCTGGGGCTGCCGCCGCCGGCCGACGCGCCCGACTTCCGCTACGCGTGGCGCGACCTGAATACGACCGCCCCCGCCCTATCCACCCGCCCGACCCTCGACGTCGAAGCGCCGGGAAGCGTCTACGAACGCACGGTCACGGATGCGGGGAACGGATGTACCGCCGTCGATACGATTCGCGTTAGCGTCGACTTAAACCGGCCCGTTGTTCGATTGACTCAACCCGTTGACTTCGATTGTTTTATCGATACGGTGCCGATATCGCCCGTAAACCTCGAATTCACTTACCCCGCCTTGCACGAATGGGCCGGGCCCTGCGTAAGCGAGCCGGATAGCGGCGGCCCGCAGGCGGTATTCTGCCCGGGTGATTACGCCTACACCCTGACCAACGAGAGCAACGGTTGCGCCACGACGCGCGAGGTGACGGTGGGTTTGGCCTCGACCGGGGTGGTAGCCGTTTTGGAAGATAGCGTATTCCTCGATTGCGATACCGGGCAGGCCGTCCTCGATCGCAGCCGGGGCTCGGATGCGGCCTTCGTACGCTGGTTTCGCGATGGGGTGCGGGTACGCCTTTTCGGGCAGGCACCGGTGGTGACCGTGCCCGGCCACTACCAACTGGTGCTTACCAACTTTAACGAGAGTTGTACGGACACCGCCTTCATCGAGGTGCTCGCCGACTGCCCCGCCCTTTCGATCATCGTACCGCCCGATAGCCTCACGTGCAATAACCAATCCGTCACGCTCGACGCGGGCTTTTCTTTGCCGGATACTTCGACGTCCATCGCCTGGCTCCCCCCGGAGGGTGCGGTGGCGAGGCCCGGTGATACGCCACGCGAGCTGGTCGTCTACTCGCCCGGGCGCTACGGCTTCACCATTCGGAATAACATCGGCGGGGAGGTCGACACGGCTTTCGTGCAAGTTAATCGTAACCAACGCTCGCCGACCGCGGAGGCCGGCCCGCGGGATACCATCTCCTGCGATGTTCCCGCCGTCACCCTGAGCGGCGCTGGTAGCAGCGAAGGCGAACTGTACGCTTACGTATGGGTGAACACGAACGACGATACGCTTGGCTTCGACATCAAGCAGGAAGTAGAACAAGCTGGTACTTATTTACTTAGCGTCACCCAAACAGAAACGGGTTGTAACCGGGTAGATGTTGTTACGATCATCGACGATACCGACTTACCGACCCTGGAGGTGTACGATACGCTCATTCCCTGTGACGCGCTGGACCACACCATCCGGGCACGTAGCGATGACAGTATTGCGCTGCGTTACCAATGGACCGACGTGGAGACGGGCGACACTTCCGGCGGCGATACGCTCGTCGTTACGGCCCCCGGGCAGTACGTCGCCCGCGCCATCCGCGCCGATAACGGTTGCTCGGCCGCCGTGGTCGCCGACGTGGGCCAGGCCCCCTGCCCGCCCTTTCCGGAATTGCTCGATACGGTCGTCACCTGCCTGGTGGGGAGCGTCCGGCTCCGGCCGACCTTTCGGGATGGCTGCGACGAATGTACCTTCCGCTGGCGTCGTAACGGACAGCTGCTGGCGGATGCGCAAGCGGAATCGCTGGTGGTTACGCGGCCGGGGGCTTACAGCCTTACGGCCACCAACCGATACGGGCTAAGCAGCACGGCCGAAGCCGACGTGCGTGACCGGCGCACCCCGCCCAACGCGACCGCCGGGCCGGATCGTAGCCTGACCTGCACCCGTTCGTCAGTTACCCTTTCCGGTTTGGTTCCGGACCCTGGCTTCACCTATACTTATGCGTGGTCCGACGCGGCGGGCGCAACGATCGAGGGGGCGGATACACCTGCTTTGGAAGCGACGGTGGCCGGGCGCTACGCACTCAGCGTCACCAACGAGCAGACCGGCTGTACCGTAGTCGACGCGGTGGAGGTGACGATCGATACCGTCCCCCCCCTTGGCGGAAGCCGGAGAAAGTCTTTTGCTTACCTGCGCGGATAAACGAAGGGTACTGGATGCTACGGCGAGCGCCCGCGGCCGGCAGTATGGCTATCGGTGGACGGGCGGCGCGGCGGGCACCTGCATCGAGGGCGACACAACACTCAACCCCGTCATGCGCTGCCCTGGGCGCTACCAGATCGAAGTTACCGACCGCCGCAACGGCTGTATCGCTACGGATACCGTTTCGGTACTGAACGACAACGAGTTGCCGCGCATCGTTCCCATTGCGGATACCACGCTCGACTGCCTTTACCGGTCCATCGAGCTCACCGGCGGCGATACGAGCGACGCCGACGTAGCGTTTATGTGGACGCTGGCGGGGAGCGAAGATCCACTGCCCGAAAGTGCCCCGGCTACCATCAGCGTTGCGGCGGCGGGCGCTTACCGTTTTCAGTTGACCAATACGCGAACGGGCTGCGAAAATGAATTCACGGTCGACGTCGGGGCAAACCTCACCGAACCCGAGGTCGAAGCGGGGCCGGCCGATACCTTCCGTTGTTCGCTGGATTCGCTGCAATTAATGGGCGAAGTAATGGCCAACGACGCGTCCGATCTACAGTTCTCGTGGCGCTCCCGAACCGGCTTTCTGATCGACGACGCTACAACGCTGACGCCTACGGTCTTTCAGGCGGACGAGTACTACCTCACGGTACTCAACCCCCGTAATCGGTGTTCGGCTACGGATAGCGTAACCCTGAGCCGTGATGCCGCCGCGCCGGAGGTCGATGCGGGGCCGGACTTATTTATTACTTGTGCGAGAACGCAGGTGCGGGCAATGGGCGTAATTAGCACGGTAAGTGGTGGGGGCGTCATCACCTGGACGGACCCCGCGGGTGAGGCAGCCGGACTGCTCGGCATCGAGACCCCCGAAATCAGTACGCCCGGAACGTTTCAGCTCAACGTACTGGACCCCCGAAGCGGTTGCTCGGGCGCCGACATCCTGGAAGTCCTGCCGGATACCTTACCGCCGGTAGCGACCATCGACCGACCCGACGGTAACGTCTTGAATTGTTACACCCCGGAGGTGCGCCTCGTCGCCACGTTGTCCAGTGGGGAGGGACCGCTCACCTACACCTGGCGAAGGGAGGCGTTCCGCCTGGGTGACTCAAGTGAGTTCTCCGCCGGAGTACCGGGGGGCTACAGCCTCACCGTCGCGCAAACGGGTAACGGCTGCACGGCCACAGACTCGATCACCTTATTCGCGGACCTGAAGCCCCCCGTGGTCGCCATCCAAGCCCCCGATGCGCTGACCTGCCTGGAAGATAGTGTACTGCTGAGCGCGGCCGCCTCGGAGGTAGGCGTAAATTACGTATGGCTCGACTCGAACGACCGAGCACTTGGTACGGGAACCTCCGTATGGGTAGACGAGGGTGGCCGGGCGGCGCTTACGGCGCTGCGCGAACGCAATGGCTGCCGCGATACCGCAGACGTGATCGTGCCCGTAGACCGCACCCCGCCGAATATCCGTTTGGCAACACCACAACCGCTTAACTGCGAACGAACTACCGTGTTACTGTCCGGCACGGGTAGCGACCGGGGCGGCGATTACCGGGCTACCTGGACCGACCCACAGGGCGAAGTATTTCCCGCGGCGGAAGCCTACTCCTACGAAGCGGAGCGAGCGGGAGCTTACCTATTCACGCTTACCAACCTCGGAAGTGGGTGCGTTTCGGTGGATAGCTTGCGGGTGGTGCTGGACGCTACGGCGATTGAAGGGCTTGCGTACGAGGCCGTCGGTCCGTCCTGCCCCGAGGTCAATACGGGGGAGGTGTTCATCATGGGGGTCGAGGGTGGCCGGGGGCCGTTCCGTTACGGCATCGACGGCGGCGCGCTGACTGACCGCCTGACGTACGATGGCCTACCTCTGGGAAGTTACGACATCGAGGTAGTGGGCGCCGACGGCTGCTCTTTGGTAGAGACGTTCGATCTAAGACGGTCGGACCCCAACACCCTGGATGCGGGCGGCGATACGATCGTTCGTTTGGGGGATTCACTGACCTTGTCTTTTACCACCAATTTTAATAGTACGGCGGAGGTATACTGGCGGCGCGATGGCTTCACGTATCCGGACTCGTTGCTGGTCGGAGGTACCCTCACCGTCAGGCCTAATGTCTCCGGTTCCTACGAGCTGACCGTGGTAGGTGAGGACGGCTGCGTAGCGCGCGACGCCGTTTTCGTGGAGGTCGACGAGCGGATAGACTTTTTCGTACCGACCGCATTCAGCCCGAACGGAGACGGGCGTAACGACCTGCTGCGGCCCTTCCCCGGCCGGCAAGTCACGGAGGTGATTGCCTTCGAGGTCTATGACCGTTGGGGAAGTCAGCTCTACCGCACCACGGCCACCGATGACTTACTGGCGGGCGATTGGGGCTGGGGCGGTCAGGTGAACGGGCGGGCGGTGACCCCGCAGGTAGTCGTGTGGCGATTTGCCTTTCGAACCGTGGATGGACGGACGTTGGAACGCCGCGGTGAGGCGATCCTGCTCCGTTAGATGAAGTCTTGCATCTTTTTATAGGATTCGTCCTGGGTGATTTGTACGTCGATCATCTCGTCGGCACGCTTCAGTAGCTTTCTGCAGGAGGGGCTAACGTTGTGGATTTCGACCTGCTTACCGTACTTGGCGTACCGTTCCGTGATCCGGTCGAGGGCTTCGATGGCGGACATGTCCACGACGCGGGATTCCATGAAGTCGATGACGATCCTGTCGGGGTCACCGACCGGGTCGAATTTGGTATTGAACGTCTGTACCGAGCCGAAGAACAGGGGGCCGTATAGTTCGTAGTGTTTCACGCCATTTTCATCGACGCGTTTGCGGGCACGGATGCGTTTACCGTTTTGGTAGGCGAACACCAGTGCGGAGACGATCACGCCGGCGAGTACGGCCAGCGCCAGGTCGAAGGCCAGCGTGAGTACGGTGACCAGGATCATGACGACGATGTCCCACCCGGGGTATTTGTTGAAGGTGCGCAAGGAGGCCCATTCGAAGGTGCCGATCGACACCATGATCATGATGCCGGTGAGGGCTGCCATCGGAATCTGCTCGATGTAGGAGGACCCGAAGAGTACGAATGCCAGCAGCATTAGGCTGGCGAAGATGCCGGAGAGTCGCGCGCGGGCGCCGGAGCTGATGTTGATCATCGATTGGCCGATCATCGCGCAGCCACCCATGCCGCCGGTAAAGCCACTAGTGATGTTGGCCAGGCCCTGCGCTACCGCTTCCCGGTTACTTTGCCCCCGTGTTTCCGTAATCTCATCGATCAGGTTGAGCGTCAGGAGGCTTTCGATCAGGCCGACGCCCGCCACGATGAGGGAGTAGGGAAGGATGATCTTTAGCGTTTCCACCGTGAAAGGAAGCTCCGGGATGCTGGGCCAGGGGAACCCGCCTTCGATGCTGGCAATGTCACCGACCGTGCGGGTATCCAGGCCGAATAAGTAGACCACCGCCACGACGACGACAATGCCGGCGAGGCCGCTGGGGACGGCTTTGGTGATCTTGGGCAGCCCCCACATGACGAGCATGACCAAACCTACCAGGGCGAGCATGGTGTACAGTTCGGTACCCGACAGCCAGTTACCGGAAGGGTCTTTAAACTGAACGAGTTGCGCCATAAAGATCACGATGGCCAGGCCGTTCACGAAGCCGTACACGACGGGTTGGGGCACCAGGCGCATGAGTTTACCGAGGCGCGCTAAGCCGGCCGCAACCTGAAGCAAACCGGCCAGGATCACGCAGGCAAAGATGTACTCCGGGCCGTGCGCCGCAGCCAGGCTGACGATGACTACCGCGACGGCGCCGGTAGCGCCCGAGATCATCCCCGGGCGACCGCCTAACACGCTGGTCATCAGGCCCATCACGAAAGCCGCGTAGAGGCCGATGAGGGGGTCGAGGCCCGCGATAATGGCGAAAGCAATGGCTTCCGGTACCAGTGCCAGGGCTACGGTTAGTCCACTGAGCAGCTCCGTACGGTAATTGACTTCCTGCTTGAGGTCGAATAGGTTCAGTAATCTGGTTGTCATGGGCGGTTTATGGAGTAGGTATACATCTCAGACGAGGCCTAACCAGCCAGGTCACGCGGGCTTATTGTAAATTCTACACAAAGCTACGGCTATTTCCCTCCCCGGGGCCGCCGCGACACCCGCTCAGTTGACCCTGACGAGTACTACGCCGGCGATCACGAGCGCTACCCCGATTACCCGCGACCAATTGATGGGGTACTCCGGTACGCCCAGCCAGCCGTAGTGGTCCATGACGACACCGAAGACCATCTGCGCGGCAACCGTGAGGCCGAAGGTGAGGGCTACGCCCAGCCTCGGGGTAAGGACGATGATGGCTGCTACGTAAACCGCGCCCATCAGCCCGCCCGTCCAGTAATACCAGGGCATGGAACCGGTTGCTTTGACGGTAGACCAATCGGCGCGGGTCACTATTAAGTACAGCAGCAACCCGAGCGTACCCACCAGAAAGGAGAGCAGGCTGGCGTATATCGGGCTTTTAACCACCCTGCCTAGTTCCGTGTTGAGCCCGGCCTGTACGGGCAGCATGACGCCGGCCACGATGGCGAATACGAAAAATAGTACTTGTTGCATGCTGGGTGGAGTTACTGGGCCGAAGGCGGCTATATTTGCGGCAAAGTTCGCGATAATATGCTGAAAGAATTTAGGCCCCTCGACCCCGCCGAAGCGCAGGCGATGTATGACGCTATCCCCCTCATCACCATCCTCGTAGCCGGTGCGGACGGAGACATGGACGAGGTCGAGATAAGCGAGGCAAAACGGTTGGCCGACATCCGTGGCTTCAATAATCTAGGTCACATAATTGCCTACTACGAAAAGGTCAAGGAGAATCTTACGCAGCGCATCCAGGAGCTCGGTACCGAACTGCCGGTGGAGGTGCAGGAACGGCAGGCGGAAATAGCTAGGCGGCTCGGTGCCCTCAATCCGATCCTCGCTAAAATGCCGTTGCCCTTCGGCTACCTCTACTACAAGGATTTCCGCAGCTTCGCAAAGCACGTTGCCGAATCTCACGGAGGGTTCATGCGCTTCATGACCGTAGGGCCCAAGGAAGCCAAGGTGATCGACCTGCCCATGCTGGCACCGGTACCCAAGCCTTCCGAAATCGACTACCCCGACCTGCCCTAACACCTCTAGCGAACTACGAGTATGAGTAGAGTAATGATCATCGGAGCGGGCGGCGTAGCCCGTGTCGCCGCCTATAAGTGCGCCGAGTACCCCGAGGTGTTCGAAGAATTGATGCTTGCTAGCCGCACGGTTAGTAAGTGCGATCGTATCGCCGCGGACATCAAGCGCGATCTGGGTTACGACAAAATCACGACCGCCACGATTGACGCCGAGGACGTCCCCGCACTCACCGCGCTGCTCGAAGACTACCGCCCCGACCTGGTAATGCACCTGGCCCTGCCTTACCAGGACCTCACCATCATGGACGCCTGCCTGAAGGCTGGCATTAGCTACCTCGATACGGCCAACTACGAGCCCAAGGAGGAAGCCAAGTTCGAGTACGGCCACCAGTGGGCTTACGAGACGCGGTTCCGGCAGGCCGGACTCACGGCAATTCTGGGTTGTGGTTTCGACCCGGGGGTGACGCAAGTCTTTACCGCTTACGCCGCCAAACACCACTTCGACGAGATCCATTACCTCGACATCGTGGACGCGAACGCCGGCGACCACGGTAAGGCCTTCGCAACAAACTTCAACCCGGAGATCAACATCCGCGAGATTACCCAGAACGGAAAGTACTGGGAGGATGGAGACTGGGTAGAGATCCCCCCCTTCAGCGTCAAACAAGACCTGAACTACCCGGAGATCGGCCCGAAACCCAGCTACGTCCTGTACCACGAGGAGCTGGAAAGTCTGGTAAAGAACTTCCCGACCATAAAACGCGCACGTTTTTGGATGACTTTCGGTGATGAGTACCTGACTCACCTCCGCGTGATCCAGAACATCGGCATGGCGGGTATCGAGCCGGTCACCCACCAGGGCGTTGAGATCGTCCCCCTGGAATTTCTGAAAACCGTGCTGCCCGACCCCGGTGGCCTCGGTGAGAACTACACCGGGCAAACTTCTATCGGTTGCCGGATCAAGGGGGTCAAGGACGGCCAACCAAAGACTTACTACATCTGGAATAACTGTAGCCACGAAAAAGCCTACCGAGAAACCGGTGCTCAGGGCGTCAGCTACACCACCGGCGTTCCGGCTATGACCGGCGCCATGATGTTCCTATCGGGTAAATGGACCGGACCGGGGGTGTTCAACGTCGAACAATTCGACCCCGACCCCTTCCTGGAAAAGCTGGCCGAACACGGTCTCGAATGGCACGAATCCGTAGGCGTAGATACGGAAATGGACTACCCTGAGTAAACGCCACCAAGAAGATAACTACTATGAAGGTCGAATTACGCCGCATCGCGGGAGACGTCAACTTAGAAGCCACCAACGCCGACGGCCTGACGGTACGCGCGGACGGCAGCCCCGCCATCGGTGGCATTAACGGCGGGATGCGGCCGATGGAAATGCTCCTCGCTTCGGTCGGTAGTTGTTCGGCGATCGATATCGTCCTGTTACTCAAAAAGCAGCGACAGGAGCTATTGGATATTCGCATCACCGTCAGCGGAGAACGTCGGGACCAGGAGCCGCGCATCTTCACCGGCATCCACGTACACTACGAGCTGGTAGGCCCCATCGACGAACGTAAAGCGGAACGTGCCTGCCGGTTGAGTATGGAGAAGCTGTGCTCGGTGAGCATGATGCTCAAGGCCGGGGGGGTGGAGATCAGCTGGGGGTACGCGGTGGTTAACGAGTAGTTACTTTACCCGTTAAAGCGCGGAGCGCGTCCTACCCCGCTACCCAAGCTCCCTACCCACTTCCCAACTTATCCACCGCGGTCGTGAGCTTGCCGATCAGTTGCCCTTGCTTGGTGATGGTTTCCTTGAGTTCGGACATCTCGTTGTGGACGTAGCGCTGTATGTTCTGGGGGGAGGGGAGGAAGGGGGTAATTCGAGCCCGTACGTACCAGATCTCCCGGAGCTCCGCCAGTCCGATGCGGCGGGGGTCGTAGAAGGTGTTTTCGGGGAGTAGCTCGAGTTCCTTACTGTCATTGATGAGGTTGCGGACCCGGCGGACGACGACGTCACTGCGGGTAACGATCACGTAGGCGAAGTTGTCTTTTATGCCGGATTCCCAGAGCGTGGGGTCGAGGAAGGAACAGACGACTTTGTCGCCTTCGAAGAGGGTGGGTTCCATGCTGTCGCCGGGCACGTCGAAACTGCGGTGGGTGCCGACTTTATATTTATAGTCGGGTAGGCTGTAGGTGGGGAGTTCGCTAATGAAGGAGGGGTCTCCAAGTTCCGCGGCGTAGGAAGATTGGGCGGGCTGCGGAACGTGGATGATCAGCTCATCGTCCTTCGGCGTCCGAATGGTGGTCAGGACGCGGAAGCTCTGGTTGGTCTCGTCGGTCATGAACATGGGCCCGTCGCCGGTCATGATGTACACCGGGTTGATCTTGTAGAGTGCGACGGCCTTGCGGAGTAGTTCGATGGTCACGTCCCTACGGCCTTTCAGTATTTCACTAAGGGATTGCGGAAGATACTCGAGTGACAGGGCGAATGCGCGACTGGACCTTACGCGCTTCTCCTCCCGCAATTTATTATGACACTTGATGAATCGCTGCGAGACTACGTTATTCATAAAGCTACTATCCTGGTTTTGCTGAGAAGTATCCGTTCGACACGGAAGCCGTCAAAGATACTTCGGTATATGTTTTCAGGATAGCGACGGACTGGAAAAGTTACAAGTTTTTGCGAACAGTTTTGTTGAAGCTCGCCGGTCGTCCGTAAGGTGTTGTATTTCACCGGCTCGCGTGCCTTAGGCTACTTCCGTCAGACTGGCTTTAACGGTGTCTTCTTCCCCGCTCTTGGCTTTCTGGATCGTTTCGTCGGCTTCCTGGTGGTCGTCACTGTCCGCCTCCTCGTTGTCGTGGTCGTCGGACTCCGGTTCGTAGCTAAGTTCTATGTAGATCGGGAAGTGGTCGCTTCCGATGTCGGGTAGTCGCTCGAGGGAGAGCAATGCGAGGTCGGTGGTGTGGAAGAGGTGGTCCAGCGGCCAGCGGGCAATCCAGTAGGCGGCATGGAAAGTCGGGAAAAGGCCGCGTCCGACGCGCGGGTCGACCAATCCGCTGAGGCGTTTGAATAGCCGGGTAGAGTGAGACCAGGCAACGTCGTTGAGGTCTCCGGCTACGATGGTAGTACCGCCGTGCTCTTTGACTGTCTTACCGATCAGGGCCAACTCCCCGTCCCGGCTGGTGGACGCGTAGGCTTCCGACGGGCTGGGTGGCATCGGGTGTACGAAATACATGAATACCCGTTGCCCGTTCTCCAGTTTCACCGAGGTGTTTATTCCCGGGATGTCGTCCTTGATGCGGTAGACGATCTCCGGGTCGATGAGCGGGATGCGCGAGTAGAGGTGCATTCCGTAGAGGTTTTCCAGGGGTACGGGTACTTTGTGGGGGTAGTCGGCGAGCAGGGCTTCGTCGAGTCGGTCTTCCCACCACCGGTTGGTTTCCAGCGTAAGCAGCATATCGGGCTGCTTTTCCTTAACGAGTGCGATGAGCTTGTCGGACTGTGTGTTGGTCTGAAGCACGTTACTCATGAGGAGCTTGATGTGCCGATCACCGTCTTCTTTGTGCGCCGCCGATCTGCTGTGGGTGCGCCAGAGCTTCGTGTAAGGGAGAATGCGGTACGTCTGGTAGGCACCGGCCCCGGATAATGCCGCCCATACGGCCAGGTTCAGACCGAGGGTGGTGATGTCCGTTACGAAAGCCCACAGGACGGCCGCGAGGGCCAGAATGAAGACGAGCTGTAAGCGGGGGTAGTCGAAGCCTCTGATCCAGTAGTCGTCCTTCATTATGAAGGGGATCAGTGTGCCCAGAACGCCTACCAGGCCGAGTAGACCCGCGACAATGTGTAGAGTAGTGGTGATACCTATTGGTTTGTTAGGTAGAATCCTGTTCATACACGCAATGTTCGTTTATCTTGGCCTCATGACCGTACACACCATCGACCTTCATTTTCTGGGGCAGGCCAGTGCAATAGCCGCCTTCGCCATCCCGGACGCACGGGGCTACGTGCTGGTCGAATGCGGCCCGTTCAGCACCCACGAAAGCCTGATCGCGGGTCTGAGAGCGAAGAGCATCGACCCCGATGACGTACACACCTTATTGCTTACCCACATCCACTTCGATCACGCCGGCGCCGCCTGGTGGTGGGCGCGCAAAGGAGCGCAAGTTTACGTACACCCCCGGGGGCTCAGGCACATGATCGACCCCACAAGGTTATACGGGTCGGCGGCGCGGATCTACGGCGAGGACCGCATGGAAGAGTTGTGGGGAAGGATGGAAGCCATTGACGCCGCGTCCATAACCGGGGTGGAGGACCGTGTGGTGCTGCCGATCGGTGGCAAGGAGTGGACGGCGCACCACACCCCCGGCCACGCAAGCCACCACATAGCGTGGGCGGTGGACGGGGTCGTGTTCACCGGAGACGTCGGCGGGGTCAGCATCCACGGCGGACCGGTAGTACCCCCGCTGCCCCCGCCGGATATCGACGTACCCGCCTGGTGTGCCTCCATCGAGCGGCTGGAACGATTGAATGCCCGGGCTTTCTATCTGACGCATTTTGGAAAGGTCGCGCCCGGCGGTCACCTACCGGCGCTTCGCCGGCGACTTACCGCCTACGTCGATTGGGTGGCCGGCCGCATTGACGATGTAAGCCAATTGGAGGATCTGGTGCCGGGGTTCTCGACCATGGTGGAAGACGAATTGCGAGCGGCGGGGGCCGACGAACTGACAATCAACGCTTACCGGGCGGCCAACCCACCGTACATGAGTGTTACGGGTATTGCCCGTTACCTCAAAACCAAAGACGCCTAGCTTTGCACCCGCCGGAAAGTAATTACGGACTTAGTACCTTCGCGCCATGGTCTACTTAACCCGTCGTGAAACTTTTAACGCCGCCCATCAGCTGCGGGTCGCTGCCTGGTCGGATGACAAAAACGCGTCCGTGTTCGGCAAGTGCAGCAACAAGAATTGGCACGGACATAACTACGTGTTATTCGTGACGGTTGCCGGTGAACCCGACCCGGTGACGGGGTTCGTACTCGACGCGAAGAAGCTCAAGGACATCATCCACGATCGCATCGTCGACGAGGTGGACCACTCGAACGTAAACCTCGACGTCGATTGGTTCCCGCAGGATCGGCAACCCACTACGGAGAACCTTTGCCGTGCCTTCTGGAAGCGCATTGAGCCGGAGGTTGCCGGCCTGGGGTCTCGCCTACACTGCATCCGGCTGCACGAGACCGAAAACATCTACGCAGAGTATTACGGCCCCGAAGGAAAACGCCCATGACCCCGACTGACAAAACCACCGCACCCGGCACCGGCTTGCAGGAAATGCAGGAGAATTTTCACGCCATCATCGAAGGAGTCGGCGAAGACCCGATGCGTGAAGGATTGATCAAAACGCCGGCCCGGGCGGCCAAGGCAATGCAATACCTGACTAAGGGCTACGACCAGAACGCCGAGTCGATCCTCAAACAAGCCATGTTCGCCGAAGATTACTCGGAGATGGTCATCGTTAAGGACATCGAGTTTTACTCCCTTTGCGAGCACCACCTTCTGCCCTTTTTCGGAAAAGCGCACGTAGCCTACATTCCCGATGGATACATTGTCGGGCTGAGCAAGATACCGCGGGTGATCGACGTGTACGCACGGCGCCTACAGGTACAGGAGCGGTTGACCGATCAGATACTCCAGGCCATCCATAGTACGCTGGTGCCGATGGGTGTAGCCGTAGTGATCGAGGCGAGGCACATGTGCATGATGATGCGGGGCGTACAGAAGCAGGCGAGTGTTACGACCACGTCGGCCTTCACCGGGGCGTTCAAGCACGAACGCACCCGTAACGAATTTCTCAAGCTGATCACCAATCGGCTCAGCTAGTAGTCAGCTCGCCTTCCAGCTCATCGAGTTTACCGGTGATCTCCGCGTGGTTACCTTCGAGAATGACCAGGGTCTTCTGTTCCCGGGCGAGGTTTTCGTCGAAGCGGGCGAAGTTCTGCTCCATGCGCTTGCGGAGGGTGGCGATGTAAGTTTTTAGCTTTTCCTCCAGTTCTTGCACGAGTTTTTCGCGGCCCACGGCTACTTCCGCTTCGAAGCCATCGATGATGCGTTTGCGTTTGCCGCGGGTGCTGAAGCCGGCGAAAAGGACGCCGACCGTAGTCAGGATGCCACCGGTGATGTCGAATACGGAGAGGGTGGAGAGCGTCATGAGTACTACGCCGAGGGCAGCTATCCCCCCTCCGGCGGCCAGGTTCGGCGTGAGGTCTTCGCGGCCGGCGAAGAGGGTTTCGTCGGTAAAATTCTCGGTTTGCCGGACGAAGCGGTTGAACTGGTCCTGCAGATCGCGAAGTACGTTCTCCCGCCGCTCGGCGATGTCGCTGAACAGTTCGTGGTCGTTCTTCAGGATGGTGGTGCTGTTGCGGATCTTCAGGTCGATGAGTTTGACCATTTGCTGGATGGATTCGGCCAGGTCGACGACGTTATCGTTGAGGCGGGCGCGTAATTTCACGTTGAGTTCCTCTTCCATGCCCTCGGCTAGTTCGGTTAGCCACGTCTTAGCGTCGGGGGTACTGCCGAAGGTGGCGGCGAAGGAACGACGCATGAGCCCGAAAATGCTCAGTCCGGACCGGAGTTCTTCGAGGCGGGAGCGGGTGATGTTGTCGTAAGTGAGTACGAGGTTTTCCACCATCAGGTCTACCTGCTTATTACTCTGGGCGGTCTGCTCGTCGAGGGTTTGCTCGATCTCCCCGCGAAAGTCCGTATCGGCTTCGTACTGCTTGCGGCGCAGGACCAATCCTTCTGCAATACGCTCGTTGATCGTTTGGGCGGTCTGAATGCTGTTGCCGAGTTTGAGTCGGGGGGCCTTACCGCCGGTAATGTTCTCTTTGATGTACTGGCGAAGAGGAGCGAAACCGCTGTCGCCGGTCTTGTCCTGCTCCACCTTTGCGCTGACGGCAAAAACCTGGGGGGCGGCGATGCCTTCCTTCTCGGCTTTCTCCGCTACGCCCCGTAGGTTGGTGGCCAGCTCGTTTTCGTTGGCCAGGTCGCGTTGTTGGAGCACGAAGATGGTCTTCTTGCGCCAGTCGCCGTGGATGTAGCGAAAGAAATCCCAGGCGGATTGGCGGTAGGGGTTTTTGGCTTCGAAGACGAATACGATCAGGTCGCTGGCCGGGATGAAGCTTTCGGTAATCTCCTGGTGGTGTTCGACGATCGTGTTGGTGCCGGGGGTGTCGACTATGGCGATCTCGCGCAGTATTTCTACGGGCAGGAAGATCTTTTTCAGGTAGGGGTTGACCGATACTTCCCGGTGCTCTTCGCCGTAGATGATCTGCTGGATCGTATCCGTCATCGGCTGCGGGGCGGCCTTGGCGATTTCCTTACCCGTATCGAGTAAAGCGTTGACGAAGCTGGACTTACCCGCCTTGACCTCGCCAACGATGACGAACATGAAGGGCTCGAAGATGCGGTTGCGGAGGTCGCTTACCGTGCTGGCCATTTCTTCGTGGCCGATGCGGAGGGTAAGCTCGTGGAGGTTCTTGATGATTTCTTCCAGCCGGGCGCGGCTGGCTTGAATCTGTGCGTCTAGTAACTGTGCCATAGTGGTGGGTTGCGACCGCCGGTGGGTGGAAGTAGGTAGCCCGTCCGTCTATTAGTTAGTCCGTTAGACTGCGGCTTAGTGGCCGAAGGCCGATATTGCTACTTACTTCCGTTCGTTGCACCTGCGTCCTCGCCATAATTTGCTGCGTGAGACGCGAAAGCGGGCCCCAGACAGAACAGCGCGTCGAGGATGGACAGGTGGCTGCGGTAACCGAAACGATCGCTGAATACTTGAGGATAAGGCGAAAGGGGGGGCAGATGTTTGAGTCGGTCGGAGTGCGCGAAGGCTTTACCGTGCTCTAAGCGCAGCGGTAGGGCCAAGCAGTCGAGGCAGTAGCGGATCAACGCCCAATTTAATTCGTACAAATTATCGTGCGGGGTAGACATAGCGTCGAAGAGGCCTTCGGCAAAGTATTCGAAGAAGGGGGAGCGGCCGTACGCGGTCTTGATGGATGCGACGTGCTCCCGCCGCCAGTCCGTGTCGTTACCGATGCGGACTTCGCGGATGGGCGTGCGTTGGTTTTTCCCCTTCACGAGGGGCACGGAAAGTAGCATCCTGCCGTTTGGCCCCCCGATCTCGGCGCGGTTGCGCCAGCCTTTTCTTTGGTAGTTCTCGTGCGCTTCGACCGTCCAGCGGCCGTGGCTCAGGGCGGCGGCGAACCAGTGCGCGGGCGGGAAGTAGGCGGTCGGGGTGAGAAGTGACATATTTGGGATAACCTTCTGGCGGGCGTGACGTTAGACGACGGTAAGCTGAGGCACTATGGCAGAATCGTCAATTTTCGAGCGCAAGATCGACCCCGTATACCAAGCAGCGGGCGTTTTGATCGCTGTTTTCTTTTTTCAGGCCGCGGGGACGGCCGTCAGCGCCGGCACGGACGACGTCGTGAACAACCGGTGGGCCTGGCTCTGCGCGGCGAGCTTCCTGCTTTTCTACGCGCTCTTCAACGCCATAATGAGCGCCACGAGTAAAAACATCCTGCGATACTGGGGGCGCAGCCTGTATTCGTTCATGGGCTTGGCGCTGGGCTCCGGTCTGCTCGCCTGGGCATTCAGTGGCGTTCCGATCGGGCAGGCGGGCTCGTACAAGTGGATCATCTTCGTAGTCACCTTTGCCTACCTGGTGTTCATGTCGATGATCGCGGTGATGAAAAACGTGGTGGAGTTCGCGCAGAAGGAGGAGTGGAACAAGCCGAAGCTGCGCTCCAAGAAACGCCGCCGTTAGTTGTAAGCCGGTTCGTCCTCCATATCGGCGATGACGGAAAAGTACTTGCCCTTATTGCCCATGACCAGCTTCCAGAGCACGTCCGGTGGGGTACTGAATAAATAATTAGGGTCCATACGGGCGGGCACCCAACTGCCGAGCATAAGCTCTTCGTCCAGTTGGTCCTCACTCCAACCGCTGTACCCCACGAAGAACTTGATGTCGTTCGGTTTGATCAACTCGTTCTGGATCAAGAACTTAAGTCGCTCGTATTCCCCGCCCCAGTAGACGCCGCGGGTAATCTCGTCGCTACCTTCCAGTAAATCACCTTTGCAGTGCAGGTAATGGATGGTATCGGAGCCCACCGGCCCGCCGAAGTAGACGGGGGCGGAGAATTCCGGAAAGTCTTCGATGAGCTCATCGACGCGAAGGTCCATACGCCGGTTCATGATGAAGCCGACGCTGCCCTGATCGGAGTGATCCACCAGCAGGACGGCCGTCCGTTTAAAATTAGGGTCCAACATAAAAGGCTCGGCCAGGAGTACCGAACCGCTTTTCACCGGGCGTTCCATTTGTAGTCTTTGGTTGGGGTTGAAACGTAACGACCCGCCGGAGGTTGTGCCGAGTTTGCACCCCGCAATTCCGGCACGCGACTATCTTCGCGCCATGTTACATACAACCCTGCCGGAACTACTCACTACCGCCGTGAAAGCCGCCGTTGCCGAACTTTACGGCGCGGATACCGACGCGCTCACCGTCACCCTGCAAGCGACCCGCCGGGAATTCGAAGGCGAGTACACCGTGGTAACGTTCCCCCTGACGCGGGTGGCCAAAAAAAAGCCGGACGCCATCGCGCACGAGCTGGGGGAACGGCTTAAGGCCACCGTGCCGCAAATCGCCGGCTTTAACGTCATCAAGGGGTTCTTGAACCTGGTCATCGAAGACGAATACTGGAAAGCTTTCGTACTGGCCGACCCCCAGTCGCAGGACTACGGGCAGGGCAGCCCCAAAGGGGAAACGGTTGTTGTCGAGCTATCCAGCCCCAATACAAATAAGCCCCTGCACCTCGGTCACATCCGGAACATTCTGCTCGGTTGGTCGACCGGCCTCCTGCTGCGCAAGGCGGGCTACGAGGTGAAGCGCGTCCAGATCATCAACGACCGGGGCATCGCCATCTGTAAGTCGATGCTTGCCTGGCGGAAATTCGGCGATGGCGCTACCCCGGAAAGTACCGGCATTAAGCCCGATCATTTCGTGGGTGACTTCTACGTTCTATTCGAAAAACGCTTCCAGCAAGAGTACAAAGCGTGGCAAGCTACCGCCCAGGGTAAGAAAGTACTCGCCGAGAAGGGCAAGGACGGTCAGGCCGCCGATGCTTTTTTTAAAGGTTACGCTAAAAAATACTTCAACGACTACTCCGAGCTGGGCGCCGAGGCGAAAGAAATGTTGCTTAAGTGGGAAGCCGGTGACGAAGCGACCCTCCAGCTCTGGCGTACGATGAACGGTTGGGTGTACCGCGGCTTCGAGGCCACCTACGCGGCGCTGGGCGTCCACTTCGATAAGTTGTACTACGAATCCGAGACCTACAAACTGGGTAAGGACATGGTGGATAAGGGCCTGGAAATGGGCGTCTTCCACAAACGGCCGGACGGGTCGGTCTACGCGGACCTCACCGACGCCAAGCTCAGCGAAAAGACGTTGATGCGGGCCGACGGCACCTCGATCTACATTACCCAGGACCTGGGGACGGCCCGCCTGCGCTACGAAGACTTCGGTGCTTCGAGGATGATCTACACCGTTGCCGACGAGCAGAACCACCACTTCGCTACGCTCTTCGAACTGCTCAAGCGGCTTGAGGAGCCCTATGCCGCCGGGCTCTACCACCTAAGCTACGGCATGGTGGACCTGCCCACCGGCCGGATGAAAAGCCGGGAAGGCACCATCGTCGACGCCGACGACCTGATGAAAGAGGTGATCAACGAGGCCCGGGAGGCGAGCCTCGAACGTGCGGCCACCGAGGGGCTGACGGACGCCGAGCAGATGGACATCGTCCGTCAGATCGGTATGGCCGCCCTGAAGTTTCACATCATTAAGGTCGGCCCGCAGAAGCGCATGACCTTCGACCCGAAAGAGTCGGTGGATATGCAGGGGCAGACGGGCCCCTACGTGCAAAACGCTTACGTACGAACCCAGGCCGTGTGGCGGAAAGCCGGTGCCGACGTCGACGTTTCCGCGGCCGCCAATTACCACGATCTGGCCCCCGCCGAACGGGAACTGGCCAACCAACTGTACGCATTTCCGACCTTGATCGGCGAGGCGGCGGAGAGTTACGACCCCAGCCTCATCGCCGTGTATTGCTACGAGCTGGCGAAGAGCCTGCACAAGTTCTGGCACGACCACAGCATTTTGAGTGCCGAGACGCCGGCGGCGGTGGCCTTCCGTTTGCAGCTCTGTCGGGCGGTGGGTAACGTGTTGCGGACGGGTCTTGGGTTATTGGGAATCGAGGCGCCGGCGCGGATGTAGGCGCCGTAAGGTACTCGGCTACTTTGCCAGTTCGCCTCCGTAACTTACCTTCACGCCATGCAAGCAACCCGTAACAACCTTTGGTGGTGGCAGCGTACGTTCCCCCGAGCGACCTGATGCGGCCTTGTTTTGCATTCCCTAAAGAATGAATTGCCCGTCGGACCCGCTCCGGTGGGCTTTTTTATTTCCCCCTACGCGCACCGTTCGACTCAAAAGCAACTAAAGTGACTGATACCCTCGCCGCAACCTCCCTTAAAGTGCAAGTCCGCACCACCCGTATGACGGCCGATCACCTAACGCCCGTACTACTCTATCTGGCACTGCGGGATGACTTCACCGACCCGGTGTTGCTGGAATCCAACGAATCACGGGATAACGAGCACTACTACTCCGTGATCGGACTCGAAACGTTGGCCTCCTTTCAGGTGGCGGATGGGAGCTTGCGTCGGAAAGTGCGGCAGACGGTACACAGCGAAAAAGTGACCGAGGACCCCAACTTCGTCAGCGACCACTTACAGGCTTTTTTACAGAGCTTCGAGTTGACTACGGACGATGTGGATCCTTTCATCCGGGATTTCAACGGCCTGATCGGGCACACGAACTTCGAGGGGGTGCAGTACTTCGATACGCTTAAATTCAACAATAAGAAGGTCTTACGCGCGCCGGACATTCGTTACCATTTCTACCGCTTCGTGCTCGTCTTTCACCACTATCGGGATGAGTTGCTCCTCATAGAGAACCTGCCGGAGGGGTCGACGAGTCAGTTCGATCGCGTGACCGCCGCCATCCGCCGGGGTGGGGGAGTGCACCCCTTTACCCGCCACGGGGAAGAAAGCTCGAACCTGACGGACTCGGAATACAAAGAACTGGTGAGCAAAGGCAAGTACCACTGCCGGCGGGGCGATGTATTTCAGATCGTGCTTAGCCGCCAGTTTCGACAATCCTTTCGCGGGGACGAATTTCAGGTGTACCGCGCGCTGCGCAGCATCAACCCGTCGCCCTACCTGTTCTACTTCGATTACGGTGATTACCGGATCATGGGTTCCAGCCCCGAGAGCCAGATGGTGATCAAGGACGGGATCGCCCGGGTCAACCCCATTGCGGGTACTTACCGCCGAACCGGCGACAAGGCACAGGACGCCGCCGCTACGGAACGCCTGTTAGCGGACCCGAAAGAAAACGCGGAACACGTAATGCTCGTCGACCTGGCCCGCAACGATCTGAGCCGGCATACGAAACGCGTGCAGGTGAAAAGCTTGCGGGAAGTCCACTACTATAGCCACGTGATCCACCTGGTGTCGACCGTCGAGGGGGAGTTGGGTGCGACCGACCAAACCGTCCGCATCTTCGGCGATACCTTTCCCGCCGGCACGCTATCCGGGGCACCGAAGTACCGGGCCATGGAGCTGATCGGCGAATACGAGAACCAGCAGCGCGGGTTCTACGGCGGTGCCATCGGCATCATCAACTTTGCTGGGGGGATGAACCAGGCCATCCTCATCCGCTCCTTCTTCAGCCAGGATAACACCCTGTATTACCAGGCGGGTGCCGGCGTGGTGGCCGCCTCCGAGGAGGAGAGCGAGTGCCAGGAAGTCTACAACAAACTAGGGGCACTGACCAAGGCACTGGGGAAGGCGGAAGGTCTTGAGTTGATCTAGTCAGCACCGCCATGATCTAATAGTCAACGTACCTTTATTACTCATCCAAAATTTTCTTATTTTGAAAATACTACTTCTCGACAACTACGACTCCTTTGCTTATAACCTCGTTCAGTACGTCGAGGAAGAGCTGGAGGATTCCATTGACGTATTTCGCAACGATGAGATCGACCTGGATGGGGTGGGGGAGTACGATCTGATCATTCTCTCCCCCGGCCCCGGCATTCCGGAAGAGGCTGGCATCATGCCGGCGTTGATCCGGCGCTACGCGGAATCGAAGATCATCTTCGGCGTATGCCTCGGCCATCAGGCCATCGGCGAAGCTTACGGGGGTAAACTCGTTAATCTGGAGCAGGTGCATCACGGCATTGAAACCACCATGACGCGCACGGTTGATGACGACGTGATCCTCAAGGGCGTGCCCACTCGGTTTAATGCCGGCCGCTACCACAGCTGGGTAGTTGACCCCAAGACGTTACCCGATGTACTCATCCCGACCGCCACCGGCGAATATGGCGGTGTAATGGCGATGCGCCACAGGGAGCTGCCTATCTTTGGCGTGCAGTTTCACCCCGAAAGTATTATGACGGAGCACGGTCGGTTGATGATCAAGAATTTACTTGACTTTGCTCGCGCGCGGACGAAGTCCCCCGTCCCGATTTAATTAATTTTGCTTATTAACCTGCTTCCTGCGATACTGTTTCGTACGGAGTTAGACGGAGGAGCGGAGAAAGACGGAGAAGATGCAATACCTCCAACACTCCGTTTTCCTCCGCCTCTCCGTTTTCCTCCGTACGAAACAAAAACAAAGCCAAAGCCAAGCAGCACACCAACTAATACCATGACGAAACATCCCCACATAGACGTAGATGAACGCGGCTACTACGGCAAGTTCGGCGGTGCCTACATCCCCGAAATGCTTTTCCCCAACGTAGAGGAATTGCGCAACACCTACCGCGAGCTGGCCGCCGAGCCCGCCTTCCAGGAAGAGTTCGCCGCCCTGCTCAAAGACTACGTCGGCCGCCCCACCCCCCTCTACCACGCTAAGCGCCTCAGTGAGCACTTCAATACCAAGATCTACCTGAAGCGGGAAGACCTCAACCATACCGGCGCGCATAAGATCAACAACACGATCGGGCAGATCCTGATCGCCCAACGGCTCGGTAAACGACGCATCATCGCCGAAACCGGCGCCGGACAGCACGGCGTAGCCACGGCAACCGTCTGTGCGCTCGTCGGGCTGAAGTGCATCGTATACATGGGTGAGGTAGACATCGCCCGCCAAGCCCCCAACGTAGCCCGGATGAAGATGCTCGGCGCGGAGGTGCGCCCGGCCAAAAGCGGCTCGCGTACATTGAAAGATGCGACCAACGAAGCCATCCGCGACTGGATCAATAACCCGGAGGATACGCACTACATCATCGGCTCCGTCGTCGGCCCGCACCCCTACCCGGATATGGTGGCCCGCTTTCAGTCCATAATTTCGGAAGAAACGAAGTGGCAGTTACGGGAAAAGGAAGGCCGCGATTATCCGGACGCCGTCGTGGCTTGCGTAGGGGGTGGCTCTAACGCGGCCGGTGCCTATTATCACTACCTCAACGATCGCCGCGTACGCCTCATAGCCGTAGAAGCAGCCGGGCTTGGCGTCGACAGCGGCGAATCCGCCGCCACTTCCGTACTGGGCACCGAAGGCATCATCCACGGCTCCCGCACGCTGTTGATGCAAACCGAGGATGGCCAGATCGTGGAGCCCTACAGCATTTCCGCCGGCCTCGATTACCCCGGCATCGGCCCCATGCACGCGCACCTGATTGCCAGCGGCCGCGCCGAGGCGATTGCCGTAACCGACGAAGCCGCCCTCGAAGCCGCTCTCTTCCTGTCGCGGACCGAAGGCATCATCCCCGCCCTCGAAACCGCCCACGCCTTTGCCGCCCTGCACACCATGCAGTACGGCCCCGATGACGTGATCGTCGTTTGTCTCAGCGGCCGGGGGGATAAAGACCTCGCCGCCTTCACCGAATACCTCGAACGCGTTTCGCCCAATGAATAGACTTACCCGCCTCTTCGCCGAAAAAGACCGCGACCTGCTCAACGTCTACTTCACCGCCGGCTTCCCCCGCCTGGGTGATACCGTCACCATCATTCGCGAGCTGGCCGACAGCGGCGTCGACCTGATCGAGCTCGGCCTCCCTTATTCCGACCCGATGGCGGACGGCGAGACCATCCAGCAATCCAGCATGCAGGCCCTCAAGAACGGCTTTACCTTGGACGGGCTTTTTGAGCAGGTACGCGAAGCCCGCAGGCACACCCAGGTGCCGATCGTACTCATGGGCTACTACAACCAGGTCATGCAATACGGCTCCGAACGCTTCGTCAAGGCAGCTCGGGATGCCGGAGCAGACGGCCTGATCCTCCCCGATCTGCCCGTTTACGAGTACGAAGCGGAGTTCCGTTCGTTAGCTGAGGAGCACGATATGCAGGTTACTTTCCTCATCACGCCCCAGACCCCCGAAGCGCGCATCCGCAAGATCGGCGAGCTGTCTACCGGTTTCATTTACGTCGTAAGCAGCAGCAGCATCACGGGTAAGAGCGGAGAGATCACCGCGGAGCAGGAAGCCTACTTCGCCAGGATTGCCGGGATGGGACTTAAACAGCCCCGCCTGATTGGCTTCGGCATCAGTGATGCCAAATCCTTCCGCACGGCCTGTCGCTACGCTAACGGTGCCATCATCGGCAGCGCCTTCATCAGAGCGCTGAAAGGTCAGGACGACGTAGCCGCCGTAACCCGCCGCTTCGTCGAAGGCATTCTCGAACCGGTGGGTTAATGCCGCACAAAACGAAGTTGCTGGTAGTGGGTGGCCCGACGGCAAGCGGTAAAACGCGCCTGGCCATCGAGCTCGCCCGGCGCTACGGCACGGAGATCATCAGCGGTGATAGCCGCCAGTTTTACCGGGAGATGCGCATCGGTAACGCCCGCCCCAGTGAGGAGGAGTTGGCTGCAGTCCCCCACCATTTCATCGCCGACCGCGGCCTACGCGCCCCGCTCTCGGCCGGTCGTTTTGCCGCCGAGGCGCTACGACTATTCAATGATCGTTTCGCCGGCGCGGAACACTTAGTTTTGGTGGGTGGCAGCGGCCTCTACCTGCGCGCGCTGTGCGAAGGCCTGGATAAATTCCCCGACGTGACTGATTTTGCGAGGACGCAGGTGCAAGGTATTTGGGAAAAGCAAGGTTTGACGGGGCTGACGACCAAGCTCCGACAACTGGACCCCACTTACTACAAAGTGGTAGACCGCCAGAACCCCCGCCGCCTACAACGCGCCCTCGAGGTAAGTATCTCCGCCGGCAAGCCGTACTCCAGCTTCCTGGGTAACCGCCCCGAACGCCCATTTGAGCCCGTCTACCTAATGCCCGCCGTTGATCGCAACGCCCTCTACGAACGCATCAACCAGCGGGTAGAAACCATGCTACGGGAAGGACTGGAAGCCGAAGCTCAAACACTAAGCGAGTACCAAGAACTACCCGTGCTACAAACCGTCGGCTACCAGGAGTGGTGGCCGTACTTCGCCGGTGAACACGCTCGGGAAAGAACAGTAGAGCTGATCAAACGCAACAGCCGGCGGTACGCCAAGCGGCAACTTACCTGGTTTCGAAAGGGTGGGGTGTATCGGATCTGTCATAAAGAATGAAAGGTTGAAGCGTCCCCAATCATTAAACCACCGACGCGGGTGTATCAGCTACCGCTGGCATAGTCCTTCAAATACCGGAAGTACTTACCTAACTCCCCACCCTCAGTAATCGTCCCCCGCGCCAAAACCCACGACTCCTCCTCCCCAAACTCCGGCAAGATGCGCTTAACGAACACCTTGCCAAATGCCCGGCTGGCATCCCGCGGCAACTCACTCGGTAAGTTGTCGATCGACATCACGTCGACTACCCCTTCCCCGTAGGGTTCCACCTCCTTCCCGCTTGCCGGGTCGTAACCGAACACCGGCTCGGCAATCGTAGAAGCATACAGCGTAGAAGGAACGCTGGCGGCGGGGGCGATATCGCAGGTAATGTCTCCGATCGTCCGGATGCGGAAGGCAGGATCGCGCATCTCCTCGGCGGTAAAGAAGGCGGGTGCCTTCCCGTCCCAAAAAATACCGTTGACGAATACGTCGGAAACTTCTGCGAACTTGCGAAAGTCACTCTCGAAGGCGCCACCGTCGGCGTAGTACTCTCCCTTTTTGAAGGCGGCCCCGTCCGGTCGCCGGGCGTAATCCTGCACGCGTAGCTGCGTAAATACGCTGGTGCCTTCTCCCGCCAGGTATTCTTCTGGGGACACCTCCCTCAGCCCCATGTCGGTCAATACCCGGGCGGCGCCCTTACCAACCCGACCGGTACCCGTTAGCACGACCCGCACCGGCGGCAAATTAGATATTGACTTATAGTGCCGCTTGGCCGCCTCGTAGTCGAACAAATCCTTGAGCCGCGGGATCATAAACTTACCGGTCCGCTGTGCGTAGGTCCACATCGCATTGTGGGCCCCGACCATACCCGCCCAGTAACCGAAGGCAATCATCCGCCGGCCTTCTTCATCGGTCAGGTACTCGTAGTCGATCATCCGTATACCCTTGTCCAACAGTGCCCGTAGGAGCGGTTGGTTATAGGGCTGTTCCTTGGCTACGTGCGCGAAAAAGCAATAAGTCTTGCCCGGGATAAGGTGATTCACCGGTACCTCCTTCACCCCCAGTAACAGTTCGCGGTCGCTGATATCTTCCACCACCGGAACCCCGAGCTCCGCGTACTCGTCGTCGGTGAATACCCGCCCCGGGCTTGGTTGGACGACTACATCCACCCCTTCCTCACGCAGTTTAGCCACCTGCTTGGGCGTAAGCGGGGCGCGGCTATCGGGGGGTACTTTTCCTTCTCGAATTACGGCGATGGTAGGGTAGGGCATAGCTAGGCATTAAGCGGGCGGATCGACCCGATCGGTAACGGGCGGCAAGGTACGAAAGCGATCGCCCCAACCCCGGTCCAGTGCGGGCCAATGCTGAAATATTCGCCCTTGCGCGTAGTAGCCCAGCATTGCGACCAGCAGGCCCAAAAATGCCCCGGCGGTAACGTCCCGCAGGAAGTGGTAAAGCAGGTACATCCGGCTAAAACCGACCATCGCGGCCAGGGCCAGGCAGAAGAGCGTAATCGGTACCTTACCCGTTCGCGCGTTGAAGGCCAGAAATGCATACAGCGCAAAAGCCGAGGCGGTATGCCCGCTGGGGAAACTGCCCGTTTCGTCCCAACTCCGCCAGTCCTCCTCGAAGTGGTTCAGCGTATGCCATACCGGCTCGAAGTTGTCGAAGAACCACCGCAGCGGCCGCGGTTGGGCGAAGATGAGCTTGAACACGCCCGCCAGGATCCCCGCCAGCGCGCCCGTACCCACCACGAAGAGCGCCCGCCGGTAGCTAAAGGCACTCACGATGGCGATCACCCCCGCGTAGGCGACGGGCTCCCCGAAGCGCGTGCCGACTTTGAAGAAGTAGTCGAAATAAGTACTTCGCAGTCCGTTGATAGCAATCAGGGCGTCCCCCTGCTGGGAGGTGGACAGCAAGTACAGATTACAGGCGACCAGTAGAATCGTCACCCCGATAAAAAGGACGTTCCGCCGAAGGAACAACGGGAACGAACGCTCCGCGAAAGGACGTGCAACGACTGCGATAGGCTCAAGCTTTATTCTTCCCCCAAACCTACGGAACGCTACGCAACGGTCGGCGGTACCTCATCCTTACCGAATCGTTTTTTGAAGAAGCCGGTTATCCGGTCGACGTCCACCAGCTTGGCGTCCTTCATCGCCCGCGAGGTGATCCACAGACTTACCGGAAATAAGATGATGCAGGGTAACCAGCCGGCAAAGGCGGCACTAACGACGAAGCTCTCCGCCAACTTCCGGCACATGATCGTAAGGATGATGAAGATGACGAAGAAAATTATACTCACGAGGATGGGAAAGCCAAAGCCCCCCTTACGCACGATCGCCCCCATTGGCGCTCCGATAAATACGAAGATGATGCACACCACGGCCATGCTGAACTTCATGTGCCGGTCGTAGACGTACTTGACCCGCGTCTCGTAAATACCGGGTAGTAACCTACCGATCGAGGATGCCTGACTGACGACGGCGCGGGTGCCCGACCGTGCCCTATTCAATATCCGGCGCCGTGTTTCTGGCTTCAGTTCCACTAAAGCCGTATCCAGGCCCGGCCAGTCCCGGGCGGCAACCACCAGGGGATGTAACTGCGCTTTGGCCCGATTACGCGCGTTTTTCTCGGCGACCCGTTCGGCTAATTCTCGTTCCTCCTCCTCGTCGGCGCTAGCCAGTTTAGGCAGTACACTGGGCCGTACCGGTACGTCGGCCGCTCGATCCGCCGAAAAGCTCGTATCCGCCGAAGCTGCGGTATCTCGCTCCATGTACAGCCGTGGGTCTTTAGCCGAGTTATCGAACTCCGGCGGGGCGTTCTCCCGGTAGACGACCGTATCCTTACGCAGAAGCTTCAGGTAGCTAACGGTCTGGTTACTGATCTTTTGTTTCCTGATGGCGATGTCCGTCTCGATACTGTCCACCCCCCGCTGTAGTTGCCAACTGGCGAGCATCGAGCGATTGGTTTCGAAAAGGCTCACGTCCGTTACGCCCAGGTTGAACTGCGAAAGATCGAAGACCTTGATGTACCGATCGAACTTCGTGCGGATGAACGGTAGCGATTTGCGGTTCTTTCCGGTCGGCCGCCGTTCGGAGTACTGCACCCCCTCGTTCAATTCCATGATCAGGGCCTGCCCGTCCGGCGTCGAATACATCTCCCCGTTGCGGGCGGTGATCTGCCCGAGGTTGCCGGTCGTAGCGCGGGTGTGGTCGTAGATGAGTACGTTGCCGATGTGCCGCCCGTCCGTATCCCTTTCACCTAAGCGGATAGCGAACTGGTCGAAGTCCGTATTAAACGACCCCGGCTCCATATTCAGCGTCGGCTTCTTCTGGTTGATGTCGTACATCCGCGCCCCGAACTGCAGATTGGCCGCCGGAATCACGTAATCGGATACCAGGAAGCTGACCGCCGTACAGCCTATACCCACGATGATCAGCGAGCGCATCACGCGTAGCAGGCTCGTACCCGTCGATTTGATGCTGGAAAGCTCATAGTGTTCCGCCATGCCCCCGAGGACCATCACCGACGAGATCAGCAGACCGAGTGGAAGGGCGAGTGGCACCAGGCCGACGCACTTGTAACTCAGCAACTCGATCACGGTAAAGAAGCTGAGGCCCTTACCGGCGATCCGTTCCAGATACTGCCAGAGCGCCTGCATGATCAGAACGAACATGGCAATACTAAAGGTCACCAGAAAGGGACCAATAAATTGCTTCATTACCAGCTTATCCAGCTTCTTCATTCGATCTTCGGGGGGCTAATATTAGGACGCTTTTATAACGCCTAGCGTACCCGACCTTACCATTAAGTATTCCTAAAAATAAAGGCGGCCAAAACCCGGTACTGGGTTTTGGCCACCGCGAAGGTAAGCTAGCGAGCTACCTACCGATCGAGATCTTTCTTCAAATCCTGGAATTCCTCCCGGCTGGGCACCTGCCCGGTCGCCTTCAGCTGGTCGACCGCCCGCTTGGCTTCGTCCTTAGACAGGTTTTTAGCCCGGTGGCCGTCAATCCCCTCTCGGTCAATGTTGTAGTTAGAGTCGTTCACCGTATGGCTGTAAGCATCGTGCTCGGCTTCCTTCAGTTCTATCTGATCCTTTTTAGCTTTCTGATAGTAGAGCACGACCCCGCCAATAATGACGAGGATAGCGAGTAAGTAGGGCCAATCGGCCGCGAGGCTGGTATCGTAGAGTAAGTACATAGTTTGCTAATGCTGGTTATTGCATTTAACGCAGCGCTACCAACTGTGTTCTACTTTGCCTCCGCACGCGGCGCCATTGATAACACCCAGGCGTAATCACGCGCTACTTCCCGAATGGCCTCGAACCGCCCGGAGGCGCCACCGTGGCCGGCTTCCATGTTAGTGTACAGCACCAGTTCGGCTTCGTTAGTGCGCAGCTCCCGCAGCTTGGCGATCCACTTGGCCGGCTCCCAGTATTGTACCTGGCTGTCGTGCAGGCCGGTCGTGATGAGCATATTCGGATACCCTTGCGCTTTGACCCGATCGTAAGGGCTGTACCCCAGGATGTACTCGTAGTATTCCTTCACGTTCGGGTTACCCCACTCGTCGTATTCACCCGTGGTCAGCGGGATGGAATCATCCAGCATCGTCGTCACCACGTCCACGAAAGGTACCTGGGCGACCACGCCCGCCCACAGATCGGGCCGCTCGTTGGCCACGACGCCCATCAGCAGCCCCCCGGCGCTTCCACCCATCGCGAACAGCCGGTCGGCGCTCGTATAACCGCTGCGGACCAGCCATTCGCCGGCGTCGACGAAGTCGTTGAAGGTGTTCCGCTTGTTCAGCAGCTTACCATCCTCGTACCAACGTCGCCCCATTTCCTCTCCGCCACGGATGTGCGCGATGACGAAGATAAAGCCACGATTCAGCAGGCTCAGCCGCGCCACGCTGAAGTAGGGGTCGAGGCTATGCCCGTAACTGCCGTAGGCGTATAGCAACAGCGGGGCGGAGCCGTCCTTTTTGCCACCCGCTTTATACACGATACTCAGGGGCACCTCCGTCCCGTCACGACTGACCGAAAAGCGCCGTTCGCTCACGTAGTCTTGCGGGTCGAACTCCCCCAGCACCGGCTGCTGCTTGAGTAGCGTACGCTCTTTCGTACGCATATCCACGTCGAAGGTAGAGGCGGGAGTAGTCATCGACTGGTAGCCGAACCGCAGCGTGTGCGTCGCGAACTCCGGGTTCTTGCCGGTATACACCATATACGCCTCATCGGTGAACTCCAGGTAGTAATCGATCTCGGCGCCGACACCCAACACCCGCAACTCCGTCAAACCGCGCCGCCGCTCCGAAAGCACGAGGTAGTGCTCGAATAGCTCCACGCCTTCCAGCAGCGTATCCTCCCGGTTCGGGATGACCGTCGTCCAGTGCTCCTTCCCGGTCGCCCCCTCCGGGGTCACCATCAGTTGAAAGTTGCGGGCGTTCAGGTTGGTGAGTACGTAGAAACGGTCGTCGATGTGGGCGATGCCGTACTCGAGGTGGCGCTCGCGGGCCTGAAACAAGCGCGGCTCGTCCAGAGGCTTCTCCGCGTCGAGCAAGTAGTACTCGTTACTCACTGTCTGCGCCGCGCCAAGAATGATGTACTTGCGCGATTTACTGCGGTACACGAAGGCCCGAAAGGTCTCATCCCGCTCTTCGTAGATCGTCACGTCGTCCTGCGGGGCGGTGCCCAGCTCGTGGCGCAGGATCTTATATGGCCGTAGCGTTTCATCCTTGACGGAGTAAAACAGGTACTTCCCGTCCGCGCTCCAGGTCGAGCCGCCGGTGGTGTTCGGGATGACGTCGGGCAGGTAATGGCCCGTTAGCAGGTCCTTGATACGGATGGTGTAGATACGCCGGCTTACCGTATCCTCCCCGTAGGCCAGGTAGCGATTATCGTCGCTCACGGTCAGCCCGCCGACTTTGTAATAATCGTGCGGCTCGGCGAGTTCGTTTACGTCCAGTAGCGACTCCGGCGCCGTTTGATCCAGCTTCCGGCGGAAGTACCTAGGGTATTGATCGCCAGTCTCGTACTTCGTCTGATATTCATAGCCACGAAAGGTATAGGGTACACTCTGATCGTCCTCCTTGATCCGCCCCTTTATCTCTTCGTAGAGCTCCTCGCGCAGCGCCTCCTGATCCCGCGTGCGGTGCCGGAACCACGCATTTTCTTGCTCCAGGTAGCTGATGACTTCCGGATCTTCTCTATCCTTTAGCCAGTAGTAATTGTCCGTCCGTTCGTGGTCGTGCAGGGTGAGCGTTTTGGCTCGTTGTTTCGCTTTTGGTTCAGTCATGATATTGGGTTGACACGGCGCAAAAATGGGCAGCTATCTTTGCACGATGGAGAAAATGATGCGCAGGCACTGGTGGAAGCTGCTCGGGGTACTGCTGGTACTGTACGGAATAATCGCCGGAATGTTGGTACCGCTCAAGCCCAATCTCTCCAGCGTGACTCCGCGGTCGGCGGTGGTGGGGGAGCAGGTAACCTTGCAAGTAACGGGTTACAACACACAATTTTCTAAGGCGAGTACCGCAGGTGCAGTGCGGGGGTGGATAAGAGCAGGGGATGGCCTGGCATTGGAAGCCACCTCGGTCATCGTGCACGACGACCGGCGGGCGGACTTCACCTTCAACGTGCCGGCATACGTACCCGAAACGGACGTAGCCGCCGGGGAGGCCAGCACCTATCCGCTGTTGATCACGACCCCGACCGACGGAAGCTTCGTAGACGCCGTCGGGATCACCATCCGCCAAAACGATACGCCGGCCGGCCGGTCCGCCGCCGAGGCGGGCTGGAAGAGCGGCGCCATCGCGAAGGGCGATCTCTACCCGAACGCGGCGATTACCTTTCCCTACCGGGGCATCCTGGGGGAGACCATCCGCAATACCTACTTCCACGTCAGCCTCTGGTTCGCCATGATGTTCGTTTTCATAGCGGCGGTTGTCTACGCCATCAAGTACCTGCTCCGCAGTAAGCAGTCGAACTTCGCCGCGGTCACGGAGGTCAGCCTGCGCGATAGGGCGGACTACTGGTCGGTCGCCTTCACGGCGGTTGGTATGCTGTACGGCATCCTCGGCCTGCTGACGGGCGCACTCTGGGCCAAGTACACCTGGGGGAGTTACTGGAGCTGGGACATCAAGCAGTTCACTACCTTGATCGCACTACTGATCTATGGCGGTTACTTCGCACTGCGGGCGGCGCTGCGCGACCCGGAGCAGCAGGCCCGGTTGGGGGCGGCCTACAACATCTTTGCTTTCGTCTGCCTCATCCCCCTGATCTACATCATCCCCCGGGTGGCCGGGAATAGCCTACACCCCGGTGCGGCCGGCAACCCCGCCCTGGGTGGCGAGGATCTGGACAGCACGATGCGCATGGTATTCTACCCCATCATCATCGGCTGGACGCTGTTCGGATTCTGGATGGCCGGCCTGCGCTACCGAACCAAAGTTGCCCTCGAACGCATCATCCGCCGTAACGACCTCCTTACCTAACCTACCTCGATCCAGGCAGCAATGGCCAACCAAGAACTCAACGATCTGCGCAAAGCGCTGGAGGCTTCCCCCGAAAACGCCTACATCGCCCGCCTGCTCATCAACAAACTGCGCGAAGCCGGTGGCCACGACCGGGAACTGGAAACCCAGCTTAATGGCCTCATCCGCCGCGAGCCCTACGCGATGGACCTCAAGGAGTACCTCGTCGAGGTGTACTACCGCCAGCAAAAATATTCGGCTTGCCTCATCATCTATGAGGATGTCGACGACCCCGTGCTGCTCCACCCCCGCATCCGCGTTCTCGTTGCCCGCTGTTACCTGAAGGATGGCGACGATACCCGCGCCGGTGAAGTCTACCGCGCCGCCGTGGAAGACGCCGCCGACGTAGCCGACGACGAGCTGGATGCCCACTTCCGCCTAGGCGTCAACTTCGACTTCGAAGCGGAGGAAGACGACTGGGACGACCGCCTGCTCACCCGCCCCGAGATCGACTTCGGCGACGTAGGCGGTATGGACGGCGTCAAGCGCGAGATCGACCTCAAGATCATCAAACCCCTCGAGCACGCCGACCTCTACAAAAGTTACGGCAAGAAGGTCGGTGGGGGCATCCTTCTTTACGGCCCCCCCGGCTGCGGTAAGACTTTCATCGCCCGCGCCACCGCCGGTCAGATCGACGCCAGCTTCATCAGCGTCGGGCTGAACGATGTGCTGGATATGTGGGTCGGTAACTCCGAAAAGCAACTCGCCGAGTACTTCGACCTGGCCCGCCGCAAAGCCCCCTGCGTACTGTTTTTCGATGAAGTGGACGCCCTGGGGGCCAAAAGATCCGACATGCGGCAGACCGCCGGGCGTAACCTCATCAACCAGTTCCTGGCGGAGCTGGACGGCATCGAGGCGGCCAACGACGGCATCCTGATCATCGGCGCTACCAACGTCCCCTGGCACCTCGATACCGCCTTCCGCCGCCCGGGGAGGTTCGACCGCATCATCTTCGTGCCGCCCCCCGACCCGGCCGGCCGCGCGACCATCCTGGAACTGAAGCTCCGGGGCAAACCCCTCGGCCGTATCGACTACGCCAAGGTAGCCGGGCGCACCAAGGATTACTCCGGAGCCGATCTTAACGCCGTGATCGACATTGCCGTCGAAGAAATCCTCGAGGAGGCCATGCGAACGGGTACCCCCCGGCCCATCGAGACCAAGGACCTGCTCAAAGCGGTAGACCGGCACCGCCCCTCCACCAGCGAATGGTTCAACACCGCGCGTAATTACGCCACCTTCGCGAATAAGGGTGGCCTATACGACGATATTCTGACTTACCTTAAGTGACCTTCACCCCTAAGCCCGCGACTACGTGCAATCCAACGCCCTTCAACAACGCCTCCAAATTCTGCTCGGGCAAGACCGTCACCAGGAGGCCAAGGACTTATTGGAAACTTACCTGAGCGATAAGCCGGACGACGTCTACGCCCAGATCAATTACGTTAGCGTACTCGCGCAAACCGGTGACAAGAAGCGCGCGCGCCACGTCCTAGAGCCCATCATCCAGGAGCACCCCGATAACCCGACCGTCCTCTACCTGGCCGCAAGCGTAGAATTGATGGACGACAAACCCGCCATCGCCGAGCGCTACGCCCGCACCCTGCTTGATATGGACGCCCGCGACGAGAACGCCTACACCCTGATGGCCCGCGTTAAAATGGCCCAACGCAATTACGATGGCGTCCTCCACTACGCCGACGAAGCCCTCGCCATCGAGCCCGAGAACTCAGAGGCCCTCAACCTCAAGATCTTCACCGAAAGCCTGCTCGGCCGTGAGAACGTAGCCGCCACGGTGGAAGACGCGCTGAACCTAGCCCCGGAAGATCCCTACACCATCGCGCAACACGCCTACTCCCTACTCAGCCAGGGTAAGCACAGAGAAGCGCTGGAACGCGCCAAGTACGCCCTCAGCCTGAACCCGCAGAACGACATGGCCCGCTACGTCATGCTCGAATGCCTTAAGGCACGTAACCCGGTGTACAAACTGTACTTTAAGTATACCCAGGCGATGTCTCGCCTGTCGGGTGGTGCGGCCTACGCCGTCATCTTCGGGCTCTGGCTGGGGGTAAGGGCGCTACGCGGTCTGGCGAATAGCAACCCTGGCCTGGCCGTGTTCATCAACCCGATCATCTACGTCGCCGTCGCGGCCTTCGTACTCAGTTGGGTAATCACCCCGCTGATGAATTTCTATCTCCTGACCAACCCCTACGGCCGCCTGCTGCTGGACCGGGACGATAAGGTCATGGCAAAATCGGTGGGTGCGGCCTTGGGTATTGCTATTCTCTGCGGCCTAGGGTACTTGATCACCGATAGCGAGCAGCTGCTCTTACTCGCGGTACTCAGTGCGGCAATGATGATTCCACTAGGTAGCTTCCTGCGCCCGAACGATGAGAAGCAAAAGCGCAACCTGCTGTTGTTCACGGTCGCTATCGGAGTTTGCGGGCTAATCGGTATTTTCCTGCCAAACGGGACGGTTCTGATGGTGGCCGCCTTCGGGCTGTTAGGCTATCAATTCGTCTTGAATGCTATGGTTGCTCGGGAGGCTGGCCGGACTTTTGGGGAGTGAGAGGTATTCTAGGGGTGGTCGGGGTTCTCGCAGAGGAAAACAGAGGGGCAGAGGAAGACGGAGGCGGTTAGCACTTCACGTTTGCCTCCGTTTTTCTCCGCTCCGCCGTTTTCCTCCGTACGAAACAAACAATCAACCCAGGTGCAACTCGACGTACCTGAGTGCCTGCTGCAACTGCGAGGCACCGTCGGCTCTTGACCGGGGTGAAAGATCACATAGCGGTAGGGCGGTTGAAACAAGCAAGCGACGGTACGCTTCCCAAAGACGTAATCGATCGGCGAGGGCGGGATGCTCCCGTTGGGGGTCCGGTTCCCAGGCGTATTCCGGGTAACAGAGGAGGATGAGGTCGTAGTGCATACCTGCCACGGCTTCCAAAATAGCCCCGGCAACGGCACCGTATTTCTCTTGGGACCAGATAAAAAGCACCTCCGGGCCGGTATCGGATACGATCACTTTGGCAGCTGAATTCAGCGCTTCCTTTTCTGCCGCTAGCTGCCCCGCTAGGATTTTGGAAAGGTCATCCCGCTCGTACGCCAAACCGTGGGTGGCTAGGTACGCACGCGCATATTCGGGCACCAATCGACCACCAAGCTGCTCTGCAAGCTGCGCGGCGAGGGTAGACTTTCCGGAGCTTTCCGGCCCGGTAACTAATACGTGAAACGGGGGCACTAGCGCTGTAGGGCGATCTTCTCCTTGACTTTGGCCTGCTTAAGTGCTTCCGAGCTGGCTTTCATTTCTTCGCCCATCTGCTGGCTGGCGATAAAGCTGGCGGTCATCTGGCTGAGCATGTCGCTACCGGCGGTCGGGGCGTTGGGGAGCATGATGAGGTTGGAGTTGACGTTTTCGCCCATGCTCTGGAGGGTATCGTAGTGCTGGGTAACGACGATGAGGGCGGAGGCTTCCTGGCTGTTGATGCCTACGGAGTTGAGGATGTCCACGGATTCTTCGAGGCCTTTGGCGATCTCCCGGCGCTGATCGGCGATACCCTGACCCTGGAGGCGCTTGGATTCGGCTTCTGCCTTAGCCTTAGCGACGATGCGGATGCGGTCGGCTTCCGCTTCGTACTCGGCGGCGAGTTTTTCACGTTCGGCGGCGTTGATGCGGTTCATGGCGGTCTTAACCGTGCTATCGGGGTCGATGTCGGTAACGAGGGCGCGGACGATGTTGTAGCCGTAAGCTTGCATCGCTTCCTGTAGCTCGTGCTTAATGGCGTTAGCGATATCGTCCTTCCGTACGAACACGTCGTCGAGGATCATCTTCGGTACTTCCGCGCGGACGACGTCAAAAATATAGGAGTTGATCTGGTCGTCGGGGCGGTCGAGCTTGTAGTGGGCGTCGTAAACGGAATCGCGCCCCACGGCGTATTGCACGCTCACTTTGAGCTTTACGAATACGTTGTCTTTGGTCTTGGTCTCCACGTTGACGTCGAGCTGGCGGACGCGGAGGCTCATCTTACCGGACACCTTGTCGATCAACGGGAACTTCAGGTGAAGCCCGGGGCCGCGTACGGAGGCGAAACGCCCGAAGCGTTCGAGGATGACCATCGTCTGCTGCTGAACGATAAAGAAGCTCGAGAAAAAGATATACAGCGCCCCCAGCAGTAGGAAGAGGAGGGCGGGGTTGTTCAGCAGGAATTCCATAGGGTGTAGTTAGTAGCTTGTGCAAGTTCGCTAGAAAGGTAATGATTGGGAGGGTAATTCGTTTACTTATAGTATCGCGGGGAGTACCGTACCAACCACTTCGCCGAGTTGGATACGGCCGCCGCCTTCCCCCGCCCAGGCGGAGAGCGTCAAAATATCTCCGTCTTCCAGGAAAGTCCGATCTACGCCGGGGGCAATATTGATCGGGCTTCTGCCACCCTTGGATAATTCCAGTAAGGAGCCGTAGCTGAACTCATCCGGGCCGCTGATGGTGCCGGAGGCCAGGACGTCACCCACCCGCATATTACAGCCATTTACGGTGTGGTGAGCCAACTGTTGCGCCATGCTCCAGTAGAGGTGCTTCGCATTGGAACGGGAGAGGATCTTTCCATGCCCGTTAGCGGTGGTCAGCTTTACCTCCAATTGAATATCTAAGTTGTACCGGTTTGGGGTCAACAGGTACTCCAGCGGGGCCGGCTCCTGCGGCGGGCCGGGGGCGCGGTGCTCGGAAAGGGCTTCGAGCGGGGTGATCCAGGGGCTGATGGACGAGGCGAAATTCTTGCCCAGGAACGGCCCGAGCGGTACGTATTCCCACTTCTGAATATCCCTTGCGGACCAGTCGTTGAACAGGGCCACGCCGAAGATGTAGTCCTCCGCTTCGACGATGGGAACGGGCCGGCCCAGCTGAGAGTCCTTACCGATAACGAAGGCGAGCTCCAGTTCGAAATCGAGCCGAGAGGTAGGTTCGTAGCGGGGGGTAGGGTAGCGGTTGGGTTTGACCTGGCCTTTGGGGCGGCGGATGTCCGTGCCGCTCACGACGATGGAGCTGGCACGGCCGTGGTAGCCTACCGGCAGGTGGCGCCAGTTGGGGAGCAGGGCGTTCTCCGGGTCACGGAACAGCTTGCCGACGTTTTCGGCGTGTTCGCGGCTGGAGTAGAAGTCCGTATAGTCGCCGATTGCCAGGGGGAGGTGCAGGCGGGCGGTCTTGCGGTCCACGAACAGTTCGTTGCCGGCGGGGGGGATGTCTTGCTCTTTACTTAAAAACCCTTGCACCTGCGTCCTCGCAAAAATTGTCACGTCTTTGCCTAATGCGATGAAGGCGTTGAGGGTGGATTCGTAAAATACGCTGGTGTCGAAGGCAAAAATACCCGTCTCGGCCAGCGCCGTCATATCGATGATCCAGTCTTGGTAAGCGACGCCGACGCGGGGGCTGCGTGCCGATGTGCTGAAGATGCCGAAGGGGAGGTGAGCGGCGGAAAAGCCGGAAATGGTGGGTTTGGACATGAGGCGCTAAAGGTAATTGTCGGGCAATCAAATAAAATGCGCAACCTTGAGGGGGTGAGAAATTATGCCCTTTACCTCGGTCTATTCTGCGTGGCGGTTTTGCCGTACGCCTGTCAGCAAAACGGTGAACCCTCAGCCGAGCCGACACTCGACCCCGGTCGCGATCTGGTACGGCGGTCCGTCGCCGCCAACGGATTGGACGTACTGGATGCGGCGGACATTACCTTTCGGTTTCGCGATAAGGAATACCGCTACCAGCGCGCCGATGGCCGGTACGTTTACCAGCGCTGGTGGGTAGACTCGACGAGTCAACAAACTGTGCGCGATGAACTTAGCAATAACGGCTTGACACGATTTATAGCCGATGAGCCGGTAAGCCTTTCGCCTAAGGACAGCGCCGCTTACGTGGCGTCGGTGAATAGTGTCATCTACTTCGCTTTTCTTCCCTGGGCGCTGCGGGACGGGGCGGCGGTGCCCGTCCACCGGGGCCGGGATACGATCAAAGGGGCATCGTTGGAACACCTCACGGTAACCTTTGCGGCGGAGGGCGGCGGCACCGATTTTCAGGATAAATTCGAATACTGGTTCGATCCGGAAACGCTCGATATCCGCTATTTGGCCTACGCCGAGGCGCCGGGGGATAAAGAGCCGCGTTTTCGGGAGGCCTATAATTCCAGGATATTGCCCAGTGGTTTGCGGGTGCGCGATTACCGTAACTACCGGGCCCCGAAAAAGGCGCGCATGCCGGTGGAGGACTTGGGGCCGGCGTTCGATCGTGATGAGTTGGAGTTGTTGTCGGTGATTGCGTTGGAATTTTAATCCGGGAGGTTTTAAGTGGGGCGTTAAGGATACTTTATGGTTTGATTTAAGGTGGGTTTAATGGCGGGTTATGTACCTCGGGGGGAGGGTACATTTGCGCTACACCAAACCCTTATCTATGTATAAATGCCTATCCTTAAGTCTCTTAGTATTCTCGATCTTCCAACCCCTGATGGCACAGCAGGAGGATAACTGGGTCATCGGCCCGAAGGTCGGCTTACTGCGTCTGGAAGCGATCATCGACGAACAACCCAGGGACGTTATCGTGCAAGGGGGCGGGGAAGGGCCTAACGTCGAGTTTAACGATGATATTCCGTTGAGAGGCATTCAGGCGGGGGTCGAGGTACGCCACGCGAGTTCCGACAGCTGGATACTTTCCGGGGCGTTGCTGTTGACGGCGGCCTCCAGTTACGAATGGGAGTTCGCTGACGTTCGCCGGGGCGCGTTTTCCAGTCGTTACGTTGGCGGCACGGCGGATCTGGCATCTCTGGGCTTGCAGTTCGGCGTACACCGGCGGCTTACCCGCCCCAGATCCCGCTTTAGTTGGCAGCTCGGTTTGCAGTTCGAACTGGCCGCTATCTCCTTTCGCCACACGAACGCGATCACATTTTTGGAAACCGAGGCCGATCGCTACCGGATTATCGGAGTGGACGATACGGAGATCCGGGGGGGCATCTGGGGGATTACGCCTACTACGCGCGTCGCTTTTAACCCGCTGCCCAGATTTGGGATCGCCCTGGACGGCAGCGTCGGTATACTGCTTGAACGTGGGGCGACCCGAGAGATAGCATTCGGTTACGTCGCCCTTCACGCCGGCATATTCTACGAGTTCAGCGGTAAGTAAACCGACGGATCGAAGTAGCGGCCGGTACTTATCTTGAGCCCATCAACGCCAGATTATGCCAAGACCGCTACTCCTACTACTCTTACTCTCCGTAAACACAGGCTTATTCGCCCAGAAAAGTGACGCGTACCGGGCACTGGAAGCCATCGCCGATATCGAGCAGAAAATGATGGTCCCCATGCGGGACGGTAAGCGGCTGGCGACCGACGTCTACCTGCCGAAAACCAGTGGCCCGTTCGGGGTCGTATTCAGCCGTACGCCCTACCAAATGAACGGTTGGGTCGACGGGGAAGAGCGCACGCGCAGCTACGAAAGGGCCCGCCCCTGGGTCGAGGCCGGCTACGCCTACGTGGAGCAGAACGAGCGCGGCCGGTACTATTCCGAAGGCGTGTGGGACATCCTCGGCGTACCCACCACCGACGGCTACGACGCCATCGACTGGCTCTCGAAGCAGGCGTGGAGTAACGGCCACGTAGGGCTGATCGGCTGTAGCTCCACCGCGGAATGGCAGATGGCGGTGGCCAGCTTGGGTCACCCGGCCCTGAAGGCCATCGTACCGCAA